>NZ_DLIX01000010.1:0-1067871 GCF_002483935.1 Sphingobacterium sp. UBA7631
CACAGTTGACGTTACATTCCCGTGCAAGAATTCAGAAATTGTATCCTTCTATTAGTTCAAGTTCAATAAAAGCATTAATGCTAAATCATTGCACTGATAAATTTGTTGACAGCCCAGATTGGTATAAGGCTTCTTTGATAGGACATGGTCATTTAATCAAAGATGAAGTGCTTTTTTCCAATGAAAATAAGATCAGTTTAATTATAGAAGATAGCCTCGACAATGATGAATTTAAAATTATACCTATAAAATTACCAGACTACTTGATTAACGAGGATCTTAAAAAAAGTAATGGGATATTGAAAATTACAACCACATTATGTTTTCAATTTCTTCCGGTAAAAGACAATCAATTAGGTTACTGTCCAGTTCATATTGCTTTTGGCTTTTTTAAAAACCATACACATGGTACTATTCTACAGAAAGAAGAAGATATACGATCCAAGCTCAAAACTAGTTTGCCAGTTTGGAGCCAAAATGCGCGATTTAAAACTAAACCAATTCCCTATTCGAATGTACAGAAGCAATCTTTCCCAGTAAATGTAAATGAATTAATCGATGAAAATGGAATTTTTAAATTGGGCATTCACTGTCTAGTACATCCACAACTCAGGCCAGGTGAAGATCAGCCATATTTAAAAGGAAATAGGTTTTCAATCGCTATAACAATAGAAGAAACCCTTAAAAAAGAAAACTTGACAGGTAAATTGTACGATGAACTTATAGCTATCAATCAGATAGAAATATTAGGAAATCTCGATCAAGAAGCAGATTTGGAAGCTTAATACTCTAAAATCATTGGAATAAAAAATGCCTTCGCTTATTTAATAGCTAAGGCATTTTTTTCTTCCTCTAACAGATCTTTCCAGATCTCAGTATCTATTTTTGGTTTGATACTTTTTACGGATTTAATAGCAAACAAGCTTCGTTTTATTGCATTAATCAATGTCTTCTGGATACTATAATAAGAGAGGCCTTTAGCACTTTCTATTAGTGCTGTTTTCGGAACCTTTTTATCAAAAATAAATTGGTCTTCCTTGAGTACCAAATTGATCATTTTTTCTATTTGCTCTTTTTCTGGCAACTCCAATGAGATCGAAAGATCAAAACGACGAAGTAACGCATCATCAAGCATATCTTTCTGATTGGTAGCAGCGATCACCATACTACTTTGAGGTAGGTAATCAAATAACTGCAAAATCGTATTGACCACCCGTTTCATTTCGCCATGATCTTGGCTGTAGTCACGTACTTTACCAAGAGAGTCAAATTCATCGATAAAGATGATACAATCTTCCTGGGCAGCTTTACGAAATATCTTGGCAAGATTTTTACTTGTTTCACCAAGTTTCGATGAAACAATAGCTCCGAGGTTGACAACGAACATAAGTTTGTTGAGCTCACCAGCGATGACATAAGAAGCTAGTGTTTTACCGCATCCCGATGGGCCATAAAACAAAAGTTTATTGGAGACCGGTAGATTGTATTTGGATAATAACTCACTTTGACGATGTTCCTCCAAAAAATTATTTAATTTATCTGCAGCATCTTCGGTCAGTACCAAATTATTGAGTGTATAATCTGAAGTGAGCTTTTCTAAGATTAGCTCATCAGTCTCTCTGTCTTGTACCGTTTGATAATGCGTAGGCGAACCGACCTTCATTAAATGATTGTTCTGCTTACGTAGAGAATCCTTTAATAACGATTGAAGCTGCAAAGCAAAATTGACCTTTTTGGTGTTCTTGTTATGTTCAATAAATTCGTTCAACGTAGACAACAGTTTGTCCTGGTCATTTTCCAACCCAAAACGCGCAATGTCTTTTATATAATCTTGTTGACTCATTGTATTAAACTTTTAATGGCTTATCCATTTGGATATATGCAAATATAACAAATATTAAATATTGATATATTGTTACAATGTTATATTGTTATAGATTTTAAAGTAAAAAAGGACCTGATTTCGCTGAATAAATAGAAAATAATCAATCAAACTTTTAAAATGTTAAGTAAATAAAAAATACTAAGTCCTATCGAACTCCGCATTTTTATAACTTAAGCACTTTTATGAGACAGGATGGTACAAGAAATACTATCTGGTGGTCAGATTGGGATTAAACGGCTGTAGAACTTTTCTTAAACGAACTTTATCATTAAAATTCCTTGCAATATTATACGATGTAGCCAGATAAGAATCTATCCCGCTATAATGGTAAACATTAATTTTTTTGCATGCGTCATTTTCAAACAGCATATTTAGTAAGGTTCTATCAGTAGTACTACATGAATGTCCGATCACATATATGTCATAGTCGCCTTTAGCTATGAAACCTAAAAGTTGTTGATATTTTTCATTTCTAAAATAGTGAAATGTTTTGAGCGGGACTAGCCAATCGTTATCATATAAAGATTCTATTTCCGAATACGTCTCTTTATTTTCATCACCAACGCCGAAAACTATGTTGTCTATCGGCTCTCCTAAATCACCATGGATAAATATTGTTTCTAGATCAGTATATTCGTCTTCAAATTTCGATTCAAACTCCTTTACGATTTGATGTTCAAAATAAGTAGTATAATTAAAATTTAAAAAAAGTACGCTTCTATAAACTTTTGGATTTGGAATTTCCCTTATTTTACCATTTTCGTAAGTTTGAAAACTACTATTTTTATAAATATTTCCCCATTCATTATTGACTTCATTTAATAGCAGCTCATACTTATTTATTTCAGGATTATTGTTCAATGACAAGTATTCAATAAGTTTAGATTTTAAATGATAGATTGAACTGTTTAGAAGTTTTATCCTTTGCAGGGAACTTTGATAAGCTTGATTTGTCGATCTATCAATCATAATTTTTGTCCTACTTTCTATTAATGCGGAATGTTCTTTCAACATAATACGATTGATCTCAAATTCGATTCCGCTCCAGTCAGCGTTTAAGCAATTAGATAGGAGATTGGAGCAAAACTCATTCTTAGGTTCAATTTTGATTGACCAATTGGTATCTCTTGATCTTCCAAAAGTATTAGTTGTAATAGTAATACCTTGCTTTTTCACAACAAATCCCCAAATTTCATTTTTTTCAAAGAAGCTCTCAATCTGTTCAGAAAGATCTTTACGCAAACTGTAAAAATATCCTTTGTTTATCCTTACGCTGAGACAGTCATCCGAATAAACTCCACCATCAATTGCCTTTAAACAACAATCTTTCAAATACCAGTTTATAAAATCTACATATCTAGTCGGTAAACCATGTGAAAGATCAAATCCGTTTCCGATTAAAAATATTTTGTTCCTTCTCTCTGTTGAATCCATATTGTATTTAATTGAAAATATTGAAATAATTCGGTAAAAAAAGTCTGTTTATAATCTCCTGGCTTCTTCACAAAAAGCTAGATTATATATCTTATTCATTTCTGAATATTGAATTTCCCTACGAAGAGCGTGAGAAGTATATCTGCTGACTACGTCAGTTTAGCATTATAAACAACATAGACCTGATGACTGTTCTTTATGGCATAGAACAGATCTTTGTTCTTCTTAAACGTGAAGGCTTGTTTGTCAGTCAGTATAATGCCAAATAATTTTCGAGACCATCCTAAAAAAATCTGTCTTGTCATCAGTAATAGATTTTTACCATTTAACCGTTTCGTAATCAAAATCACTATCACTTAATTCCAGTTCTGAAATTTCGCAGTTAAGTCTTTTAGCTTCCGCGGTCAGAAAAGACTCATAATCTTTATATTCCTCGGTATAATAAACAGCTCTTTTCAATAAGCCAGGTAATTTTCGAAATGCTTTTTTTCCTCCTCCTAGTTTAAAATAATCTAGGTTTATGCTCCTCATATAATGATATATGTATTTATTGCCGCCATAAATTGCATCTTCAATAAAACCTGTTAGATGTGCAGCACCAACTACATCATAAGAATACATGGCCTTTTCAAGCCAAAATTCTATGATTAAAATTTGTGATATGTCAAATTTATTAGTTTCTGCATAACGCATATTAAATTTCAGGGCGGTAAGAGAAAATAGGAAATGAACCCAGGAAATCTGTACACCCAAGTATGAACCTTCCTCATAGGTTAAGTGATTTCTGTCCGTTTTTAGACGGTTTCCTTCTTTTGCTTTACGGATTTCATAGGAAAAACCGCTGATCAAAGTATCCCTATTGTCAAATCCTTTCTGATTTATTTTGTCTTCGTTATTCCAGAATTTGGCGACGACCTTATAAAAATTGTTGAGATCATCATAAGTTCCCCATATCTCTAAACCTAGTCCGTGTTTTGTTGGTATGATATATAACATTGATGTGTTTTATAAAATAATGTGAGCGTTGTCGCATGCGCAATTTACGTTCGATATTTAATATGTTCGATCCGTAAAATGTTTGTACATATCATAAAATTAACACTTAATTTTCATCAGGGATTATGGGAAACCAGAATTGTTTAAAATAATATGCAACTCATCGTAAATATAAAATATCATTATGTTTTGGTGAGTAGCATAATTGTTATATCGGTTACGGTTTCCCGTAACTAATCCTACTTTCAAAACAATACTTTAGCCTTACAATTTGTAATAATCTTGAAAGTTAATATCTGTAAACATATTAATTCAGAATAAATAATGTATATTAGGCTTGGGTATTAACCTTGCCCGATTGAAAAGTATAATGCCATGATAGTAACCACGACCAATTCCATCGAAGGGAGGGAGATTTCACGCTATAATGATCCAATAGCTGCCAATGTTGTTATCGGCACCAATGTCTTTAGCGATATAGGAGCGAGTTATGTCGATTTCTTTGGAGGTCGCTCTACCAGCTATGAGAAGAAGATGCAGGAAATGTACAAGCGTGTCACAGAAACGCTCAAGCAACGTGCACAGGCAATTCATGCTAATGCTTTCATAGGACTTAGCATAGAAATTTATGAAATTTCAGGAAGAGTGCAATTACTATTTTAAAAATACCAATGCAGCTTAAAGTGGCTGTTCGCTTTCTTATAAAGAAGCGGTGACCTGTGTGATAGAATTGGACATTTTAAAAGTGGAGATTTCGCTTACGAATTTAACTACTATAGCAGTAGAACTGAATTAAATATTATTGAAAACCAAAGTATAATTTAGATGAATATATATCAGATTGATGTGCGATCAAGACACCGTCGTTATCTTTTCTTTGTAGATTCTAATATTGATTATGAAAATCTTTATTGGCTGGTTCGCAAGAACCAATCCTTTTGGGGGGGAAGATATAATCCTATTATTCCTGTTGAAAATGGAACAATTGCCGAGGGATACCTTGCTTTAATTAAATTGTACGACCCGGACGTTATCTTTTATGCACCGGAAGTAAACTTAGAAATGCTCAAGAAACTTGGTTTTTTTAATCCAGAATGCTATTCTGAACTCGAATTTTACAGGCCTAATCAACATATGACTGGAGTGAATGTCTATAATCTCCTTACGAGATACCCCAGTAGTCGCAAAGTCATGCATCTAAAAGATTCTTGGCCAGCAGGAATCAAAATTGAAAGTTTTTATACATTAAATTTTGGTCTGAGTCCTAATACTTATTATGAAGAGGCTCAAATGAGTAGTCAACACGTACAGCTCTTTCTTGAAAAAAAAGATCTAGTACAATTGAGCAGAGTAATTGCTGAAAACAATCCGATCAATATTGCCTCATTATCCAGAGCGAATATAAATACTAAAATAATACGCGGGTATCGAAGTACGAACCCTAGCGATTTTGAAATAGTAATTTCCAAAGAGGATAATCAGACAAACGATCTTTTCTATTATTGGAATCGGGGATTATATGAATATAGAAACATCTTATACATTACGGTCGAACAACTAGACGAAATAGATAGTAAGACTTCATTTGGTGAAGTCATTTACAAAATGAAGGGAAATGAGGCGATCAAAGTTGTCTCTACGTCACTGAACAAATCCCAGATAGAAATGGTAATAGAAAAATACCTAAAACCTATATCTTACTACAGTACTTTTAGGTACCATGACATCAGCTCATTTCCCTATGAAATTATGGATGATAAAGGAATTTCTCCAGCGGAATACGGTGAACAAGTTACAACACAGGTGGTTGTTACTGAAAATGGAATTATCCACATTCCAAAACTTAGTTTTGGAAATAACAATCAATTTTCACAACAGTGTTACGTCCTTGACCTAAATATTTCGAAAGATATTGAATATAATACTTTAAGAATTTTATTTCCGCTAACCACAGAATCCAGATTTATCGTTAAAGATGTGCCGGGAAGAGTTAGGCTTAACCGTAATTTAAGTATATTTTATAGCAATCAACACAGCATTTCAGGAATTTTAAAGATCTCAATCCCGACGTTTGATAAGTTAGTAAATCAGCTGATCTGTACTCCCAAAATTCATGGAGAAATGACCCGAAACAAAATATTAGATGTAAGACCGCATGATGCGAGTAATAAGCTTCGAGCATTTCTGAATATCTTTAAATGTAATTTTAGTGATATCGATGATTATTTTAGTGAAAAATATTGGGTCGATATTTTTGAAGAATTATGTGTCAGTGAGAAATCTGCCGGTGATAGTATTACTTTTTCCCGATTATATACTAAGGCATTAGTAGCATTTGAGAAAGAAAAGTTAGCTTTTGTTGAAAGGGAAGAGGGCTGGTTGAATAAGGATAATCTTTCTTTAGGATTGAAGAGGGCCTTAACTCAACTCACTTTTTATAAGGTTTTTCTTAAGGGATTAAAGCTTAAATGTAGAAATTGTTCTTCAATTTTTTGGTATCCCATAATTGAAGTTGGTGATGAAGTTAAATGTAGGGGATGCTTAGAAAAGTTTAACCTCCCTGTAGAACCAGAATTTGCCTACAAATTGAATGATCTGGTGCGTAACAATATGTTTTCAACTTCAGAAAGCAGAGATGGTAATCTTACCGTAATCCGGACTTTGGCTGCACTCTCAGCACGTTCATTATCATTTCAATACAGCCCCCAATTGAACCTGTACGATAAAATGGAAAACAACAAACCCTTTACAGATTTGGATATCGTAGCTAATGAAGATGGTTACTTTATTATTGGGGAAGCAAAGCATAACAGTAAATTGTTCTCAGAAGACAAAAACAAATCGTTGAAATCAATTGCAGAGATTACACAGCTTATCCGGCCTGACAAGATTATTCTAGCTTGCAGTATCGATGAACATGGTAGACTTGAAAATGCTAAAAAGAGTTTAGAAGGATATTTATACGGTGAATCTTTTCAACCAAAAATCGAAACAATTCAATTGCATGAACCGGATTACAGAAACTTGAGCTCTTATCGTTATTTTAAACACTGACATTAAGGATGCAGAATAATTGTTAACTCATATGGTTTATCCAAAGATTTTGTAGTTTCTATTAACAAAATAGCTGCTGGCAAATCATTCTGAAATTTTTAAAAATAAATGTACCTTAACGAAACACTTAACCAATTTAAATTTTATGAGATTAGCTTTAGTTGAAATACAAAACTTCAGAGGAATTTCTTATTCTAAGATCTTTTTTAATGGTCATAATGTAATTATTGGAGATAATAATGCAGGGAAATCTACCGTTTTGGAAGCAATTGATCTAGTCCTTGGCCCAGATCGATTGAATCGAATACCTATTATTGATGAACATGATTTTTACAATGGTATTTATATGCCAGAAGAGGATAATTCCCATGAAATACAGATTGAAGTAATTCTGACAGACCTTGAAGAAGAACAATCCAGAAGATTTAATGCAAATTTGGAGTTTTGGGACACCAAAAAATTAAAATTATTAGCTGAAGGAGAAATTGACGATATCGATAAACCTGAAATTCTAAATGCTTTACGGGTTAAGTTTATTGGAAAATATGATAGTGAAGAAGATGATTTTGTAGGTGACACTTTTTTTTCATCCATAGAAAAACAGGATGGTACTTTATCAAAATTTACAAAAAGTGATAAAAGAGAATGTGGTTTTTTATATTTAAGAGCCCTTCGAACAGGTTCGAGAGCTTTAAGTATGGAAAGGGGCTCCCTTTTGGATATTATTTTAAGAATAAAAGAGTTAAGGCCAAAGATGTGGGAAAGCCTTCTTGAAGAACTGCGGGAAGTTAAAGTCGCCGCAGCTCCTGAGCTTGGAATTTCAGATGTTTTAGCAGATATCCAAAATTCACTAAAAGAATTTGTGCCAGCAGATTGGGGCGAAGCTCCTATCCTTAAGGTATCTGATCTGACACGTGAACATCTACGAAAAACTTTAACGGTTTTTTTAGCTTCCGAAAAAGGCGGGTATCATGCTCCATTTCATCATCAAGGGACAGGAACAGTAAATACCATGGTACTAGCACTGCTTTCTATGATCGCTGAAGCTAAAAAGACAGTGATCTTTGCTATGGAGGAACCGGAGATTGCAATTCCTCCATATACACAAAAACGAATTATTCACCATATTCGTCAGAAATCAACTCAGGCAATATTTACTTCCCATTCACCATATGTCCTAGAAGAATTTGCGCCTAAGCAGATTATCCTTCTAAAAAGAGATTGTTTCGGAAAACAAGACAGTAATTTTATTTCATTTCCTAAACACGTAAGACCAAAAAATTATAATGTACAATTTCGGTTAGGATTCGCGGAGGCCCTCTTGGCCAAAAGAATATTAATTGCTGAAGGAAGTACTGAATCTATCCTATATCCTGCAATAGCAAGACGATTAAGTGAAATTAATCCTGCTAAGTATTCCTCTTTGGAAGCAATGGGTATTGCTATTTTTAATGCTGAATCGGAAAATAATATTCCTTTATTTGGCGAGTTATTTAAAAAACTCGGCAAGGACGTATTTGCTGTTTTTGATAAACAAAATACAGAAAACCTAAAAAAAATAGAGGTTAACGTGCTTAGTGGATTTGAGATTCCTTACAAAGGGATTGAGGATCTCTTATTGGAAGAAACAGATAATAAAGTTCTAACCCAATTCTATCTCGAACTTTTAGCGAACGACGAGATTCCGATGCATTTAATAGCAGTAAATGACCCAAATGACGTAGCCGAGATCAAGAAATTCCTAAAACGTTATTTTAAAGAAAACAAATCGAGCACAGGCTCCTCGGAACTGATAGCATTATGTGAAAGTGAGCATCAGATATCTGCAACTATTCGTGGTATCCTATTGACAATTAGAGATATGTTGGATTTGATTTAATTTAATAAAAAGACTACCATGATTATTTGCAAAAAAAGGGAATCTGTATTAAACTATCAGGGACATATCTTGGTAGAAGGAGGACCTGGGGCAGGTAAAACCACCCTTGCTTTATTGAAAGCGCATTCTATATTTCAACAAGGATTATTGAATAAAAATCAAAAGGTTTTATTTTTAAGCTTTGCCCGGGCCACCATTGCAAGAATTGACGAACAGGCAAAAATTCTACTAAATAATATGGAGAAGAAGGAGCTCGAAATCAATACTTATCATGGTTTTGCCTGGTCCATCATCCAATCCTATGGATACCTTCTGAAAAAACACAGACAATTTAAATTGATAACCCCACCTAATTTTGCAGCCGAAATAGCGGGTTTAACCGACAGTGAGGAAGTTGAAGATTATAAGTATAAACTTTTGAATGAAGATGGAATAATTTGTTTTGATCTTTTTGCGGAAATAGTGTGTGAAATACTGCATCGGTCAGAAAAGATTCAACAAATAATATCTGATACATATCCCTATATCATTGTTGACGAATTTCAGGATACTGATTTACATGAATGGAATATTATAAAGCTCCTAGGAAGAAGTTCAAAAATAATGGCATTAGCTGATCTTAATCAAAGAATATTTGAATTCCGAGGTGCCTCAGTGAAAAGAATTCCTGAATATACAGCTCATTTTCAAGGACTCAGAATTGACTTGGGTACAGAAAATAACAGGAGCAATGGATTAGATATCATTCAATTTGGGGATGATTTACTAACCGGTCAAAATAAAGGTAAAACCTACAAGAATGTTCACGTCATAAAATATAAATATTATAAATCTGATCTAAAGCTTCCACTATTTATTAAAATCCAAGATGCATTCAAACGAAAGAAATCTCATGACCAGAAAGAGTGGTCTCTGGCCATTCTCGTGAAAAGGAAAAGTGATACTTTGAAAATTTCATCCTATCTCAATTCAAGGAAAATATATCATGAAGTCATTATTGACCCAGAAGGTCCCTCACTTGCAGCATCAGTTATTGCAAAAGTTATGGAGCCTGTCAGCGATTGGAATTTTGCAACTTTGATTCAGTGCGTTGTACAGCATATAAAAGGTAGAAAAGGTGTTAAAATAAGCCAAATGGATCTTAAATCAATTGCTTTTTTGGAATCTTACGAAGAGGGTGACAAGATAGTTGGCTCAAAGAAAAAACTTCTTGTAGATGAAATCCAGAAGATTATCGCAGACCGTACTAACATTACCTTTACTGGCAGTCCTGACAAAGACTGGCTTCTTGTTAGGGATCTTTTTCAAGATTCCAAACATGAAATTTTGAGATGTATCTATGAGGACGCAATTTATTTAAGGTTGCTTAATAAGGGAGCAATACTTTTGGAAAAACTAAGCGAAAACTGGAGAACTACGCAATCCTATCAGCTGGCTTCCTATCTAGTTGAAGAGGCCCTTACTAAAGAGCATTTTGCTATGACCAATCGTAACTATTCCGGGGTATTTGTAATGAATCTTCACAAATCCAAAGGTAAAGAATTTGATGAAGTGATAATTTGGGAAGAATTATACAACCCTATTGTTAGCCCAGACTCTAAACGAACTGAGCAAGATAAACTCGTTTTAAGAGTGGCGGTGACCAGAGCTAAAAAATTAACTTCCTTTTTAACTCCAGCGGGTCAGCCATGTATTCTTTTGTAAGCGTAATACCTAATAATGTTGGGATCCAAAGTTTGCTTTTTTATAGTGGTTGGGGTATATTAGGCGATTAGTTTAAGTCTCGTCTCGGTTACGTCGATAATTTTTTTTTATAAAAACTACTTTTTTCTAACTCTCTTTAATATATCCATACAAAAAGGAACTCCGATATTTTTACGTTGTTTGTTGTTAATGCCGTATGGTTGGTGATTCTTTTTGTAGAGTTTGGTTTTTCTTAAGTGATCCTTCTTCAACGCGAGATTATATCGTGAAAAAAGCCGATGCAAGTAAACATTTGTAAAGCTATCAATTGCTTTAGCTTGAGACTCTATGTCCGCAAAATGATAGGCAGCTATCCAACCTTCCAAGAGATTCTTCAACCTTACAAGATTATCCAAAAGGCTCAGATTTTCTTCATTATTTTGAGGAATACAGATATTTCGAATTTTGGAAATTAAATTTTCAAATTTTTCTTCCCTAACCCATGTTTTGTTCCCATCAAATCTTATACTTAGAAAACTGAACTTATGATTTTTAACATTTATAATCTTGCTGCACTTTTGATTTATATGTTGCTCCTTATCTTCAACTAATGGATAAATTGATAGTCCTAAATTATCTTCAATTTCGGTTTTTGATAAATTGTACGCTATTTTTGCGTCTTCAACGCTTTTACATAAAATTACGAAATCATCCGCATACCTAATCAACTTAAGATCATTCTTTGCGGCCATTTCGTCAAAAGAAGAGAGGTATATATTGGCAAAAAGAGGAGATAGCGGGTTACCTTGAGGTATACCGTTTTCCGTGCTCTTAAATAAATCTTCATAAATACCTTTGTTTTCTAATTCTGCAATATTTGCAATTTCCTGATTTAAGGCCTCTTCTAAAAGAAGATTTAGAGAGTTATCACTAATATTTTGTTTAATATCTTTTAGTAATTTTTCTCTATCTACTGTATCAAAAAACTTTACAATATCAGCCTCTAAAATAATGTTATAACCTTCCTGATAATAATTTTTTAACTGTTTGATTGCTTTCGCTATACTCTTGTCAGACTGGTAGGCAAAACTGTAACGATTGTCAAGATTAAATTTTATTGTTAGCTCTTCTTCAAGAATTAAAGTAATTGCTTTTAAAACTAACCTATCCCTTATTTCAGGAATTCTCAAAGGACGTAAGCCGCCATCTGATTTTGAAATTGTTGCACCTTTGATTTTTGAAAACTGAAATTGTTGAGAAATTAGTTCATCACTAATTTGTTTGATATTTACTTCAAGTGTACGCTCGAAGTCGGCAATGCTGACATTTGTATAACCTCTTGAATTTTTGTTTGATCTATTGAGTTTAATCCATGCTTTATGCAAGAAGCTTATTTCCGAAACTTTTTGAAGAAGAGTCATTAAATCTAAATGTATGAGAGTGGGTCCAAATCAGACTGAATCAACAATCGACTCTTGTAGGTTTGCTTTCATAAATCATGTGATTGAGTTCATCCAAATGCTCAAGACAATTATCTTGCCTATCCAGCGCATGAATACCTCAAAGCCATTAGCCATCTTTTCGGGACGAGTGCCCTTATTTCTGCATCTGACTGGGAAATAGCCATCTAATGGCAAATCATTCCCTCTTGTTTTTTAACCTTCATTATTTCAATTTTTGAGCAGTCTCTCTCCAAAGATACCTTTTTTCTCGACTTTTCAAAGTTTTTTGAAAATAATTTCAGCCGGCGCCTCCCTGCCCTCTAAAGGTTGCCACTCCACAGTTATGGATAACCCAAACCTACAAGTAACCGTGTGTTTCACCGAGCATGGGATTGAGTTCATCCAAATGCTCAAGACAATTATCTTGCCTATCCAGCGCATGAATCTCTCAAAGCCATTAGCCATCTTTTCGGGACGAGTGCCCTCATAGGCTAATCCAAATATAGTGAAATTTTAACACTTTTATATTTTCTTTTTCAATACAGGCTCACAGGCCGCATAAAATACTTGTCGAGTATAGTAATGAGCAAATGTAGTCCATCTATATCCAGAGAAAATGAATATAGGAATGATGAATAAAGAGTAAATATTAAACTGCCAATTTGCTATATTATATAAGAAAAAGAGTAAATATACAACGAAAGAAAATAGTAGCGCTGCTGAAACATTTCTACTTAGAATCTTTGAATAATAATATTCAAGCACTCTTTCTTTGGCGGTGGTTGAAGCATATTCTTTATAAACATTAGCACAATTAAATAACTCTTTAGCCGACTCTTTTTCGAATGGGTGATGAGAAGATCTTTTAATTATATCACATAAGAATTCTATTATTTCTTCTGAAAAGCTTAGTTTGTAAAGCTTGGATGTTTCATTTAACAATTTAATCGATGGTCTTTCAAACCACTTATAATATAGTTGTTCTAATTTGCTTCCTATAAAATCAACGAAATAACCGAGAGTATAAACAACGGCTATGAATATTATTAGCCATATCGCAATAGTGTCTTTTGTTAAATTTGATAGATACATAAATTCTTCTTCAGTTAATATCAAAAGAAAAGATAGAAAAAAGGTTACTATTCCTGGAATTAGTGTTTTAGCGAGATCCTGAATCCTAAAGTTCATATTTTCCATTAATTTGGGACATTATTTATTTTTAGTTTCGATTAAGTTTAAAGAAAAGCTTAAGTTTTTCATTCGTTTTTTTACATTTTCCCTCTCGAAATCAGGTGGAGTCGGTTTAAAGACATATTTTCCACTAGCAATAAAGTCTTTTTGAAGGTGGTATTCAGCAAATTGAAACTTCCTTATTTTTTCAATTTCTAGAGTGCCAACTAAAACTGTAGAGTTTTCTCCTCCCTTAACCTGAATTAAATCTTTTAAATAAGACTTTGCTGGCTGTAAAAGTCTAGAATCCCCAAAATCTGAAGAATTAACTTGTATGAAATAAGCATGTACATCACGTACCCAAGCACCTGCAATATCAGAAAAGTAAGATGTATCTTGATTGTATTCGGAGGCTACCAAAAAATCAACTTTCGATTTGAATAGTGATCGATGATAAATATCAGCTAATTCAAAGCAGTTATATACAGAAAAATAGGTGTTTCTCCAGTGAAATAAATCATAAGACATTTTGTAGGTTTTTAAATCTTCCGGTGAGAGAAGTCTATATCCTTTTAAAAGATGTTTTTCGGCGTGGGAATAATGATTCTTGAGTCTTATTTTTATTAGTGATGTGGTATAATTATGGACTTTGAATGGTAATATCGTTACCATAAAATTGAATGCTATATTTTTATTATTTATCCAATGTTCTAATCCTGCAGCAATTCCCAAATATCTTTTGTGGCTTCGCTCAGCTAAAAGTCGTAACCAAGAAAATGGTATTGAGACCTCTGGAAAGACAATCATGTCCGAATTAAGTCTATCAGCATCATTCAGTAATTTAAAAATTGTCTTTCTCCGAGCCTTTTTTAGATTAGGTCTTCCATCTATACTTTTTAACATGTTTTCACTCTCGACTTTTAAATTTGCAATAGCAATTTTCTTGTCGATTTTTTTGTGATCATAGTTTTCATCATTTTCCCCCTTAATAGATATATGTGTGTATCTTACTTTGTCGCGCTCATCGTCGTTATGTTTTATAGAGAAGTATTTCTCCCTTAAGTAGTATTCTTTTTTCTCAGTACTATAGTGCTGTTTCCAAGAGTAATTTAATTTATAGTAATCAGTAAAAGATAGATCAGGAATTGAATTAATAAGATCATATTTATCACTTTCCTCTTTTATCGCGCCGTCTACTTCACTTTTAACTAGTCGTTTTGTGGTTATTTTTTGACTTATTTTCTGTTCATCAAGATTTGTTACAGTCTCTATAATTTTTAAAATATTTACTTCGTGAAAGGGAATATAATTTGGTGCTAAAAGTGCCAAATTACTATCAATATGAAGACCTTTGTATATCTTACCTAGGCCATCTGAAGAGTCTTCTGTATTATCTAGGTTATTATTTTTTACAGAGAAATATTTATTGAAATCGTTATCTAGAAGATTGCCATCGGTTAGGATATATTTTGTATAGTTAATGCATGGAATACTAATAAGGGATGATCTAAATAAATTGCTACTTCTAATTTTTATAACATTTTTTTTGCACTTTGTTAACCAATCTTCTTCATTCTTGTTAAGAAATTCAAATTTCATTTTAGGATTTAACGCCATAGCTATGGAAAGTGAAACGTCGAGAAACCTTACTAAATGCTTTTTTAATGCTGTTGTTATTTGATCATCCTTTGATTTAAGCTTTTCTATTGCTAATTCAACATTTCTTTTGAATTGAATCAATTTATCTCCTCTTCCTCTTATTATAAAATAAGTGGTGACTTTTTCCCAAAGAGAATAAAAACTTAATGCTGTAGCTTCTTTAAAAAATGTTAATATTTGTTTATCAGTGATTTCATCGTCTTCTTTATCGCCTAAACTGATAGCGAATATTTTCTTAGCTAAAAATTTGGATGCACCGTACTTGTTTTCAGAAAAGTCCTCTATGCTCCTGAATTTATTTTCAGAGTCATTGTATCTTAAGCTAAATGCCTCTTCATCAAATTCATCATTAATTTGATCTTCATCAGGTAAAAAACGGAACTCACTTCTCTGCTGCTCTAATCTTTTCTTAAAAATATTAAGAACAGCGCGAGACTCTTTCCAGTTAAAGAAGTGTAAAACGATTTTTTGTGCTTGAATAATTAAACGGCTATACGATTCTGTTCCTAATACTACATTTCTTTCTCCACATGAAAATTTGTCTGTCGGACATAATTTGAAAATGATAGATTCGGCTAGCTTAGTTAAAACATCTTCTTTATTTAAACCTAGCTTTTTGTAGCTTTCTAAATTTATTGTTTTGTTGTTTTCTTGAATGCAATTAAAATCATCTAGAAATTGAGTATTTTCATTTACTTGCTTTAAAATTACTTCTTTTGCTAATTCTTCACTGGCATCAATTTTTAGAATATTCTTTCTGACAAAATTATCGTAAATAAAAGAAGTGGTTGGTGATATTAAATTAGGCTTGATATGACTGTCTAAATCTGAAAAAACGAACATCAAGTCATCTACATATCGACCATAAAAAGCTGGGTTGATATTCTGGATAATTTGTTGGTCAAAATCTTTTAAATAATAATTGCCTAAAAACCCCGAGGAGAGTAAACCAATTGGGAGAGGATATTTATCTTTTGCGGATTCAGGGAAATTCCCATTAATCTTATTTAAATATGGGGCCAGTTTCAGATAGTATCTTTCATGGATTTTACTTAGAAAAAATGTCAAATCCAAAGCGAGTTTTAGATGCTCGGCTTGATATGTTTTATCTTTGTAATTGAAGAACTTTTCTATCTCTACGTTTAGTGTATTTTTTATTTCCTCAAAATTGAGCTCTATATTATGAAAGAAATCTTTTATATCTAAACTTAGAATGGTTACATTTCTTTTTTCATCTAATAGATTTTCAGCTTTTTTAATAGCGTCATCTCTCCATTGTTGATATTGAACGAAGTAAGGTTTGAATAACTTCAGATTTTCTTGTGGGAGATCGTCTTGATCCAAATCGAGATTTAACTTGTTAGCATAACAATACTCACCTAATGTATTACTTAGGTAACGGCCTGCAAACATAACCCATAGAGTTGATAATATATGGACTTCAATTGGGGCATCTATAAAGAAATTAAATCTCTCAACTTCTATATTACCAAACTCTTTGGAATTATTGGTGACAATATCCGTGTGATGACGTTTTATTTTTTTAGGAAGTATATCTATTTTAAGAGTCTCGTCAAGATAACTATCATCTTTAAAAATACTCCTAGTAGAATGACGGACTTTATTAGCTAATATTTGTTTAATATTATTTGGTGGCGCGGATTCGATTAAGAGCTCTGCTTCAAAATCAGCGATTTTATCCCTCACAAAGAGAGTGGTGTTGTCGTAAAAAAAGTAATGCTTAAGCTTTTTATATGCATTGAAGATTTGTTCTTCGGATATGTTATCAATATTCATGTATAATTATTAGTTTCTAGAAGGGAAGAAGGTCCATTCTAATTTTATTTATCCACACTCATGTTTTAATAGGCTAATACTTTATCAGAACTTTTGTTAATATGTGAAAGGAAAGTTGATGCTAGATTTTTATTCTCTTTTCTATACTTTCTTTCTATATATTAATTGGAAAACCTGCAAACCTAAGATTACATACACAACATAATTATTCAACAGAACCATTAGTTATAGCTTATAATTTTTCAAATTTGATTCTGTTATCCGGCTAGGTATTAATTGGCTTTTCTGGCATAAAATCCTTTAAGCTACATTCTAATCCTGTTGCCAGTTTGTTAACTGATCGTAGGTGTACATACTCGAGAGTTTTCTATTTCAATCTGGCCTATATATCCTGAAGTTACTCCAAGCGTTTTAGCAAGTTTCGCTTGGCTGACTTTTTTTGCATTCCTTACTTCTCTCACCAATTTAACAATTTCCCATTCTATTTTAGCTTTTGGTATTTTTTCAGCCATAAATTTTTTAAATTATTTGCATAGCTATGCATTAATGTCTTTTTGCGAAGTATAGTAAATAGGATTGAATAGTTATGGCTTTGTTGGATACAACAGCTCACGAATATCTGTATCAAGTAGTTTCGCAATTTTGTGCAACTCAGTAAGAGGAGGCTGCCGATGGTTATTAGCCCACCTTGAGACAGTTTCCTCAGTTTTTTTTATTTTTTCAGCTAGTTCTCTATTCGTTATCTTCTTTATTTCAAGAACTTCAGCTAGTCTGTTAATTTTAATCATATATTTTTCTTCCAAAAAGTTTGACTTTTTACGTCAAACTCTTATCTTTGTTAATGTAATAGCGAATTTTATATAACAACATTTGTTGTATTAAAACGAGTCTCTCTATTTGGGAATAAATCCGGCTTAAAATAAATACCCTAGAGAGTGCACGTGGATCGTCTATTATTACTGGAAATGTTTATCTTTACAAGCATATCCAGTAAGACGGTCCTTGCGTTTGTACTTCTGTAGGGTAAGGTAGTGGGCAACTGCTATCTGAATGGTTTTACTCCATTAAGCCGGATTTTCCAACTAATTACAGGAGGAGCAAGGGCCGACACTGCTGGTGTCGTTCTTGAAAAAAGACTCGTTCACATAAAACCAAAAACAATTATGAGAACGAAGAACACAAACACCACCCATTACCCGCATTCGATCAGAGATCGTATGTCGAGGTATTCCCGCAAATCACTTTTAAAGAACATATTCCGCGCACCCGAATAGGTTGCGCTCATCAAAACAGGCTGTAAAGAGCAATAAAAAGGGGAGGTGTTGACTTTCCTTAAAATGAAAAGAAAGCTGAAACTCTGTCGTTTCAATTTCCCTCTTTTTACGCCTGTCACCGACCTATATATTAATATAATTGCATTAAAAGGTAATATTGGCCAATGATACAGCTTGATTTAAAATTCGCACCTTAAAATTAAGCAAATTTTCATTCAGTCCAAACTTTTTACCTGTAGTTTTTATTGCAAGACGATATTGCTGTAGGTCGGTCTTTACTTCTTTCCGGCAGGGAGCGCCATAATTAACCCTAATTTATGCCTTGAAATTGTATCTCGGCGCTTTTCGGACTTTTAACCGTATTTGTCCATTTGGCATAGGTCGCATTTGATCTGTGCAATGACAAGCCTTTTGAACGCGGAAAATCGCGAAGGGGGAAGCTATGCCTTTATTTAAGCTAGCTCCTCAGGGTTTGTCATACTTGATGAAACTAAATTATGAACCAAAAATCAAAGAACCTGCTACCCTTTGAGCTAGCATCTTATGAAATATACGACAATGGATACGATCCATTAAATACCATTCGGGAGTTCTGGTCCCAACATACCATTAAAGACTGTCAGGAAAGCCTATGGGCACTTTTTGAAATCTATAGAAAAGGTATCGTACAGGAAGATGCTGCTGACGTGAAGCGGATGCATACTTTTTTGATGAAAGTGTGCCGTGCACTGATGGCTTATTTCCTGGTGCACTTTCGCAAAATTGGTATCGATGCGGTGCCATTTACCTTTGCTGAGCCTGCCGAAGTCATTACGGCCGATCTGGAAGCCAAGCAAAGGATCCACAGTTTTTTTAATAGAATTGCTGAATAATACCTAATCCATAAGCAGATGATAAAAAGATCAAAATCATTAACTGCCTTATTGGATAAGGTCGTACTTATAATGCTATTCGCATTGTGTTTTATGTTTAGTTTATCGGCTCAGACGCCCCGTAAGGACAGCGGGGCCAATGAGCTCACCAAAATTGATCGCTTATATGTAGGCGATACAATACCTGATGAACTATGGAACGCAATGCTGCCCGTAGCAAACCATCCCGAGGGAAAAGAGCATATTCAACTCAAAGACTATAAAGGCAAAAAGCTGATCTTAATAGATTGCTGGGCCACCACCTGTAAAAGCTGCCTAGAGGGTTTGCCAAAGATTCAAAAATTACAACATAGCTATTCCAACGTTGCATTTTTACTCGCTACATTACAGCAGGATAGGGCTCCCCAGTACCTTAAAGACAATGGGTATACGCTGTCGTCCTTTATTGACACCCGGGCGACGCTATTTCAATACTTTCCCTATACTTGGATTCCTTATTACATCTGGATAAGTGGGGGTAAGGTGGTCGCTACGACGCAGGCAACCGAAGTGACCGATGAAAATATAGCCAAACTGTTAAATGAAGGAATTGCGCCCACAAGAATACGGCAAGATCGTGTGTCTTTCGACTTAAAGGACAATTTTTTGAATGATCCTTTGATCTTTCGTGCGCCCCAATTGCAACGTTCCTTTACGATAACAGGCTACCTACAGGATGTCCTTGCCCAGACAAACTATCAGATCGGAAAGGATGGTAAACCCAGCTTTTTTGGAACAACCAATGCGGGGCCAATAGATATCTATAAATCAGCCATTGCCATCGCCCGCCCTGATCTGCGGAAGGGCAATTGGTTTCTATTAGAAACAAAATGGCGCGATAAGCTTTTAAATGTAAGTACAGATCAATACTTCGCCGACAGCACTGCACATCTGTATGCCATACAGTTTTATTCTGCTTCTACGAATAAAAGTGAACTGGCTAAAGATTTACTTCAAGAGCTCAACACCTTCTTCGGACAAAAATATGGTATGGAAGGCCGTATTGAACAGCGTAGCCGTAAAGCTTATGTGATTCGAAAAGATGAATCGTCTCAGAACTTGAAAATTCCCAAGAAGTTAACAAAAGAAATCCCCTTATATCAATTGGTCGATAGGCTTGATAATGCGAGTGAGCAGACAAATAGAGGAATACCATGGATCAACAAGACCGACGAATTTAAAAAACCAATAAAAATCCCTGATGATTGGCTAGATGATCTGAACAGTATCAATGCATTCCTAGTACCGCAAGGGTACCGGGCGACATTGGAAACTTTGTCCATGGATGTATTTGTACTGAGTGATATTGCGAAAGGAGGTCGCCATGAATAGATGGATCGCATTTATCCTTATAATGGTAAGCTATATCAATTCGTTCGCACAGGAATCGAATGCTTTGCACATACAATTGCTGAGCAAAGCTGGTCAAAAACCTATTGCTGGTGCATCTGTAAATTCCATAACAGAGTCTACCATTGCGACAAAGACAGATCGAGATGGAAAAAGCCATATCAATAAGGTTACTTATCCCGTATCGCTACGCTTTAGCCACCTTAGTTATGCGCCTAAAATTGTGCAGTTTGACAGAGCGGGTGACTACAAGATAGAATTGGAGTCAAACGTACAGGAACTGGAAGAGGCCGTTGTACAAACGGGTTATCAAGCAATTCCAAAAGAACGCGCTACTGGATCTTTTTCATTCCTGACAAACAAAGAACTCAACCGTAGACCTTCGGAAGGATTGGTAGACCGGCTGGAAGGTACCGTAAGTGGGTTAACGATTGATTCGCGTTTATCAGGCCGAAATGCACTGATGCTGCGCGGATATGCAACGATCAAGTCCGACAATACGCCTTTAATCATTTTGGATGGTGCTCCGTTTGAAGGTGACATCACGGCACTTGATCCGAATGCACTGGAATCCATTACTTTTTTGAAAGATGCAGCAGCTTCTTCTATATGGGGTGCACGTGCGGGAAATGGCGTTTTGGTCATTACGTCCAAATCGGCAAAACTGAACGAAGGCACCAAGGTGAACCTCAGCCTGAATAATACATGGGAAGCGGCTCCGGAACGCTATTATTCTAAATTCTTGCTAAATAGCAGCGATTTTATCGGCTTTGAACAGTACCTCTATGATAATGGCTACTATAACGCCCAAAAAGCAAATGCGGGTTACCGGAAGTTTACGCCAGTAGTTGAATTGCTGCTCAAACGGGATAAAGGGTTGCTGAGCGCAGAGGAAGTGTCAAATCAGATCGCGGGGCTGGCACAGCAGGATGTCCGAAAGGATCTCGATCGTTATTACTTCGGTACAGGGTATAAACAGCAGTACAATGCTCAGATCAGCAATGGGAATGCAAAGGCGGCAAATTTGCTTTCCCTGACTTGGAACAAAGCCAACACTTCGGCTGACAGACAGAAAGACAGCAGAATACTGCTGCAGTTCAATTCGACATTTAAACCTGCGGAATGGCTGGATTTTAATCCGACCTTATCCTGGAATCTGGGCAATCAAAACAACCGACTGCTGAATTATGCGGATTATATTTATCCTTATGCCAAGCTTGCAGATGAAAACGGAAATTATTTGCCTGTTATACACGATTATAATGGGATGTTTTTGGATGCACAAAAGCAATCTGGCCGTTTGGACTGGGGCTATAGTCCATTGGACGAAATGGACAAAAGACTGTTTGCCAATGAACATAATGAGTTTATAGCCGGATTTAATTCCAATATACGGCTAGGGTACGGGCTCACAGCACAGCTCCTTTATAACTATCAGAACATAAACGATCTGCAGACCTTCAATTATGACCGGGATAGCTATTATGCGCGCAATATGGTCAATAGCTTTGCCTATGAAAATAATGGTGAGCTGCTATTTCCGATTCGGGAAGGTGCTATATTGGATAAGTCCAGGAGCAAAACACAAGCGCATCTGGGAAGGGCGCAACTGAATTATTCAGCGACCATCGGCCTGTCGAACATCAATCTCTTACTGGGAGCGGAAGTCAAACAGACGACTCTGGTAGGGGATAAGTCTACGGTGTATGGATTTGATCCCGAAACACTGACGTATCAGGACATGGACTTTAGTACACGTTTTACACGCTTTCCGACTAGTTTAAAATCCAATATTCCCTCAGGAATTGCCTTTACGGATCGTATAGATCGTTTTGTATCGTATTACTTCAACGGTAGCTATCTATACAGGCAACGGTATCTGCTTTCCTTTAGTGCACGTAAGGATGCATCTAATCTTTTTGGTGTCAATACCAACCAACGTGCTGTTCCGCTCTGGTCTTCGGGACTGGCATGGACGGCTTCAGAGGAGCGCTTTTGGCCAAAGGATTTTATCGTCGACTACCTCAAACTACGGACGACTTTTGGTTATAGCGGAAATGTAAATAAATCGCTTACACGGTACAGTACGGCTCGATATAGTACATCCTTGCTGACGGGTTTGCCTACTGCACAGATCCAAACTCCACCCAATGAGGATCTACGCTGGGAAAAAGTAAGCACAGTCAATATAGGCTTGGATCTGGCGACTAAAAACCGGGCTGTCAGTGTTTCCTTTGATTATTATCAGAAGAAAGGTCGCGACCTGATCGGGGAGTCTGCCCTTGACCCGACAACTGGCTTTTTTGTCGGTCAGCGTTTTTCCTTTACAGGCAACACGGCATCTCTCAATACCGAAGGGATAGATCTGCGAATAGATGGCCGAAAGAACTTTGCTGCAGTAGAGTGGATGCCAAGCCTGCTCTTCAATTGGAACCGAAATAAGGTCATGAAATTCAGTGGTACCGCACCGAGCAGTTTATTGGCCTCCTCATTTGCTGTTCCGGTGGAGGGCAAGCCCATGAGTCCATTATATTCAGTCCCCTGGGCGGGTTTAGATCCGGTAGATGGAAGCCCGCGTTTTTGGTATAAAGGCGAGATCAGCAAAGATTATACAGCCATCCGGTCCAAGATGACATTTGACGACCTGCAATATCACGGCTCAGCACTTCCTTTGTACACGGGATCCTTTATAAATCGCTTGAAATACAAGTCTTTTGATCTTTCTTTTTCAATGCTTTATGCATTTGGCGGTTACCTCCGTAGACCAACGATTAATTATTCAACATTGGCGACAAATTGGTTTGGCCACGAGGATTATACCAAGCGCTGGATCAAACCTGGCGACGAGCTGGCGACAGATGTTCCAGCTATTCCAAAGGTGGCTGATCTGGACAAATGGAGCATTTTAAACAGCTACTCAAGTGTACTTGTCGAAAAAGCCGATTATATCTTTTTGAAAGATGTACGATTGGGTATTGACCTCCGCACATTGAATAACACATGGATTAACCGGTCATTTAAAAATGCTTCTTTCTTTGTGCTGGTCAATAATGTAGGGCAGCTTTGGGTGGCCAACAGTGCTAAGATCGATCCGATGACAAATGAGAGTTATTTGGGAAGACCCCGGTTGTGGTCTATAGGTATTAACGTAGGATTGTAACATACTATGAAAAGAATTATCGTACTATTGTTGGTCATCACGCTGGGCGGATGCACCAAAGATTTTCTATCGGTCAAATCGGACAAGAAACTGGTAATACCCAGTACATTGAAGGATTTTAGGGCCTTGATGGACCGAACAGAAACAATGAACGAAGCACTGCCTCATCTCGCTCATCTTTCTGCCGACGATTATTACTTGAGCAAAGAGGTTTACGATGGTCTTACAAGTTTGATCGAGCGTAATACTTATATCTGGAATAAAGATATCTATGAGGGTTCGCTAGACATTGTTTGGAGCAATTCCTACCAACAGATCTTCTACGCCAATAATGTGCTGGATGGTCTGGAAGTATTGGCTAGCAAGCAGGATGAAGCGTATTATCTAAAAGGAACAGCCTTATTCTTTAGAGCTTTTGGTTATTTTAACCTGTCGCAGATTTACTGTGATACGTATACGGTAGGTGCTGAAAATGCAGGGCTTGGCCTTCCTTTACGCCTGAAAAGTGATATCAATGAAAAGGTGGGGCGAAGCACGGTCGGGCAAACCTATGCACAGATGGAAAAAGACCTAAAGGATGCCATTGCGTTGTTGCCAACAAAGGTATCCGTCAAAACCAGGCCAAGTAAATATGCCGCACAAGCTCTTTTGGCAAGGCTGTATCTCATTATGGGGCGATATGATGACTGTTTAGCGTTATGCCAGTCCGTATTGCCGAATTTTAAATTGATCGACTACACGAAAGTAAATACTTCAGTTGCTTATCCGATGGCACAATTCAATGATGAAGTGATTTTCCACAGTATTATGTCTTATGCTTCCCATAAAGATTCAAAAGCTTTGGTCGATACCAACATTATGCGGGCTTATTCAGACGACGATTTAAGATTGAAAGCATTTTTTGCTCCTCGGGGGGAGAACGCGGCTTTTATCGGTAATTATTCAGGCTCATTATCCTTGTTTAATGGACTGGCTATTGATGAGGTCTATCTTATGGCGATGGAGTGTTTAACACGAACAAATAAACTTGATGAAGCGAAATCTATGTATCAGACATTTATGGCGTCAAGGCTTCGCGATCATCGAATTGTGGAACTAAAAGGAAATATTACCCAGACTGAGTTGTTAAATATTGTCTTACTTGAAAGGAGGAAAAGCTTGCTCTATCGTGGACTTCGATTTTCAGATATTCGGAGACTGAACCGAAATGAAAAGGCGGAAATAACAATGATGAGGGTACTTGGAGATAAAAGGATAGAGATTAAACCTAACTCACCAAATTATATTTTGCCCATCCCAGATAATGTAATTGATCTGTCAGGCATCGAGCAAAATCTAAGGGAGTAGCTTGATCAATAGGGGATCTTTACTTTAAATCAAAAGGGTGGCTGTCTCGAGTTGAAACGGCCACCCTTTCTTTTTAACGAGAGGTGAATTTACATTGTTTTTGTGCGATAGTCGACGTAATTGGATTCATGCCCCGAGATGACTACTCTTTCGTTGGAAGGAGTTAGTTCGGTATCTTCTTCATTGTAGAGACGGGCACAATCTGGTTGCGTAAGTTTTGGACAGTTTGGATCGGGCTGTTCAATTTCCTGTCCGGGCTGGCCACTTGTAACTTCGAACCAAAATTGGCCTTCAGCTTGTTGGGTTTTTACAGTGTTTGCAGACATTAACGATACTGTTGTTAATCCTGCTGCAATGCCTAATCCTAACATAGGCAATACATTTGTTTTGATGATTTTAGTTAAGTTCATAACGTAAGATTTAAAATGTGTTTTAAAAATTTGTTGTTTTATTTCTGTCTTTTGGCAGACGCGCCCTTCTCGCCGACAACCTAGCATCAGCGTTCCGATGTGTAAGCTGTCACTTTCTCTTATTTTGCCCATGGAAAAGGCTGTCTATATGCTTTGCAAATGATCTATAGCTCAATCGTGGAATAGTATTGGCAATTTTTGTACGATATGGAATACTATATTTATCATTTATAACGGGTCTTAGTCGAATCCAACGTTCTATGATAGAGGACCAAACACAGATCAATGTCAGGTAAATATTTAATATAAAATGTGATTTCCAGCTAATCTGAATAATTAGTCCACAGCTACAAGGCAGCTCGTCGCTCCATACATGAAGCAAAGCCAGCCCCACATAGCTGGTGAAAGCCAGCATCATTAGTGATGATAACGCTAAGCCAATTAATCGCGTCGATTTAATCCCGATCAATACTGCCGCTATGATCTCACTTGTCGGTATCAAATAAGCCAATACGATGGCTAGTGGCCTTGGCAGTGGCTGGCGCAGCATGGCATCCATATTGCCACTGAAATCAGAAAATTTATTGTATGCCACAAAGATCCAAAGGCCCATCATAAACGAGCCATAAAACGTCACAGTAATATCCCGCCAATGTATCAAGCAAAAATGGACCACAATCTGTGGAAGTCTCAAAATAAATTGAATCATCCATTTTAAAAAGATCGTGATCCTTCGTACGGAATAGTTATTGGGAGCAATATGTCTTGGTGTATTTTGCATTTCCTTACTTACATTGTAAATCAAAGTTCGGTACTAAAAAGCAGCTGGACTTGGCCGAATCTGGAGAGTAGTATATACAGGCTTAGTGATCGTCTTGGATATACCGCTTAAAAAACTCCTTCGCGGTCATGCCCGTTTTCTTTTTAAAAAAGCGTGCAAAACTGCTTGGTGACGAATAGCCCAGTTCATAGGCGATTTCATCAGTAGGCATACCGTCTACAATATATTTCTTGGCGAGATCTAGCATCAATTCTATTTTCAGCTTTTGGGGACTCTGTCCATAATAAAGTTGGACAAGCTGATGCAGATAGTCCATACTGATTCCGAGCTGCCAGGCAATATCTTCCAGTTTAAAATCCTGACCATGCTCGGCCGCAGCCTGCTTAATGGCTGCATGGGCTTCTTTGGCTTTTAACTGGGATTCCGAAATCTTTTCATATTCTTCAAAGATCTTTTCCTTCGATAGCTGGATCAGCTTCTTGATACCCCAGAGGATATTGACCTCACTATCGAGGTCGCCTTTCTTGATTTTTGACGCAATGGTTTTTAGCAATGAAATAGTCCTGGTGCCAGCACGGAAATCGATGCTGCACCACGAATTCGGATCGTGTTTTCGATAGGCATGGAGCAAGGGGTGAAGAAACTGATAGGGACGCTCGTTGCCATCGCGGAAAATACTGCCGCGGAAATAAAAGTTAAGGAGGGTATACCTTCCGGCAGGAACATGGATTTCATAATCACTTCTGGTTAAGTAGAAGTAGCGGCCGCGATTGTAAGAGATGCTGTAACTGATCCGCTTCTGGATATCCCTGATCTGAATAGCACGATCTTCTGTGAAGAGATAAAAGATATGCAGGTCTGAACGTGTGACTTGCATCGGAATGACAATATCGGCGGATAGCTGCAGATCCAATATATTGATGTAGCCGAGCATGCCGTCAAACTGTTGTAGACAAGCCTCGCTATGTTGATTTTCGTAATGTTGATAGTCCGCATTGGGCATGCTTATGCTTGGCTTGAGCATATCAGTTCTAGGACTGATTGGTTGGCCAAATACCGCTGCGATATCGATTTTTAAAGCTGTTTTCATAATGGATTATAGGTCAATAATTTCCCCCCGGTCAGGATTTCGGAATGATCGGGGGAAATGGTTTTTGGATAACGGGGGATCTCTTAGGTGCTAGGTCATTCTGTAGGATATCCGAATAAATAGGGGAGTGAACGTCTTCCGCACCACAGCATCCTGCCATTCATCGAGGCCGTGAACCATGAGCTCCTTAAATTCTGGATCATCATCATCACCCTTGTCGTCTTTTTGAAATTGAAGTATGTTGCCCTGCATGAGATAATTGCTTATCGCAGCGCCAAGTTGTTTCCGAAACCCATGGGGAAATTCGTAGAGCTGTTGCACCTGATGGGCTTTCAGATTAAAATTGTGTTCCATCCAAACTGCAAAATCGCCTTTAAGAAGTTGCATCTCTAGCGCGCGCTCCGCTATTGGCAGAGCGAGAATCATGGCTACTTTTTGTGCCACGCCTGCATTGTCAAATTTCTCTTTCATACAAATTGTGTTTTTGCAAATATTTATTCAAATAGATCAAATTAGCAACCGCCATGTCCTAACCTCCGGGGTTTTGGAGGATAATCTTCTTTTGGACGATTGAATTTTGCTTAATATTTGATTTTATTTAGTAAATTGGGTCTGTAAACCAGTATAAACCTGAGCCATTTAAGAGAGCTTGACATAGCATATGAAAGTATTAAAACTAACGGTGGAGAGTTTACTTATCTCCATGCTTTTTAATTTAATCGGAAATCACGGTATTTATTTGAATCGATTTTGGACACAGACCTATTGGATGTGGACAGTGGCATTTGCAATTGCGATTGGTATTGCGGTTGTTTTTACGCAGATGTTTCTTAAAGCCTTTTGGACCTATTGGCAGAAGCGATACTCTGATTTGATACTCATGAGCAAGGGGAGGATCCAGACCGATAGTATACCCAAAGGTCAACTCTTTTGTGCAATTCTTGCTACAACTATACCGATTCTATCGATTTATCTCTTCTTTATCTATTGTTTCGCTTATATGCGCAGCGAAGATACGTACAGCTTGTTAAGAAGCTATCTGCTGCATTATATGCCTTTTATTGTTACAGGTTGTGTAGCCTACGTGATCTATGTTTTTCATAACGGCAAATTATGGTGGTTAACAACTGAAAATGTGAAGGCACTGTTAGGGAAAGAGATCATGTCGCAGGAAAATACAACAGATAGAGCGGGAACTATAGCACCTCCAAGTGCTTTGGATAGGACTATCGTAATCGGATCCCTCTATGATGTGCTGTACAAAGATTCGCCATTCAATCTTAATACCTTGCGGATGGATACTGTACGTATGTTTGATGTGCCATTTTATTTTTCCCAAAAAAGAAAAAAGGAAGTCGTCCTGATCAATGGTACCCGAGTGGAAGCCCATCATTTTATGCAGGAGCTGGAAGCTAGGGGGCTTGATAAATGGTATTTTCGTATCAATAAAACCTGTAGGGTAAATATGATGCATGTGCGTCAACCGATATTGCCAAATGCCACTTACCTGGAGTTTCGCAAGGAAGTGTTTGACAGCCTGAAGTTGAATATGACGGAATTGGAGATCAGCAACCTGCTGCAGATAACTGAATGGATGCGCAAAGAAAAAAAACTAAAGGATTTTTTGGATAACGTCAATAACCTAGAGCATGAGGGATGGGATGACCTTTTACCGCTCAATTGAATCATCCCATTTTATAAACTTAGATAGACCGAGCACAGTAGACAACAGCTCTGCTGCTGCACTGGATTTCGGCGGTTAGTCGAGCTAACCTTACCCGTTTATGTTTTTTGTAAAAGGATCTCCTGATCAACAGGGGATTAATCCTCGTTTTGTGTCCAATGCGACAGGTATTCACCTAAAAATCCATTATTCTTTTCAATTAAAACCAGGCATCGAAAATACGATGTTAGAAGCTAAGCTGGACCGTATCCTTGACCTGCTGCAGGAACAGCAGTATACGGAGCTCCACCAGATGACAGGTACGATGACCATCCACGAAGTCGCCTATTTTTTGAGCAAAAGTGTGCGCACCATCGAGCGTCGTATCGGCAAAGGCCTGCTGAAGGCCACCTATAAAGAGGGCAATGCGGATCTCTTTCTCAAAAAAGATGTGGTGCAGCTGTATGTGACGGAATATAAAAAATGGCCGCGGCAAATGCCTTAAATCCCTATACTGTTCGTACCTGCTTCGTATTGCCTTCGGAGATGAATCAAAGAGCAGCTGCTGTTGAACCACTGCTGAACAGTAATTCCCTGTTTGGAGACTGGTGAAGGTCTGTTCGGTATCTGTACAAGATCTATTGCTGATCCGAAGCAGGTACGGAGCTGGCCCGAAGCAAAGGGCTGAGACTGCTGCTCGAGTACGTAGTTTTTGAAGTATAAGACGAGTGCTTACCTGGAATATGCCGGACTGTACGACTGATTTTGTGTCTGCTTTTGTCCGGTCTCCGACAGGCCGCCGACAAAAGCCGGGCTACCGCCGACGAGTCTCCGTCAACCTGTTTTACGCTATTGACAAGGGGCTGTTTGATGTGGTATGTTTGTCGAAGTAAAGCGCTACATACCGGTATAAATGAAAGCTTTTTGGTTTTAACTTTTAAATAAAGAACAACATGGCAACAATCAACAATGGTGTAATCGGAAGAGCAAGTGGTAAAGTCGGCGCGGTGATCGCCTCGTCCTGGAAATCTATCAACTACCTCAAAGGTTTGCCCAAAAAGCGGACGAAAGGGATGTCCGAAGAACAGCTGATCCAACAGGACCGTTTTCTGAAAATCTCCAAATTTCTGATGCCGATCACGCCGATCCTGCAGGTGGGGTTTGGGCTGTCCAAAACCGATAAGATGACGCCCACAAACGTGGCGCTGCAGCTCAATATCGCCCAGGCGGTAACCGGTACTTATCCAAACTTTAGCTTGGATTACAGCAAGATCGAAATCAGTACGGGCTCTTACCTCAATGGCGGCGGAATGGAGGCTGCTGTGGGTGATGGAATTCTTTCTATCTACTGGGATACCATCCTGAACAGTCTTTACAAGACCAAGGCCGATGATCAGGTCATTATCCTGGTCTATTCACCTGAAAAGGATGAATTTATGACAGCGCCAACTCCGCCGACCCGAGCCGCCGGTACGATAGACATCGTGATTCCGGCACACCTGCTAGGAGGCAAGGGGCATGTCTGGATTTTCTTTACCGACCGCAAGGCCGAGAAAGTATCCAAAAGTACGTACTTGGGTGAGTTTGACCTGGCTTAGCCGCTGATGGAGTAATGGAACGGGAGGAGCATAAGGCTCCTCCTGATTTTTGAACACAAAATGATAAGATATGCTGGTGATTTCTGAGTTTAAAAAGCAGGTTAAAGATCCGACACGGAGGGAGGCTGCGCAGGAGCGCTTTCGGCTTGCACGCCGGTTTTTAAATCCACTGTATCCACTCATCCTCAAGGGTTACGCGCATAGCAAGTGCACAGTGCAGGCGGCTTTTGGCCGTGCCATGTCACATACGCTGACCAATGTGATACAGGGGGAATATCCGGATTTTGAGATCGTGCCCGCACTGGCAAAAATTAGCAATGGCATGCTGTCTCCGCTCGCGGTGAGTGCCTGTGTACGCACATCCAATACGATTCAGCTGAGCTGGAATGTAACCGAATCTACCATCAAAGATTATAGTCAATGGGATGATCAGGTTATACTCTGTGCTTATGATTTTATTGGCGAGCAGGCCGCGATCAATGAACAACAGGTGCTACGGAAGGATGTCCAGATGACGATCGAGCTGCCATCTATCCTGCATGATAGGCTGGTGCACCTGTACCTGTTCCTACATGATCGTGATGAAAACCTGTACTCCAGAAGTCAATACCTCGGTCTTTTCTAATTAAAATCTTGCGTATGAAATCAACGATAACGGTACTTCGTACAAAACAGGGCAAGCATAGCACGCTTTCCGAGATCTACCTGAACAATCAGTTTGTCTGCTACGGGCTTGAGAATATCCCACGCCCCGTGAAAATAAGGGGTGAGACCGCCATACCAGCAGGGCATTACCCGCTGGGTTTTAACCGCGACGGAGCAATGAATGGCCGTTACTACAACGATTACCCCAAGATGCATCGTGGTATGCTTGAAATACGTGATATTCATAATTTTAGCTATGTCTACTTCCATAAAGGAAATAGCCACAAAGAGACTGCCGGTTGCATCCTGGTAGGGGCTCAATATATACTGGAAGATGGTGACTACCGTCTGATAGCTTCGGGCGTCGCCTACAAAAAGTTCTATCCGCTTGTGGCCGAACTGATGCTGCAGGAGCTTGTCGAAGTGCATGTCGAATGAGCGTCGCCCGATACAGGGCAAGTGAACACCGTTAAATAGAATAATCATGAAAAAAATCTTTAACAAAATAGGACAGGTGCTGCAGCTGCTGTTGGCGGCACCTGTTAAGCTACCGGGAAAGGTAGGGAATGTATTAAATTACCTGGCCTTGGGGCTTGGCATCGTGGAAACCGTATTGGATGAGGCTAAGTCGCATTCCGAGGTAGAAGATGGCAAGGAGCCGCAGGAAGGGAAATACAATACGGACGATGGCGAAAGGTATCCGTCGGCACTGGATGAAACGATGTCGGCAGCTGTATCGCCTACCGATAAGGAACCTTCGGCGGGTGCCAGGGAGAATAGGTCCGTTAAAAATGGAAGCGAAGATACCGTAGAAAGGAGCGCGATGAATGAAAGTGAATGATATGCGCATCTCGGCCATCGGCGGTACCATCTGTTCCATCTGGGCCAGCATCTCGCTGGGGGATGTTTTGCAGACCGCCTTGACGGCTGCTTTGGGTACGCTGGTCAGTTTCGCCACAAGTAGGTTGCTGGCCAAATTGGGTAAACGGAAAAGATGAGTTGAACAAAAAGGCGCACGGGATTGTGCGCCTTTTTGTAAAGCAACATCTTTATGTGTAAGGCAACATCTTCAATTTTTATCTACTCTTTATTTCCGAAAACAGCCGATCCACATCTTTCTTCGCGAATAGCCCAGTTCCCTCCGCCATCGTCGTTGCCGAGCCACAGGCGATACCCATCTGAAGGACATGCTCCAGATCGCCCTGTTGGGCTAAGACAGAGACCATTCCGGCAACCATACTGTCACCTGCGCCCACCGTACTGCGTACTTTTACCACTGGGGAAGGCAGCTGGATTTTTTCTGTTTTTGAATATAATATAGCGCCTTGTGCACCTAGCGAGACCACGATTAGCGTAGCCTTCCCCTGCGAAATGAGCTGCTGGGCGGCCATATCTAGATCGGAATGCCCCAACTCTTCTTTTCCCACAAGAGCTGCGAGCTCGCCGGCATTTGGTTTGATTAAATAGACACCTTCATCCAGTGCAAGGCGAAGTGCATCGCCAGAGGTATCAACCAGTATTTTACTGCCCTTCGTTTTGTACGTGTTGATCAGTGATCGTATAAATTCGGGCGGCATACCAGCGGGCATACTACCGCTGATAACGACAAAATCCGGAATATAGGTGATTTCCTCAATCGAAGTCCTGATCCCCTCCAGTTCGTTGGACTCAAACTGTTCGCCTGGAAACCCAAATCGATATTGCTGATTCGTTGCGCTGTCAACCACAATAAAGTTTTCGCGGGTCTCGCCGTTCACCCGAATAGGTTCTATAGCAATATCTTCCAGCTTCAATAAGCTTTCGAGTAAACTGCCTGTCTTTCCCCCGGATGTAAAAAGGGCTGTTGAATCCAAACCAAGTCTTTTCAATGCCCGAGATACATTAATTCCTCCACCGCCAGGTTCATATACAGGCGCTTCACATCGTAATTTCTTTTCAGGAACGATATGTTGTACACGGGTACTCTTGTCTATGGATGGATTCAGGGTAATTGTTAAAATAGATTTTGCCATTTGTTTATATATAAATGTGAATCATTGCTGTTGGTAGACGAGGTCTTTGCTCAGGCAGTGTTCTTCCCAAGGTAGTGTTATAAGCCGACTATGGGCATTTTGGGGAATGATACTTTTTGATGTCGGCAGGTAAAAATAATTTTTATTTCCACTGCTTAAGGTATCGCGTAGATCGGGGATCTTTTTGAGGCTGCGCTGCAAGGCGGCAAAAAATGCTTTTGCGGATTTGTCCGCTTGCTTCATGATCTGCCGTAAGTGGATAATTTCTCTTGTCCGGTCCGTTTCATAACCACCGCTTCCTGCAATGGTATATTCGGCTACAGGTGTGTCATAGAAGACACCTGAATCTACGCTGGTTTCCTGATCTGAAAAAGGATAGGTGGAAAGGAAAAATCCCTGATAATCTGCTGATGAAAAGCTTTTCAAAAATGCCGACTGATTTTCCTTGTTATATTTCACATAATTCCGCTGGCCTGAACGACGGTTTATCTTCTCAACATAGGCATGCGCCCGATGTTTTTCCATCGTTTCCGCGCAATATTGAAAAAATAGCTCCGCTGGTATAGCAATCCAAAAGTATTGGCCCATTTTCTTTCCTATGTTTAATTTAACTTCGATGTGTATTTGCGCAATTGCGGATCGTGTTACTGCGGTATTTCTTCCACCAGAATTTCATTCCCGGCATTATCATAATACGCGCAGGTCATCTTGTCAAGAAAGACAGTCCATTTTTCGATACCACACGTTGCGCACATTGCCATAAAAGTGGGGTAATCTGTTTTGCCCTGTTGATGCTCTTTTAAACCTTTTTTGAACTGTTCAGCGTCAACAGTACCACCAATAGTTAATGGTTCATGACTAGCTGGTGAGCTGGTTTTGTAATGATTATCACCATAATAATCAGCGTGCCCATCTGCAACAAAAACGTCGTAAGCGGTAACCCCTAATTTTTTGATCTCCTGGATATAGGCAGGAAAGTCCGCGCCTGATTTTACTTGGCTATGCGCTGTTTTAATTTGTTCTATTGTAAACATATTTTCTTGATTTACAGTGTTAACCCCTCTCGAATATCCTCCCATTTGGTAGTTAAGTAAATAAACTAAAGAAACAAAGCGCCAACCGAGGTTGCAGAAGTTATCTTATTTTTTATTAACTTAATTGAACTAAAGATAATGAAACAGACGTACAATAATGCTTGAACAGTTCAAAAAACACCTGGATAAATTTATAATAATTTCCAACGATGAATTTGTCGATATAACCGGATATTTTGAGCGGCAGCGCCTTAAGAAGAAAGAAAACGTATTGACCGAAGGGCAGATCTGCAAATCAAGTTATTTTGTACTGGATGGAATTCTGCGAAAATTTTTTATCAATGAAAAGGGTGTGCAGCAGACAACTGAATTCGCCATTGAAAACTGGTGGATGACAGAGACCTTCTCTTATATCAATCAGACCGCCACAGAATTTTACATCCAGGCTGTACAGCCTACGGAAGTGCTGGTCATTCGCCAGCATGCCTTCGATGATTTGCTGGAAAAGCACCCGGTCATGGAGAAGTATTTTCGCATGGTGTACCAAAAAGCGTATGCTGCAGCACAGATGCGTGTGAAGATGCTTTACGAGCACTCCAGGGAGGAGCTATACCGTCAATTCCTCAAGAATCAGCCTGCATTCCTCCAGCGCGTACCTCAATATCTCGTGGCTTCTTACCTGGGCTTTACACCGGAGTATCTCAGCGAAATCCGCAAAAAGAATTTTTCTTAAACCCGTTTAAGTTTTTCCGGCTCTCCATTTTTCAAATTTGTAGTATCAAATTAAAAAATAAAAATCATGGAAAAACGTATCAACATCAGCACCCATAATTATGAAATCAATTCTTGGCTTCCTTAAATTGGGCAGGTGTAACACCTACCAATTTTTTAAACAAACGGGTAAAATATGAAGGGCTTTCAAATCCCAGATTATAGGCTATGCCAGAAATGTTGCTGTCCGATCCCAGCAATAGATTTTTCGCCTCTTTAATCAGGTAAATATGGACATGTTCGAGAGCGGTTTTTCCGGTTTCCTGTTTAAGAAGATCGCTCAGATACCTGCTTGATAGAAAAAGTTCTCCCGCAAGGTAATTTACGGTGGGCAAGCCTCCTTTAAGGTGTACCTTCCTATCAAAATAGTTCTGTAATACTGTCTGGAACCTTTTTAGCGTGGTTCCCGAAACGTTATTACTTCGATCCACAAACTGTCTTTTATAAAAGCGGTCGGAATATTTTAGGATGGAATCAATATGTGACAGTATAATTTCACGGCTGAATTCGTCGGAGTTTTCGTCATATTCCTTGCGTATTTTTTCATATAGCTCCCACATGATAACCTCCTCAGCAGGAGATAGGTGCAGGGCTTCATTTATTTCATACTCAAAATAGCCGTAGTTTTTGATTTGCTCATGCAGAATATGGCCGGCCAGATAATCCTCATGAAAAAATATAACAAAACCCTTTTCTGCAAACTGTACATTACTGACCTCAATAATCTGCCTTGGCTTCATAAAAACGGTAGATCCATTACTGTGATCGTATTTCGTTTTGCCATATAGCACATAGCCCGATTTGATCTTTTTCAGAGCAACCATATAAAAGTCTCCGGTGAACCTGTCTTCTCCGACCGAATAGGTCATAAGTTCTTTACAGGTCATCAGGCTCAATAGTGGATGCTTCGGAGTTTCAAAACCACTTTTTTCATGAAGTTCGGTTATGCTTTTATAATGATTGATCTTTTCCAATGTCTCTAATTTTAGGAATTTGCTTGTTGAAATGTTTCAAAATTACATTTTCGTAAATCTGTGCTATTCTTCCGCTGATATGGAGTAGAGCAGAGGCCGGTTCTGGATATAACTTTGTCTTATCAAAATAACAAATAATAATTTAAACAATAACAACATGGCAAAGACAATTTTTATAACAGGAGCAACTTCAGGATTTGGAAAACTTTGGACAGAAGCACTGTTGCAACGTGGGGACAACGTGGTCGCAACTTCCAGAAAAGCGAATGCTTTTACAGCATTATCAGAAAAGTATGGCGATCAGTTATTACCGTTACAGTTGGATATTACCGATAGAGAAACTGTATTTGCTACCGTAAACAAAGCAAAGGAACATTTCGGTCAGCTTGATGTGGTGATCAACAATGCAGGGTATGGCGTTTTTGGTGCAGTGGAAGAAATCGGTGAAAAAGTAGCCCGGGATGTTTTCGATGCAAATCTGTTCGGAACACTATGGGTGACACAGGCAGCACTGCCAATCCTCAGAGCACAGGGACATGGGCATATCATCCAGCTTTCAAGTGTACTGGGCGTATGGAGCCTTCCGACCTTAGGCATTTACAACGCTACAAAATTTGCGGTGGAAGGCCTCAGTGAAGCGCTGGCCAGCGAGGTAAAAGATTTTGGCATCCATGTTACGCTTATCGAACCAAATGGCTATAAAACAGAATTTGGAGGAAGTTCGGCAGTTTTTGGCGATTCGCTCGATGTTTATAATCCGCTGAAAGAAGGCCTAACTAAAATTGAAGGACTTGGCCCTACTGATTACGGTACTCCGGAAGCTACTATTCCGGCTATATTAAAACTGATTGACAGTGAAAATCCGCCGTTAAGATTATTCCTGGGCAAATTGGGTTATGTCAAAACAGAAAAGGTGTATGGTGAAAAACTTCAACAGTGGAAGGAATGGAAGGATGTTTCAGAAGCAGCGCACGGGTAATCCCGTGCTTTTTTACACATTTGGGATTTTTGTCTTTAAAAGATCAGTCGTTAGACGGGGATGACATTGAAAGATTCAAGTAAACAATAATAAATAATAAGAATATGAAAACTATTACAGTTCCAAACAAAGAACAATTGAGCGAAGAAGCTCAGGTCATTTTATCATCAGTAGAGAAAAAAATGGGCAAGATCCCGAACCTTTATGCTACTATAGGATACTCTTCATCAGCTTTAAAAGCGATGCTGGAAACAGAAGCAACCTTAGCGCATCATTCTTCTTACACTGCAAAGGAAAGGGAAGCGATCAACTTGGTTGTGTCACAGGTAAATAATTGTGATTACTGTCTTGCTGCACATACCATGCTGGCTAAATTAAATGGTTTTAGTGAGGAGGACACTTTAGCAATCAGAAAGGGAGGTGTCGAAGATATTAAATTGGATGCCATCATCAAACTTGCGCAATCGATCGCAAACAATAAAGGTAATGCCGGAAATGCTGCAATGGAAGGCTTCTATAAAGCTGGTTTGGATGAGAAAGCGCTCGTAGAACTTACAGCCTTGGTTGCCCTTAGAAGTTTTACGAATTATGTTTTTGCAAATACCCAGATCCCGATTGATTTTCCGGTAGCAAAAAGTTTATAATAAGTGTTTTAATTGACGTGTTGGTGAGAGCTTCTTTTAGAAATTGAAGGAGCTCTCTTTTTAACTAAGGTGTAGAGCTAAAGCTATATCGTAATTATGTGCTATTCTTCAGCTGAAATGAGTTAGTGTATGAGTATGGATAACGATAATTTTGGATTAACAAAAAAAGAAAAAATAATGAGCAAAATAATTTTTATAACAGGAGCTTCCAAAGGATTTGGAAAATTATGGGCTGAGGCCTTACTTAGAAGAGGCGATAAAGTTGCTGCTTCCGCTAGAAATATTGAAGCGTTGCAGGATTTAAAAGAGAAGTATGGTGACAGCATTCTTCCTGTGAAACTGGATGTTAACAACCGTACAGAAGTTTTTGAAGTAGTGGAGAAAGTAGAAAAACACTTTGGAAGAATTGATGTTTTGATTAATAACGCTGGTTTTGGTTTATTCGGAACGACGGAAGAAACAACAGAACAGCAGGCGAGAGACCAAATGGAAACCAATTTTTTTGGTTCACTTTGGGTAGCACAAGCAATTTTACCAGTGATGAGAAAACAAAGAAGTGGGCATATCATTCAAATTTCCAGCTTTTTGGGATTAACGACGCTACCGCTTCTAGGATTGTATAATGCTTCAAAGTTTGCCGTCGAAGGATTAATTGAAACGATTGGTTCAGAAACAGCACATTTGGGAATAAAAACAACATTAATTGAACCCAATGGATTTGCAACGGACTGGGCAGGAGCTTCAGCGGTGCAGACTTCTTCGGATATTACCGATTACGATCCAGTACGAGAGGCATTTGCGGAAACAGGGGACAATCCTGATACATGGGGAAAACCTGAATCGACAGTAGACCCAGTTTTGAATCTTATTGACAATCAAAATCCTCCACAAAGATTGTTGTTCGGTAAAATTGCATATCACGTGGTCAATAAGGTTTACACCCAAAGATTGAAAGATATCCAAAATTGGAAAGAGGTGAGCATTGCCGCACATGGGCACTAGATTTATTAGGAATGATCCGCACAAAGAAATTGTTTTCTTGCTACAGTTGTACTGGTTTGCTTTTCTAGCTTAACTTCAGAGAATCAGTTGTAATAGAAAGAGATTGTCGAACATTCTATAAAAGAATAAAATGAAACATTATAAAACCCTTACAGAATTGCACAGCGGAAATGTCTGGGACGCTCCGGAGCATCCGCTCTTCAGTATGATTGGCTGTCAGGCGGCCTTTCCGCTGGGAAATAGGGAATTTACCACAGATTGTTACATCATCGCTTTCAAAAGAATAAAATCAGGGATGTTTATGTACGGACGTACAAAATACGACCACGATAATGGCTGTCTATTTTTTGCCAAACCACGGCAGATCATTGAAATGAAAGACCTTGAATTTGAAGAAAAAGGCTATATGTTGATGATTCACGAAGATTATCTGAACGGTCACGAGCTCTTTAAAAGCATTAACAATTATGGCTTCTTTGACTACGATGTAACGGAAGCGCTGCAACTTTCTCCAAAAGAAGAGCAGATTATTCTGGATCTTCATGCGAAAATTAAGGGTGAATATTTTAATAATCCCGATGAATATAGCCGTGAGATTATCTTGAGTCATATATCATCGATTTTGAAATATGCACAGCGTTTTTACAAAAGACAGTTTGTCGACCGAGAACAGGTTATTGGAAAAATAGCAGCAAGATTCAATGATATCCTTAAAAAATATATTGATGAAGGAGCTCTGGAAAAAAACGGGTTGCCAAGCGTTACCTATATTGCCGAACAGCTGTTTATTTCGCCACGTTATTTAAGTGACGTACTAAAACAGGAAACAGGTAAAACTGCTTTGGAACTCATCCATATATTTTTGACTTCGGAGGCTAAAAATCTACTGAGATTGGGAGAGAAGGGAGTTGCGGAAATAGCCTATCACTTAGGGTAGCAAGGGGTGCAAAGGTCCACGCAGCTTCTGTGGAGTAGGACATATCGATTATAACGTCTTCGACTGGAAATCAGCAGGCAGAACTTTCCTTCTATCTTTAGGTGACGCTCTGTAAGCACGGATCGGGTATATTGGATGAGGTATCTCAGCGAAATACACAAAAAGAATTTTTCTTAAACCCGTTTAAGTTTTTCCGGCTCTCCATTTTTCAAATTTGTAGTATCAAATTAAAAAATAAGAAACATGGAAAAACGTATCAACATCAGCGCAACGGAACCACTGGCATTCAAAGCAATGTTGGGGTTGGAAGGTTATCTTTCGAAAATTGAGATCGCGCAAACGCTTAAAGAGCTCGTCAAAATCCGTGCATCACAGATCAACAATTGTGCGTACTGTATCAGCATGCACACCAAGGATGCCATTAAAAACGGTGAAAAACCGGAGCGTATCTTTTTGGTGAGTGCCTGGAGGGAGGCTGTCAAATTTTTCACCGAAGAGGAGCAGGCCATACTGGCAATGACAGAGGAAATAACCCTTATCCACCAGGAGGGATTAAGTGAAGAAACCTACAGCAAAGCGTCCCAATTTTTTAATGAAAATCAGATTGCTCAGATCATTATGCTCATCGTCACCATCAATGGCTGGAACCGCATTGCTTTGAGTACGCATCTGGAAATTGAAGATTAAAGATCAGGAATACAGGGAGCTATAGCAATAAACCAGAAGTATTCCGTTAGCTCCCTCTATTTAAAAATTCCTAAAGGACACAGGCATATCAAAACAGGGCATTTAAAAGATTTGATCGGCAGTGATATCCAAAAATTAGGGCAAGGCCGGGTAACAGCATTGGAACGGAAGGAATTCTGGTACAACATCGCAAACCTTAGGAATAGAACGGAAAGGTGAACTCCACAACAAAGAAAAATTGAACTTCACAACAAAACGGCATAACAGCTATTCCACGAATTTTGTAGAAGAATAAAAACAAAGGGTTATGTGGACAAAAAATAATATACCTGATTTATCAGGTAAAATAGCAATCGTGACCGGATCAAACACGGGCATAGGGTTTGAAACAGCAAAAGCATTGTTTGCAGCAGGTGCACAGGTGACCATCGCTGCACGAGATGTACAAAAAGCAAAAAAAGCGATCCAAAAAATCCAATCCGACACGGCAGGGACCGGAACATTGGACTATGGAAAACTCGACCTTGCAAACATTGGACAGGTTCGGGAATTTGCAGATCTCTTTATGCAAAAGCATACAAAACTGGATATACTCGTCAACAATGCCGGAGTAATGGTGCCCCCAGCTGCTAAAACGGATGACGGATTTGAATTGCAGTTCGGTATAAACTTTATGGGGCATTTTGCGCTGACAGGATATCTGCTACCGCTACTTAAGCAGACTGCCAACGCACGGGTAGTGACACTTTCCAGCGGGGCGGCTACGTTAGTGGATAGCATAGATTTTGATAACCTCAGATTGGAAAAGAGCTATGACGAATGGCGTGCATATGCGGTGAGCAAACTGGCAGATATCTTGTTCAGCTATGAGCTGCACAGGAGATTCAGGAATGCCCGCATGTCAGCGATTGCTGTGGCGGCACACCCGGGTGTTACGCGCACCGATTTACAGCGGAATATACCGGATGAAAATCTGGAAGGCATGTTTGCTGCATTTGATCAGGTGATGGATCCCTGGCAGGGAGCTTTGCCCAGCTTATTCGCAGCGACAGATGCGTCGGTTGAAGGCGGGAAATTTTACGGCCCGGATGGTCCGAAAGAATATGCAGGATATCCGGCGCTATCAAACCATCATACCGCAGCTATGAACGATGAAGCGCTTGCCAAAAGGCTTTGGGAATATGCAGAAAATGCCATACAGTTGACCTACAAATTCAAATAATTGATCCGAAATGAACAATCAAACAGTTTTAGTAACCGGTGGTACCGGATTTTTAGGCGTTAATACTATTCTTGCACTACTTGAGCAGGGATTTACTGTAAGAACAACACTGCGCACGCTCGCCCGCAAGAACGAAATCTTGGATGCGCTAAGCGAAGGCGGCATCAGCACGTTTGATCAGCTATCTTTTTATCAGGCCGATCTGCTTTCCGACAGCGGATGGGACGAAGCGGCGCAGGGATGTGACTATGTCCTGCATGTGGCTTCGCCATTTGTCGCCGAGCAGCCCAAAGACGAAAACGAGCTGATTATCCCTGCCAGAGAAGGTACGTTGAGAGCCTTGAAAGCCGCGAAAAGGGCAGGCGTCAAACGTGTCGTGCTCACATCCTCTTTTGCTGCGATCGGTTATAGCATCGATCCCAAAAATCATGTTTTTACGGAGCTCGACTGGACCGATGAAAACGCACCAATACAGGCTTATATAAAGTCAAAAACAATAGCAGAAAGGGCCGCTTGGCAATTTATGGAGGATGCTGCCACAGCGATGGAGTTAACGGTCATTAATCCCGTCGGAATTTTTGGCCCCATCCTCGGCGGTATTTCCTCGGCCTCGCTGGATACTGTCGTTAAGGGTATTGTGGACGGACTCGTCAAGGAAAATGCACCATTTACATTTGGTGTGGTAGATGTACGCGATGTCGCTGATATCCATATCAAAGCGATGTTACACCCTGAAGCGGCCGGACAGCGATTTCTGGCAACTTCGGAAGGGGCTATGTCTTTTTATGATGTAGCCGAACTGATCAAAAAAGAACGCCCAAAACTGGCCGGAAAAATTGCTTTTCTGCAGCCTACACCACCCCAAGAGTATACAAAGATGTCCAACAAAAAAGCGACAGAAATGCTCGGCTGGCACCCGCGTGCGAAAGAGCTGGCGATACTTGCAAGCGTGGACAGTCTAAAATTTAGTCAGGTACAGGATTAAACGTTAGGGATCGGTATATTTGGTAAACCATGAAAGTAAACAACATCCAATCCTGTCACCTGGGTCCAGAGATCTCCCCCGAAAACTATATACCGGAAAACTATTTTCTATATTTATTGAAGGGAGATATGAAGGCTTATGACGGCGAAAAAAACTACAGCATGAAACCGGGCGACTATTGTATCGCCCGGAAAAATCATTTGGTACGTTATACAAAATATAAGGACAATGATGAATTTGAAAAAATCATCATCACCCTGGATGAGGAATTCCTGAAGCGCTTTCTTGAACGCCATGTTTATGAAATTCGGCCATCAGCCATCGGCGACTCCTTTATTTTCATACCGGAAAATAGGTTTATTAAGAATTTTATAACATCCCTGGAACCGTATTATACCGGCGATCTGGAGATCAGTGCAGATTTTGTTGATGTCAAGAGAGAGGAATTACTGATTATTCTGTTGAAATCGAATCCTGCCCTCATTCATATATTGTTCAATTTCTCGTTACCTGATCGGATTAATTTAAAGGAATACATGAACAAAAATTTTAGGTTTAACATCAGCCTGGAAAAGTTTGCATTTTTTACGGGGAGGAGCCTATCGACCTTCAAGCGGGATTTTCAACGTGTATTCGGAATGGCTCCGGGCACCTGGCTCAAGAGAAAAAGATTGCAGGAGGCCTATTTTCAAATTGCCGAGCAATCCAGAAAGCCGAGTGATGTCTACCTTGAAGTAGGTTTTGAAGATCTGTCGCATTTTTCTTTTGCGTTCAAGAAAGAATTCGGAAAGACACCAAATGAGGTAGCAAAGCCCGTTTCAAATGGGATTTAATACCAAGTAGCAAAAGTCCAACTATAAAAAACCTCCCCCTGACATTTCATCTACAATGCTGTTCTTGATGCTGAAATAATCGTTAAGGAAACCATCAGATTGCAGAAGAACATTTACTGACACCCTGAACGTAAAAAACATAGAGCCGCCGCGCGTTTTGCAGATTACTTCATCCTTCATCGCCTCAACGATTAATATTCCCTTTTTAACGATACTTTATGCCCGTCCGATGGATAGTAAATTCGGCGGACGGTAAATAGGCCTAGATTTACATCAGTAAACACAAATCAATCATTTAAAATTTAATATTATGGAAATTATTCAAACTCCAGAAAACGCATTATCACATTCAGCAGTTACAGCAATTATCCATGCACCAATTGAGAAAGTAAATATCGCCGATTGGTTATTGAACCTGCCCGACGCAGAATATCAGAGATGTTCTACCCAGCATATCGGTGCAGCAATATCCACAACATTTGACGGAGAACCGGTTTCACTTAATGTCGAAACAATAGGAGACGCATTAATGGTACAGCATTACGTAGCCGTTGTCCATGAACCGGATTACTGTCGGATGCTTTCGATTTCAGACTCAATCACCAAAGGAGGCCGTACAAAAGTTCAGGTGCTTTGGGAGCTTAAGGCCACCAAAATTGACGATAACTCCTGTCTTTACACCAATGAAATCCATGCAACTGCTACTCCTGAAATGCTGGCTTATATCAAAGAAAATGGTATTAATCTTTCGGATGCAGCGGCAGCAAGACAGGCCGCTTCGGATGCACACAACCATGAGGAGACTCCGAACTTTGCTAAAAGTATCGAAAATAAAGCCCTTACAGGGAAATACAACCAACCTTTTTAAAAATTTCTTTAAAAAGGAAAATACATTATTTGACAAATTAATCTGTACCTGGGCATTCGCGGAGCTGGTAGAAATAAAGCTTTATGGAACGCTAAAAGATCAGATTACTTATAAAATATAATTATCAAACACTCAATTTATAAATACCATGAAAGCAAACATTGGAATAAACGAAGCAAGCACAGATGCTGTTGCTGTACAATTGGCAAAATTATTGGCTGATGAAACTGTCCTTTATATCAAGACCCGAAACGCACACTGGAACGTCACCGGAGACAATTTTCATGCAAACCATATCTTCTTTGAGGAGCAGTACAAGCAGTTGGACGAACTTATTGATAGTGTTGCAGAACGCCTACGAAAAATCGGGCATTATGCACCAGCAACCCTGAAGAGCTACCTGGAACTGACTCACCTTACCGAGTATAGTGACAGGACGAATGATGGTCTTGGCTACATGAAAGACCTGCTGGCAGACCACGAAAGTATCATTGAATTTTTACGTGGAAATATTACGCCTTTTGCAGAGTCATATAAAGACTACGGAACCAGTGACTTTATCACTGGACTGATGGAAACTCATGAACAGATGGCATGGATGATCCGTTCTTATTTTAGATAGGAGCTATTGGTGAGCGATAAAAAAAGAAAGTAATAAGTATATTTGTCATAATAACATATATACTTATTACTATGAAAGCTCTGATTGTTGACGATAATGATATTGCAAGAACGACCTTGGCCCATTTGGCAAAGCAGGTTCCGGATCTTACCATCGTGCAGGAATTTTCAAACGCTATGGAGGCTTACCATTTTATTCAGAAAAACGAGGTTGACCTGCTCTTTCTGGATATTGAAATGCCTGAAATGACAGGTATTGAGCTTACCAAAAGTTTATCGGGAAAAGATACAATCATCATTTTCACTTCCTCCAAAAAGGAATATGCGATCGAGGCTTTTGAGCTTAATATCGCGGATTATATTTTAAAGCCCATTTCTCCTGTCCGGTTTTTACAGGCCGTGGAGAAAGCCCAGGCAATCCTGGATAGCAGAAAAGACCATGTGCATATCAGCAATGATGAATTTTTGTTTGTCAGAGATGCTAACGTGACGAGGCGCCTGAAGCTTGAAGATATCTTTTACGCTGAGGCAATGGGAGATTATGTAAAATTTTACACAAAAGAAAAGATGTTTGCCATTCATGGCAAGATGAAAACTGCGGAAGAGCGTTTACCGAAGAAAGATTTTATCAGAGTGCATCGGTCCTTTATTGTATCTATCAGTAAAATAGATACCTTACAGGACGGTGGTATTGTGATAAACGGTACATTCATTCCGGTAGCAGATGCATACCGTAAGGCTTTAAATACAAGAATGAATGTATTTTAAATCACCTACTGTTTTTCTTCTTAAGGTATTACTTAACCAATCCTCTTAACTTTTGTTTATGACAAGTAATTCTATAATGAACAGTAAACGGTTTAGCTACTTTATAATTCTGACATTTATAGCGGGAACAATACTGCTGATTGCTGTTCAGATCAATTCGGCCAGAAATACAGAAGCACTTATCCATAACAATAACACACTGCTGAACGAGCTGCGTGCGAGCAATCATCTGCGCGAAATCGACCGCGATATCCTTGGTGTGGAAAGTAGGATCAGAGCATCAATAGCCACCAACGATACGACCCATCTGGAAGGGATCGATAAAAAGATAAATCAGATCGAGAACTTTCTGGATTCCTTGTCCAGAGATAATTCCGATCCTGTTGAAGAAAAGCTGATACAACGGCTGGGCGTCCTTGCAATGGACAAAAAAATAGTCCGTGATCAGCTTTTGGCACGGTATCTTTCTCTTGGAAACATGGATGATCAAACCTCAATTGCCAATCCAAGAGCCCGAATCATTTCAAACGAAATTACGGGAATAACAGCGAAGATCTATAAAAGTAGGCAGCTGCACATGAGTGAGCTCAGCTTGCAGAGTGAGGAAATGGGCAGAAAAGCACGGCTATACGATATTTCCCTATTGGTTTTATTGATTTTGAGCGGTTCGGTAGTCGGTTTCCATATCCTACGCCAGTTCCGCCGGCAACGTGTGCTGATCGAGGAACTGGACGCTGCGGAAAAGAAAGCTTCCATTGCAGCGCAGACCAAGGAGAACTTCCTTGCCAATATGAGCCACGAAATCAGAACCCCGCTCAGTGGAATTCTCGGATTTACAAACCTGCTGCAAAAAAGAAGTCTGGACGCGACATCTTCTGAGTTTGTATCATCCATTCAACAATCAGGAGAGAATTTGATGACGATCATCAACGATATTTTGGACCTTTCCAAAATCGAGGCTGGTATGATGCGCATCACTGTCGGTACATTCAGTATCAGTGGGTTGTTAAATTCTGTAGAAACATTTTTTGTTCAACGGGCAAAAGAAAAAGGGCTTTCGATTTCAAGTAAGGTCGATGTCTCCATTCCCGATACACTGACAGGGGATGCAACCAGGTTAACCCAGATTTTGGTAAACTTGATTGGAAATGCCATTAAATTTACCAAACAGGGCAGTATACATATCGAAATTTACCAAAAGAGCAGGAGCGAAAAGGAAGTTGTGGTTGGATTTGTCGTCACAGATACAGGAATTGGAATTGACAAGGAAAAACTCAATGAAGTGTTTGAACGCTTTAATCAAGGCGAAGATTCCATTACCCGCAATTATGGCGGAACAGGACTCGGCTTGTCTATCGTAAAAAACCTCGTACTGCTCCAGCATGGCGACATTGAAGTACAGAGTGAGCAGGGAAGCGGCACAACGTTCAAGTTTTTTATTCCTTACGGTATAGCGCAAGAGCAAATAGTAATAGCACCCGTGGCTCATACTGCTTATTTTAAAGATCAATCCAATGTACCGCTTCATATTTTGGTGGTTGATGATAATATGATGAACCAGAGCCTGATGAAGCATTTGCTCGGACAATGGAATGTAGATTTTGACATTGTTTCCAATGGACAGGAGGCCGTTGAGTATCTAAAAAATAATCACGCCGACCTTGTGTTGATGGATTTACAGATGCCACAGATGGATGGTTATGCTGCAACGCAGCACATCAGGGAAGTGTTGCAATTGGATATTCCGATCATTGCCATGACTGCGCATGCTTTGGCAGGTGAACGAGAAAAATGCCTCAGCAGAGGAATGAACGAATACATTTCCAAACCCATCAATGAAGAAGAGCTCTTTAAGCTTATTTCACATTTTGGCATCAGATTCCAGCCTACAGTGCAGTTTGAAGAAATTGCGGATAAGGGGAAGTTTACTTATTTGGACCTTGCTTACATGCATTCGGTAAGTAGGGGGGACAGCGCTTTCGAGCGGACAGTCACCCGCCAGTTTATCGACAAAGTTCCAGGCCAGCTTCAGGAGCTAAAGGCCGCTTACGCAAGTCAGGACTTCTCCAGATTTAAATTAAGAGCACATGATTTTAAAACTAGCGTCGCCATTATGGGATTGCTTCCTGTGCTTGATGATAAGCTGGGAATACTTGAACTTACAACCGAACAGAACACCTTATCGGAAGGTGTTTTGACCGAAGTCGTGCAGATCCTTACCGCAGCCGTCGAAGAAGCTCAACGTTTATTAGCAAGCTATACGGACTAAGTTCTACATGAACAATAAGTAATTGAAAGATCATCAGGTCATGCTTGATGATCTTTTTTGTTGTCTATTTAACGACTCATTTTGCCCATTCGTCGAATGATTTTTGAAATTGGCTAATTGTTCGTGTAGTTTTATGGTAGCAAAAAGAAAATACATATTAACATTTAAACCAAATAGCTATGAGCACTTTAAAACTAAAAGACGGAACAGAAATTTTTTACAAAGATCAAGGACAGGGTCCAGTATTGATGTTTCACCACGGCTGGCCATTATCTTCTGATGACTGGGATGCACAGGTGATTTTCTTCCTACAGAGAGGGTATCGCGTAGTCACTCATGACCGGAGAGGGCATGGCAGATCGAGTCAGGATATTTATGGACACACCATTGAGCAGTACGCTGCTGACACTGCCGAACTTGTTGAATTCCTTGATCTCAAAGATGTCATTCATATCGGTCACTCAACAGGCGGAGGTGAGGTCATTCGTTACGTGAACAAATATGCTAATGGAAGAGCAAAGAAAGCTGTACTTATCAGTGCTGTTCCTCCGATCATGGTACAAAATGAAAGTAACCCCGATGGTGTGCCAATGGAGGTATTCGATAATATCAGGGATCAGACTTTGAACAATAGACAACAATTTTATATCGATCTAACACTTCCTTTTTACGGTTATAACAGAGCGGGAGCCGATATTAAGGAAGGAATTCGGAGAAACTGGTGGAGACAGGGTATGATGGGGGGAATTGTTGCCCATTATGAGGGTATCAAAGCTTTTTCTGAAACAGATTTCACAGAAGATTTGAAAGCAGTTGATATTCCTGTCCTGGTGCTGCACGGTGAGGATGATCAGATTGTTCCTTATGAAAATGCCGGCGTTAAATCTGCTAAACTCTTAAAGAACGGAACGTTGATTACTTACCCGGGGTTTCCCCACGGTATGCCTACGACTGAGGCTCCTACGATCAATAAGGATATCCTAGCTTTTATTGAATCCTAAAACAGCCGTACCAAAAAGTATAAAAAAGTGAGCTCCATGGCTCACTTTTTTTGTTAAGGAGCAATTAAGAATGGTACCTCAATTTTATAAGCCTTTCAACTAAACAAAGTTTTATTGCGCTAATGAACGAGTACCATGCTATCTCAATAGATCAACTTTTTAAAAAATAAGTCTAAAAGCTACTCCAATTCATAATAATGTGAATGACGAATGTTTTGTTACATGACTCGTTCAACGATCATATTTGCCTGTTCACCGAAAGCCAGTATCACTCGCGTCCTTTCTTCGGTAAATTTACTTTAGTAACAAACAGGAATATCAATCGTTAAAAAGAATATTATGAAAACGACATCATTAAGCTTCAAGTATGAATTAGAAAAAAAAGAACCACGCACAAATGATGGTGGTACCACCAGAGGTGCTTCTGTAACCGACTTCCCGGCTTCTATCGGAATCGCGGGTGTGTCGATGCGATTACAGCCGGGCAGTATGCGAGAGCTCCATTGGCATGCAAATGCTGCTGAATGGGCCTACGTCATTTCAGGAACCGTTCGTACGACCATTATTCATCCGGACGGTCATAGCTATACCGACAATTTTGAACCGGGTGATGTATGGTATTTTCCTAAAGGTTATGGACATTCGATCCAGGCAACAGGAACTGAAGAGTGTCACTTCATCCTGATATTTGACAACGGTAATTTTTCTGAAGACCACACGTTTAGCGTAACTGACTTCGTTGCCAGTATGCCTCCAGAAATTGTCGCACAGAATTTGGGGTTGACATTGGAAGAAGTTGCTGTACTGCCGAAAAAAGAAGCCTATTTCGCCGCCGGTATTGTCCCGGATGAATTGTCATTTAATGCCACTGCAAGACCAGATGAATCAGACATAGAACTTACTAATCTACACCGTTACCCGCTTCATGCTCAACAGCCTAGAGTCATTCCCGGGGGTGGTATTCAGCGACTGGTTACAAGTAAGGAGTTTCCGATCAGTACGACCATGGCCGGTTCTGTTCTTGAATTGCAGCCTGGGGCACTTCGGGAAATGCACTGGCATCCGAATGCCGACGAGTGGCAGTATTATATTTCGGGCCAGGCGCAGATGTCTGTTTTTCTTGCCGAGGGTACTGTAGTCACCGAACAGTTCAATGCAGGTGACGTAGGCTATGTACCTATGGGAGCTGGACACTACATTAAAAATACGGGTGATACGGTGTGCCGTGTTCTTATCGGATTTAACAGCGGGAAATACGAGTCTATTGATCTGAGCGAATGGCTTTCGGGCAACCCTAAAGATGTGGTGGTGACAAACTTTGGGCTTACAGATGGCGAGATAGAAAAATTTCCAACAAAAAAGATTTTTATTCAACCTAAAAAGTAAATCTTATGCTGCCGGAAAAAGAAGGTTTTTCTACGAGCGTTCTTTCTACCGGTAGCGGCATTCATATTGCCTATATCAACTATTAATCAATAAAATTATGTTAGAACAAAATACTGTTGCACCTGATTTCACATTATTTGCAACACCAGACCAGAAAATCACCTTATCCGAATTTAAGGGTCGTAACGTGATCTTAGCATTCTATCCTGCCGATTGGAGTCCAGTCTGCAGTGATCAGATGGCACTGTACAATGAAATGCTCAAGTACTTCAAAAAGTATGACGCAGAATTGTTCGGAATCTCCGTGGACAGCAAATGGTGTCATCTGGCTTTTTCGCAGTCCCGTAACCTACACTTTCCGCTACTTGCAGACTTTGAGCCAAAGGGTGGAGTAGCAAAGAAATACGATGTCTATAATGAGCATGAAGGTCAGTGCAACCGCGCACTTTTTGTAATCGATAAAGAAGGTATCATCCAATGGAGCTACAAATCACCGACGGCGGTAAATCCCGGTGCAGATGGAATATTGGAAGCTCTTGAAAATCTTAAAATAAAATAGTTATGTCATTAAAAATACCTGTCAGTACAACTGACCACGCCCAAGGCAATCTAAATGCCAATTTAATTATCGTAGAGTATGGTGACTATCAATGTCCTTACTGTGGAGCCGCTTATCCGGTGCTAAAGAAGCTCTTGAAAAAATTTAGTGGAGAGGTGAAATTTGTATTTAGAAACTTCCCACTTTCTGAAATGCATGAATACGCGCTTCCGGCCGCGATCGCTGCAGAAGCTGCGTCTTTGCAGGATAAGTTTTGGGAAATGCACGATGCCATTTACGAAAATCAGCGGAACCTTGACGACCAGTATCTTTTTACAATAGCGGAAAAAATAGGATTAGATATAGAAAAGTTTAAGTCCGATATACAAAAAGAGGAGCTGTTGAATAAAATAGATGCCGATTTTCAGGGCGGCGTTATCAGCGGGGTCAATGGGACACCATCGTTTTATGTTAACGGCAAGAAGTTCAACGCTGGAGCTGAAGACCTTTTCAATCTTTTTGTTAGATAACTGGCTAAGCATTTCATATGTACTACCAGCATCAGCATTTTAGCTGATGGTAGTACATAGAATACAATTCTAAACCTTATCGTCTACAATCATTTTTCGGTGTTCTCTACCCCAGTTAATCATTTCCGAAATAATATTCCCGAAAGTCCTGCAATATGCAGTGGGTTCATATTCAATTAAAACAGGAATATCGGGATAAACAGTCCGTTTAACCAACTTATTTAATTCCATATCTTTCAGCTCTTTTGAAAGCATTCTTGTGGTAATCCCGGGGATACTTCTTTCAATTTCGCGAAAACGTCGGTTGCCGTTGCAAAGCGAATTAATGACAGGGATTCTCCACTTACCTCCAATGAAATAAAGGGTGTCCTGCAACGCTCTAAGTTCTTCTGTCTGATCTCTTTCCATGGTTACAAAGTTAAGTGATATAATGTATGATACTGATATACTCGGTTATACTGATAACAAAAGTATACCATTTCGCTGATAACTTTGTAGAAAAATTAAAGAAATGAAAAAGTTGAGTAACAAGTTAGCCATTGTAACAGGTGGAAATAGCGGAATAGGCTATGCCACCGCAAAAGAGTTAATCGCCGAAGGAGCCAAAGTCATTATCACCGGAAGACGAAAAGAGGCCATTAAAAAGGCGGCAGAAGCGTTAGGGGCTATTTCTTTTGTGGCGGATCAGGGGAAGTTGGAAGATATTGAAAATTTCAGAAACCATGTTGAAAAGGAATTCGGAAAAATTGACATCCTGTTCATTAATGCAGGCATCACCGGAAGTTTAGGTCCAATCGAACATATGAGTGCCGAAAATTTTGACAATGTAATGGGTATTAATTTCAGAGGAGCTTATTTTACTTTGAGCAAATTTATTCCCCTGTTGAACGATGGTGCTTCAGTGGTATTTCTTTCATCCAACGTCGCGACCACCTCTAAACCAAATAGTTCGATTTACCAGGCAAGCAAAGCAGCATTGAATTCCATTGCGAAGACCGCTGCTGCAGAATTAGCACCAAGAAAAATCAGGGTAAATTTAGTAAGTCCTGGGCCTACAAAAACAGAGATTATGACAAAAGCAGGGTTGGACGAAAAAACATTGGAAGGTCTTGATGAATGGTTAATCAGCGGAATCCCTTTACAAAAAATGGGAACTGCTGAAGATGTTGCCAAAGCTGTTATTTATCTGTCAGATAACCATGTGGCAAGTTTCATGACCGGAACGGAAATCCTTATGGATGGTGGAATGGTTTTATAATTGGGGCCTTATTTTTTGGAATGTAAGTGCTGGAACCTTGAAAAAATTCCAGCACTTTCTATGGATATACACCAACTACCGAACGTATCGATCTATAAGATATCCAGCTCAGCAAAGCTCGGTGATTTCTCTTTTCTGATGGCTTAAATCACAGCTGTATTTAGTGCCCAGTCCTCAAAATGAACCTTGCCGGCACAATATGCTCCAGCAGGTACGAGCAATGATTTAGGAACAACAAGATGCATATATTTGCTATCGTCGTCAGAAACTACCCTTATGTGATTCCCGGTGATCGCGATATATTTCGCGACAAAATCGTCCATATTGGCCTTTATAGGCCCCGCAATCTCGACCGTGCCATTTTTAGGCTCCTCGAGTGCAAACTGCACAATGTAGTCTGTCACATCTTCCAGGGCAATGGGTTGGTAGTCGATCTTGGAAACAAATACCTCGTCACCCTGACCCTGAACGGCAATGATGGCATCAGTATGCTCATAAAACTGTGTCGAACGAATGATGGTATAAGGTATTCCGGAGTTTTTGATATTGTCCTCCTGATATTTCTTGGCGCGAAGATATCCGATCTCCAGCGCATCGTCCGTTCCGACAATGGAAAGTACGAGGTGATGCCTGATGTTTGCCGTCCGCTCCGCTTTTACCAGATTCTTTCCTGCGGTCTGAAAAAAGTGGATTGCATTTTCTTCTTCAGGAGAGGAGGAATTGGATAGATCGATGACGATCTCTGTATTTTCCAGGGCCTGGGAGAGACCTTCTCCCGTCATGAGATCCACGCCATGTGAAGGCGAACCAATGATTACCTGATGACCAAGGTTTGCCAGTTTTTTTGTGACCAGCCTTCCAGTAAGACCTGTACCACCGATTACTAAGATTTTCATAGCTAAACTATTTAAATTTACAACTTATCTATACTGCAAAATTGATCAAAAAATGAATGCCGGAAAACTGACAAACAACGGTAAAAGGTGGACAAAAAAGAAGCCGTGTTTGAGTTGAAATAGTATAAGATTGTCTAATCCAGGTTCGGATTGAAACGTAGCGTCTTTCTGTAATCGCCCGGTGATCGCCCAGTTTTTTTTGTGAAAAGCCTGATAAAGTACTTGGTGTCTTTATAGCCTAGCTGCACCGCAATTTCCTTAATACTCAATCGCGAATAATAGAGCAGGCGCTGTGCTTCGCTCAGTACTTCCTTCTGTATCAGCGCTGATGCGGATAAGCCCGTCACCATTTTAACGACATCGTTCAGGTGGGCCACGGAGATATTTAACTGCTGGGCATATGCTGCTGGGCGCTTAAGGCTGCGGTAATCACGCTTCACAAGATTTTTGAATTCGTTGGCGATACTTATAACCCTGGGGCTGTGACTTATGGACCCTGCGGCGGATCTGCGATCGTGACAAATCACCGCCTGGGTTATAAATGCTGACAGCAGCGGCTGCTGCACTTCCTTATTGGCACTATAGTTTATACTGTCCAAATTTATTAGCGAGTCCAAGATGGACGTAAACCATTGTTGCTCGGGCGCTGAGAGGGACAAAATAAGGGTTTCATTTAAAGATGCATCAAGCATGTCTTTGGCTGACCTGGTCATGTGATGGCCTTCGAAGGAAATGTAATAACCGGATGCGCCTAAAACCGTGGTGATCTGATGGACCTGATGGGGAGGGCAGACAAAAAGCGTTCCCGCTGGCATGATCAGCTGTTCAAAATCAAATAGGACTTCCAGCTGTCCAGCTTCAACTAGCATGCACGTATAGTGGTCATGCCGATGCGGATTCAGTGCTTTTAGGATGCCCGTCGTTGAATCGTCCCATATTCCAACAGCCATACTGCTGCTGGAATTCATGCTGTTCACTAAAATAGAATCTCTTTTTGGCATGCGGCGTAATTTTAAGTTCAAATTTAGTTTATATACTTTAAGAATTACTATCGATTACAAAATCAACCACGTACCGTATTCAGCAAATCGTGCGGATACCCGAGGCTAATGGAGCTTAAAGCATCCAGTTTGATCAGCTCATCAGTTTTCAAATTAATTTCAGCCGCTTTGATACTTTGCTCAAATTGATTTATAGTGCGTGCTCCCAGTAATGGAAATGCCTCTTTTGATAAATTCCATGCAAAAGCGATCTGACCGGGCGTTGCTTCCTGTTTTTCCGCGATTGACACCAGTTCATCAATGATCAGTTTGGTTTTCTCGTTTTCCGAATATTCAGCGTCAGAAGAATGACTGATGCGCCCGGCTTCTCCCTTTCTATATTTTGCGGTGAGCAGTCCGCCGGCTAGTGGCGAATACATCATTACACCAAGACCAAATTCCTTTGCCATCGGGATCAGTTCACGGTCTGCGGTACGTTGCAATAAATTATATTCAATCTGTAAAGCGGTGAGTTTTGTTGCTGATGCAATGGCCGATGCCTTCCATGCCGGGAAATTAGTGAGCCCTGCATACACTATTTTCCCTTCGCTGACCAGATCTTGAAGTCCCATGGCAATTTCTTCCCACGGAGTTACTCCATCATCATAATGAGGCATATAAATATCGATGTAGTCCGTCTTCAATCTTTTCAGACTTTGTTCAACAGCCTGTCGCATAGATTTACGGTTATTCCCAAAATTACTGATGGAAGGGTTGGGATCACTACTTCGAGTATATTTTGAACAGATAATAAAATTACTTCGCTGTCCCTCTAAAAAGTTGCCTACGATTTCTTCTGCCTCTCCAAATTGGTAAACATCGGATATATCGATAAAATTACCACCTGCATCTGCATAAGCTGTTAAGATCTTTTTCGATTCTTCGGGATCGGCTCCATAGCCTTTTCTGGTTCCAAAGTTGGCAGCTCCCAAAATTATTTCACTGGCATTCAGTCCTGTTTTTGATCCAAATAACTTGTATTTCATATTTTTATATTTACTTTGTTTCAAAGGTAAGGGCATAAAGTAATAGTGTCAATTACGGATAAATTTATCTATACCCACTTTATACCTTCGTAAATTATAGCAGCTATGTACGAAAAAAAGCTTCCGGTTAATTTAGATTGCGGTTTACATCTGTTTTTGCAGGTAGTTCAGGGAAAATGGAAAATAAACCTGCTCTGGGCCATTCATTCAGGTATCAAGCGTCCGGGTGAGCTGCAGCGGAAAATCCCCAATGCGACCCGGCGTGTACTTGATGCGCAGCTTGGCCAATTGATTGAACATGGATTAATCAATAAAGTCGTCTTTGATCAGCTTCCGCTGAAAGTAGAATATGAACTGACTGGGCTAGGGGAAAGCCTCATACCAGTCATTGCGGTAACAGCACAATGGGGTGAGGATCATAGAAATGAATTGGAAAAGATTTTGAGAAATCCCGCTTGATAGGGGATGCGCATGCTATAAGGCTAGGCATTTCTGTATGAAATCCGTATATACAGGGGAGTCGCTTCTGCTTTAGCTCCCCCATCGAGCCATTCGTCGACCCCGTATATACAAAGCTCTGTGAAATCTGGATCCTCATCTTTCTTTTCGTCTTTTCGAACTTGAAGTACATGGTCCTCCATGAGGTAATTGCTGATCGCAATGCCAAGTTTTTGACTAAGCTCAGCGGGAAGTTGGTTAAGTTTATCCGCCTGATTGGAGCCTAGATTAAAGTTGTGCTCCATCCAGTCCACAAAATTATCTCTCATAAGCTGCAGCGCTAGTGCGCGATCTACCCTAGGTAGCGCGAGAAGTGTGGCAACTTTAGCTGCCAAACCAAACTCGTCTAAGTTTTCTTTCATAAAAATTCTCTTTTGGCAAATATTTATTTTAAAGATTACTTAAACGAATGCCAAGGAATAACCTCCGTGATTTTGGAGGATTATCTTCTTTTTGAAGATTCAATTTTGCTTAATACTTGATTAATTTTAATAAATTAGATGTTCAAACAATATAAACCTTAGTCTAATAACAGTATTTGGTGGAATGATATGAAAATGTTAAGATTATTCGTTGAGAGCTTTTTCGTCTCTTCGATTTTTAATTTAATTGCAAATAATGGATTTAAGTTAAATAGAATTTGGACGCAAGCCTATTGGACCTGGACATTGGCATTTGCTTTGGCAATAGTCGTTGCTGCGCTGCTCATTCGTGTTCGGTTGAAAGTTTTGTGGATCCACTGGCAGAAAAAATATACGCAATTGCAATTATTTAGAAGGGGACGCGTGCAGACCAATAGTTTACCAAAATCAGAACTGGTATGGGCCATTCTGTCCACATCCTTAGCACTTTTAATGGTCTATCTCTGCTTTATCTATCTAATCGCTTTTGTACGTAGCGGTAGCACGTATATGTTTTTTATAAATTATTTGTTCCATTATATGCCTCTTGTTGCTACAGGATGCTTGGTCTACGTAAGCTATGTTTTTATCAGAGGACAATTATGGTGGTTTACGCCAACAAACGCATTGACGCTTTTCAGCGATCTGTTACCAGAAAAAACAGTTCCTGTAGAAAAAGTGGTCACCATACTCCCTCCAAGCGCATTGGATAAAAGTATCCCAATCGGATCACTTTATGATGTGCTTTACATCCAAGCTCGATTCGATCTAAGTGCATTGCGAAAAGATGTTGTTCGTATGTTTGATGTTCCTTTCTATTTTTCTAAAAGAGGAGAAAAACAAGTTGTACTGATTGATGGTACGCGATTAGAGGCCGGTCGTTTTTTGCAGGAGCTAGAAAAAAGAGGGCTTGACAAATGGTTTTTCCGTATAAGTAGCACCTGTAGAGTGAATATGATGCATATCCATTTTCCAATTTCGCCTAATGCGTCTCAACTGGAGTTTCGTAAGGAGGTGTTTCAATGCCTGCGGTTGAACATGACGGAAATGGAGATCGGAAACCTGCTTCTGGTAAACGAATGGATGCGAAAAGAAAAAAAGCTAAAAGATTTTTTGGATAACGCACATAATCTGCGGCATAAGGGCTGGGATCAACTTATACCATTGAACTGATAAATTCTGCTATGATAAAGATCAAACGGGTATATTTCAAATATAGTGCATCATTTCCCTGACCGACTATGCATTTAAAAAACAATTTGGCTACAGTCCGAAAAGCCTACCCAATACCGAAAAGTCCACCTAATATTTAAAGGACTAAGCGGCCTTCTGCACTTCTTTTTGTGAAGGCAAACCCCTTAAATTGGCCCCGTCACTTGGTTTAATTTTGAAATATTCGATTAAGGATAGCAGGGATAAGCCAGCAATTAACTGCAAGGCCAAACTGAAATCCCGCATCTGATAAACGGTATCCTGATAATAGCTGCTTGCAAGGTGAAGTGTTACCGCTCCCAGGGCGATACCCATACCCAGTGCCATTTGCTGTGCCGTATTGTACAACGTATTCGCATTGCTGAGCTGTCCATTGGGTACGTCTGCGTAGGCCAACGTATTCAGGCTTGTAAATTGGAGCGACCGGGTAAGCCCCGAGAAAAAGAATACGATGGCCACAAGCCAGATTGGCGTTTGCAGGGAAAGCAGGGAAAGTCCGGCCGTAAAAATTGTTAAAATAATACCGTTCCCAATCAAAACCCTACGGAAGTCAAACCGTCGTGTTATCCAAATGGCTACGGGCTTCATGCTCATACTGCCCAGCATGTTGGCCATATAGAGGAGGCCTGCATGAAATGGGCTCAGTCCGAAACCCAGCTGTAGCATAAGGGGCAAGATAAAAGGAGCAACATTGATCACCATACGGGTAATCGAGCCGGAATAGACTGTAACCCGGAAAGTCTTTATTTTGAGGATACGATAATCGATCAAGGGGTACTGTATACGTTTGGAGTGCCATACCGCAATAGCCATCAGCGCAAAGCTTGCCAGGATAGTGACAAGCGGTTTGGTATAATCTCCGTTGGCAGCGCCGATCATTTCGGTACCCAGCATGATGCCGGCGAGGCCAATCCCGCTGATTAAAAAACCGATAATATCAAGTGGACGGCTATTTTCAGATTCCATTGCCGGAATAAATGTATGCACGGCCCACAGCGCAAATACGCCGAAGGGTATGTTGATAAAGAAAATCCAGTGCCAGCTAAAATAGGTCGTAAAAAATCCACCCAGTACGGGGCCAACAATAGGGCCTAATAATCCGGCCCAGGCAATATAACCGATCGCATCGACCAGATCTTTCTTTGCGGTATGCTTCAGTACGATGAGACGACCAACCGGAACCATAAGTGCTCCGGCTGTACCCTGGCAGATGCGCGCTATAACGAAAGATGTCAAGTTGGTACTCAGTCCACAAGCGATCGACGAAAGTATAAATCCTATAATTGCTGTATTGAACACTTTTTTTGCGCCGTAGCGGTCGGCGATCCAGCCACTGATCGGTATAAATACGGCCAGCATGACGGTGTATGAAGTAATGCCCGCACTGAGGTGTACCACATTACTCTCAAAATCATGTGCCATTTTGGGTAAGGCCGTGGATATCGCTGTGGTGTCGAGCATCTCCATAAACAGTGTGCCACCAACAATGAGCGATATGATGCGTGATTCTTTCTTCATTTTGCTCTTCTTCAATCCCGAACGGGATACATGTGCGACAAAAGTAAGCCTATCGGAAAAAAGAAAAGTCATTTAAAGGCAATTAAATGACCAACATGTATCGGCAAGGGACAAAGGAAATGGACTCGCTAATAACGAGGTTATTTTGACATGGCCTCCAGCACTTTTAAATGCGATCTAAATGCTGTCCAGAAGCTCCGAAACTCGTTGTATTGTATTTTATATTCCTTGCAGGTCTGCTTCACAATCCGATTGAGCGCAGGATAATGAACATGGCTGATCTTTGGAAAAAGGTGATGTTCAACCTGAAAATTGAGGCCGCCAAGCAACCAGGTAAGTGCTTTGCTGCCCGTAGCAAAATTTGCGGTGGACTGAATCTGATGAATCATCCATTCTTCCTCGACCTTTGACTGGTCAATGGTTTTGAATTCGGTTTCTTCCACCACATGGGCCAGCTGGAATACGGTGGCCAGACTCATACCACACACAATACCAGAAATCAGCAAACCGATAAGTGTGGGCAGCCACCCGACGAAAATGATCGGAAGGATGACAAATAAGCTGAAGTGAATGAGCTTACTGACCCAAAAAATAATACGCTCTTTGACCGGAAAATGAAATTGCTCGGTTTTATGTCCCATGCGTCCACGGAAATATTTCTCATAATCTTGATAAAAGATCCACGCTAAATAGGAGATTCCATAGAGCAGCGGAAAATAAAAACGCTGATAGCGATGGTGTTTCCGAAGTTTTTGGTCGTGGTGTATACGCATAAACTTGACTTCGATATCGTGATCTTCGCCATCGATATTTGTATAGGTATGGTGTGCAATATTATGTTTGAGCTTCCAAAAGTAGATATTGCCGCCCAGTAGATTGAGCGAGTAGGACAGCACAGTGTTAAGGTTTTTATTGTCTGAAAAAGAATTGTGACCAGCATCGTGCATAATGTTGAAACCAATCGCAGCGAGATTAGCTCCGAAAATGATACATAATGCTATTGAAATACTCCAATGCAAAGGTGCGAATACCAGAAGGAGATACAATACCGCAAAGCTGATCAGGAGGATAGAGGCTTTAAGATAGATCTTACCATTCCCGGTTCTTGGCTGAAGTGAATTTTGAAAATAGTTATTAATTTTTTGTTTTAACGTTTTAGAGAACAATGTATTGACATTGCTGAATTTTACTGACTGGGACATTGGGTTTTTACTCGAGAAATATTCTTAATTTTTATTACGTTCGATCTTGAGCGATAGAACAATGTAAATGTACCATATAAAATTTGAAATATCGCGGTCGTAAAGTTAAAGATTGTTAAAGGTCAATTTACCGGAGAACAGGTCAGCGGGATTAACACTAAAATTTATTTATTACTGTTCTGTCAATTAAACGATTGTCTGAATGTTAGCGGTGAAACATTGGTTTTTTTCTTAAACAGTTTGTTGAACGATTGTGGATGTTCAAAACCGAGTTTGTAGGCGATCTCTGCCACGGAAAGGCTTGTCGCCGTGAGTATTTCCTTGGCTTCATCAATTAACTTGTCGTGGATGTGCTGCTGTGTGTTTTTACCGGTAACGGAACGGAGTAAATCGCTTAGATAACGAGCCGATACATGGAGGCTTTCTGCTAAATACTCTACCGTCGGAAGCCCTTGTTTTAAGGTTTCCTCGTTGCCGAAATAATCATCCAGCAATTTTTCCAATTGAGTTAGCAATTCGTGGTTAACGGCTTTCCGGGTAATGAATTGACGCTCATAGAACCGGTTGCTGTATTGTAAGAGCATGTCAATTTGCGACAGAATAATACCTTGGGTATGTTTGTCGATATGCTGATATTCGCTTTCGATTTTAAGAAAGATTTCTATAATGTCTTTTTCTTCGCGTTCGGAGAGATGTAATGCTTCATTAAGCGCATACGAAAAGAAATTGTAGTTTTTTATTTTGCTGGCCAGGGGGTGTGTATACAAAAAATCGGGGTGAACTAGCAGCATGTAACCTTTTCCGCATTCGGCATTCATCTTTCTGATTTCAGCAATCGTTAACGATTGGATCTGCTTGGGCGCGATGAAATTCATCGTTCCTTTGTCGAAATCATAATAGTGTTGGCCGTACTTTAATGTTGCAGTAACGTCTTTCTTAAGCGAAATACTATAGAAATTCACGCAGAACTGCTCCCAGATGTCACTTTCAGCGGGTTTTATTCCAGCGACATCAATTACACTGACGAGGGGGTGTAATGGGGCCGGCAAGGACAAGTGCCGATGAAATTCGGATATGGAATTGATACTATGCATCGTGTTTGTTTTACAAATCTACAAAAAACAACTGCCGTAGCGGCAGTTGCTTATTAAAAAAATCAGGCTCCAAATTGTTTTGCGATTTCTTGCCTGAACGCTTCTTTTCCGACTTGTAGTCGTCTTTCATAGAGTGCATGTGCGTCGTCGCCTGCCAGATAGCGTACTTGATCTTTATGGTCCGTTGCAGCTTCATACACCACTTGGGCAATCTGCTCTGCCGAGGATGCATTCTGCATCATCAGACCCATTTGTTCGAACAGTTTGTCTTCCATGTCCTGATAATCGGACGTTCGGTTCATATCCAAAGAGCGACCTGCAAAATCTGTCGCTATTCCGCCCGGAGCAACTGTTTTAATGGCGATTCCAAACTTTTTCAATTCAAAGGACATGCTTTCGCTCCAGCCCTCCAAAGCGAATTTTGTCGCATGATACATGGAATGTAGCGGGAAACCCATAAAACCACCAATGGATGTGGTCGAAATAAATGAACCACCCTTCTGTGCCCTAAAATGGGGGATAAAGGCTTGTGTAACGCGCAGTACACCCAATAGATTCGTGTCGATTTGGCGAAGTATTTTTTCGTCGCTCAAGGTTTCAAAGGCGCCCATTAATCCATAACCTGCATTATTAAAAACGACATCAATGTTGCTTAAAGAGATTGCTTTTTCGACAGTTTCTTTGATTTGGGCGGGATCGCTTACATCTAATTTTAATAGCGTTATGTTTTCGATCTCGGTAAGTTCAGTTTCATTTTCGGGATTTCGCATGGTTGCGATTACATTCCAACCCGCTTGTTGGAATAGTTTGGCAGTTGCTTTTCCCAATCCGGAAGAAGCTCCTGTAATGAAAATTGTCTTTTGCATCGTGTTATTGTTTGATTCCATAACACAAATGTCTAAAGAAAGCATAGGGTATCTGTTGCCAAATTGAGCTTGATTGTATCCAAAATGACGTCTTGGTAGTATGCATGATTCTACCCAAGTTTTGGAAAGGCTAAACAGGAGTGATCAGAACAGGAGTGATCAGATCTTGTCGAATGCCATTGGCGAAATCAAGGTGGGGATTACTGGGCTGGAAGCCGCACCTTAAAGGTGGTTCCTCCGGCCGAGTTGCTCTCTACAGCGATCTGTCCGTTATGCAGTTTTACAATTTCACGGCAGAGATACAGTCCTATGCCAAATCCTGAGATTGTTCCGACCCTATCTTTTCCTGCCCTGTAAAATCGATCGAATATCTGATCCCGGTCTTCTTCGGCAATGCCCATACCTTGGTCGCTTACAAAAATTTCGATAACGTTATTTGCCTTGGGCGAATAACCAAATGTAATCTGGGTTCCTATCGGCGAATATTTGGCTGCATTTTCCACCAGGTTTTGGACTACCTGCGAAATCTTGTTCGGGTCAGCATTAATGGATAAACTTTGCGTCAGGTCAGCGGCAATCTGATGGGTGTTGATCCTCAATTTAAATTCATCTTCAAGTTCAGCAAATAATTCCTTTAGATCAAACACTTCTCTTTCTATCACCATTCTGCCGGAGTCGAACCGCGCGATGTTTAAAAATCCATTGATTAAGTTGTTCATATTGCGGACCTGCCGAAGAGATTTCATCGTAATGTCGTGGTGATTGGTATTCGCTGTAAGGATTGCCTGACGCTGCATCAATTGAAGATAGGCATTTATAGAGGTCAGCGGTGTCTTCAGTTCATGGCTAACGATGCTTATAAAATCATTTTTCCGCTGCTCCTCAGCTTTCTGTTCGGTAATATCCCTTAACGTGCCGTTGAGGCTGGCGGCGTTTCCCTTGGCATCATAAAATACTTTACCGCGTGCCTGCACGAGTCTGCCGTTCGGATCTTGCGGGTGGAGGATACGGTATTCAATAAAGTAATTGCCATCTGACTCTTCGCTAAGTGCATCAGTTATGGCAGCCGTTACACGTTCCTGATCTTGCTCTACTATGGAAGCAATAGCGGTCGATAGATCCAGCTGCTCCTCATCGGCCAAACCAAACCATAATTTTAACAGGGCATTTCCGGAGAACAGATTATTTTGGGGCTCGTAGTAGAACGTCGCAAGCTCGCCGGCATCAATAGCCATGGACAACATTTGTTGATCCTTTTCACTTTTCCGCCGTTCAAGGACTTGGTCCGTAATTTCTTCCAGGATGATCAGAATGCCCGTTACGTCGTTATCAGCTGAAAAAATAGGTTGATAGATGGAGTTTACAATAGCCTCCCGCAGGCCGTCCTTGTGATGCAGCAGTATGGAAAGTTCATTGTTTGTTTTCCGTTCGCCTTTTTCATACACTTCCCGGAGCCATTGGCTCATGGGCTGGCCTTGTAGCTCGGGCCTTGCAATTTCGTGGGGCAGACCCTGCACATCCGCTAATTGATGTCCCCAGATTTTTAATATGGTCGGATTGGCTATGTCAATGATTAACTCCGGCCCCTTAAGCATCGCTATGCCGACGGGTGCCTGCTCAATAATTGTCCGCACTTGCTCACGGCTTTCTGCCAGAAGTTGTAAGGAACTGTTGAGTTCATCGTTTGTAGCAGTCAATTCTTCTAGCGTTGCCGCCATTTCCTCCATAAGACCTTGTTCATTTTTTTCTTTTTCCTGTATTTGTTGCTGATGCTGCCTTCTTAAAGTAACGTTGCGGGCAGTGTTTAAAATACACCAGGTTTTATTGTTTTGGTCTAATAGTGCTCTGTATTCATAATCGAAATAATCAGTCACCGGAACACCATTCTTGATGAGCCGTGCTGGTGCCTCGGTAACGGAATAGGATTTGCCTGTTCGCCAAACCTCTTGCAGAATGGCTAAGAATGGTTGGTCTTCCAGTTCGGGAATAGCACTGATCAGCGCTTTACCAATAACGGATGCATCTTTACCCCATAGGGAAAGCATGCCCGCATTGGCAAACTGAATGGTCATCTCTGTCCCAGTATAGATTGATGTCGGCTCGGGAGAACTGCTCAGCGCCTGTAAGATGTGGTCCTCGCCAAAAGCGGCACTGCCAAATTTATTATTGATGTCCATTAGCCCAAAGATAAAGAATACATTTTTATAAAAGAATAGCTATCTTTTGGCATGATTATTTGTTGTAATTCGTTATAAAAAAAGTATGAAATAGGCGCTTGGTTAGTGCTCGATTAACATACTTCTTGGGATATTCGTATTGGCGTAATTGCTGTATTTTAAAAATTTTAGAGGATCTATATTTATGCAAGGCACAATTGATGGGATAAGCGGGGAACCACATCGTTCACAGGTGTTCCGTTTAACATATAAAGGACAGGATTATCAGCTGGTGTTGTTGAAAAAGTCTTTATCAAAGCTCGATACGGAATTGCCCATTCTGCTCGATGGAATTGAGCAAAATCTGGTAAAAAGAGGTGATCACTGGTTTTTTGAAAACAGGCATTCAGATCAGCATTTTGCGACAGAGATTTGGCGCAATTTATCCCTTCGATATCGGCTTTAGTACAAATTGTCGTCCTTTTAGGGGAGTCCCTGCTACCTAATTTCGTGTTGTCATCTGCTTCTGATTTGTGTCGCTCAAAATACGGATCACAAAATATATTTTTTAATATTTGTACATGGCTTTATTTATAACACTCGATAACGTTTATCAATTATATCCTATTGATCCTTCAAAAAAGACAGACGGTATCGTTGTATTCCATCAATTGGCCGGATCAAGTGCGGGGTATACCGAGCATAGCCGGTTATTTGACGGATTGTTACTTGGTTTCATGCTAAAAGGAGCTATGAATATGCAGATCCATTTCCTGGATTACGAAATAAAGGCCGGTGATATAGCTGTTTTACCACCGCAGTTATTAATGGATACAAAATACCTGAGTGACGACGCAGAGATCGTCACCATTGGAATCTCGCTAGATTTTATGTCCGCATTTCCAATGTTGCGTGAATTTGTAATGAATGATCAGCTACGCTGGCAACCTGTAGTTAGGCTTCAAGAGGACGAAGGTAGATTGCAAAATGAACTGATAACTTTGATAAAAGGATTTTACAATAAAAAGCCAAGCCCGAATAAAGCCGAAATGCTTAGACATCTGGTCATGGTAATGATCAATATGATCTCCGAATTGTATTCAGAGCTGCCCAATTCCAAGAGTTTACCAAAAAGCCGTACACACGAGATTATCGATGATTTCTATCAATTAATTTTAAAACACACCAAAGAACACAGAAACGTTAATTTTTACGCGGAGAAATTGCATTTAACACCACAGTATCTTTCCACCTTCCTGAAGGAAAAAACGGGTAGATCGGTAGCGCAATGGGTTGACCATATATTGATCTTGGAAGCTAAGACGCTCCTTAAATCGACCAACCTATCGATCAAGGAAATCACCAATGCGTTAAACTTTGGCGAGACCAGCATCTTCTGTCGGTATTTTAAAAGAATCAGTGGGGTTTCTCCAACATCCTATCGGAATCAAAAGAACATAGCTAAACTTCCATAGGTAATCGACAAATCACCTTAAAAATTGCACGTAAATCCCATTAAGGTGTCAATGCCTACTTTTTTGACGCTGTCTATTTTTATGCCATGAAAAAAACAGCAAAAAAAGCAGCCGTTGGTTTTATATTTATCACGTTGCTAATTGATATTACAGGTTGGGGAATTATACTTCCCGTTGTACCTAAACTTGTCGGCGAACTTATCCATGGTGACATCACTGAAGCGGCGACATATGGTGGTTGGTTGGGTTTTGCCTATGCTTTCACCCAGTTCATATGTGCACCGATGATCGGCAATCTCAGTGACAGGTACGGAAGACGTCCGATCCTGTTAATTTCGCTCCTGGGATTTGGATTGGACTACCTCTTACTTGCATTGGCCCCTTCTATTGGTTGGCTATTTGTCGGACGCATCCTAGCGGGCATCACTGGAGCCAGCATATCCACAGCAAGTTCATATATTGCCGACGTGTCTACGGATGAAACCAGAACGAAGAATTTTGGTTTAATAGGTGCCGCATTTGGTCTGGGATTTATTATAGGGCCGGTACTGGGAGGCTTGCTCGGGCACTATGGTGCGCGAATTCCTTTTTATGTTGCATCGGTTCTCTGTTTATTGAACTTCATCTATGGTTATTTCATTCTTCCCGAAAGTTTGGACGAAAACAAAAGACGACCCTTTGAGTGGCGACGCGCAAATCCGATCGGATCACTAAAATTGCTGGCAAAACATCCAAAAATTTCAAGTTTAGTAATTGCATTAATTTTGGTCTATATCGGACTCCATGCCGTACAAAGTAATTGGCATTTCTTTACCATGTATAAATTTGATTGGTCGGAAAGAATCGTAGGTATGTCATTAGGTGTACTGGGGCTTTTACTTGGATTAGTCCAGGGTGTTTTGATCAGATGGACCACGCCAAAATTAGGGGAGCAAAAAAGTATCTATTATGGCTTGATTTTTTATGCACTGGGTTTATTCCTGTTTTCTTTTGCAGCGGAAGGCTGGATGATGATGCTGTTTCTTATTCCTTATTCATTGGGTGGCATCTGTGGGCCTTCACTTCAGTCGATGATCAGCAAAAGTATCCCCTCAAATCAACAGGGAGAGCTTCAGGGTGCATTAACAAGTCTGGTAAGTGCAACTTCAGTCATTGGGCCGCCTATGATGACTAATCTTTTTTACTACTTTACACATGATAAAGCACCGTTTAAGTTTTCAGGTGCTCCGTTCTTGTTGGCCTCTATGTTGATGATGCTAAGTGCTATGATCATCTATTATACGTCAAAAAAAAGCAAACCATCACCTGCGTCATAGCTGAATTTGCATCTACCCTTAATTTGGTTAGAAATTTCCTCAATTCGACTACAATTGACCATCTGTAGATGGTGAACTTTGTCCTATTAAATTTAAAATAATGAGATATGCAGACAAATGAAATAAAAGTAGCCCTTGTTACGGGCGCCAATACAGGTGTTGGTTTTCAGATAGCCAAAGCTCTTGCTGAAAATGGATATGATGTGTTTGTTGGATCGCGAAATTTACAAAAAGGGGAAGATGCCGCCAACCGGATAGGATTTAAAACACAGGCTATTCAGCTGGATATTACCGACACCAACTCAATCAAGAATGCAGTAAGCAGAATAGAAAATGATTTTGGGTATCTTACTTTGCTGGTCAATAATGCCGCGATTTCAAACGCTGGAACTCCCGGTCGCACCATGTGGGAAATTCTTAGTGCCCAGAAAGCAAGCGTTGCATCAATAGATGAAATGCGTCAGGTCTGGGAAACCAATGTCTTTGGCACCCTTGCCATAACACAGGCATTGTTACCCTTACTGCGGAATGCGAAACAATCAAGAATCGTAACGGTTTCAAGTTCCCTAGGTTCACTAACGCTGAATGCCGATCGGGACAATACCTTTCGTAGTGGATTTGATGCGGTATATGGGGCTTCCAAAACAGCGTTGAATGGAGTTTTCCTTTCTCTTGCAAATGAGTTGGAAAATACAAATGTTAAGGTAAATCTGGTAAGTCCGGGCTTTACAGCTACAGCCCTGAATAACTTTGAAGGGACGGATACGGTAGAAGAAGGGGCACTTGAGCCGATACGCGTTGCGCTCGCAGAAGATATTCCCAATGGGAGCTTTACGGGACCGGCTACTTACCGAACAGAACAAGGCGGTCAAGTTCCCTGGTAGAATCACCGATTCAAAGACCTGTAATCATGCGTTACAGGTTTTTTTATAAATTTATACTATGAAAAAGAAAGACGGTAAGTTAAGGCGCTTTATATCCATATCAGAGAGTCATGAAGCTTTTGGCCTGCCAAAACCACAGCATCCCTTGATTAGTCTGGTTCATTTTAATCAGGACAACCCATTCAATACCGATATGGCTCCAATCTATGATGTCCTCAGTTTCTACAAAATAACGTTTATAACAAAAAATAGCGGAAAACTCAAGTACGGTAGGGGTTATTATGATTTTAATGAAGGAAGTATGCTTTTCTTTGCACCCAATCAATTGGTGGGTAGCACAGAATATAATAAGGATACCTATGCCTATCTGCTGCTGATTCATCCTGACTTTTTCCTGGGTTCTCCCTTAGCACATAAAATTAGAAAGTACGGCTATTTTACCTATTCTGTGAATGAAGCGTTACATTTATCTGATCAGGAAAGAGAAACGATGATAGCTATCTTGAACATCATGAAAAATGAACTGGACAATCGGATAGACGAATTTAGCCAAGAAGTCATTATTTCCCAGATTGAGTTAATGCTGAGTTATGTCAACCGATTTTACAAGCGACAGTTCATTACTCGGAAAAATGTAAACAATGATATTTTACAGAAGGCAGAGGCGCTGTTAGATGATTATCTGAACAATGATAATTCGGTTGTTCGAGGTGTTCTAACTGTACATTTTCTTTCGGAACAGTTGAATCTCTCTGCAGGTTATTTAAGCGACATGCTACGTGCGCTCATTGGTCAGAATACCCAGCAGTTTATCCACAATAAACTTATTGAAAAAGCCAAAGAGAAATTATCAACAACACAACTTACGGTAAACGAAATCGCTTATGAACTGGGGTTTGAGCATGCCCAAAGTTTCAGCAAACTTTTCAAGAAGAAAACTGCTCAAACGCCACTGGAATTTAGGGGCATGTTTAATTGAATGAATTTGACGGGACATTTGTATGCACATTAATCCACGTTGGATCGCATTATCTTCCGTGCGGCGGAATAAAGTCTTCATAAAAGTCGGATAATCTTTTTCGCTCTGATGGAAATTCTAGCCCAAAGTTACCTAAGGCTTTGCATAAGGTAACCTTTCGATGCGGCTTGTGGTATGATAACTATCTAGACCGCTGGTGGTAACGGTCCCGGCTTCTTCGATATCAATATAGCCATCCTCTTTTAAATAGTTGTCCGGTACCAAAACAGCCTTGATCTGACCAATGACCAATGTCGTCCCATTCAGCTCAATGGCTGTTTTCTGAACAAAACTGCAGGCGAATTTTATTTTACTTTCTTGGACAAAAGGCGCCGGAATATTTTCCAGATATTCAGGGGTAAGTCCAACCTGTTCAAATTCGCTAACACCTTTTGGGTATTTGGCACTGCATTGATGCGCCTGATGTACAAATGCGGGGGAGACATGGTTGACGGTATAACATCCCTGATCCAATATATTCTCCAGTGTGCTGCTAAAATCTGTTGCCGGCCGGAGTATGATACCGCAGAGTGCCGGATCTGCCCCAAGGTGGAACAAACTGCTGAAAGTGGCCAGATTTTCACTGCCGTCCCTGTTTTTTGTACCGATCAATACCAGGCTTTTAAAGCCGCCCAGCGAGTTGATAAAATTAGCTCTGTATCTTCTTTCAAATGCCGCAATGGCCTGTTCATTATAAATCATAGTGTATGAATACTTTTTTAAGTGTTAGCGATCCTGTTGATCATGCCCTTAAATATGAAGCCGTGAAAAGGCCATACGGCATACCAATAGAGCCTTCCGGCGATGCCTAGCGGTCTGAAGGTCGCGGTCTGGACCAGGATATTATCTTCGATTTTAAATTCTAGCCATGCTTCTCCCGGGAGTTTCATCTCTGCATAGAGCAGCAGCCGTTTCGTTTTTCGATCTGCGATCAGCACGCGCCAAAAATCAAGTGCATCGCCGGCTGCGAGGTCACTTTTATTTTTGCGTCCCCGACGCATGCCTACTCCGCCGACCAGTTGATCCATGAAGCCCCGGATTTTCCAGAGCCAGTTGCCATAATACCAACCCGAATTGCCGCCAATGGACCAGATTTTGGTCAATGACGCTTCACTGTCAGGAAGCGGGGCTGTACGGACATCCTTAAAGCAGCCATAGCTGGGCACTTCCAGCAGCCGGGTAAGCCCGCCCGATAAAATTTTACTGGTCTGTGCGTCTTTCCAGCTGGACACCACGTTGTCGCTTTCAATTTTTTGAAAAGCTAAGCGGATGGATGCACGGTAGCTGATCAGCTGGATGCCGAGTTCTTCGGCTAGATGATTTGGTTGACAGACCACTTCCACTTTCATGCTGTCGACCAAGTTTTTGGCCAGGTTATAGGACGTCGAAGTCACAAAATAGAGCCAGTAGGAGGAGAGCCGCGGCGTCATGAGCGGGATCACAATGATATGCCGGCTGAGTTTCCGCTCCGCAGCATATTGCAGCAGCATTTCTTTATAGCTGAGGATGTCGGGACCGCCGATGTCATAGCTTTGGTTAAAAGTCTGCGGTCTGGCGATGACCCCGATCATAAATTCGATCACATTGCGTATGGCGATGGGCTGACATTTTGTTTTCAGCCATCTGGGGGTAATCATTAGGGGAAGTTTTTCCACAAGGTCGCGGATGATCTCGAAAGATGCGCTCCCCGAGCCAACGATGATACCGGCGCGCAGCGTGGTGATCGGAATGCGGCCGCTTGCCAGGATGTTTTCAACGTTCCTTCTTGAGTCGAGATGCTTCGATAAGTGATCTGAATTAACTATTCCGCTCAGATAAATGATCTGCTGCGCGTTGGTTTTTTCAATAAAGTTCCGGAAGTTGGTCGCACATTGGGCTTCCATCTGCTGGAAATCACCGGATTGCGTAGCCATTGAATGAATCAGGAAATAAGCGATATCAATTTCAGCCGGAATATTTCTCAGGGTCTCCTGATCTAAGAAGTCAACTTCGATAACTTCAACAGCTGCCGGGATGGCTGAGGTATCAAAACGATTCTTATCTCGTACACAGCAGATCACCTCATGGCCCTGCTCCAGCAGCACTGGCAGAAGACGTTTTCCGATATACCCGGTAACACCGGTCAAGAGAATTTTCATAGCCTGATTTCTTAAGTGCAGCTGTTTATTTTATTATATACAAATATACCAAAACTGGAGCTAATTTGTTTTTATATGGTATATTTTTATTCTATTATTTTCGTGTCATCTTTTCTATTAACCTGTGCGCGATACTGTGGTTCTTTGACTTGATGTCGCCTTTCTATTATCATGTGAACGCCCCTGTTGCTCTTTGACTTGATGTCGCCTTTCTATTATCGTGTGAACGCCCCTGTTGCTCTTTGACTTCTTCAGAGCGGACAAATTAATGACCGGACGGAAGGGCTGAAAGGAAATAAAAAAAAGGCGCACGGGAGGGTGCGCCTTACAGTTTATGAATACAGTTTTGATAAGCTGCTTTGGTTGAGGTTCTTAACTTCTGATTTCCCGCCGCATAAAAATGTAATAAGACCAGGCAAAACAGATCATCATGGCTGCGCTGAGTCCACTGATCTGGGGCCATACCATGAGAAAACTTTCCCGAAAGGAGAGTGGCGAAGGGATGGCACCGACCATCTGTTCCATCGAAATGGGACCCAGGCTGCGTACCGAAGGCATCAATAGGGTGGTGGTTGCATCGGTGTAGAGCTGGCTCGGCGATAAGCGAAGTAGATTTAAGATGAGCTCGTTATAGCCAATATATTCCTGCTCAGAAATATAACTGGGGTTGGGCAAAAAGGGACGTATTGCCAGGTTGACCAGAATAGGGAAAAATACCGTAAAAAACAACCAGATGCCGATCGCGGTAAGTGCTGAGGTCGCAGGCTGGCGAAAATGGATCGACAGCAGGATGGAAAGGCTCAGCCAGAAGGCAACATACAGTACACTGATCAGGGTGAAACCCAAAATACGTACCAATTCCTGCGGTTCTATCCGTACACCAGTGCCCAGGAGACCGCCACCGATCATCAGCATGACCAGTGCAACAAATAATGTACCCACCACGGCCAGTGGTGCAAGAAATTTGGCGAACAGGAGATTGTCACGGTAAATTGGCTGCGCCAGCAAACGGGTGAGTGTCCCTTGGTTATATTCCGCGTTGACGGCATCGAAACCTAAGGCTATTCCCAACAAGGGTGCTAAAAAGTTTAAAAAAACATGAAATGGCGGAATAGAATTATCCGTTATGGTCAGTAGCTTTAAATATAAAAATGACTGATCGGGATCGCGCATATTGCTGACAGCATCTTTGAGCCCCATGGATGATACGTAGAGGGAGGCGCCGAAGGTCAGCACGATGAGTAGGATCAGGATAATAAAGCGCCAGCTCCGGATATGCGACGCAATTTCTTTGCGGACCAGCACCTGCATCGGTATGGCTGGCCGCTTATTGATATCTTTTGAAGAAACCGTTGGATTTTTCATAGACAGTATCTGTTGTTATGCTATTCTCAAAATAGGTGTTATAAATATCGTCGAGCTGATAGTCGTTGCGGTTCACCGATACAATATCGGCGCCATTGTTTACCAGCAGGCGCACGGCCATTGCTGTTGTATCGCTGTCGGTCATTAGCTCGATCGTGGCCCCATTGACCCTAAGATCACGGAGTCCGGGCAGGGTTTTTAATGCTTCTTCAAAGTGTATGATATCGTCCTGGGCATGCTCAAGGGTAATAACTGTGTTGATGCCTTTCTGCTGCTGTAAATTTTGGGATAGGCTTTCGATAGATCCTTCGACCAGCAGCTTTCCGCCAACAAAAATACCCACCCGGTCGCATACACGCTGCACCTGGTGAAGGTGATGTGAAGAAAGCAGTACAGTAAGGTTGTGTTCTCTGCTGAGCTGTTTGATGAGTTCGAGGAATTCGTCAACACCTTTGGGATCAATACCCAGTGTTGGCTCATCAAGGATGGCAACCTCGGGAGCCTTGATCAGTACTTCAGCCAAACCTAGCCGTTGTTTCATCCCACGGGAAAACGCGCCAGTTTTTTTATGCATTTCCCGTTCGAGTCCCACGACATGTAACATGTCTTTTGCAGCAGCTTGGGCATGGGATTCTGTTAGTCCATTTGACCGGGCAATGAAGCTTAGGTTTTCCAGCGCGGTCATATCCGGGTAGAAGCCTACATTGTCAGGCAGGTAGCCGACTTTGCGTTTCACCGCGATCGGATTGCGCGTGGCATTATGTCCACAGACAAAGGCTGTGCCGGCTGTGGGTTCGGTCAGCCCCAGCATCATGAGAATGCTGGTGGTCTTTCCGGCGCCATTGGGGCCGAGCAGACCAAAGATCTCTCCGGGATAAATGTGCAGGTCCAACTGGTCTACGGCGGTTACTTTGCCATAGCGTTTTGTTAGTCCTGTCAATTGAATGATAGGATCCTTCATCATGATAATCTTTTTGTTGCGCCCTTATCTGCGGCCGTATTTGCGGATGAGAAAATACACCAAACCAATGGCCAAAACGATGACCAGCATGCCGATCCAGCCAGAAAGCAAAGAGGTCTTCACAATCATACGGAATGAAATGTCGGCGTTGCTATTGGATGACTTGATCTCAAATTTTGCCGCATAGTCACCGGCGATGGTTTTGTCGGGAACTTTGAGGTTGACTTTGACGTCGATAGATTTACCTGCTTCGAGCTGTTTGATGTTCGAGGGTTCGAAGCTTGCTTCCCATCTGCTGGGTAATTGGGACGTCAGTTCCAAAGCATTGAGTGGCAGGGTGCCCGTGTTCTTGACTTTAAGTAGAATTTCCTTGCTGCTGCCGGATACGACTTCGTCGCTCAGCCGCCCGCTGGGGGTGGTCAATTCAAGGGCATAGGAGCCTTTAACGACTGCTTCGAGATCAAGCTTTAAGGTGTCGGTCGGGGAGATTGCCCGTACCGGAATTTTATATTTATCGGGCTTGGCCGTGATCGGACAGCTGATTTCAATGCTGATTTCCTGGGCTTTATTGGGTTGCATCTGCAGGGAAGTCACCTGCGACCCTTCTACGCGGTAGCTGATCTGCCATCCATCAGGCAGCTGGGCATTCAGATTGTAGTTAACCAATTGGGCGGATCCATTGGTCAGGGTCGTTGTATAACGAAAAGGTTCGTTGCTGGGTGCTTCAATATTGATGAGCCTCGCTTCGAAACCGGATTTAAGGGGCTTTGCGGTTTGCCCAGATAGATTGAAACTGTTGGCCAGCACAACAAGTGCGATAAAAAATGGCCTGAAAGAAAAACGTCGTTCTGTGTTTGTAATTAGTAATTCTGTTAACATGATCCAATAACTAAAATTTATATTTAAATAGAATATTAGCTTTTAAAAAATGTTGGTTTGGGCAACAGGTGCCTTTTTGAAAACCGTGCCCAAATTAAAAATCAATTTGATAAAAATCAAGATTGAAATAAAAAAAATAATGTAAAAAAAATGTGTTTAAACGGTCTAAAAGCTGGTAGTTGACGGTAAATGTCGTTGCAGGCTGACATCAGTCAAAGTTGATTGAGCGGAAGGTCTTCTTGATGATCATCTTGGTATTCTCGGCCAATTCATCCAGTGTACAGTGTATGGACCGCAACTGCGTCTTCGGAATTGCGGTGTCGTTCAGCAGAAGATTGATGCGCAGCCGTCTGCTATCGGAGGTTTCGTGCTCACCGAGCAGTTCATCAAATAGTTCATGAATAATCTTTTCACAGCTGTTTTTGTCAAAACTGGCGATCGTGATGTAACGTCCGTGGCAGTACATCTGTATTTCAATATAGTAATTCGACGTTTTCATAGTCCGGGGATTAAAGACTGAAAAATAGGTTAGCCTCCATGGGAGGCTAACCAAGTTATTGCTGCTAGCTGGATTTTTAGGATATTTCGATCATCCGCGGTTCCTTCTGTTTGGCTTCTTCTTTCTTTGGTATTGTCAATCGGAGCATGCCATTTTCATAGCGTGCCTGGATATTGTCCTGATCGACAACCTCCTTTTGAAGTTCGAAGCTGCGCTGAAAAGATTGGTAGCTAAACTCACGGCGTGTATAGTTGTCTTTATGTTCCTCGTTTTCTTCTTGCTTAGCCGAAGATATGGTCAGGAGATTGCCGTCGAGTGTGACCTTGAAATCGTCTTTGGCCATACCGGGTGCAGCGACCTCCACTTCGAAAGTGTCTCCGTTTTCCTTAATGTTGACTGCAGGAACAGTGGTACTTGTTGATGAATAGTTTTTGTTGTCCCAGTTTAAAAGCTCACGGTTAAAATTATCAAACATGGGCGAAAAAAGTGAAAAATTGTTCCAGTTTCTTTTTGCAAGTTTCATAGTAACCTCCTTTTAATGAAGTATAACAATAATCTACTAATTGCCAGTCGGCCGACTGTATTAAAAATTGCACAAAAAAGATACCGAGTTCAAAAAACTGATTTTTTTTCACGAAAACTGTCAGATTTTACATGAAAAATTGACAGCAATAGTAGAATCTTCGACAGCATAGTGCTAACTTTAATTTTTTTCAAATGATATCCAACTCAACCTTGTCTTTCTCAATCTTGACTTTTAAACTGGATGTGCTGTCGTGTATTTTGCCGGTAAAGGGGCTGATCAATTGACGTAGCGGCAACAAGCCGAGGTGCCTAGCGTTTGATGGAGGCGACATTGACCATTCCTGAACAAGCCAGTCTGGACGCTAAAGCGATTGAAAGACCAACCGGACCAAGTTAATGACCGTGGCCTGGTATGTGAGGGGGTATGGCTGCCGTTAAGACATTTTTAGGCCAATTGCTGTCGGAAATGCTTGAAAATACAACGAATTGTAAATGAATGCTGTCGGATATTAGATGGAAGAATATAGCCGCTATAAAATCAGTAAATTCGAGGAAAATTGAACGATCGTTATCGCTCAATGACATCTTAAAAACAATCATAATGAGAAAATATTTGTGTATAATACTTCTTTTTATAGCCGCAGCAGGTAGTCTGCGTGCCCAGACGGTGACAACTAAATTGGTTCCGCTCCGTTTAGCGGCAAGCTTCGAACGTGTAAAAGAATCCCTTCCAAATATGGCCGGCCAGTTTGTGGACAGCAAAATGAAAATCACAGCCCTGGAAAGTACAGATTCCACGGCCAGCTTTGAAATTGAGGAGCAGGGAATAAGTATTGAGACGGTTGTGGATAACGAAAAAGACTATAATAAACTGGTCGCGGCAGCAGCGAAAGATGTTTCCAAACCAAGTATTCATCTGCTGTATACGTATACCCTAAAGAATAAAAAATTGAAAGTGCCGCCGCCGAGAAAAATCTTTTTCGCTCCGGAGTACGGGGTACTCTGGACCTTGATCGTAAAAAAAGTGGCCGAAAAGGAAACCGAAATTGCCCTGCACTACAAATCGCTATCGCCTGCATTCGCCGAGAAAATCGAAAGCGAATTTGAAACCGATTCCTATTACAACCACAAAATTGTAAAAATAGCCGTCAATGATAAGCGCATGCGTCACCTGATCAACGAAGTTTTGATCAATCAGATGCATGTCGACAGGGACTATCCCGCGCCAACGTATCCCGCGCGCAATTAATGATGGCTGGGCCGCTTATCGTTCATGTCGGTTTATTGCTCTTTATTGTGCCAAGCTTGCTGTAATTTTTGGCTTTCGCCAGCAAGGAATACCGGGCATAAAAGTCCTGATGCAGGATTTATTTACTAATTTTATTAGTATATTAATCGTTTTTAGTATATTTGTTTGGTTAATGGGCGATACCCAGCGATGCGACACTCAAGCACAGGAAATGGCAGGTGTACGTATGAAAGGATTGGGAGACGATTAAAACAGATAAAATGCACGTAAAGTTTATTCAGCTGATCAAACAACACAGCCAGCTATCGGAATCCGAGATTGAGCTGCTCAAAACGTATATGGAGCCTGTGCGCTATGCTAAGCATCAGCTCATTGAAGAAGAGGGAAAGGTACCGGCTTACCTCTATTTTGTGGTGTCGGGCTTTGTTCGTCTGTTCCATTACAATGATAAAGGCGATGAACTGACGACACATATCAACTGCCCGCCGGGATTTATCTGCTCTTACCAAAATTTCAGCAACCAGACCTGCACCGAAGAAAATCTGGAAAGTATAACCGACTGCGAACTGCTACGCATCAGTAAGGCAAACCTCGATCTGCTTATGCTGCAATCGCCTGATTTTAAAGATTTTAGCATGTATGTGTTTCAGCAAGCTTTGAGTTACAATGAGAAGAGATCGAAAGAGCTAGCCACGCTTACGGCTGAAAAACGTTACCTCAAACTCATGGCCGAGCAGCCGGAGTTGCTGCACAATGTACCCATGCAATATATCGCATCTTTCCTCGGTATGAACCCCAAAAGTTTGAGCCGAATCCGCAAACAGATCATTAGGTAACATTTGTGAACTGGTTTTGAATGGCCAAAGCAGAACTTTGTGCTATCATTTAAAATCAAACACATGACAACAAAAACACTGGTATTGGTGTCGGGTGCAAATGGGCACCTGGGAAATAACCTGGTCAGACTGCTGCTCACAAAGGGTTTTCAGGTACGCGCTTCTGTGCGAAATCTCGATAACAACGCTGCATTGAAAAACTTGCCTTGCGAACTCGTATCGGCAGATATCACCGATAAGGCCTCTTTTGTCAGGGCGCTCCAGGGCGTGGATACGTTCTATGCCGTGGGGGCGGCTTTTAAGCTATGGGCCCGCGATCCGCAAAAGGAAATCTACGACGTGAATATGCAGGGTACCCGCAATACCATCGAAGCCGCCGCAGAGGCAGGCGTCAAAAAAATCATCTATGTAAGCTCTATTGCTGCACTGGATTACACGCATACGCCCACAAAGGAGAGCAACGGTTACAACCCCGACCGGCGGGATGCCTACTACAATTCCAAAAACGATGGCGAAAAGCTGGCCTTTAAACTGGCGGTCGAACTGGGCATCGAGCTGGTGTCGGTCATGCCCGGTGCCATGATTGGCAGTGAAAGCTCCCTGCCCCTCAACGTTTCCTACGATGTGCTCCGCCTTATTCTGACCAAGCAGATTCCTGTCGATACCGGCATCGCCCTCAATTGGGTGGACGTCAAGGATGTCGCCGAGGGCTGCTACCTCGCCGCCCTCCACGGAAAAGCAGGCGAACGTTATATTTTGGCCAATGAAAAGTGTATGACGATAACCGATACGACCAAATGGGCACAGAAACTATATCCCGAATTAGGGCTCAAGATTCCCGCAGCCGTTCCCAAAATGTTGCTTTATGGAGTAGCAGGACTTATGGAGCTCGCAGGATGGTTGAAAGGTGCGGCGCCAACGATTACCCGCAAAGATATTGCGATGTTTTCGGGGCTGCAGCAGGATTTTGATATCAGCAAAGCGCGCACGGAACTTGGTTTTAATCCCAAAAGCAGCGAACAGGCCGTACGTGAGGCATTGGCCTACCTGATGGAACATCGAATGGTTTAAAGCGACTTAGACTTTGTTTTAAGCCGAAGCAAACGCATATCCGATGTGATATCGAATTGCTTAAATTTGGATAAAACCTTGACTCGTACCTTTATTTAAAGGCTTTCATCAGGATGCGGTTCGGCATGCGGTATGGTAAACCAGAAATTGCTGCCTTGGCCGGGACTGCTGTCTACACCGATCTCACCACCATGGCGCTTGACAATTTCTGCCGAGATATACAGCCCCAGTCCGAGGCCGGAATATTTCTTGCCATCGGGATAGACCCTGTAATAACGCTCGAAGATCTGCTGCTGTAGCTCGGCTGGAATGCCTTCGCCATAATCCCTTACATTGATCTTAACAGATCGGGGAAGCTGCTCGATCCGCACGTCAATGGTATGCGAAGCCGGTGCATATTTGATGGCATTGTTGATCAGGTTGGAGACCACCTGTTCGATGCGCTGTTCATCAGCATGGAGCCTGGCCTCGATGTCGCCCTCCAGGTTGAGCTGGTGCTTGCCAATCATATTGATGTCGCTAAAGCAGGAGCGGATCATCTTGGCTGCTGCAAAAGTTGTGGTATTCAGTTCGAGCTGCCCTAGGCTGATGCGGTGCATATTCAACAGGTCATCTACCAGTGCCGTTATTTTTTTGATGCTAGCGCCCGACATGTCAATAAGTTTGCCGATGGTGGCATCTGCCGATTTGTCTTTCAGCATCTCCAGCATCTGTATTGTCCCCCGAAGGCTGGTAATGGGGGTTTTGAGCTCGTGGCTGGCGATACTCAGAAAATCTTCTTTTTGCGCCTCGTAATTTTTGCGGGTGGTTACATCGACCGTTACCCCGATCAGATCGATTGGGGTGCCTTCGGCATCATAGTGGGTCAGTCCCGAGGAATTGATCCAATGGAGCGAACCATCTGGCCAGCGGGTCATATATTCGGCCTGATAGGTAATCTTTTTGGCAATGGCTTCCTCCACTTTTTGCTGCACCATATCGCGGTGTTCGGGGATAATCGCCTGAATGAAGTCGTCAAATTCAAAGGTCTCATTTGGCGGTAGGCCAAAATGGCCTTTACAGGTAGCTGAAGCCTGGTTTTTCCAGTTTTGAATATCCAGGTGATAGGTGCCCAGTTCGCCGGCTTTGAGGGCCATTTCCAGCTCCTGGTTGAGCCCTTCCAGATGGTTGTTCTGCCGGATACGCTCGGTCACCTCGTTGGCGATCACAATAATGGATTCTGTTTTTCCGTCTTCGCCTTTGACCGGTTCGTAAATAAAATCAAAATAATGGGTGCTTACTATTCCATCCTCTTCTAATTCCACTGGAGCCGTATCACCGATATAGGCTTGTCCGCTCGTGAAAACAGTATCGAGCAGATTAAAATAAGGCTGGCCTTCGAGCTCGGGCAAGGCTTTTGCCAGTGGCAAGCCTACCACGGCATCGGTTTTACCCCATATATGGAGCACCTTATCGTTGGCGACCTCGATCTTCATTTCGCGGCCCGTTAGAATGGCAAAGGCGATGGGTGCTTTGGTGATAAAGGATTTCAAGCGCTGCTCGTTCTTCTTGAGGTTTTTGTTGAGCAGCAGGGTCACATCGTACGATTTGAAAAGCATGCTATTGGTCTGGGTAAGCTGCGCATTGGCAGCTTCAAGCTCGCTGTTGAGATCGAGCAGCCGCTGCTGCATATTGGCCAGATGGGTATTGACGGCGGCAACCTCTTCGATCTTCGCTAGTGCTGATTGGCGCAAAGCGACCTGATCCATAGCTGTTTGGGCAAAGGAGGCCAGCTTGTCCCGTTCGGCTTCGTTAAACTCGCGCGGCTGATGGTCGGCAATGCTGAATGTGCCGATCAGAAATCCATCGGCTGTCACTAGCGGGGCACCGGCATAGAAGCGAAGGGTTTGGCTTTCGATCCAGCTGCGATCTCCGGTCCAGGCTTTTTCGCGTAGCAGATCTTCGATCACCATCACCTGCTGATGTTCAATGGTACTGGAAAAAAGGCTATTCGCGCGGTTGATAGGCTCAGCCTGGTCGATGCCCAAGCTGGATTTAATAAAGATATGATCAGCACCGACAAAGGTGAGCAACAGCGCTGGCACCTGAAAAACCTGTGCAGCTAGCTGCAGCAGGCCATCAAAAATGCTTTCGGAAGGACTATCAATAATATCGTAGCGCTGTAATTCCGCTAGCCGATCCATTTCCCTACCGTTTACAGCAGCTTCGTTGAATGCGTTTTCTATCATATGGCCCGATCAATCTTTGAGGTAAAGATAACCCAATCTCGGCGAAATTGCTATTGCAATGCAATAATTTTTCCTTATAAAATAAAAAAAAGCTACCGTTTACTTTTCGGTAATCAAACCTATTCCAAAGGATCGTTGCTGTTTTCTTATTGTTCCTGAAATTGAAAGCCTACACGAATCGCTTTCAGGCCTACTAGGCCCTGGAGATCCTCCACCTCAAACTGTTCAATTTCATTCGTCAATAAGCCCTTGTGTTGAAGTAGGTTGATGTAGCCTAGGTACTCTGTCTCTTCATGTACATTGGAGTAAACAATGACCAGTTTACCTTTTTGGGTAATGCGTTCTGTCGAACCTTTGATCTTGGCTTTGTCGATCCGTTTCTTGGCAATTTCATAGCGCACATTGTAGGAGCCATCAATATCGAACTGCTTCTCGTCCATGCGAAAGCGGATGGAAATGGGCGTGGCAAAAACCAATATCAGGGAGGTTACCTCGAGCAGGTGGGGCAGTGAGGGTTGCAGCTGCCTAAATTCCTGTTCCATTGCACACATCACCTGCAGTTGCCACAGGCGTAAATTGCGCAGATAATACAGCTCAAAATTCCGGTCCGGAGCAATGGATGCCCCGATATACATATTGTGCTCGATACCATCTGTCTTGTAGCGCTCGTAGTAATGTGGAAAGTACTGTTGGGCTTCCACCTGCTTCTCGTCGAGGATGGCCACCAGCTTTTTGTTGATCAGCGTGATGGAGTTGTCATAATCCTGACGGGCCTCATAAAAACCGCCGATGGACAGGTTGATCCGCTCAAAATAACGGTCTATGGACTCTGTGGCGAGGCTATTTGTGTTATTCTTTCTGAAATTCTCCAGAATAGGATGGATATCCTGGTTAAAATAATCGAGCATAAGCTGTTCCGTATCCGTCAGCAGCCCATGTTGCAGCGTCGTCAGATTTCGTTCCAAATCGAATATTTTCTGCTCAAATAGGGGTAATGGCTGCGTCTGGTTGACCGCCGTAAACAGCGCGATAAGCTCCTCTCTCTGATTGATCAGATCTTGCCGGATGGCCTGATTTCGGGATTCGGAGGAGCCCTGTACGTCGATTTGTCCATATAGCGGATAAACATGGTCAAAGACGATTTCCTGCAGGGCATAGTCTTTGCCGAAGGCGCGGTCGTTGAGGAAATGGATGGCTTCTTCCTGAAACCGCCATTTGACACTCGGGTGGATCGATGTATATTCTTTTTGGATCACCGCTTCAATCTGGTTTTCAGTTTCGGAAAATGCTTTCGAAACTTTATCCTTTATAAAGGGCAAGATGAAATTGAGCTTGTTGGCATTGACCGAATTGAGTTCGCGTACCCTGGAGGAAGACATTTCCAGTAAACCCAGCACTTTGTCGCCCTCGATCAGGGGAACAAAAATAAAGCTCTTTACATTTTGCTGCTTCAGCTTATTGATAAAAAAGGCCTGTTTTGGATCAGCAATCGGCAGTTTGTCAATATCCGGCACAACAAGGTATTCGTCCTTGCTGAGCATGCGCTCCAGGGTCTCGCTGCAGAGCATGCTTTCACACTCCTCGATGGTCGAATCGTAAAGTAGATGACTGTACAGCTGTTTTTCGACAAGCCGTAAGTTGTACTCGTCCCTGACTTTTTCAAAGGAGGTGAGTCCGATCCGCAGATCATTTATTTTATAAATCGACCTGAAGATGCTTTCTATTTCCGCCATTTGGATCGCACTTTTTTCGCGCAGCAGATTGCTCTTGAAGCTCGATACCGCATTTTCAATGGTGGCATCGAAGAGCGTCATAATGGAAAAGCCCTTCAGGATCCAGCTCTGCTCGGGGAATTTGGACTTCCATAAGGCAATATCTGAAAAGTTGTCGACCAGTTCGGTAATATCTTCTGCCGAAAGGTCGATAGCCTGTTCTGTCGGAAGGACATCGATAAAATCGGCATTGAAGAGGACGCGGTAATGATGAATGATATTATTCTTGTCTGGAATATCCAAAAAGAGCGGGGCATCCATAGCATCCACCTTAAAGCCATAATATTGACTGATGATGACGCAGCAATTGAGGATATAATAGGTGTCGGGCGAGATGTCGCGCAGACTAAATTCATAGTGATCGCCGGCGTCCTGTAATATTTTTTCCAGTCTTGCGGTATGGTTGAACGTATAGAGATGGAAGGGAATGGTAATGGCCTTGATCTCATTATGCGTCAGTGAGCTTGGAAACAGATCTGCCAGCAGCACCTTGATGATAGGCTCGTATCGCAGCAGGTCTTCGGCTTTTTCGACCCCCTCGATAAGTTCGGGGTATTTGCTGATTTCTTCCAGCAGCGATCGGGCGTAATTAGCCTGAAAGCCAACCGGCGATAGGGCCGCTGCTTCAAAAGAGGGTATAATCTTATGAAAAGCGATCAGGGTTTTAAACGGACTGGAATCAAAGGCGAAATTAAACTGCATAATGGTTGTTCCCGACTAAATTAGATTATTGCTGGAAGATGTACAAAAATATAAAATAATCAGCGAAAAGAAAATCCAAAGCGCAAGGCTAAAAACGTTGTACTTTGGATTTTTCGGATGGGTCCGTCATCGGATGCGACGTAAAGCAAGATAGATGGTAGTTGCCGTTTTCATTATTGCCATACCTAGAATGGTGGTGGATTGCTGATGGGTAGGGTAGGCTACAATAAATAGGATGCGGAAATTTGGATTCGTTAAATTAATATCGTAATATTGCGATGTATTAATTTGCAATATGGGAATTACGAAAACAGAAATTTACACCGACGAGCAGAATAAACTGGCTTCATTCCTAAAGGTCTTAGCACATCCGGCACGGATAGCAATTCTTCAGTACATCATAAACCAAAAGGCATGTATTTGTAACGATTTGGTTGAGGAATTGGGATTGGCACAGGCGACGATATCGCAGCACCTGAAAGAGCTTAAAAATATAGGCATCATCCAGGGTACCATAGCGGGAAAATCAGTCTGTTATTGCATTGACGAAAATGTGTGGAAGCAAACCCAAGGTGTACTGAATACATTCTTTAACCAGGATGTAAAAGTAAAAGGATGCTGTTAGTGCATTTTTTTTGGCAATACGTATCGTAATATTGCGATATATTATTAATAAATAGCGCGTTCATTTTAAATTGAATTATTATGAGATTATCAGAAATTAAAGAAATCCTTCCAACCTTAACAAATGTTGAGTTTCAATTGGAAAACGGCAATTTTGTGCCCGAGCATTTCCATGTGACCGAGGTTGGTCAAATCACTAAGAACTTTATCGATTGTGGTGGCGTTGTCCGGAATGAGAGCGTAGTCAACTTTCAATTGTGGAATGCGGACGATTATGAGCACCGTCTCAAACCTGCAAAGCTGCTCCATATCATCAAGCTCTCTGAAGAAAAACTAGGACTGGAAGATGCTGACATCGAAGTGGAATACCAAAGCGATACCATCGGTAAGTACGACCTTGATTTTAATGGGAAAACGTTTATACTGAAAAATAAAACGACTGCTTGTCTGGCGCATGATGCCTGTGGCATACCATCGGAAAAAACGAAGCTGAACCTGGCGCAGCTACCGATAGCGCAACCCTCATGCTGTACACCTGGATCAGGATGTTGTTAAATTGTTGATCATCGCATGATATACCCTAAATTAGCGGATACCATTGAGCAGCTCAATTGGACGCGATTAGATAACGAAGGTAGCAGCACCGTTTTAAAGCCTTTGATCCTTGCTATTCAGGAGAAGGTTGATCAATCGGAGGCTGTAAACCTCAATTTCATCTGTACCCATAATTCAAGGCGCAGCCACTTGTCCCAGGTTTGGACGCAGGTGGCAAGTGCATATTTCAATATTCCAAAGGTATATTGTTATTCGGGCGGTACAGAAGAAACGGCCCTATTTCCTAAAGTAGCGGAGACGTTAGCCGGGCAGGGTTTCCATATCTTTACGGTTTCGGATACCCATAACCCTGTATATGCTATAAAATATGATGACAATGCGCTTCCCGTAATTGGTTTTTCAAAAAAATATGATAGCCCCTTTAATCCGGTATCGAAGTTTATCGCCATTATGACCTGTTCGCAGGCCGATGGGGGATGCCCGTTTATAGCAGGTGCCGATAGAAGGTTTCCGGTTACTTTTGAGGATCCCAAAATCGCTGATGATACGCCCGACCAGACCAGAATATATGCCGAGCGGAGCCTTGAAATTGCAAGGAGCATGTTTTACGTCTTTTCAAAAATCAAGCGATAGCCATGCGATCGAAATTAAAATTTCTGGACGGTTCCGTATCAAGGAAATAAGATATACAAACTGAGTATACTACTGACGGGAATACTTATGTTGTCGTAACCGTCTTTGCTACATGCTTCGGCTATTGTCACGACGAGTGCCAGGGTACATATCATGGTGATTTCGCTTAGGTGCAGGCTTGGCTCATGGAGATAGTGTCCAATTACGATCACTGTAATAAAAGCACATATAAAGAACACGGCGGATCCTACCAGTGTTTTTCGCGCACCGAATAGGCGGTAAGAACCATAAGGCCATTTTTTGCCGGATAATGCCGCCATCGGATCACATAGTGCTAAGGTGAGTAGCGGCAAATAATAAAAAATAGCCCCCTTGCCCAACATGGCCTGGGCGAGAAAGCAGAGATAGACCGCTGCGGGATAGGCTAGGCTACCGACAGATTTTCGGTCGATTGCATGGATCGATTTCAATAAACCGAACTTGATGGATAGCAATAAAATCAAGGCGAACAATCCGCATAGGATAAAAACAGACCAGTGGCTTGTGATCAAAATCGGGAATAATAGGCAGATTATCCCTGTGCCTACATGAACGAGTTTTCGGGTAAACTCGGCTTTAACCTTAAACTGTTTATACAATAGTTCGGCAAGCCCAAATAGCAGCAAGAAGAGGGTAGCTAAGAGAAGCATATTCCATAAATCGTTTTTCATCATCTTGTTTTTAAAGGCAAATGAGCCCATACATGGCTCCGCTGAATATAAAGCTGTCAAATCGGTCTAGTATTCCGCCATGCCCTGGAATGAGGGTACCATAATCTTTAATTCGGCAGATTCGCTTGTACCACGAAGCCAATAGATCGCCCAACAATGCTGAAAAGCAAATAAAAAGGCTAGTCATTAAAGTTTGCATGTCGGACAATTCCATGGAAGGAAAGAGGAACAAGCTGGTACTGCTGACAATGACCAAAGCGCCAACTAAACCCGCAATTGTTTTATTGGGACTAATCGATGGGATAAGTTTTCTTTTGCCGAATAATTGACCGCAGAGCTGGCTGAATCCATCAAAAACCACGACCGTAAAATAGATGAAACAAACCTTTTCTGTCGATGCCCTGTGGCCAAAATTTATAAACGCAGCGATAAGCGCGAGGTAAAGGACTACTACAGAACAAAAAAATAACAGCGACCGTGCTGAAGATAGATGAGCCTTGCCAATTTCGTAAAGACCGACTATTCCAATGCAAATGGCCAAAAGACTGATATAGTCCGTATAAATGGACAAAAAGACAAGGGTCAAAATAAGGAAGTAAAAACCCAGTTTAAGCCAGCGTTCCCTTGCTTGTGCAAGTGGACTATTCCTATTGAGATAGCCAGTGACCAATGCGCCAATGCCAAAAAATAACAACAATATATTCGCTATTAATACATACATGATTAAGCCCTTCTGTGTAATTGGATAAGGAATATACTTTTCAGATTGGATTGCAGCTTCGGGAGGATAATCACGAGCACCAATTCTTCCAGATAGGCCAGATAGCTTACGGCTAACATCAGGTGGAAATAAAAGGCGTTGAATCCGAATACAAAATAACCAAAGATAAATATGCCCTGAAGATAGCCCGTTAATTTATAGGACCATAAGTGGAAGCTGGGAAAGCGTTTAAATCGGATAAGCGCATAGATCTGGGGAATAATCCATAGGACAATGAGCAGGATAAATTCGATTTTATAGGCCATTACAAAGCCTTTTTCCAATGTTATCATGCCGATGAAAGCCATCAGGTATGTGCCGATATCTGCGACAGAATCTAATTTGGCGCCAAATTCCGTCTGAAGGTTAAATAGCCTGGCAATTAGTCCATCGAGGATATCACTAATCAGGTTGATGGATAATAAGAGGATAAAGAGATCCCTGTCTGCGGTGAAAAGTGCATAGCTGATAAAGGGCAATGCCAGTATACGGTAGGCGGAAAGTGCATTGGGCACATTCCATCTGTTTTCTTTTTTAGTTTCCATTTTATAATGATTTTTTTCTGCCAAATTTTTGATGTGCCTGTGTAAACTGACCTGCGGAAAGGGCTGCGGCGATCGATAATTCTCCTGCGAGAACAAGTGCTGCGGCTATTTCAGCATACTTTATGGCGTTCCCTTCGCCATAGCAGTCCATCATTTCCAGGCACTCTCTTTGGGTCGGGAGCTTTGTTCCACCACCGACAGTGCCGACAATAAGATTGGGCAAGGTCACTGCCGCATAGAGTGAACCGTCTTTATTCAGCTCCATGCGGGTGATACCGGTTGCTGCTTCGGCAACACAGGCGACATCCTGACCCGTTGCTAAAAACAAGGCGGCCAATCCATTGGCGTAGTGCCCCTGTGCTCCTATAGCTCCGCTTTGAATAACCCCCATGGTAGATGTACGCCAATAGCGGTCCATCAGTTCGGATGAAGTTTTAAGGACTTCGGACACGATGTTGGCCGGTAGTGTTATTTCGGCAGTTACCTTTTTGCCCCTAACATGATGGAAAGCCGCGGCGGTTGCTTTTTTATCTCCCGAGCTGTTTCCCTCAATAAACCAGTGACTGGGTTTGATGGGACAAGAGGCCATCATAAATTGGCAGAGAGCCTCTGTGCAGATGGTAACCATATTCTGGCCTGCTGCATCTGCAGTGAAATACTCAAAGGAGATGGTTAAATGATTGCCTTCGATCTGTATGCGGGTATCGGTTAACTTGGCAAAACGGCTTGTACGCCTTACGATTTCCTGAAAGTTTTCTTTCTCTGCGAGGAACCAGGAAACGAAGAGACTCAGATCCTTGATGGTCTCAAATTTGAATACAGGGCTTCTTTGAACCCCTTCTTGCAGACAGATCGATGTTATCCCGCCGGCCATTAAACAGGCTCTGGATCCGCGGTGATAGGATGCAACCAATGCCCCTTCCGTGGTCGCAAGCGGGATATGGTAATTTCCATTGGCCGAAGTTCCATGAACCTGAAGAGGGCCAATGACACCTGTCGGGATTTGACTCATACCGATAAAGTTTTCAATGTTGCCCTGAAAAAGTGCTGGTTCTAGGCGTGTGCCCGTCAAGATCGGGAATTGCTGGCCTGTTGCGCTTTCGAGGTAGCTTGATAATGCTGCGGTGCCCTCATGACTAATTTCGCGCGAAAATGGCAACGTCTTTGACATTTCACTTGGGCTGGCTAAGCCCTCTGGTTTATTTAATACGATTTTCATAACTGGCTTTTAATAAATAAATATCGATTGTCTTCCAAAGTTATTGTGATAATCGCAGTTAAAATTGTGGTAAACAATAATTTAATTTTTTATTTTTGTGATTATCGCAAAAAAAATAGTGAACTTATGTATCAGGAGAAGTTGATTCAGGAAATACAGCGGAAAATCGATCCCGCGAAATCTCTTATCGAGGTGATTGCAGGCGCCCTCGATATTAGTTATGATGCGGCGCACCGCAGAATCTCCATGAAGAGCAAATTTTCAATCGGGGAGACGGTGCAGCTTGCAAATCGCTTTTCACTTTCTTTGGATAAGCTATTTCAGCAAAGTGATCACATCTTAGTGAAAAAAACGCCAGAAATTCAGTCCTTTAATGATCTGTCAAATTACCTGGAGCATTCGTTTAAATCCTTAACGGAGTTTGAACCCAATCTGCAGACTTACCTGTATTACTCGGCTAAGGATATTCCAATCTTTTATACCATCAATACAGGGTTATTGTCCATATTCAAAAAATATGTATGGCTCAATTTATTGGGTTCGGACGGATTGGAACTGTCTTTCGAATCTTTTTTGGCGAATACACCTATCGATGGTAGAGGTCAGAAGCTCCACGATTATTATTCGTCCATCCGGGTGAAAGAGATCTGGAACGATACCACCATTAACAGTACCCTGCAGCAGATCATCTATTTTTCGCAGGCCGGTTTACTGACTGCCGAAAACGGAAAGCTGCTCTGTGAGCAGCTTAAAGAACTGCTATTTTCACTGGAGAAAAGTTGTGTACCAAGCAACGACCATTACCAGCTGTACTACCATGAGTTATTGATTTTAAACAATAATGTCCTTGTTGGAAATAACGACCGGAGGTCACTATTCGTTCCGCATACAATGCTTGGTTATTTTATTACCAATGATAAAGACAGCTGTCAACACGCCTTCCATTTCTATCAGCATCAGCTCAAAAACTCCAGATTGTTAAATACAGCAGGAACGCGGGACAAAAAAATGTTTTTTAATAAGGTGTACCAAAAGATCGACCGCTATAAAGCACAGGTAAGTGTGGATCATGAAATGTAAAGGTTTCGCGATGTTTATACTTATTAATCTACGCCTTTGGTGCGCATGGGGATCCTATAGATGGCTGTTGAGGCGGTTATAAATAAGTCGCTGCGATCTTTGCCTCCAAAACAGACATTGGACGTCCATGGTTCATTTACTTCAATATGTCCGATCAGCAGGCCTGTAGGACTATAGATAAAAACGCCTTTGCCTGTGAGGTAAATATTTCCTTGCTGATCCAAAGTCATCCCGTCAGATCCCTGATCAATAAGTGCCGTCTGTCTGCTGAGTTTGCCGTCAGATTCAATGCTGTACCGGTATGTTTTATTCCGTTCGATATCGGCGACATACAGGTATCTTCCATCGGCCGATCCTACAATGCCGTTCGGTTTGCTTACATCTTCAGCTACTACGATCGGTTTTTTTCCTTTTCCTGGTGGAAGGTAGTAGACTTTCTGCCCAGCGATCTCTGGCTTTTTCCTTGTCCAATAATCGCGCAGATAAAAGGGGTCTGTAAAGTAGATGCCGCCTTTCTTGTCTGCCCAAAGGTCATTTGGACCATTCAGTTTTTTCCCATCAACTGCTGAGAGCAGCACGGTAACCTCTCCATCTTTGCTGATTGACCAGATTTCGTTCTTTTCGTCGGCACAGGCGAGGAGCTGACCCTGATGGTTAAAATACAAGCCATTGGCGCGGCCTGCAGCATCTTTAAAAAGCGTAAGTTGCCCTTTGGTGTTATATTTCCAGATTTTGTTATTAGGCTGATCGGTGAAATAGATGTCCCCGGACTTATCCACTGCCGGTCCCTCGGTAAAGGCAAACTGCCCGGCTATTAATTTCAGGCTGTCCTGATGAAACAATTGCGCGCTGAGGTCTAAACCCTTTAAGGAGAAGAGCACGGACAGTAGGAGTGTCGGCCAATGCCGGCGAGAATGAGCTGAATGGAACATATCACCTAATTTATCAATTTTCGGACAAAAAATAATTTTCTCGGACGCATTAAGTTCGGATAAGTCTTTGGAGGCAAGGGGCTAAAACAAGAAAAGCCCATCGTTAGATGAGCTTTCTTGTACCTAGGGCGGGAATCGAACCCGCACTCCCTTAACGGGAACAGGATTTTAAGTCCTGCGTGTCTACCAGTTCCACCACCTAGGCAGGTGAGCGAAAAACGAGATTCGAACTCGCGACCCCAACCTTGGCAAGGTTGTGCTCTACCAGCTGAGCTATTTTCGCATTGGAATTATTATTCTTTCAATCTGTCAGAACCTTGCGTTCTTCCTTTTCGGTGGTGCCAGCTGGATTCGAACCAGCGACACAAGGATTTTCAGTCCTTTGCTCTACCAACTGAGCTATGGCACCTTTTCAATTGAGCTGTCTGCCTTATTGATGATGCAAATATAGACGGATTATTTGAATTACGAAAGCTAAAAGCGCTTTTTTTTGCGTTTAAACGCCAACCTGCTGATTTTTAAGGAAAAAAAATAAGGGGCTATTCGTGTAGAATAGCCCCTTTATTGGATGTTGGTCGAGTTGATTACGATAATTTACCAACTTCTAATACCAAGTCAACGATTTTGTTTGAATATCCCCATTCGTTGTCATACCAAGATACAACTTTAACGAAGTTATCATTCAATGAAATTCCTGCTTTTGCATCGAAGATTGATGTACGTGCATCACCTAAGAAATCTGAAGAAACAACTTCATCTTCTGTATAGCCTAAGATACCTTTCAATTCGCCTTCAGAAGCTTCTTTCATCGCAGTTTTGATTTCTTCGTATGAAGCACCTTTGTTCAAACGTACTGTTAAGTCAACAACTGAAACGTCTGCTGTAGGAACGCGCAATGACATACCCGTCAATTTACCTTTCAATTCAGGAAGAACCAAACCTACTGCTTTAGCAGCACCTGTAGATGAAGGGATGATGTTTTGGTATGCACCACGACCACCTCTCCAGTCTTTTACTGAAGGACCGTCTACCGTTTTTTGTGTTGCTGTAACCGCGTGTACTGTTGTCATCAAACCTTCAACGATACCAAATTTATCGTTTAATACTTTAGCGATAGGCGCTAAACAGTTTGTTGTACATGAAGCGTTTGAAACGATGTGTTGATCAGCTTTCAATTCTTTGTGGTTTACACCCATGACGAAAGTAGGGGTGTCGTCTTTCGCTGGAGCAGACATCACCACTTTTTTAGCACCTGCATCGATGTGTTTTTGAGCCAACTCTTGTGTCAAGAAGAAACCTGTAGATTCGATGATTACTTCAGCACCTACTTCATTCCATTTTAAGTTTGCCGGATCTTTCTCAGCTGTAACACGGATAGTTTTTCCGTTAACAACCAAGTTACCGTCTTTTACTTCTACAGAACCGTCAAATTTGCCATGTGTTGAATCATATTTCAACATATAAGCCATATAATCTGGTTCAACTAAGTCATTGATACCAACAATTTCAATTTCTGGACGATTGATAGCCGCTCTGAATGCTAAACGACCAATACGGCCAAATCCGTTAATTCCAATTTTCATATTCTTAATTTTTATTGATATAATATTTAATTAAATTGTGTATCGGTTCCTTTACAACGGTACCAATACTGATATTAAATTCCTCTGTAGCAACTTCCCGAAGTAAGTGCTCATAATTAAACGCTACTGAACCCGTAAAGTTAACATCACTATCCGGATATTCTTTCATTAGGGGCTTGATGTAGGTTTTGATAAACGTACGGAGCCCATTTTTAACCAATTGACTGATGAATAGATGATCCTTATTTTCGAGGACAAAGTCGGTAAATGAATTCAGAAAATTTGTCGGCTGTGGCGCTATATACACCTTTTCCAAAATGGTTTTCTTGTCGATGTTAAATTCTCTTTCCAGTTTATCCCGCAGATCAATAGGTAAGGTATCTGTCATGTAATGCTTGAGCAGCTGCTGGCTATTCCAGTTTGTTGCCCCCTCATCAGCCAGAATATAACCTAGACCATAATTGTTGTCAATGATTTTTTTCCCTGTATAGTAAGCTGCATTTGATCCACTGCCAATGATGCCAATAATTCCTCTTTCGTCGCCGAAAGTCGAAATAGCCGAAGCAATGACATCATGATCAACCCGTACACGTGCATTAACGAAAAAACGCTCCAGGACATTTTTTATTTTATCCTTACGTTCCTTCGACGATGATCCGGCACCAAAAAAATAGATCCTTCTGATTTTTTCGGCATTGTTGATCAGATTGGTGTTTTTATGCAAATGCTGTAGTATGGAGCGCTCATCCTGAAGATAAGGATTGATCCCGTTCATGCGGAACCCTGTCGTGATCCGACCTTTATCAGCCAACCGCCAGTCTGAAAATCGCGACCCACTATATACTACTGCTATCATGTCTGTTCAAATTATGATTATAAAATCTCAGCCATCTCCAATAAATCAGGGCTAAGTTTAATTTCCTTATTGCTGATTGCTTCTTCAATTGGAGTTGTCTTGATTTCATTACCACGGAGCCCAACAGTAACTCGTGTGTTTCCGGCCAATAATTCATTGACAGCAGCAAAGCCCAATCTACTCGCAAGCACGCGGTCGAAACTCGTCGGAGAACCACCCCGTTGCAAATGCCCTAATATACTAACTTTCGTGTCGTAATGATCAAACTTTTCTTTTACTTTTTTTGCGACATAATAAGCACCACCATTTTGGTCGCCCTCTGCGACAATAACAATGGATGACGATTTCTTCTTAATGGCACCGTCTTCTAAATGACTAATTAAATCATCAATGGCCGTTTCTTTCTCTGGAAGTAAAATGGCTTCGGCTCCGCCAGCAATACCGGCATTTAAGGCGATACAGCCTGAATCACGGCCCATCACTTCAACAAAGAAAAGACGTTCATGTGACGCCGCAGTATCTCTGATTTTATCAATCGCTTCGATGACAGTATTGTTGGCTGTATCGTAGCCAATCGTATAATCAGAACCGTAAAGGTCGTTGTCTATCGTACCTGGAATACCTATAATAGGTATTTCAAATTCTTTGGAGAAGAAGTTAGCACCTGTAAAGGTACCGTCACCACCAATGACCACCAAGGCATCTACACCGGCAGCGATCAGATTGTCATAGCCTTTTCGACGGCCTTCGGGTGTCTTAAACTCCATGCAACGTGCCGTTTTTAATATTGTGCCACCACGTTGTATAATATTGCTGACCGAACGCGTATCCATTTCGATGAAATTTGCGTCGATCAAACCTTGGTATCCTTGATAAATACCCGTTACTTGCAATCCTTTATGTAATGCTGTTCGAACGACAGCACGAATACAGGCATTCATGCCAGGAGCATCACCTCCTGACGTCAATACACCTATTTTTTTAATTTCTTTTATCACACGCTATATTTTAGGTTTTACGAATATAAGATTTTTATAGTGTATATTCTACACTTTGAATAAATTTTTCAATATTTTTTTGCGCATCACGTTTAGGAAGCGTATAATTGTTACAGATAACCCGATGATTAGTAACCGCTAAATTTAGCTCAGTATATTGCACATAAATAAATTTAGAAGTTTTGTATAGTAATTTTACCGTTGACTGTGTCATATTAGGCTTTCACGAAGGAGAATTAAAAGTTCTTTTGGCCGAAAGAAATGAATATCCTTTTAAGGATTGGTGGGCATTGCCAGGTTTTTTCGTGGATAATGACGAAGAGATGGAAGATGCCGTAAAACGAATTTTGTATGAGAATACAGGTTTGAAAGATGTATTTATGGATCAGCTGCATTCCTTTGCCGGATTAAAAAGGCATCCAAAGGGACGTATTCTGACGGTGGCGTATTACGCCCTCGTGCAGCTGGATAATACCAAATTGAAAACCAAACCTGTTACAAACTATATGAAGCAGGCGAAATGGTTCCCCGTTCGGAATGTACCTGAACTGGCCTTTGACCATAAGCAGATTTTGGACCTCTGTCTGGAGCGGTTGCAGCGTCGCCTCGCCTATAAACCGATTGCTTTTGAGCTGCTGCCTGAAAAATTTACACTTACCCAGCTACAGCTGGTGTATGAGGGAATCTTGAATAAACCACTCGATAAACGCAATTTTAGAAAGAAAATGCAAAATTATGGCTTTCTAAAAGAGCTCGATGAAGTGCAGACTGGAGTAGCCTATCGTGCAGCAAGGCTCTATAAATTGGATAAACGAAAGTTTTTAAAACATTTTCAGAACACGGTCGCATTCTAATAGATCTGTTCGTATAATAAAAGGCAAACTTTCGAGTTTGCCTTTTTTTTTCTGAAAGTGTCTGATCTTATTGGCCAGAAAGAACCTTCAGTTTGCTTTCATTGCTGCTGGTGTCTGCGAAGTCATGAAGGTTTTGTTGTCAGGTTAATATCAAAATTATTACAATTTCAAAATTTATTTTGTCCAACATGTTACTTTTTATATTTTTGAACAATTTTTGATAAAAGTCAGAAAGTAGAAAGGAGTTTTTTGAAGAATGGAAGATAGAAAAGATCAAATCATTCATGCGGCGATAAGACGCTTTATGCATTACGGTTTTAGTAAGACTACGATGAATGAAATTGCGGAGGATATAAAAATTACCAAAGCGAATTTGTATTACTATTATTCGGAAAAGAATGCACTTATACGGGATGTGATTGTGCGTTTGACGGATGAATATAGGGAAGAGGAGGAGAAGATGGTGGCTGTGCATGTGGGCACCACCTACGAGCTGATCATTAAAATTTTGGAACTGCGCGATGCATTTGTCCGGAAATACTATATGTTGCACATGAATGAAAATCTGGAATGGATCAAGGGACTTTCCATGCAGGATTTTTTCCAGTGCCTACACGACCGTGATGTGAAAGCCTTGTTTGAGATCCTTGAGATCGGTGCCGAAAAAGGTGAAATCGAAGGGGAGCATCTCTATGAAACGGCCGAAATCTATGTGGAATTGATGAAGAGTTTATCCCTGATGTGCAATATCTCCGATATCATTTCAGGAATTCCAAATCAGGATCGTTTTGATGAAGTGCTGCAAAAGCAAAAGCTGGCTACCAAGCTTTTTTTTAATGGTATAAATAAAAAGTAGATATAAAATTAGGATAAATAAATTAGGAATGAAAACAATCAGAATACTAGCCAGCCTTTTATTAGGTACGATGGTTTTCCAGAGTCATGCACAGCAACAATTGAGCTTAAGTGATGCGATTAAATTTGCTTTGCAGAACAAGGCTGATGCGAAAAAGGCAGGTCTCGATGTTGCGAATGCGGAGAGTAAAATCGCTGAGGTCCGATCTAGTGCTTTACCACAGGTAAATTTGACTAGCTCGTTGAATTTGAATCCCAAAATTCAACAGAACGCTATTACAATGATTGATGGAAAAACGGGCGAATCTACAACCATGTTTATCGAATTTGGTCAAAAATGGCAATCGACGAATGCGGTTAGTTTGACCCAGCAATTGTTCAATCAAACGGTATTTACAGGACTAAAAGCAGCAAAGACCACACGCGAGTTTTACGTAATTAATAAAACATTGACCGACGAGCAATTGATCGAAAAGGTGGCCAATAGTTATTATGATGTTTATCAATCAAAGTTACAATTGAAGACCATTGAAAATAACCTGGAAAGTACAACCAAGACTAGGGATGTGATCGAGGGATTGTTTAAAAATGGATTAGCGAAAAAAATTGATCTTGATCGCACGAACGTAGCGGTCACAAATTTGAAAGCTTCTCGTCAACAGGTTATTAATGCTGTTGAGTTAAAGGAGAATGCGCTTAAATTTGTTATTGGTATGCAGATGTCCGAACAAATTGCAATGCCGACCTCAACTTTCGAAACTGTAGCGTTAAATGCTGTATACGAGCCTATTGATATTACAAATAGAACCGAAATTCAGGTACTCAGTAAACAGAACGAATTGTTGGAACTGAACAAAAAAGCAGAGGTGTCGAAATATTATCCAACATTGTCTTTTACGGCAAATTACGGTTATATGGGAATGGGACCGGTTTTTCCTATTTTTAGTAAAAATGAAGGTGTAAAATGGAATAGCTATAATGGTGTAGGTCTAAATCTATCTATTCCAATTTTCAATGGTTTCCTCACACGCTCTAAAGTTCGCCAAGCACAGATTGATATCGATAAGTTGCAGGTGGATATCGCGGATACAAAATTAGCCTTGAATCTGGCAGCAGAAAACTCCAAGGTTCAGATTAAAAATTCTTTGTTAACGATTGAGTCAAACCGTAAGAACGTGGATTTGGCAAAATCAGTGCTGGAAGATACTAACAACAATTACAAAAATGGTCTGGCAACATTGACCGATCTTTTGGATGCGGAAAATGCCTATGCAGACGCCCAGAATAATTTAAATACCTCTTTGCTCGATTATAAAATTGCTGAAGTGCAGCTGATCAAAGCGAATGGAAATCTTAAATCACTAATTAAAGAATAATTGACTAATACAATATGAAACGCGGAATTATTACCTTACTTATTATTGCTGCTGGTCTAGCAGGAATATTTTTTGTGTTAAATAAAAATAAAAAGAAAAATGAGGCCGAAACTGCAGAGGTAGCAAAGAAAAATGTGGCTATTGCAGTGCGTATCGATACGGCAAAAGTATCTTCCATGGACTTACGCTATACGGCTAACGGAACATTTTCTCCGAAACAGGAAGTAACTGTTTCGGCTGAAACCGCAGGTAGAGTGGTGAAAGTATTGGTTGATGAAGGTTCTCATGTGAGCGCCGGGCAGACTTTGGCGATCATCGAGGGCGATAAACTGAATGTGAACGTAGCGAATGCGCAGGCTGCATTTACCAATGCGCAGGCCGATCTGCATCGCTTTGAAAGTGCCTTCTCTACAGGTGGTGTAACCAAACAACAGTTAGACCAGGTGAAATTGCAATTTGAGAATGCGAAAAATAACTTAAAAGCGTCTAAATTGAATGCTGGCGATGTGACCATCAAAACTTCGGTTTCGGGTATCGTCAATGCACGTAAAATCGAACCGGGTACTTACCTAAATGTGGGCGCTGCAGCCTTCGATATTGTCAATGTTGCCACCTTGAAATTGCGTGTCAATGTGGACGAAAAGAATGTGGCTACCTTAAGGATCGGTCAATCTGTTGATGTGACAGCGAGTGTATATGCAGACCAACGCTTTACAGGTAAAGTAACTTTTATTGCTCCTAAATCGGATGGTAGCTTAAACTTCCCGGTGGAAATCGAGGTAAATAATGCATCGAACCAATTGCGTGCTGGTATGTACGGTACAGCCATCTTCGGTGAAGGTGTTGCCAGCAATACGTTGATCGTACCTCGTAATGCCTTTGTGGGTAGTGTGAGCGACAACAAGATCTTTGTGCTGAAAAACGGTAAAGCCATCGAAACAAACGTCAAATCAGGCAGAAACTTTGGTGATTACATCGAGATCTTAGGTGGTTTGCAAAATGGGGATCAGGTGATTGTTTCGGGTCAGATCAATCTATTTGACCAAAGCCCTGTAGAGATTATTAAATAGAGCATACTGTAATCGGTAGCAGATGGAACCTCGGTTGCATAGCTATTAAAAATAAATTATTCGAATGAAAATTACCGAAATATCGATAAAACGCCCCAGTATAATTATCGTATTATTTATAATACTGACATTAGGCGGGTTGTTTTCTTATACGCGATTGGGCTATGAATTGGTCCCTAAATTTGAAATTAACGTCATTACGGTACAGACGGTCTATCCGGGAGCTTCACCTGCAGAGGTGGAGAGTTCGGTGACGAAAAAAATAGAGGATGCCATTTCATCCTTGGAAAGTATCAAAAAGGTGGAGTCGACTTCCCTGGAAGGGGTATCGATTGTCATGATTACCCTCAACAACGGTGCGGATGTCAACTTCCTGCTTACGGATGCTCAACGGAAAATCAATGCCGTGATCAACGATCTGCCGGATGATGTAAAGACACCTTCACTCTCCAAATTCTCCCTGGATGATGTGGCCATCATGAGTTTGGCCGTCACGTCCAACTTATCGGAAAAAGAACTCTACGATCTTTTGGACAATAAAATCCAGCCGGTCTTTGCGCGGATCAATGGTGTTGCCAAAGTGGACCTGATCGGAGGTGAGGAACGTGAAATCCAGATCTCTGTAGACCCGAAGAAAATTGAAGGTTATGGACTGACAATTTCGCAGGTACAACAAATTGTAGCATCATCCAATCTCGATTTCCCGACAGGTAACGTCAGTACTCGTGATAACCGGACAACCATCCGTCTTTCGGGTAAAGTAACTTCGATCGAGGAGCTGCGTAACCTCCCGATCACAACACCGGCAGGGGTGCAGATTTATCTGCGCGATATCGCCGATGTGCGGGATGGTATCAAAGAGATTGAAAAAGTAGCCCGCCTGGACCGTCAGAATACAATCTTATTGCAGGTCTTTAAACAGTCTGATGCAAATGCGGTAGCGGTGTCCGAAGCGGTCAAGAAAACTATTGCGGTACACGATAAAGACGGAAAAGTAATTTCTGGTGTAGAGAAGGATTATGCGGCACAGAATATTAAAATTCTGGTGGCCAATGACTCTTCAGAATTTACCTTGAATGCAGCCGATAACGTGATCCATGACTTAATGATTGCCATTGCATTGGTGGGCTTTATCATGTTGTTCTTCTTACAAAGTTTACGTAATGCGGCGATTACCATGGTGGCGATTCCTTTATCTTTGATTGCTACCTTTATTGGCTTGCTTTTGATGGGCTATACCTTAAACTTGATGTCTTTACTCGGTTTATCCCTGGTAGTAGGTATTCTTGTGGATGACGCGATCGTTGTTATCGAGAATATTCACCGCCACATGGAGATGGGTAAAAACAAGGTGCGTGCGGCCTATGATGGTGCTTCGGAAATCGGATTTACCGTAACGGCGATCACCTTGGTTATCGTGGTAGTGTTCCTGCCGATCGCGATGTCTACGGGTTTGGTGGCCAATATCCTGGCACAATTCTGTGTGACGGTAATCATCTCGACTTTATTATCCTTATTGGTGTCATTTACGGTAGTGCCTTGGTTATACTCGCGTTTCGGTAAATTGGAGCACTTGAGCAAAACTTCTTTCTTTGGTCGTATTATTCATGGTTTTGAAAGCGGTTTGAACAGCTTTACACATTGGGTTGCGGGATTGTTGACCTGGGCTTTAAAGAACGTCGGTACGAAATTGGCTACGTTGTTTTTGGCAATCGGTTTACTTGTTGCATCGTTTTTTTTGGTCGGTATGGGGTATATTGGTTCGGACTTCTTCCCGAGTATCGACCGTAAGGAGTTTTTCATCCAGTTGGAACTCGATAAAGATGCTTCCCTGGAGAAGACCAACTTGTTGACGCAAAAAGCGGAGGCTTACATTAAATCGAAACCTGATGTCAAAGAAATTATTACGACAGTGGGGCAGTCTTCGGACGGTATGGCTTCAACAACGGGTTCGCGTTATAAATCGGAGATCCACGTGATCCTCGACAAGGAAAATTTTGAGGGTAACTCACAGGTGTATTCAGCGACGCTGAAGCGTGAACTGGAAAATAAACTGATCGGTGCAAAAATCAAAACCGTCAACGTGGGTATCATGGGAGCGGAGCAGGCACCATTGAAGCTGACCATTATCGGTGCTTCTGTCGAAGATGCACAGGAATTTGCAGAGAAGGCGGCAGATCAATTACGTAAGATTCCTGGGGCTGCGGGTGTCAAATTGACTTCTGAAGCGGGTAACCCTGAGATCAATGTGAAGATCGACCGTGATAAAATGACCTCTTTGGGACTGAATGTCTCTACTGTGGGGATGACAATGCAGACGGCATTTTCAGGAAATACGGATAACAAATACAGAGCGGGTGATAACGAGTACGATATCAATATCCGCTATGCGGAAAATGGTCGTGCCAATATCGACAACGTACGTGATCTGAAATTTATCAATAATCAGGGTGCCTCTATTTCTTTGGATCAATTTGCCAATGTAACTTTTGGTTCGGGACCTACGTTGTTGGAACGTCGCGACAAGTCGCCGGCAGTATCCATTCAGGGACAGGCAATCGGTAGACCAATGGGTACCGTAGCACAAGAGTGGCAGGCACAGTTTGAAAAACTGCCGCGTAAACCGGGTATCGTCTTTATCTGGGGTGGTAATATGGAAAACCAAACCGAAGGTTTTGGTACTTTGGGTATTGCCTTATTGGCATCTATTATCCTAGTATACTTGGTAATGGTTGCTTTATACGATAGTTTTATCACACCATTTGTGGTCTTGTTCTCGATTCCATTGTCGTTTATCGGAGCCCTATTGTTCTTGGCGCTGGGAAATCAGACCTTGAATATCTTTACGATTTTGGGTATCATCATGTTGATTGGTCTGGTGGCCAAAAATGCGATCATGCTGGTTGACTTTGCCAACCATCGTAAGGAAGCTGGCGATAATACACACGATGCGTTGGTGGCAGCCAATCACGCGCGTCTTCGTCCGATTTTGATGACGACAATTGCAATGGTATTTGGTATGATTCCTATCGCAATCGCTACTGGAGACGGTGCCGATATGAATAGAGGTCTGGCGATCGTTATCATTGGTGGTTTGTTATCTTCTTTATTTTTAACCTTGGTTGTTGTACCGGTGGTGTACTCCATATTTGACAGTCTTCAACGTCGTTTTGGAAAGAAAGAAAAGACAAATTATGAAGCCTTGATGAAGGAAGATTATGACCATGTCGACGTGGCAGAACATTAAAAAATAATACATTTTACAATAGAAAAAGGCGGCTAATAAAACATTAGCCGCCTTTTTTGTGTTAATTTTAGGTTAATCAATCGATTGCGTAAATATTTTTTATTACATTGCGGCGCATTAACAAAATATACACTTAAAATTGAGACATACATGTGTGGAATTGTAGGATACACAGGTTATCGTCAGGCGTATGGTATCGTCATTGACGGATTACAAAAGTTAGAATACCGTGGTTATGACAGTGCTGGAGTGGCATTGCATAAAGGTGAGCAGATCGATGTTTACAAAAAAACAGGTAAAGTCGCAAACTTGGAAGAGTTTGTGTACGGAAAAGATCTACAGTCGACAACAGGGATAGGCCACACCCGTTGGGCTACCCATGGTGAACCTTCTGATCGGAATGCACATCCGCATTATTCCAATAGCGGACGCATCGCGATGATTCATAATGGCATCATTGAAAACTATGCTTCCTTAAAATCAGAATTAATTAATAAAGGTTATACGTTTAAAAGTGATACCGATACAGAGGTTCTGGTCAACTTTATCGAAGAAATCCAATTGCAGAATGAATGCTCGTTAGAAGAAGCGATCCGTATTGCTTTAAAACGGGTCGTCGGGGCCTATGTGATCCTCGTATTGGAAGCTGGTCATCCGGATCGTATTATTGCAGCACGTAAGGGAAGTCCTTTGGTAATTGGTATCGGTAAAAATGAGCATTTTTTGGGTTCAGATGCTTCCCCGATGTTAGCGTATACCAAAGAAGTTGTTTACATCAATGACTATGAACTGGCCATTATCACACCGGAGGAGCTGATCCTTAAAAATCTGGGTAATGAGCGCATCACACCTTATGTCCAAAAATTGGATCTGGAACTGTCAGCTATTGAAAAAGGAGGCTTTGATCACTTTATGTTGAAAGAGATCTTTGAGCAACCGCAAACAATCTTTGACTCCATGCGTGGACGTCTTGATCTGCAATCACATCAGATTACACTCAGCGGCATTGAAAAATTTGCCAATGAGATCAGCAACACCAATCGCATTGTAATTGTTGCCTGCGGTACCAGCTGGCATGCCGGGCTTATTGCAGAATATGTTATTGAGGAATTGTGCCGCATAAATGTAGAAGTTGAATATGCGTCGGAATTCCGCTACCGTAATCCGGTTATTCATCCGGGAGATGTTATTTTGGCGATTTCCCAAAGTGGTGAAACGGCTGATACATTGGTTGCGTTGGAAAATGCAAAAAAACAGGGTGCTATTATATTGGGTGTGGTCAATGTTGTTGGATCTTCTATCGCCCGACTTTCGGATGCAGGTGCCTATACCCATGCTGGACCAGAAATCGGCGTAGCAAGTACAAAAGCATTTACAGCACAGTTGACTGTATTGAACCTGATTGCCTTAAAGATTGCTTCTTCAAGAGGCTCCATCAGTGAAGAGCGTTATCAAAAACTCGCAAAGGAATTAAATGAAGTGCCTGAAAAGGTGGAGTGGATTTTGGATACGCAGGTTGATAAAATTAAAACCATTGCCAAAAAGTACAAAGATGCCCGCGACTTTCTTTTCTTGGGTAGGGGATATAATTTCCCGGTTGCCCTGGAAGGTGCGCTTAAACTCAAGGAAATTTCCTATATCCATGCCGAAGGTTACCCTGCAGCAGAGATGAAACATGGACCGATCGCATTGGTTGATGAGAACTTGCCTGTTGTTTTTATCGCTACAAAAGATGCTTATCACGAGAAGATTGTTTCAAATATTCAGGAGATCAAAGCACGTAAGGGAAAGATCATATCGGTGGTTACCAAAGGCGATACCGTTTCTGAAAATCTATCGGATGATTTTATGGAAATTCCGGAGGCCGATGAGATTATTGCGCCATTGATTTCGGTTGTACCATTGCAACTGCTATCGTATTATATTGGTGTAGAACTCGGATTGGATGTGGACAAACCACGTAACCTGGCGAAGTCGGTAACTGTAGAGTAAGGAGGCCTATGAGTGTATTGAAGAAGAAACCTTTGGAACAGCTGGGCTATGGATTTATCCCAGATGAATTTATTCCAGCAGGACAAGATGAATATACCCTGCGCTTTCAGCAAAACCCGCGTAATGACTACCGCGATCTGACGGAAACGGAGATTCAACAGTTGATTCATAACGGTAACTGGTCAAGCGACTGGACCAAGGTCAAAGTATCGGCAGTCTTCGATCCGAATCAGGTGCAGCACTGTAAGTTCTACGGTCTGGTCCGTATCGGCAATTTGAGTCCGAGTTACCTGGATTACCGCAATTTGCAGCTGCCCATTGGCCTGTACCATTCGACGATCATCAGCTCGGACTTTGGTGACGATGTTGCTGTTCATTATGTGGGCTACTTGTCCTACTTTATTGTTGGCAATGAAGTGCTGTTGAGCCAGATCAAGGAAATGGAGACCGGTAGTACAGCCAAGTTTGGTAATGGCATCCTCCGTGACGGTGAAGAGTCGGAGAAACGGATCGAGCTGGAGCTCTGCAACGAAAATGGTGCCCGCTCGGTTTACCCTTTTGATGGCATGCAGGCTGCAGATGTATACCTTTGGACCCGCAATCGGCATGATCATGCTTTACAGCAGCGATTTGGAGAACTTACGGATCAAAAATTTGGAAGTCAACGCGGCTATTACAGCCAAATTGGCGACCGTTGTGTCATCAAAAATACGTTAACGATCAAGAATGTCAAGATCGGGACTGATGTTTATATCAAAGGGGTCAGCAAGCTGAAAAATGTAACCGTCAATTCCTCGCAGGAATCGTATACGCAGATCGGTGAAGGCTGTGAGCTTGTTAATGGAATTATTGGCTATGGCTGTCGTATATTTTATGGCGTTAAAGCCGTACGTTTTATCTTGGCTTCCTATTCGCAATTGAAATATGGTGCGCGCTTGATCAACTCTTATTTGGGTGACAACTCGACAATTTCCTGTTGTGAAGTATTAAATTCCCTGATTTTTCCAGCCCATGAACAGCACCATAACAACTCGTTTTTATGTGCGGCATTGGTGATGGGCCAAAGTAATATGGCTGCTGGAGCAACTGTAGGATCGAATCACAACTCCAGAGCTGCGGATGGTGAAATTATCGCGGGACGTGGTTTTTGGCCCGGACTCTGTGTCAGTCTAAAACACAACTCCAGATTTGCATCGTATTGCCTGATTGTAAAAGGGGATTTTCTGCATGAACTGGATATTAAGCTACCTTTCACCTTAGTAAGCAATGACGTACAACATGATCAACTGGTCCTGAATCCGGGGTATTGGTTTATGTACAATATGTACGCATTGGTACGGAATGCCAATAAGTATGCGGCGCGGGACAATCGACATTTCAAAAATCAATATTTTGAATACGATATGTTGGCACCGGATACGGTGAATGAAATGTTTGAAGGGATGGATATGCTGGCCTTGGCCGTTGCAGACAGCCTTCACACTGCAGCAGGGAAGGATGAGCGTGAACGTATTGTTGCCGGTCGGGCACTGCTTGCCAACAACATGGACCTAAAAGATCAGACCATCGTGTTGCAAGGGGCCGAAAATTCACGCAGACCGACTGTTATTCAGAAGGTTGGCGAGGCTTATCACTTATATCGTTCGTTTATTAAGTATTATGGTGTACTGCACCTGATGGATGCCCTCGAGGAAGGTATGTCACTGCAGGATATTATGGCCTCCTTAACGGGTCGATCGCGTACGAACTGGGAGAATATCGGTGGACAGCTGATCGAAAGCAACGCCCTGCACACTTTCTTAGATGATATCAAATCAAAAAAGATAGATTCGTGGGATGATATTCATGAATTCTATCATGATAAAAGTAAAGATTACCCCCTAGATAAACGTGAACATGCACTCTTGTCTTTAATCGAAGTCTTAAATTTGGAAGGTATGGTTTTATCAACAGATAAAATTGTATCTTTGTTGGATCAGGCGCTTGGGCACCGGATCTGGATTGGTGAACAGATTTATAAATCCCGGGCCAAAGACTACAAAAATCAGTTCAAAAACATGGTCTATGCCAATGATGAAGAACGTGATATTGTGGTCGGAAAACTGGAGGACAATTCTTTTATCAATCAACAACAAAAAGAATTAGAGATATTCAAGATAAGGGTTGCTAATTTGAAAGGGCAATTTTAAAAGAAAGGCTTCCGCTCGGAAGCCTTTTCTTTTTTGACCTGCTGTTCTTTTTGTTGACCAGTTGCTTTTTTGACCTGCTCTTCTTTGGGCAGCTGCTTCTTTTCTTTGACCAGTTGCTTCTGTTTTTTGTCTGTTTTCTAATCCTGGCGGCCGAGGCTGCTATGAAGCTTGCTTTTGTCGTTCCACGCCTTTACTCGTTGATTTTATCGAGCGGCTTACGTTTATTGTCTTTGATCTGTTTAAAGTGGCTTGGCGTCAATCCGGTTACTTTTTTGAATTGATTACTTAAATAGGCAACACTGGAGTAATTGAGTTTATAGGCAATCTCACTTAATGTCAGTTCATCGTAAACCAATAGCTCTTTGACATATTCAATTTTTTGGCCGATGAAGTATTTTTCGATGGTGATCCCTTCAACATCCGAAAATAGATTGGAGATGTAGTTGTAATCATGGTGCACTTTCTTGCTGATGATTTCGGAAAGATTAAGGCTGGTGTCGTTATGTTGATTACGGATGAGATCCAACACCACATGTTTTACCTGTTCGATGATGACGGTTCTTTTATCGTCAATAAGTTCAAACCCAAGTTCCGAAAAATTTTCAGCAAGTTGCTTGCTCTCCGCTTTGGTTAGTTCTTCTTCAATTTCCACCTGGCCCAAAGAAATATGCTTAACATGGAGATTGAGCTTCGCCAGTTCATTTTCAACAACCATTATGCATCTATTGCATACCATATTCTTTATTGCAAGTTTCATAAGAATTATTTTAAATACAAGTTACTCATGTAAACTCAAAAATCGCTAATTTATTAGACATGGGGTTGTAATATTTAGGGTTTATCTTGTAGTATTTTGAAAATAGGCTGTGGGGAAAAATAGGACGGAAGGGTTAGATCGCCTACAGATGAGTGTAAAGGGACGGATGCTAAGCGTTTATCTCAGTCAAGGCTTTATTTCCGCTAGGGCTTTATTTCAATAGTTGTGCCTATTGGAACAGCGTCAAAAAGCTCGTCAATCTCCGAGTTTGTAAGTGCCATACAACCGAAAGTCCAGTCCATGTGGCGTTGCAGTTTACCGATAAAGCCTAGTCCGTTTCGGAGTCCGTGGATCTTGATGTCGCCACCGGCATCTTTTCCTAAACTTTTGGCATGGGCGATATCTTGTTCATTCGGGTAGGAGACACCTAGGTTTTTGTGATAGTCGCTATATGGATTTTTATCGTTGATCGTATAAAGACCCTCGGGTGTTTTTAAATCACCTTCAAATTCTTTGTCGCCCACAGGTTGACCGCCTAGTGAAATACGATATGATTTTAGGAGCTTTCCCTTGCTATAGGCCAATAGTGTCCTTTTAGATTTATAGACAATCAGTTTGTCCACTTTCGCATGCCGATCCAACGTTGGTTCGGGATAAAGATTATAACCTATCAGGCCCAGGCAAAGTAAGACGAGGAGGCTGATGACTGTTTTTAAAACTATTCGACGTTTTCTAGGTCGTTTCATCTTGGCGATCGTTAGCTAATGGATAAAATGTTTAGACCGAGTGCATAACCTAGGGCTCGGCACTCGGTCTACTCATGTATTTTGATGTTACCGTCTAGAATTCGCGGTCAACATCCTTGTCGCCACGTCCCGAAAGGTTCACAATAGCGACTTGGTTTTTGTCTTTGAGCAATTTCACCGCAAGGGCAACAGCATGAGACGATTCAATGGCCGGAATAATACCTTCCAGTCGGGAAAGCAACTTGTAGGCATCAATCGCCTCGGTGTCAGTCACGGGATGATAGTTTGCACGATTGCTATCTTTTAGCTGGGCATGTTGCGGCGATATCCCTGGGTAATCAAGGCCTGCAGATACCGAGGTTGAGGGGATCGGATTACCTTCATCATCGACCAGACAGTATGAAAATGTCCCCTGGAATACAGTTGGTTTACCAAAAGAAAGTGTCGCTGCTGTTTTTGGATAAGTCCCGGTGCCACCACCTTCACCACCATGAATTTCGACGGCATGATCATCGAGAAAACCCGAAAATAAGCCAATCGCATTTGACCCGCCACCTACACAGGCAAAGATGCTGTCGGGAAGGCGCCCTTCCTGATCAAGAATCTGCTGGCGTGCTTCTTTACCGATAACGCTTTGAAAATAGCCGACCATTTTTGGATAGGGATGTGGGCCAACATGTGATCCCAATAGATAATAGGATGTGGGATTTTCGACGTAATACATCAAGGCCGCGTCTACTGCATCCTTTAACGTACGGCTACCCAAGTTGGTCGTTACAACTTCGGCGCCCAACAATTCCATGCGTTTGACGTTCAGGGCCTGCCGCGCAGCATCGATTTCGCCCATAAATACTTTGCAGGGGATGTTTAACAATGCTGCTGCTGTTGCTGTTGCAACGCCATGTTGACCGGCGCCAGTTTCGGCAATGATCTCTGTAGCTCCCATTTGTTTAGCCAAAAGAATTTGACCGATACAGTTGTTTATCTTGTGGGAACCTGTATGGTTTAAATCTTCCCGCTTCAAATAGATTTTGGAACCTACGTGTTCGCTTAAATTCTTCGCGTAATATAAAGGTGAGGGGCGACCGACATAGTGTTTTAAGATCGCAATAAACTCTTTCTGGAATTCTTCTTTTTGGACATGACTATCGAAAAAAGCAGCCAGTTTATTCAATTGCTCTTCCAATACCGGTGGGATGTAAGATCCGCCAAATTCTCCATATTGACCATTGTATTGTAGCATCTTCTCATTTGCTTCGACAGATGCAGCTTGTGTTAGACTCATTTTAGGCTTAAGTTTCTTGTTGTAAAAAGATATATTATTTATTGAAGCCTAATATAGTAATCTTTGCAGGTATAGAAAAAAAACAAGGCATCTTTTCTAGAAAAGATGCCTGTAAAATCTTGTATTTGCAAACAAGGATATATTGCGGCCTGTTTTAAGCTTTGGTTTTCCGGAAGATAAAGTAGAAGCCCACCAGAATAAAAGGTATACTCAGTAATTGGCCCATGTTTAAAGCCATACTTTGCTCGAAAGCTTCCTGGTCAATTTTAAAATGTTCCAAGACCATGCGTGCACCAAATAATAGGACCATGAATATACCAAATAATTGACCTTTTTGGCGATTGGGATTTGATTTGAATAGGGAACCAATGATAATAAAGATCAAAATATAGGCGATTGCTTCATAAAGCTGCCCAGGGTGGCGTGGTACATTGTCTACACGTTCGAACACGATAGCCCAGGGTAGATCTGTAGGTGTGCCAATAATTTCGGAATTGAAGAAATTTCCGATACGGATAAGTGCACCGGCAATAGGGACTACAACGACCAATCGGTCCGCTAACCACAAGAAGTCGGTTTTTGTTTTTCTGCAGAATAAATAGAGTGCGAGGATAATTCCGATGGCGCCGCCATGGGAAGCCAATCCTGCGAAGCCGGTAATATGAAATCCTGTTTTATCCCATTTGAATGGCAGGAAGATTTCAAGTATATGATCTTTGTAATAGTCAAAATCGTAAAATAGGCAGTGTCCTAATCGTGCTCCGATCAAAGTGCCCAGAAAAATATAAATTGAAAGCTGATCCAACTGTTCCTGTGTGCGGCCTTCCTTTTTGAATATACGCAACATGATCACGTATGAAACAAAAAATGCTAACAACCAGCATAAGGCATAATAGCGAAGGGCAAAAGCGCCAAAGTTGAACATTTCGGGGTCAATATTCCAATGTATTGCACTTAATATTGAATTCATAAATTTTATAGCTTTTTAAATTACTTTGAAGTAAAGATAAGCTTTAATCTCATTTTTTTATTCCTACAATTTGTTTTTAAGCAGAATATCATTGGGCTGCGGATCTAATTCATTCATCGTGAACAAAATATTGTCTTTTGCGGATCCTTTTTACTTAAAGAGGAGCGTATAACCTAAAATAAATTGCGCAAACAATATTTCAAAAAACATTTTTACTTTTGCATTTCATTGAAATTTTCATATTTTGACGAAAGTAAATAGAAAAGGAAAAGATGGCAGAAAAAAACAAGAAAAAAGAGCCGAAGCACGACGCGGTTGTGACGAAAGATTCGCTTTCATTTTTTGAGAAATATATCAATAACGCTTCTCCTACAGGATTTGAGTGGGAAGGACAGCGCCTGTGGTTGGATTATTTGAAGCCTTATGTTGATGATACATTCGTTGACAACTACGGTACAGCTGTAGGGGTAATCAATCCAAAAGCGGAGTATAAGGTCGTTATAGAGGCTCATGCGGATGAGATTTCTTGGTTTGTCAATTACATTACCAAAGACGGACTGATCTATGTAATACGTAACGGTGGTTCAGATCACCAGATTGCGCCGTCTAAGCGCGTGAATATTCATACGGAAAAAGGCATTGTCAAAGCGGTATTCGGCTGGCCGGCAATTCATACGCGTTCGGGAGAGAAAGAAGAAAATCCTTCGCTGAAAAATATCTTTTTGGACTGTGGCTGTAGTACCAAAGAAGAGGTTGAAGCCTTGGGAATACATGTCGGTTGTGTCATTACATACGAAGATACATTCTCTATCCTTAACGACCGTTATTATGTTGGGCGGGCTATGGACAATCGTGCCGGTGGTTTTATGATCGCTGAGGTTGCTCGTTTGCTAAAAGAGAATAAAAAGAAATTGCCATTTGGATTATATATCGTAAATTCGGTGCAAGAAGAGATTGGTTTACGCGGTGCCGAAATGATTGCAGATCGTATCAAACCGAATGTCGCCATCGTAACTGATGTGACACATGATACGCAAACTCCGATGATCAATAAGATCACACAGGGCGATCTATTTTCAGGTAAAGGTCCGGTATTGTCCTACGCTCCAGCGGTTCAGATTAATCTGAATAAACTGTTGGTTAAAGTTGCTGAGAAGAATAATATTCCTTTCCAGCGTCAGGCTTCTTCTCGTTTTACAGGAACTGATACGGACGCATTTGCCTATAGCAATGGTGGTGTACCGTCTGCATTGATTTCTTTACCACTCCGTTATATGCACACAACAGTGGAGATGGTGCACAAGGAAGATGTGGATAACGTGATCCGGTTGATCTACGAAACATTATTGAATATTGAGAACGGACAAGATTTTAGAACATTTACAAAGTAGAATTTAAGAATATATTAACTTATCATTAGAATTATTATGGAAAATAACCAAAATCAAAACGAATTGAGCATCGAGTTGACAGAAGAAGTAGCAGAAGGAACCTACTCAAATCTTGCGATTATCACTCACTCTAATACTGAATTTGTGGTTGACTTTATCCGTGTGATGCCAGGAGTGCCAAAAGCAAAAGTGAAATCAAGAATCGTTTTGACTCCAGAGCATGCAAAACGCTTGTTAGGTGCATTGGTTGATAACGTGAACCGTTTCGAAGCATTAAATGGTCCAATTAAAATGGACTTAGGTGTTGCTGAACAACCTCAACAAGGTGGTGATCCTACAGTTGCATTCCCTTTTGGAACGCCACAAGGTCAAGCATAGTTGATTGCAGCTATCATTGAGATATCAAAAGCGCCAATTGAACATTGGCGCTTTTTTTATGTCCTTGATTTCAGCAAAGTCTTTCCGATGCTCCAATTGGGTTCATGTATGAAAAAGACGATTGCCCTAACTACCTGTTAAGGGATAAGATCATCAAGATCTAATTAAAATTGAAACATCTGCATATCAGGTAGTGCCTATTAATATTTCTTAATCAATGTTTAGACAGTAATAAGTCAGTGCATATTCAGTCTACACTGAGCGAGCACTGAACGAGCACTGAACAATCACTGAGTAAGCACTGTCTAAAATATGAAGTTGGCTGCCATCTGATATTCGCCTGTGGGGTATTGCTAGTTTTGGACTTGGCATTTACTTTTACTAAATTTAGATAACTAATTCAAAAAGGAGATTTATATGGATATTCAAGTGCGAAACTTGACAAAGAAGGATTATGTTGATTTGAAACGATCGATGGAACAGGCTTATGATGGTGCAGGTGAGACCTGGTCAAAGGAAAATATTCAGGATTTGATTGATATATTTCCCGAAGGGCAATTATGTGTGGAGATTGATGGACATGTCGTTGCCTGTGCCTTGTCCATTATCCTGAATTCAAAAAAGAATAATATTTACGATAGCTATTATGAGATTATCGATGACGGTAAGTTTACCAAGCATAGTGATGATGGAGACACCCTTTACGGGATAGAAGTGTTTGTTCATCCGGCACATCGGGCGTTACGTCTCGGCCGGCGTCTCTATGATGCGCGTAAGGAGCTGTGTGAACAGATGAACCTCAAATGTATTGTTGCCGGGGGCCGTATTCCCAATTACCATAACTATGCGGATAAAATGAGTCCGCGGGTTTACATCGAGAAAGTCAAACGCAAGGAGATCTATGATCCGACGCTGACCTTTCAGCTTTCAAATGATTTTCATGTCAAAAAAATACTCAAGCATTATCTGCCTGAAGATGCTGAATCGATGGAGTTTGCTACCCTGTTGGAATGGAATAATATTTATTATGAGTCAGAGACACGGTCCATTTCGACCACCAAGCAGACGATCCGTTTGGGGCTGGTGCAATGGCAGATGCGTTTGTTTGATAATCTGGAGGCATTTTATGATCAGATCGAGTTTTTTGTGGATACCGTGAGTGATTATGGAACAGATTTTATCATGTTTCCGGAATTTTTCAATACGCCGCTCATGAGCCCTTATAACGATCTTCCCGAGCGCCTGGCGATGGAAAGGCTTGCGCAGCATACCTCAGAGATTATCGATCGCATTCAACAGTTTGCTGTATCCTACAACGTTAATATCATTGCGGGTTCCATGCCATTGATGGAAAACAAAAAACTCTACAATGTTTCCTACCTCTGTCATCGCAACGGTAAGCTGGATGAGTTTAAAAAAATTCATATCACGCCAAACGAATTTAAATACTATGGTATGGTGGGTGGTAGTGAAGTGAAAGTATTTGACACCGATTGTGGTAAAGTAGGGCTGTTGATCTGTTACGATGTCGAGTTTCCTGAACTGAGCCGTATTTTGGCCGATCAGGGCATGCAGATTCTATTTGTGCCCTTTATGACGGATACCCAAAACGGGTACATCCGGGTGCGTACCTGCGCGCAGGCCAGGGCGATAGAAAATGAATGTTATGTGGCTATTGCTGGCTCTGTGGGTAATTTGCCGCGTGTGAATAATATGGATATACAATATTCGCAGTCCGCCGTTTTTACTCCTTCAGACTTTGCTTTTCCCAATAATGCCATCAAAGCCGAGGCGACACCGAATGCTGAAATGGTGCTTATTGCCGACGTTGACCTGTATGCGCTGCGCGACCTACATGAGTATGGTACTGTCAAAGTGAAGAAGGATAGGCGGAAGGATCTGTATGAAGTGAAACTTTTGAAGTAAAATTTAAATACGCTTTTAATCTCTTAAAATATGATACAAAAAGTCAAATGGGGGACGCTATCCATGGTCTTAATGATGATGTCATGTCAGTCAAATAAGAAAAGCGATACTGCTCAGGAGGTCCGCACAAATTTTTTTGATGTCTCAGGTATGGATACGACGGTGAATCCAGGAGATAATTTCTTCCAATATGCGAATGGAAGCTGGATGAAAAATACGCAGATCCCGGCATCGGAAACAGGATGGGGCTCCTTTTATGTGCTCGCCGACGAAAATCTGGCAAACCTGAAATCTATTTTGGAAGGGGCCGCAAAGTCCGACAACAAAAAAGGTTCAGATCAGCAAAAGGCTGGCGATTTCTATGCGAGTGGTATGGATACGGTGACGATCGATAAATTGGGTGCGAAACCGATCGAAGGGGCCATTCAAAAAATCAATGGATTGAAAAGTATTGATGAATTGATTGCGTATGCTGCAGATGGATTTAAGGAGGGCGATGGTGATCTTTTTACCTTTTATGTCGCCGCGGATGACCGGATCAGCACTAAGAATGCATTGCAATTTTTTCAGGGGGGACTCAACCTGCCTGAAGCAAGTTATTATTTAGATCAGGATGAGAAAGCGAAGAAGATCCGGGAGGTCTATGTCGCGTATCTGGTCAAGTTATTCGGACTGATCGGTGAAGGGGCAAATGCCCAAAAGTCGGCTGAGGAAGTGCTACGCCTGGAAACAGAAATTGCCAAATCGCATGCCACACCTGTAGAATTGCGGGATCCCATTAAAAACTACCACAAATTTGCGGTACAGGAATTTCAGAAGCAAACGCCAAACCTCAACTGGAAAGATATTCTGCAACGCTTGGATGTGAAGACCGACACGATTTTGGTACAGCAGCCCAAATTTTACCTTGCTTTAAATAATTTGTTGAAGTCGCAGTCCTTAGATAGCTGGAAGACAAAACTAAAAGCAGATTTAGCGAATGCTTCTGCGACGGCACTGAGCAAAGGTTTCCGGGAGGCCAAGTTTGAATTATTCGGGAAAACCCTAAATGGTCAGAAGCAGGAGAAAGAGCGTTGGAAGCTGATGGTGAGTTCGGCGGACGAGAATCTTGGCGAGATTGTGGGTAAGTTGTATGTGGATGAATACTTCAAGCCCGAAGCAAAAAAACGAATGCTCGAATTGGTCGACAATTTGCAGAAAGTCTACAAGAACCGCATTGAGAAATTGGACTGGATGACGCCTGAAACCAAAAAGAAAGCGATTGAAAAATTGGAAGCCTTCACCAAAAAAATCGGCTATCCCGAGAAGTGGAAAGATTATAGTGACGTGGAGGTAGCCAAAGATACCTACTATGCCAACTTGCAGTCTGCTGCAAAGCATGCTTATAAAGAAATGGTGGGTAAAATTGGTAAACCGGTTGACAAGGCAGAATGGCTGATGACAACACCTACGGTGAATGCCTATTACAATCCACCGTATAATGAGATTGTATTTCCGGCCGGCATCTTGCAGTTCCCCTTCTTTGATGCCAACGCGGACGATGCAATCAATTATGGCGCTATCGGTGCCGTTATCGGACACGAGATGACTCATGGTTTTGATGATCAGGGGCGCCAATATGATAAAGACGGCAACTTGAATGACTGGTGGACTGCAGTGGATGCGAAACAGTTTACGGAACGCGCTAATCAGGTAGCGAAGTTATATGGTGGTTTTACGCTGTTGGACAATCAACATGTAAACGGTGAGCTTACTTTAGGTGAAAACCTGGCGGATATCGGCGGTTTAAATATTGCCTATGATGCCTTTAAATTAACCAAACAAGGGCAGGGGCAGGACAAGATTGATGGCTTTACTCCAGATCAACGTTTCTTCCTGAGTTTTGCGCAAGTGTGGCGCGTAAAGAGCAGCGATGAGCGCATGCGGCTACGTTTAAAAGTTGATCCACATAGCCCCGAACAATTTCGGGTAAATGGTCCCGTATACAATATGGAGGCTTTCTATAAAGCATTTAATGTACAGCCTACAGCAAAAATGTATGTGGCACCGGAGAAAAGAATTTTGGTTTGGTAAGCGGAAACAGGCGTGAACAGCATTGTCCTAATACGGATTATGGTCATGCTGTTCAACTGATAACGTTTAAATGGAAACGAAAAAGTAAATTTGTCTTTGAATTATGATAAAAACTGATTACTTTTGCCCTTCATTTAATAACACATTTAATTAATTAACAATGTACGCAATAGTAAATATAGCAGGACAGCAATTTAAGGTTGCAAAAGACCAGTTCCTTTTTGTACACCGTTTACAAGGAGATGAAGGCGCTAGTATTGAATTTGACAATGTATTGTTAGCAGAAGACGGTGGTAAATTTACCATTGGTACACCTAGCGTTGCTGGTGCAAAAGTTTCGGCTAAAATTTTGTCTCATTTAAAAGGCGATAAAGTTATCGTTTTCAAGAAAAAACGTCGTAAAGGCTACAAAAAGAAAAACGGTCACCGTCAACAATTTTCTAAAATCCAGATCACTGGTATTACGTTATAATTGAATTTTTAATCAGACAAATAGTCTTAAATTAAGATAAAGAAATGGCACACAAAAAAGGTGCGGGTAGTTCTAAGAACGGCCGTGAGTCACATAGCAAGCGTTTAGGTATCAAAATCTTCGGTGGTCAACAAGCAATCGCTGGTAACATCATCGTACGCCAACGCGGTACACAACACAATCCTGACACAAACGTTGGTATTGGTAAAGACCACACATTGTTCGCTTTAGTAGACGGTAAAGTAGTTTTCCGTAAAAAAGCTAACAATAAATCTTATGTATCTGTAGTTCCTACAGAACAAGCGTAAGGTTTTGCAACAATATTGGAAGGGCATCAAGAAATTGATGCCTTTTTTTGTTTGTCTGTTCTCCCGTGGATCTACCCTTGGGCAATATGAACGAAATCGGATGCTACTTGCTGCACTTTCGTTGCACAGAGCCACTGTTGGCAATATCGTTGGCCCGCAGCGCTGCTGCCCCGCCAATTTATCGGAGTTGGTAATGAGTGCGTTAAGGTTTTGGTTTTATTTAAATTGTTATTTTCTGTTAAATGTAAAGCTTTGGTACAATTTTTATAAAGGATAGGTGTTTTTAAGACAATAGGCGAAACATTCCGGAATACCATTGGATGCAAGCACGATTGAATAAATACTTACATATGAAATACAACAAGTTTGGATATGGTTTGTGTGCGGGGTTATTTGCCTGTTCATTTTATTCCTGTAGTTCGATTTACATGCCTAATGTGCCTTCAGCGCCGATGTTTACAGAAGCTGGGGAGGTATATGTTTCCGGTAATATCAATACAAAGGCTAATGTATCGGCCAACCTGGGGGTAGCCGTAACCGATCATGTAGCTGTCATTGCCAATGGTTCCTATGTGGATAATAAATCCAATATCAAAGACTATGCGCAAAAGATGGGCGAAGCGGGGATTGGCTATTATACACGCTTCGGTCGGAAAAATAATCGTGTATTTGAGGTTTACGGGGGGTATGGGCTAGGCAATACCAGTGTGGTTGATAAGCGTTCGTCGACGATGGGACAAGCTATTGTGGAAACGAAGGATATGGATTTTGAAAAGGTGTTTGTGCAGGTAAACTTTTCATCGGAGAAAAAGGATGCCCTAAAGTTGTTTGGCAACCGGCACGATATCGATTACGGTACCATCATTCGGTTGAGCAATATGCGGATGAAGAATTTCGCTATTGATGGTCTTCCGGCAGAGAAAGAAGACAATATGCTTATTGAACCTGTATTTTATACAAGGATGGGCTTAGGGAAAGGATGGAAGCTGCAATATACGAACGGTATGGTATTTGGTTTTAAAAGTAATACCTATTTAAAAGCAGGGTACCCATTGTTTACACTGGGAGTTTTATATAAATTTGGAGGAAAATAGGGATTATGAGCAAGAAAATTTTATTTGGATGTTTGGTTCTGCTGGGTTTGTTTATCTCCGGCTGCGGCGTGAATCGACAAAAGGCACAGATCGAGAATTTGGCGAAATGTAAGTTCGATGTGGAATCGGTAGATAGTATTCGGTTGGCCGGAATATCATTGCAACGACTGATCAAGAATAATCAAATCGACCTGGGAGCAGCGCCGAGCCTGGCGTTGGCCTATTTGCGGAAAGATATTCCATTGAATGCAGTTATCCGGCTTAAAATAGACAACCCGACGCTCAAAAAGGCATCCATTAATAAGTTTCAGTATATCATTCTTTATGGTGGACAGCAGCTTGTGGAAGGGATTGTCAATCAATCATTACAAATAGAGCCCGGAGAATCTACTGTGGCCAATGTGCGTATAGCGACCAATATCTATGATTTATTAAAGAATTCGGACCTGCAGGATTTTTTAATGTCGAGCGATGAGAATAAAAAGGGAATATTTACGTTAAAAGTGAAACCTTCTATCAATATCGCAGGGCAGTCGGTATTCTATCCGGGATATATTACCATCGATAAAGCGGTAAGTCGTAAGATTCTGCTTTAGACAGGGGCATACTGTGATAAGATATTAAGGTTTTCCATGAGAATGGAAAACCTTTTTTATTGATCTTGATTTTCAGGCTAGTTAAGTTAACCTGGATACTTGCCAGCATCTGGCTAAATCGATATTACGAATGGACTATTATGTTAAGAATTAAACTGTAATAAAAAAGTTATAGTGTCAAAGTGTAAAGTATACACCTTATTTTATATTTTAGTCTTTAATTACAAACCTAAATATGTTAAAAAGAATCTTTATTCCTGTTTTGTTATTTGCCGGCGTGCACGCTATGGCTCAGAAAGCTTTCGAACCTTATGAACAACCTATTGAAGGGACTAATCTGACGTTCAAAATGCTGGCAATCCCTGGCGGTAGTTTTAAAATGGGAACTACAAGTGGTGGGAAAGAGGATGAAAAACCTGCACACGAGGTGAAGTTGGATCCATTTTGGATGGGCCAGTATGAAGTAACCTGGGATCTGTTTGAGCCATTTCTGTATAAAGATTATGAGATCGCAAAGAGTAAGGACGGTAAAGTATCGAAAGAGATTGATGCCGTTACGCGACCGACCAAACCTTATTTGGATATGACTTTTGGTTTTGGAAAGGAAGGGCACCCGGCCCTAGCGATGACCCATTACAATGCTATTCAATTCTGTAAGTGGCTGTATGTCCGTACCGGTGTATTTTACCGTTTACCAACAGAGGCCGAGTGGGAATATGCAGCTCGAGCAGGTTCAAAGACGACTTATTTTTTCGGTGATCAAGCAACGCCATTAGCAGATTATGCCTGGTTTAAAGATAATGCTGAACAGAAAACACATATTGTAGGACAGAAGAAACCGAATCCTTGGGGCCTTTATGATATTTATGGCAATGTTGCCGAATGGACTTATGATCAATATAAGGCCGATAGTTACAATGAAGGTAAAGGCAAGGTATTGACTAATCCTGTAGTCGTTCCGACAACCCTGTATCCACATGTTGTACGTGGTGGTGCTTTTGACAGTGGTGCCGAGGACATGCGCTCTGCAGCGCGTGGTGCCTCAGATCCCGTATGGAAACAGTTGGATCCACAAATTCCAAAAAGTAACTGGTGGTTTCCAGAAGCCCCATTCGTGGGTATGAGACTAGTCAGACCCCTCAACCCACCTAGTCACGAAGAGATTATGGCTTATTACGATAAACAGCCAATCAAAGACTTTTAATATAAAATAATCAATATAAAACTGTTATGGAAAATCTAGAAAGAAGAGATTTTATTAAAACTTCTGCTGTAGTTGCTGGAGGCGCTGTGCTGAGCTCAATGCCTTTATCAGGTGCATATGCCGCTGGTTCGGATGTTATCAAAGTTGCCTTAGTGGGCTGTGGGGGCCGCGGAACTGGAGCTACATTTGATGCGCTAAGTTCGGGCATGAACATTAAAGTGGTGGCTCTTGCAGATGCTTTTAAAGATAATTTAGAGAGTACTTATAAAACGCTGAAGGAAAAATGGCAAGATAAGATCGATGTAAGTGACAATCACAAATTTGTGGGGTTCGATGCATATAAAGATGCAATTCAATTGGCCGATGTTGTTATTTTAGCGACTCCCCCAGGATTTAGACCAATGCATTTTGAGGAAGCGATCCGTCGAGGTAAACATGTTTTCATGGAGAAACCGGTTGCTGTTGATATTCCTGGTGTACAGCAGGTCTTACGCGTGGCTGTAGAAGCTAAACGTAAAAAATTGAATGTTGTAGTCGGGTTACAGCGCCGTTATCAAACGAATTACCGTGAGGCGATCAAACGTATTCACGAGGGTGCAATCGGTGATGTTACTTCGGGACAAGTTTATTGGAACTCAGGTGGTGTATGGGTGCGTCCGCGTAAGCCAGAGCAAACTGAAATGGAGTACCAAATGCGTAACTGGTATTATTTCAACTGGTTATGTGGCGATCATATCGTAGAGCAGCACGTACATAATATTGATATCGCCAATTGGGTGAAAGGTGCTTACCCGGTATCGATCCAAGGTACAGGTAGCAGGGCACACCGCACCGGCAAAGAGTATGGTGAAATCTATGATAATTTTGCATTAGAATTGACCTATGCCGACAACAGCGTTGTTTATAGTCAATGTAGACACTTCGAAGGTATACATAACCGTGTAGACGAGCAATTCCAGGCAACGAAAGGACGTGCTTATCTTTCTGCAGGTGGACAGGCTGTATTGTACGACTGGAAGGGAAAAGAAATCTATCGCCATGATGCGAAGGGTAATCCAAACCCGTATCAACAAGAACATAAAGAACTATTTACGGCAATTTCGAAAGGCGAATATAAATTTGATAATGCAGAATATGGTGCTTACAGTACGTTAACAGGTATTATCGGACGTATCGCTTGTTATACCGGTAAGGTAATCAAGTGGGATGAAGCCTTGAAATCGACCATCAAATTGGGACCAGATGTACTTGCTTGGGATGCTAAACCAAAATTACTTCCGGATGCAGAAGGTTTTTACCCAGTAGCGATGCCTGGTCAAAACACCAACTTATATATTTAAGCAATTGGGCCGATGGGATTAAAGTGGAATTTGTGCCTTCTATTTTTTGCTACGATTTGTTGCATTGATGCACAGGCGCAGATACCGGCAACGAAACCCCATAAAATTCGGCTGGAGGGACCCGCGCAGGGTACCCAATTCCATATCACTTACTTCGCTTCCGACAGTCTTGTTAGGCGGTCGGAAGTTGACAGTATCTTAACGGCAATCGATTTGTCGATGTCAATTTACCGCAAAGACTCGAGGATATCCAAGTTCAATACAGATACGGTAATGTCTGTTGTGATGGATAGCCACATGGCTAAGGTGATAAATGCTTCCTTTAAATACCACAAATTATCGAAAGGTCAATTCGATATCACTATTGCCCCGCTGGTCAACCTATGGGGCTTTGGTGCTAATAAGAGCCCGGTGGCCCCGGATTCGGCGACGGTACGAAAAGCGAAGGAACTGGTAGGAATGCACTACCTGAAGGTCAGCGGCAACCGGCTGATTAAAAAGAAACAGGGGATTAAAATCGATGTTAATGGTATTGCACAGGGGTATACGGTAGACGTCTTGGCCGACTATCTCGAACGTAAGGGAATTGCCAATTATATGGTCGAGGTAGGTGGTGAAATCAGGGCTTTGGGAACTCCGCCAGGTGGGCAGGGCTTTTCCATTGGTATTGTTCAGCCCGATGGTGAAAGTGGGGAGGAATTGATGACTGCTGTTGCGCAGCTCAATGAAGGGGCGCTGACAACAGCCGGCAGTTTCGAAAAGTTTATTCAATACAAAGGGAAAAAATTGGGTCATCATATTGACCCTGTTTCGGGTTTTCCATACATGACCAATATATTGAGTGTCAGCGTCTATGCGAAGACTGCCATGGAGGCGGATGCACTGGATAATTATTTTATGGGCATGGAACCCGAACAAATTAAGACAAAGGCCAAAAAATTGAAAGGTGTGGCGGTTTTTGTCATTTTTAAAAATAAAAATCAGTCCATAGAAACGATTTATTCGGATGGATTTGGTAAATTATTTAAAAATTAATCAATTATAAATAAAATGAAGAGATCGGATTTTATTAAAGGTAGTCTTTTGGCCGCGGGGGCAGGACTAGCTGGACAGACTTTTGCGTCTACAACTCAAAATACAGCAAATACGATGGATAAAGGAAAGACATTCAATTTAAATTATGCTCCCCATCAGGGAATGTTCAAAAATCATGCAGGTGATAGTTTCCTGGATGAAATTCGGTATATGTATGATTTGGGATTCCGTGGAATAGAAGATAATGGCTATTTGGGTAGAACATTGAACGAGCAGCAGAAGATCGGTGATTTATTAGCGAAGTTAGGCATGACCATGGGTGTATTTGTTGTGGATGGCGGACAAAACTGGATGCCTTCTTTAGCGACAGGAAAACAGGAGTATTTGGACAAGTTTGTCGAAACATGCAAGAAGTCTGTCGAAGCTGCCAAGCGTTGTAACGCAAAATGGCTGACTGTGGTACCGGGCTTTTATGAAAGAAAACTGCCTTGGGGTAATCAGTTCAGCAATATCCTTACTGCGATGCGTAAGGGTGCGGAGATCTTTGAACCACATGGTTTGGTGATGGTGTTGGAAACCTTAAGTGATACACCAGATTTGTTTTTGCAGCAAACGCATGAGACCTATGCTTTATGTAAGGCCGTGAATAGTCCATCCTGTAAAATTTTATATGATATTTATCATATGCAGCGTACCGAAGGAGATTTAATTGCAAATATGAATCGTTGTTGGGATGAAATTGCGTATATTCAAATCGGCGATAATCCAGGTCGTAAAGAACCGACTACGGGCGAGATCAATTATAAAAACGTATTCAAACACATTCATAGTAAAGGATATAAGGGTATCATGGGGATGGAGCATGGTATTTCCAAGCCTGGTAAAGAGGGTGAGGATCGCTTGGTGGCGGCATATCGCGAGGTCGATAGCTTTTTGTAATATTTTAATAGTGTACTATTGACAATTAGATTTAATTTCTTAAATTGAGCAGGTAAAACCAATTAGTAGTATTGTAAAACACCATTTTTTTTATGATTTCATCAACAATAAAATTTAAACTATCCTTTATGATGTTCCTCGAATTTTTTATTTGGGGGGGATGGTTTGTCACATTAGGTACTTTCTTGAGCAAAAATCTACATGCAACGGATTTTGAAATGGCCAATGTATTTTCAACACAATCATTGGGAGCGATTATCGCGCCTTTTATTGTCGGAATGATTGCAGACCGTTATTTTAATGCGGAGCGCATTTTGGGTGTTTTACACTTGGTCGGTGCAGTATTAATGTACCAAATGTATGGTGCTGCAGATATGTCTACTTTTTATCCATATGTATTGGCTTATATGGTGCTTTATATGCCAACATTGGCCTTGGCGAGTTCAGTTTCGTTTCGCCAATTGACCAATCCGGAAAAACAATTTTCAGGTATACGTATATGGGGAACAATTGGTTGGATTGTAGCAGGTTTAGCAATCAGTTATATCTTTAGATGGGATGCTGCTGCATCAGAGGGAGCTTTGAAAAATACCTTCTTAATGTCAGGTGTAGCTTCATTGGTACTAGGGGTATTTTCCTTCGCCTTACCTAAAACGCCGCCGGTTAAATTGGATGAAAACGAAAAACCGTCCTTTGCATCAATCATTGGTCTGGATGCGATCAAATTGTTGAAAGACAAAAACTTCTTGATCTTTTTCGTTTCTTCGGTATTGATCTGTATTCCATTGGCATTTTATTATTCAAATGCAAACTTGTTCCTTACCGAAATAGGATTGGAAAATCCAACAGGTAAGATGACAATCGGTCAAGCATCTGAGGTATTGTTTTTATTGGCCTTGCCAGTTTTCTTTACAAAATTTGGCTTCAAGAAAACAATTTTGGTCGGTATGTTGGCCTGGGTAATCCGTTACCTGTTATTTGCTTATGGCAATGCAGGGGAATTATCATTCATGTTGTTGATCGGTATTGCATTGCACGGTATCTGTTATGACTTTTTCTTTGTTTCGGGACAAATTTATACAGACAGCAAAGCGGGGGTTAAATACAAATCGGCAGCACAGGGTTTGATTACCTTGGCAACCTATGGTGTTGGACAGTTGATCGGATTCTGGGTAGCAAGTTATGTTGGAGATAAGTACAAAGAATTGAAAGCAACTGATATGGCGGCATTCTGGAATCATACCTGGGTTGTACCTGCAATTATCGCAGCTGTTGTATTTTTTATCTTTTTAGCTTTATTTAAGGACGAAAAGATCGACAGTACAAATGCTGCACACTAAACAGAAAAAATAACTATTTAAAAACAAATAATTAGAAGAGAGATGGCAACAAATACTTATGACGCAATTGTAATCGGTTCGGGGATAAGTGGTGGATGGGCTGCGAAAGAATTGACAGAGAAAGGGCTGAAAACAATTATGCTGGAGCGTGGTCGTAACATTGAACACATTAAGGATTACACTGCGCCAAATAAAAATCCATGGGAATGGCCTCATGCTGGCGGTCGTACACAAAAAATGATCGAAGAATATCCGGTTTTGCGTAGAGATTATCCGTTGAATGAGAAGAACCTGGATTTTTGGGTAAATGAAAAAGAGAGTCCCTATACAGAGGTAAAACGTTTTGACTGGTACCGTGGGTATCATGTTGGAGGACGTTCTTTAATGTGGGGAAGACAATCTTATCGTTTGGGCGATTTGGATTTTGAAGCTAACTTAAAAGATGGCCACGGTGTGGATTGGCCGATTCGTTATAAGGATATTGCCCCTTGGTATAGTTATGCTGAAAAATTTGCTGGTATCTCCGGAAATAGAGATGGTGTACCATCTTTGCCAGATGGAGATTACATGCCGGCAATGGCGATGAACATTGTTGAAAAAGACCTGGCTGAGCGTTTGAAAAAGCAATATGGTGGTCAACGTCATTTCATCATGGGTAGAACAGCCAACATTACTGTTCCGCATCATGATCGTGTAAATTGTCAATATCAAAATCAATGTTGGTTGGGTTGTAATTTTGGTGCTTATTTCAGTACGCAATCGGCAACTCTTCCTGCAGCACGTAAAACAAACAATCTAACTTTACGTCCTTTTTCTATCGTAACAAAGATTATCTACGATAAAAACACGAAAAAGGCAAAAGGTGTTGAAATTGTTGATGCTGAAACAAACCAAACGTATGAGTTTTTCGCTAAAGTAATTTTTGTTTGTGCATCTGCATTGAACTCGACTTGGGTGTTAATGAACTCAGCTACAGATGTTTGGGAAGGCGGTTTGGGTAGCAGTAGCGGTGAATTGGGCCACAATTTGATGGATCACCATTTCCGTTGTGGTGCCGGAGGTAAAATAGATGGATATTTGGATAGCTATGTATATGGTCGTAGACCAACAGGCTTGTATGTGCCACGTTTTGTAAATGTAGAAGGTGATACCAAAAAACGTGACTATGTACGTGGATTTGGTTACCAGGGTGCTGCAGGTCGTGGACGTTGGTCTGGTGCTGTTGCCGAGATGGAAGTTGGTGGTGCATGGAAAGATGCGATCTGTGAGCCAGGTGACTGGACTGTTGGTTTTACTGCTTTCGGAGAAACCTTGCCATATCACGAAAATAAAATTACACTTGACAAGAGCAAAAAAGATAAATGGGGCTTACCTGTATTATCATTTGACGCTGAGATCAAGGATAATGAATTGAAGATGCGTGGCGACATGCAAAATGAAATGAAGGAAATGTTGGAAAGCATTGGCGTAAAAGATACCTATACGTACGATAACGTATATGGTTTGGGCCAAGGTATCCACGAAATGGGAACTGCCCGCATGGGACGTGATCCAAAAACTTCGGTATTAAATGGTAACAACCAAGTTTGGGATGCATTGAATGTTTTCGTAACGGACGGTGCTTGTATGACTTCTGCAGGTTGTGTCAACCCTTCATTGACGTATATGGCACTTACTGCTCGTGCGGTTGATTTCGCAGTAAGCGAATTGAAAAAAGGTAACATCTAATAGCTAAAGATTGATAACAATGGAAAATAACTCAAATAAGACGAGTAGAAGAGGTTTTATAAAGAGCGCGGCAACAGCTGCTGCGGCTTTTATGATCGTCCCTCGCCATGTATTGGGCGGAAATGGCTTTACAGCTCCAAGTGACAAATTACAAGTAGCAGGTATTGGTGTAGGGGGTAAAGGTTTTAGTGACATCAATGCATTCCATGATTCAGGAAAAGCAGATCTTGCTTTCTTGTGTGATGTGGACGACCGTCGTGCAGCTGGTGCGTTGAAACGTTACCCGAAAGCAAAGTATTACAAAGACTACCGTGAGATGTTGGATAAGGAGCACAAACGTATAGAAGCCGTTTCTGTATCAACTCCAGATCATCAACATGCCATTCAGGCACTTGCAGCTATGCAATTGGGTAAACACGTGTACGTTCAAAAACCGTTGACTCACGATGTATGGGAAGCGAGAGCATTGACGCATGCAGCTAAAAAATATAAAGTGGTTACCCAGATGGGAAATCAAGGTGCATCGAATGATGGACCACGTTTTGTACGTGAATGGTACGAAGCAGGTCTGATCGGTGATGTACATACGGTATATTGTTGGACAGATCGTCCGGTATGGCCTTCAGGTATTGCATGGCCTACAGGCAAGGCCGAAGTTCCAAAAGAATTGGATTGGGACCTTTGGTTAGGTACAGCGCCTTATAAAGAGTATGTGGATAAATTGGTGCCTTTCAACTGGCGCGGCTGGTGGGATTATGGTACTGGCGCATTGGGCGATATGGGCTGTCACTTGTTGGAAGTTCCTTTCAGTACCTTGGGATTGACTTATGTACAGGATGTACAGGCAACTGTAGGATCGGTGTATGTGGATGAATTCAAACGTGGATATTTCCCTGAAAGCTGTCCTCCATCGAGCCATGCGACATTAACATTCCCTAAAACACCACGTACCAATGGTCCGGTGACTTTACATTGGATGGATGGTGGTATTCAGCCTGCTCGCCCGGATGAATTAGGTCCAAACGAAATTTTTGGTGATGGTGGTAACGGTATCTTACTTGTAGGTACAAAAGGTAAAATCCTTGCGGATACCTACGGCCAGAATGCACGCTTGTTGCCGACTTCAAGAAAAGAGCAGGTGGCACAGAAATATGCCCGTGTACCAGGACAAGAAGGTGGACACTACGCACAATGGGTTGAAGCTTGTCAGGCTGGATACGGCAAGAAAGAAGTAAGTTCACCTTTTGAAATAGCAGGTCCGTTGACAGAAGCTTTATTAATGGCTAACCTGGCAATCAGAGGTGCTGATTTACGTATTGATGGTAAATACCCTGGACGTAACCTGAAATTGTTGTGGGATAACGATAACATGCGTGTCACCAACTTTGACAACGTCAATCAATATGTAAAACGTAATTACAGACAAGGTTGGGAAATGAAATATAATTTCTAAAATTAAGATATTTAGTAGTATGAATAGAAGAGAAGCATTACAACGAGTTGCCTTAATTTTAGGAGGTACCGTTATCGGCGCTAATTTATTTTTGGAAGGTTGTACACGCTCAGCAACCAAAGATGTGCAAGCATTATTTGAAGCGAAGACAACTGATTTATTAGGTGACTTGGCTGAAGCAATCTTACCAGCTACCGCAACTCCGGGTGCGAAAGAAGCAGGGGTAGGAAGTTTTATTCCGGTCATGGTTCGTGACTGTTATACCGAAAAGCAACAAAAAGCATTTTTAACTGGTTTTGCGAGCTTAGATGATAAGGCAAAAGAGGTGAAAGGCAAGCCATTCCTGGAGCTTTCTGCGGCAGACAGAACAGCTGTTGCGGCTGCTTTGGACAAAGAAGCAAACGAGTTTAATAAAAAGCAAGCTGAAGATCAAAAGGATATTCTGGAGAAGAATAAAGAAAAACAAAATCAATTGTATAATTATGTTGAGAACGATCCACCACATTGGTTTACGATGTTCAAACAATTGACATTGACTGGTTTCTTTAACTCGGAGCTGGGTTGTACAAAAGCGTTGCGTTTTGTGAAGATACCGGGAAAATTTGATGGTAACCTTCCTTACAAAAAAGGCGATAAAGCATTTGCATAAACGATGCGCTATGTAAGATAAAAAGGGAGGCCCGTAGCCTCCCTTTTTTTATTGTTTCGCGTTTTTATTTTGTTTCCCCTTTTTATTTTGTTTCTATGGCCAGCGCAAAATGAATGCGCTGCTGTTTGGTCACTGTCATAAAGTAACCCTGATCTGTCGCATCACCATTAATCTCTACAGTATCATTATAGCGTAATTCGCGCAGGTAATTCATCTCTAATGATTTGATTTGATTGGTCAATACAAGCTCAATGGGCAACCTGTCCATACACCAGTCCAGGTATTTTACATTGTTGGCGTGATTGACAATATCCAGGTCCGAGAGCTTAACACAATATTCATCAAGATTTTTGACTGTCTGGGAAATATCCAATTTTGAAAATGGCCGTTGTGTTGCGGGACGATCCGGATAGGTGGTAAAATTTTCGGTGGAAATCGCGAGTGTTTCAGAGCTCCGCTTCACGGTATTGATGACAGCCCAATAACTGGTTGCCGTAACATAGATCTGTCCATTGACGGTAATTTCGAAATTCCGTGTTGAGCGTGCGCCCTCTAATTCTTGTATCCAAGTTTTAACCTTGACGATGTCCATCCATTTGGGCAATCGTGCAATCTCTATACGTATGCGGCTAAGTACCCAAGTTTGGTTATGTTTGGCCATTTCTTTAAAACCGAATCCCACAGCATTGGCGTGTTCTCCCGCGGTAAGCTGCAGGATATTGGATAAATCGGAGAAACGAATACGGCCATTAGAATAGCATTGCGTGAAATAAATTTCCCACTCTTTTTCAAAAACAGATTTTTCCATTTACATATTTTTTTGATCAAAAATAGGTAATATGAATGATTTGGGCTATAAATTCAAAATGAAATGACACTATATTTAGATATCTCGTTATAAATGCCTGTTGGGCCTGCCGGTGACCCTCAAAGGGGAGTAGTGTGTCCAAAGTACAATCGTTTTTTTATTGTAAAATAAATGATAGTTTTCAAGGATTTAATTGATTTTTATCATGGGAATCGGTAGATTTAAATAAGCCAATGGCAGAAAGAGATAAAATAAGATTGGCTTTAAAGCGTTATAAGAGTAGCATAGCGCAAAACAATAATTTACACATTAAATGCTAGTATTATGGTTGGAGAACTAATAGCTAAAGAGGAAATTCCTCAATTTAAATTTATCCCGGCGAGTGAAGATAAGACAGCGACTTTTATGGATAAATTGAAAGGGGCACTTCGGTTGGGAAATGAGTTTAAATCCAAAACTGAAATCGCCTTTGAGACTGATTCCGGACCAAAGCGTATCGAGACCACCGTATGGTCGTTAACCGATAGATATATTCAGATAAAAAGTGGCGTGTTAATACCACTGAAATCTATTATAGCAATAGACTATTAAATAGACAAACGAAAGGCTCCTCATTTAGTTAAGGAGCCTTTCGCTTTTTAAGAATAGATGCTGCTGAAAAGCGCTTCAAAATCCTGTCCCTTCATGAAGAGGACCTCATGCTGAAAGAAATTTCTAGTATGTTTCGCCTGTCAATTCTTTTAGCCTTATTTCGGATACCTTTGCATCATATTGTGCTGTATAGCTCCGAGTCATTACATTGATGTAGTTTAACTGCGCTGTTCTTACTTCCAAAGTTGTGATGGTACCGATACGGAATTTATCCATGGTGATGTTTAAATTTTCTTTTGCCAGCTCCTCGTTTTTCCGTTCTACATGAGCCAGTTCCATATTGGTGATGTAGGTTTGGAACAGCGTTCTGACCTGTGCCTGAATATCTTGTTTTTGTTGTTGTATCTGCAGCTCAGAACCTTTAATCTGAAATTTAGCGATCCGTTCGTTTCTATTTTGAAGAAATCCATTGAAAATATTAAGGGAAGCCGATATACCGTAGGTAAGACCTCTATTTTTATTTTCTGTCGAGAAACCGAGGGAGGAGTGGGATTCGTTCCAGTTGTAACCACTGTTTAATCCAATTTTGGGATAACGTTCGGCCTTAACTGCTTTTAAGTTTAGTTCGGCCACCCGATTGTTGATGATGGCGAGCTGGATTTGTGGATTTTGGCGATCGGCAATTTCGATCAGATTACCAAGTTTAAGATCCGTATCAAGTTTCATTTCATCTTCAACCTGAAAATCCAGGCTCAAGTCGCGTGTCATCAGCTGATTGAGGTAAGTCTTGGTATTTTTGAAGCTTTCCTGCTGTCTGAGTAAGTTTGTCTGATCGGTATTTAAATCGACTTTCGCATTCAGGAGATCCAGCTTGGAGCCTTTTCCGATCTCCAGGCGATTTTCGGCCAGCGTGACGCGGTATCTCGATAAGGTAATGGTGGTATCCAGTGCATTTATCAGGCGCTTTTGCTGCACCAGATTGTAATAGGTTGCCATGACTTCGCTGAGTTGGGTGATCACTTGATATTTGATCTCCGCTTCCCCTTGGCGTTGTATTTCTTTGAAGCGATCGCGACGGGCAAACATACCCAATCCATCGAATATCGTCCAGTTTAGGTTGACTCCATAAGACATGTTGTCGTTTTTTGCATTGGAGATCTGCTGTATTTGACCATCTGCTCTGACCTGTCTGGAGTTCTGGATGGAGTTGCTTCTGTTGAACGTTCCAGTTACTGCTGGAAGCATACCGGCGCTTCCTAAACTGGTATTCTCCCTATCAATGTTATTGTCATTTTTAGCCAGGAGAATATTGAAGTTATTGCTCAGTGTAGTTTTCAGTGCATCTTCCAAAGTCAGTACTTCTTGCGCCCGAGCTTGAAACATGATGGAGTAAAGTAATACTAGTAGGATGAAATTTCTCTTCATGTCTTTATTATTCGTAGCTTTTAATGTTATCAAATTCCGGTCTATGTTTTTTTTGTCTTGACCACATGTAATAGATCGCCGGGATAATGAACAAGGTTAGGATAAGGGAGAATATTGTACCACCAACGATCACAACTCCCATACCAATTCTGCTCGTTGAGGCAGCTCCAAGTGACATGGCAATCGGTAATGCACCCAAGGCAATGGCCAAACTTGTCATTAGGATCGGTCTGAGGCGTGATTCGGCAGAGTGCATAATTGCCTCAAATTTTTCCATGCCTTCTTCACGCATTTGGTTGGCAAACTCAACAATCAGGATACCATTTTTGGTCACTAGACCGATAAGCATAATCGTTCCAATTTGGCTGAAGATATTCCAGGTTTGATCAAATAGCCATAGACTTATTAGTGCACCGGCAACGGCCATAGGCACCGTCAGGATAATGATAAATGGGTCGAGGAAGCTTTCAAATTGGGCCGCCAAGATCAGGTAAATAAGCAATAAAGCAAGACCAAAAGCAAATAAGGTATTGGAGCTACTTTCAACGAAGTCACGTGATTCACCACTAAGGTCGGTGGTGAAGCTCTGGTCGAGTACCTTCTCTTTTATGCGATCCATTGCTGCAATTCCGTCGCTCATGCTCATGCCTGGCGCCAAGCCAGCTGAAACTGTAGCCGACATATACCGGTTATTGTGGTAGAGTTGGGGTGGACTGCTTTCTTCCCTGACGCTTACGACGTTATCTAACTGGATAAGCTGACCGATGTTATTACGTACATAAATTGAAGCAAGGTCTGTCGGCGTAGCTCTACGGTCGTTTTCAACTTGGCCAATGACCTGATATTGTTTGCCATCACGCATAAAATAGGCGAAACGTTGACCGCTTAACAACAATTGGAGGGACTGTGAAACGTCAAGTACGGAAACACCCAGACTAAGTGCTTTCAGACGATCAATTTCGACATGCAGTTCGGGTTTGTTGAACTTCAGGTTGATATCCGTTGTCGAGAATGCTGGATCGCTGTTGACCTCATTCATAAATTCGGGAATCTTTTCCTGAAGTTTTTCAAAATTCTGTGCTTGGATAATGTACTGAACAGGTAGTCCACCTCTTCGATTCATGGATATCGTTGGCGTTTGCGAAACATTGACGCGTACGGCATCGTATTGTTTTGTCCATTTAGTGAGCTCCTTGGCAATATCGTCCTGTGATTTTTTGCGCTCACCAGGATCAACCAAAGTCATCCGTATACGTCCGGAGTTGACTGAGCTCGCGCCGAAACCCGGAGAGGTAATGTTTAAACTGATTTTGTTTTCAGGAATGGAGTCGTAGACCAATTTGTCCAATTCCTGCATGTAGCGATCCATGTATTCATAGGTGGCACCTTCAGGACCTGTTACATTGACGGAGATGTTACTTCTGTCATCGTAAGGCGCTGTTTCCTTTTTAATGGAGGAGAAAAGGATACCAATAATGATAAAACATAGGATCAGAATTGGAAAGCTAATCCATTTGAATTTCATGAATTTTTCCAGAGCCTTGGCATAACCTTTATTCATTTTGACAAACATGGGTTCTGTCCAATCGTAAAACTTCGTCTTTTTGTGGCCACCACCTTTGATCAGATAAGCGTTGAGCATCGGTGTAAGGGTGAGGGAAACAAATGCCGAAACCAATACGGCCGAGGCGATGACGACACCAAATTCCCGGAACAGCCTTCCCACAAAGCCCTGAAGAAATATCACCGGTAAAAATACCGCTGCAAGTGTAATTGAAATGGAAATAACAGCGAAGAATATTTCCTTAGACCCTTTTAGCGCGGCTTCAATTGGAGACATTCCTTCTTCAACTTTCTTGAAGATATTTTCGGTAACAACAATACCGTCGTCGACGACAAGCCCCGTCGCGAGTACAATAGCGAGTAGCGTCAGTACATTGATGGAAAAACCAAAAATATACATAATAAAGAATGTCGCAATCAAGGATACCGGAATATCCAATAACGGACGTAACGCTATGCCCCAGTCGCGAAAGAAAAAATAAATAATTAGGGTGACCAGTATGATCGAAATCAGGAGTGTCTCGGCGACTTCTTCAACTGATTTTTTAATGAATGTCGTATTATCAGAAGCGATGTTGAGTATAATATCCTGCGGCAGATCTTCTTTGATCTGATCGAGCATTTTATAAAAATTGTTGGCAATATCAAGGTAATTTGTCCCCGGTTGCGGAATAATGGCAATACCGACCAGCTGTTTACCATTACTCACCATTTTTGTTTCGAGATTCTCAGCGTCTATTTCGGCCCGACCAATATCGGTAAACTTGACGATACGGCTGCTGTCGGCTTTTAGAATGATGTTGTTGAATTGCTCGGGGGTAGACAGGTTGCCTATAGTTTTTACGGTGAGCTCGGTTGTGTTTCCGACAATTTTTCCCGAAGGTAATTCAACATTCTGATTATTTAATGCCGTACGAATATCTGAAGCCGTGATACCATAGGCAGCCATACGGTCGGGATTGAGCCATAGCCGCATGGCGTAACGTTTTTGGCCATAGATCTGTGTGCTGCTGACGCCGGGGATGGTTTGTAACCTTTCAGAAATCACATTTTCGGCGTAGTCGCTCAGCGAAAGTTTGTCGCGTGTCTCACTTTGCAATGTCAACGTAATAATGGGATCGGAATCCGCATCGGCTTTGGATACCACCGGTGGAGCATCAATATCCTGTGGTAGGCTTCGGACGGCTTGGGATACTTTATCCCGGACATCATTTGCGGCTTCCTCCAGGTTCTTTTTTAAATCAAACTCGATGGTAATATTGCTGGATCCCTGGTTACTCGAAGAAGAGATGTTACGAATACCATCGATCGAGTTTATGGCCTTCTCTAGTGGCTCGGTAATCTGAGATTCAATGATATCAGGATTGGCACCGGCATAATTTGTTCTGACAGAAACAATGGCGGGGTCAATGGAGGGGTATTCGCGTACGCCCAGAAAACTAAAACCAATATAGCCAAACAAGATGATGGTAATATTGACGACAATAGTTAAAACAGGGCGTTTAATAAAAACTGCAGATAAATTCATGTACAACTAGTTAGCTAATGATACCTTAACTTTTGCTCCATCTTTTAAAGACAGAACGCCCGTGGTTAAAACGGTGTCGCCGGCACTGATGCCAGATAGAATAACGATGTCCTTGTCGGTACGTGCACCTGTTTCAACCTTCACTTCCTTGGCGAGGCCGTGCTGTAGTACAAAGACCTTCTTTCCGTCCTGTACGGGAACAATAGCTTCTGTAGGAATGGATATCGCATCGTTTTCCACTTCGATCGGCACAATAACGTTAACAAAGGATCCGACTTTCAATTTGCCCTGATCGTTCGTCGCTCTGGCGCGGACAGTGAGTGTTCTGGTGTTAAGTGATACTTGTGGTTCAATAGCGTAAATGTTTGCTGTAATGATCGTTGGGTCGTTGGCTACACTGAACTCAATGGGCATATTTATTTTAACTATATTGCTGTATTTTTCGGGCACTGCAAAAGTAACTTTGACAAGATTGTCCTTCACTAAATTTGTAATCAGGGTACTGGATGAGACAATGGCACCTACGGAAATGTTCCGAAGTCCAATCATGCCACTAAAAGGGGCGCGGATGGTTGTTTTGGATATTTGTGCCTGAATCAACTGGATCTGTGCTAAGGAGGTTTTTAAGGCTGCACTGGCAATATCAAACTCTTCCTGACTGATTGCTCCTTTTTGCAACAGCAGTTTGGCCCGACGTTCATTTTCGGCATTCAGCTGATTTGTTGTTTGCGCTTGTCTTAATTGTGCCTGCAGCTCAATATCATCGATCTTGATCAAGGGCTCGCGCTGTTTGATGCGCTGTCCTTCAGAGAAATAGATTTTGGTGATTCGACCACTTACTTCACTTCTGATTTCAACCTGCTCTTCTGCGTCAATGCTTCCCGAGAGATTAATGGATCTATCGGCGACGGAAGATTTGGCAATGATCGCCTGTGCGGGGACGGGCATATCTTTTTTTCCATTGGGCTTATCAGCTTCTTTTTTATCTTTTTTAGCAGTTATCAGAAAGTATCCACCTCCAAACACAGCACAGGCCAAAAGGAGGTAAATGATCGATTTTTTATTCATACGATATAGTCTCTTATGTACTTTTTACATTTAACAGGTAAATATAGGTTTATTATTATGCCGATATCAGTTGTCAAAAGGATTTTACAATACCACGAAAACTTTGCAAATGGACAGCGAAATGGACGAGCGCGAATGGTTGGAAATAAAAAAAGCTAGAAATAACTTTCTAGCTTCCTGTTTACTATTTCTTTGATTTTGCTTTTGGTTGGACTTCTTTTGGAGCCTCTTGTTTTACTTCCGCCTTGATTGCAGTTTTCGATACATGTGGTCTTCTTTTTCCAAAAGAACCATTCGATATTTTTCCTCTTCTGGTCTTGATGTCACCTTTTCCCATAGTGTGAAATATTTTGGTTTTAACAAATTTTATTAATTACCTAAATATACCACATTCTTTTTAGATATTCAATTTGTTCATTTTTAAATGATTGGAAAAATACGTTTTTGAACAGTTATGGTGAAATTTTGGTTAATGGTGTCGAAAAATAAATTATTGACCGGCTTGTTTTCGGCGACCAAATAGGGGATCTCTACTATTTTGTTCTTTAACTTGAGACGGTAGTAGCCGTATAATAAACCTTTGGTCGTTTGAATTGATTCGATTTTCTGAACGGCTTCTATGTCCTTAAACATGTTAAAAGCATAATTTTCTCCTTTGAGCTGTTCAATAAAAACTTCATTGGTTTTGGCATTGTACCAGATTTGCTGGCTTTTGAGCTTACTAAAGTGGTTGTTGAACAGAAAAAGATAACCCAGCAGGAAAAAGGCAATCGGAAGCAGGAACAGGACAATTTTTATCTTCATGAACAGCAAGACGGTGATCAAAATGAGGACAACCCCCATCATGGCGTTGGAAACGCTCTTCTTTAGATTTGCCTGGATGACCGGAGATGAAGCTTCAATCAACTGAAAACCTGATTTTAAATTTCTGGACATATCCTCGGTAAACCCAAATAGATTGAATTTTTTGCGTATCACCAGATAAGCAATAAGAATAATAAGTCCAATGATCAAAAACCGCATATTTTTCTAATATTGTTCGTCTTCGTTCGGATACTGTACCGCTTTTACTTCGGCCACATAATGAGCTACTGCAGTTGTGATCTGTTCGTGCAAATTAGCGAAATGACGCATAAATTTTGGTTTGAAATCAGCATTCATACCCAGCATATCGTTAACCACAAGGACTTGTCCATCGCAATCCGGTCCAGCTCCAATACCAACTGTCGGAATCACCAATTTTTCGGTAACTGTTTTAGCTAATTTTGCAGGTATCTTTTCCAAAACAATGGCAAAACAGCCCGCCTCCTGTAAAGCGAGGGCATCGTCTATTAATTTAGCGGCTTCTTGTTCTTCTTTCGCCCGCACACCAAAATTTCCAAATTTATTGATGGATTGGGGAGTCAAGCCCAGGTGTCCACATACAGGGATGCCTCCGGCAATGATTTTTTTGATGTTTTCGATGATTTCAAGACCTCCTTCTAGTTTCAATGCGTGCGCACCTGATTCTTTCATCATGCGTACAGCGGCATTGTAAGCCTCATTGGCGGAGCCCTGATAAGATCCAAATGGCAAATCTGCTAATACCATGGCACGTTCGGTACCTCTAGCAACGGCAGCGGCATGGTAGATCATATTATCTAGGGTGATAGGCAAGGTAGTTTCGTAGCCAGCGAATACGTTAGCAGCAGAATCTCCAATTAAAATAACGTCAACACCGGCTTGATCGACCATTTTGGCCATGGAGTAATCATAGCTTGTAAGCATAGAAATCTTTTCCTGACGTTCTTTCATGGCTTGCAGCATTGCTGTGCTTACTCGTTTCATTTCTTTGTTTACAGACATCTTAACTTATATTGTGTGTTCAAAAGTAAGCTTTTTATCATACATTGACCAATATTCTGCCTTGTGTTTTGTATTTTTGCAGAATGATACAAAATGAGACTCGTCTATTTAAATTCCCCAAATTTTCAGAATTAATCATCCATGAGGATGAAAATTTGATCGTTATCAATAAACCGCCGTTTGTCGCTTCGTTAGATGAACGTGAGGGAGGGGAGGTCAATATTCTTCGTTTGGCGAAGAAATATCATCCTGATGCACAGGTGTGCCACCGCCTGGATAAAGAGACCTCGGGTATTTTACTAATTGCAAAAAATCCAGAAACATACCGTACAATCTCCATTGCATTTGAAAAAAGAAAAGTGAATAAGATTTATCATGCGGTCATAGGAGGTACACATACTTTTCAGGACTTGCTTGTCGATTTACCCATCTTGAACCAGGGCAATAAAAACGTATCTATTGACCGTGCAAACGGTAAACCGGCCGAGACCATCTTCAATTCGATCAAATACTATAAGAATTATACTTTGGTGGAATGTAAACCTATTACAGGACGTATGCACCAAATCCGTATTCACCTCGCCACACAACATGCCGCTATCGTGGGGGATGACATGTATCGCGGTAAACCTGTGTATTTGTCCCAAATTAAGAAAAGGGGATATACATTGTCGAAAGATGAAGAGGAGCAGCCTATTATGAAACGTTTTGCACTCCATTCAAAACAGGTTGAATTTGAGTTGAATGGAGTTAAGATGGCTTTTGAGGCACCTTATCCAAAGGATTTTGCGACCTTATTGAAGCTGTTGGATAAGTTCGATGCTTAATACCGGGATTGCCTAATGAGTCCAAAGACAAGAAACATCATCGGAAACGTTGTATTTGTACTGCTCATCGGTTTGTTGATCTGGCCAACAAGTAGAAGTTATTTTCAGCAATTTTTAATGAAATTGGGGTTTTTCAACCCTAAACTGGAGCTTGTTTCAACTACTAAAGAATCCGACAGGCGGGCTCCAGAGACTTCATTCAATCATGTCTCCTTTGTCAATTCGCGGGGAGAAACAATCAAGGTGGCGGATCTGAAGGGAAAAGTGGTCTTTATTAATTTTTGGGCAACCTGGTGTGCTCCCTGTCGTGCCGAAATGCCTTCGATCAATGTACTCTATGAGCGGTATAAAGATGACCCAAATATGGTGTTTTTAATTGTGGAGATTGAAGGCGACAGGGCTAAGGCAGAGGCTTTCATGAAAGAACAGCAGTTAATCCTACCAATTAGTTTTCCAAATAGCGATATTCCAAAAGAATGGCTCTCGGGACCGATTCCATCAACGGTGATATTGGACAAAGCGGGTAAGATCGCGACACGGCATGAAGGTATGGCGGATTATTCAAGTCCGGATGTAGGCAAATTTATGCAAGATTTAATCAATAAATAATTTTTAAGATCTCTAAATATAGTATGACAAGAGCAGAACTTATTCATCAAATAAAAGCGAAACGCTCATTTCTATGTGTCGGACTCGATACAGACCTCACCAAAATCCCGGAGCATCTTTTAGATGATGAGGATCCGATCTATAGCTTCAATAAGGCCATCATAGATGCAACAGCTGATTTATGTGTTGCCTATAAGCCTAATATTGCGTTTTATGAATGTTATGGTATTAAAGGCTGGCAGTCGCTTCAAAGAACCTGGGCAGCGTTGCCAAAGGATTGTTTCAGTATTGCTGACGCAAAAAGGGGCGATATCGGTAATACGTCGGGACGTTATGCGATGGCATTTTTTGATGAAAAGACGTCTGGACTTGGATTTGATAGTATTACTATCGCACCTTATATGGGGAAGGACTCGGTGACACCATTTTTGGATTTTAACGATAAATGGGCAATCGTACTTGCGTTGACATCGAATGAAGGTAGCCTGGACTTTCAAAATTTTGAAAACAAAGAAGGATTGCAATTGTTCGAACAGGTGATCGATAAAGTCAATACTTGGGGTACACCTGATAATTTGATGTATGTGGTCGGAGCAACACGTGGGGAGGGCTTTATTAAAATTAGAGAACATGCACCAGATCATTTTTTATTGGTTCCAGGAGTGGGGGCACAAGGCGGCTCGCTTGAAGATGTTTGTAAATTTGGTATGAACAAAGATTGCGGGCTTTTAGTAAACAGCACAAGGGGAATTATCTATGCCTCAAACGGACGTGATTTCGCTGAAAGGGCACGGGAGGAAGCGCTGATTCTACAGAAAGAAATGGAAGTAGAACTGTTAAAAGCAGGCATTATTTCCTGATTTGACATTTAATAATTCATTCGTAATACTTACCTTTGCAGCATGCCAGAAAAAATTATAATTCTAGACTTCGGGTCTCAATACACACAGTTAATCGCTAGACGTGTCAGAGAACTAAATGTGTATTGTGAGATACACCCGTTCAATAAATTGCCAGATTTTGACGATACCGTAAAAGGTGTTATCTTTTCGGGAAGTCCTTATTCTGTTAGACAAGAAGATGCACCGCAAATTGATTTTGTTGCTATTCAGGATCGTTTCCCACTTTTAGGAGTTTGTTACGGAGCGCAATACATTGCTCAAAAATCAGGAGGTGAAGTGTTGCCGTCTGAAATTCGTGAATATGGTCGTGCAAATCTGCAGTTTGTCAATAGCGAGAATGAATTATTGGCAGGAGTACCCATTCAATCGCAGGTATGGATGTCACATGGAGACACCATCAAAGAAGTTCCTGCAAATTTTGATATTATTGCAAGTACGGATAAAGTGCGCGTTGCAGCTTATCAAGTAAAAGGCACCCGTACCTATGGTATACAATTCCATCCGGAAGTAACACACAGTACAGATGGTGCTATCTTATTAAAAAACTTTGTTGTAAACATTTGTGGTTGTGCACAGGATTGGACACCAGACGCATTTGTTGAAACAACAGTATCCGCTTTGAAAGAACAATTGGGTGACGATCACGTTATCATGGCTTTGTCAGGGGGCGTAGATTCGACAGTAGCAGCGGTATTGTTGCACCAAGCAATTGGAAAAAATTTACATTGTATTTTCGTAGATCATGGTCTGCTTCGTAAAGATGAATACGAGCAGGTATTGGATTCTTACAAAAATATGGGGTTAAATATTAAAGGAATAAATGCCAAGGATTTATTTTATGGTAGATTAGCTGGAATCTCTGAACCAGAAGAGAAACGCAAAATCATTGGTAATTCATTTATTGATGTTTTTGATGAAGCTGCAAAAGAAATCCAAAAGGAATTACCTGAGGGAATTGAAGCGAAATGGTTGGGACAAGGCACAATTTACCCAGATATTATCGAGTCGGTTTCAGTGAAAGGACCTTCAGCAACAATCAAATCACACCATAACGTTGGTGGTTTACCTGATTTTATGAAATTGAAAGTCGTAGAACCACTTAAAACGTTGTTTAAAGATGAAGTAAGAAGAGTAGGAAAAGCTTTAGAAGTGGATCAGGCAATTTTAGGCAGACATCCCTTCCCTGGACCAGGTTTGGCAATTCGTATTTTAGGTGATATTACGCCTGAGCGTGTACGTATTGTACAAGAGGCTGATGCGATCTTTATCAATAATCTGAAGGAAGCTGGCTGGTACGATAAAGTATGGCAAGCTGGTACAATTTTCTTGCCAGTGCGTTCTGTAGGCGTGATGGGTGACGAGCGTACTTACGAGCATGTTGTTAGCTTACGTGCAGTTGGTTCTCTTGATGGAATGACTGCGGATTGGATACATTTACCATATGACCTGTTGGCAAAAATTTCAAATGAAATTATCAACCATGTGAAAGGAATAAACAGAGTTGTATATGATATCAGTTCAAAACCGCCCGCTACAATTGAGTGGGAATAAAATATGGGTTGCGGCACTTGTAGCATTATGCCTTGCAAGCTGTACAACCAAAAAAAGCACAGTATTGCGTTCGCCTTCCTCTGGTCAAGGCGAACAGCAAACTGCTGTGACTAAACCGGCTGTTGACAAAGAAACGACGATTGCCAAAGTGGGCGATGTGCAAAATGTCAATGGGCACGCCGTGAAGAATAATCGAATAGCACTACTATTGCCATTTGAGTTAAGTGGTATTGCCGGTACAATTACAAAAGAAGATGTGCAGCGTTCTTCCCTGGCACTTGATTTTTATCAGGGGTTTCAGTTGGGCCTTGACAAAATTGCCAAAGAGGGCGCTTTATTTGATTTACAAGTAATTGATTCTCGAGACAATGTTGCCTATAATGCGACCTTGGGGACAGCGGTCAATGTGAAGGATGCCGTACTTGTGGTGGGCCCGGTGTATCCACGTGAGATAAAAAGCTTTGGGCAAACATTTGCAAATAAGAATGTGCTGCAAGTTTCTCCCTTGGCGGCCACTATGGCTTCTGAATTTAGCTTACCTAATTTGGTTTCCATAACACCTTCTATTCGAACACATTCCGAGACATTGGCGAAATATGTTGCTGATCAATACTATACGGGTGATCAAATATTAGTATACGATGCCGGTGACGATGAAAGCAAACAGTTTCTAGTTAATTTTGTTAGCGAAATTTCAAAAGCCAATGCACAGGCAAAAGTGAAAACGGTTTATAATCTTGCTGAACTGGATAATAGTCTTGTCTTGACCGGTTCAAATCATATTGTAAGTGGTACAGCCAATAAGAATCTTGTTAAAGCTTTATTGGATAAGATGGACGAACGCTTTTTGAATCCAGGTAATCAATTTAAGTTGTATGGACATCCAAACATGGCTAAGCTTTCGTATGAGAATTTCGAAAATATGGATTTTTATGGACTTACTATTACTTCTTCCAACTTGGTGAATGAGAGTGATAGTGATACCCGTAAATTTATTGGAAATTATAAATCGGCTTATAAAGTGGACCCGTCTGAATTTTCTTATAAAGGTTATGACGCGGCGTTGTATTTCGGTCGATTGATCCACAAATATGGCGTAGATTATGTTAGCCGAATGACGCAGGATAAGTTTTCGGGATTGAATAGCGATTACAAATTTGAATTTTATCCAAAATGGGGCTATGCCAATAGAGCTTTGGGTATGATGGTTTATCACAACAAAAAATTTGAAAGAAAATAATCTTTGAATGGCGGAATTCAGTGAAAGACGTGTTCATCAGCAAATACGTAATTTTGAGCGGGCAATGGATGGTTTTGAAGCGGATCAACCCTTTTCGCGTTATTTGACTACTTTTTTTAAGCTGAATAAGCAAATGGGATCATCCGATCGCAAGGCTACTTCCCGTTTATGTTATAATTATTTTCGTCTGGGAACGGCAGCTTCGCAGCTGTCACAACAGCGTAGATTGGTGCTTGCGGAATTCCTGTGTGAACACGAAAGCCCCTTGGTGGCTCTTTTTGAGCCTTCGTACAGCGATAAGATCCAGCAACCACTGAAGGACAAAATTGCATTTCTGGAATCAGAAGGCGTTTTTAACCTGAATGACCTCTTTCCATTTACGGATCATATTTCTGATGAGATCGACATGGTACAATTTTTAGAGAGCCAGTTGATACAGCCTTATTTATATATTCGGGTGAAACGCGGCAAGACAAAAGTCGTGTGCGCTATTTTGGATAACAATCAGATTCCTTATTCCATGATTGGCGATCAGACTATTGCCTTGAATAATGGAACATCTTTGCAGCGATTTGATGTGTTGGATGGGATGATAGAAGTGCAGGATCTTTCTTCACAGCGCACGTTGGATTATATGGATCCAGCTGAAAAGGAATCCTGGTGGGATGCGTGCGCAGCTTCAGGTGGCAAATCTCTCTTATTGATGGACGCTTGTCCGACTGTCAATCTTTTGGTATCCGATGTTCGCATGAGTATTCTCCGAAATCTCGATGAACGTTTTGACCGTGCTGGAATAAAGCATTACCGAAAGAAAATACTCGATCTTACCAAGGATACCTTTGCGCTTCTTGGGAGCGAAAGATTTGATGGAGTGTTATTGGATGCGCCTTGTACAGGATCGGGGACTTGGGGGCGTACACCAGAAATGATTAGACAGTTTCGGGCTGCTAAGATTGGCGAATTCAATGCACTACAAAAAAATATTGCAAGTAATGTAGTAGGACATGTTAAAGTGGGCAAGCCTTTGATTTATATAACCTGCTCCATTTTTAAAGCGGAAAATGAAGATGTTGTCAATTACATTGTGGATAATTTTGGTTTTGAAATCGAACGCATGGACTATTTGAAAGGTTATGAAGAGAAAGCGGATAGTATGTTTGTGGCGCGATTGATTAAAAGGTAATTTTCAGAAGCAATAAAAGCAAAAGGCTATTTTTTCCAATGAAAAAATAGCCTTTTATATTTAGGGATCAATTAATATCAGTCACATTTACTGGGAATAACGAGCACAGGGCAAGTTGATTTGCGAATGACTGACTCGGATACGGAACCAGAAATGAAATGATCAAAGCCAGTCCGTCCATTGGTCCCCATAATAATAAGATCGGCGGACCACTCATGGGATGCCGCCAGAATTTCTTCTTTAATGGATCCGATTCGATTAAAAAGATATACTTCGCCTGCACCTGTAAACTCGCGGCTTATTTTCTCAAGGTATTTTTGTGCATTATCCTGTTCCATTTCCGATACTTCCGGAACAATGATAGGTTGCTGACCTAATAGCGGATCCGCGCCAAAGTTGGCCGGAGAAGTAGGGGGAACAACAGTGACAAGCGCTATAGAGGCTCCAAATACTGCGGCCATTTCTTTGGCATATAGTATCGCCTTCTCTGAGCATGGTTCGTCGTCGACAGCGACGAGTATCCTTTTGAATTTTGAGTTTGTATTGTCCATTTCTACTATAATTAATTTATCTTCGTCATATAATATATAATCACATTTTTGACGATTTTGTTTTGTTTAGCACATGAAATATGGTATTTGTACACTAGCTCTCGTTCCGTTACGTTCAGAACAGGCACACCGCAGTGAAATGGTTTCTCAGGTATTGTTTGGAGAACTTTTTGAGATCCTTGATGAACAGGCCGATTGGACCTCAATACGTCTATTGGAAACGGACTATTTGGGTTGGATTCAAAACGGACAGTTTCAGGAACTAAACGACTTGGATAGGCAACATTATCTGAGTGGAAAACCTACTATCGTTGGACGGGAGGGTGGAGTTCTTTTTACCGATACAACACAATTTCACCTCTGTCATGGTACCAAGCTTTATCTAAATACAGGGAATACCGTCAATTTATCGCCATTGACATTAACGTATCAAGGTAGTATCAATACCTTTACCAAAGAGCAATTTGAAACCGAGGTGGTGCGATTGGCCTTAAGCTATCAGGACGTTCCTTATTTATGGGGTGGACGTTCACAATGGGGAATTGATTGCTCCGGTTTCTCCCAATTGATTTATAGTTGCTTTGACCTTTCCTTACCTCGCGATGCTTACCAGCAGGCGGAGATGGGGCAGACAGTGGATTTTGTTTCGGAAATACGGGTAGGGGATTTGGCTTTTTTCGATAACGCCGAAGGAAGGATTACCCATGTAGGGATTATGCTGGATCGCGATACGATTATTCACGCTTCAGCGAAAGTGCGTGTCGATCGGATGGATACGGAGGGTATTTTTAATGCTGAACAGAACCGTTACACACACAAACTCCGGATTGTTAAACGGTATTATTGGTAACAATTTTGACAGGAAAAAAAGGCTATAAGTAATTATAGCCTTTCCTATTGTTAAATTCCGTACTGACTAGAAGTGGAATTGTACACCTAAAGTTGGCGCTAATGAGTTAACGTTCAGACCAAATGTATTTACTGCAACGTCATTCGTTTTATCTTTATTGTAGTTGTAATATAAACCTCTGACTTTTAGTTCGATACCGATTTTGCTTGTCGGGAAGTAAGCTAAACCTGGAGCTAGTTCCACACCATATGATTCGAATTTATTTTTTGTCTCTACGTTATTTACTTCAGTTGTGGTTGTACCCCACGCCATTGGAACTGACAATTGAGCAAAGAATCTTACAGGGCCATTTGCAGAATACTTTCTAGCGAAAGGTGATACCTGAAAAGCATCGTTTTTAACGCTATTATCTTTACTTGTTTCAGTTTTTCCCCAGTTGTAACCAATTCCAGTACCAATTGCCAAGTTGTCGCTTACAAAGTAACCAACTGTTGGGTTAATTGAGAATGAATTATTTTTATGATCAGTATCTTTCACTTTTGATGTTTCGAAGCCAAGTTGACCACCAACCATAATTTTTCCTTGTTCAGTTTGCGCTTGTGCTGCTATTGTTAAACCTGCAATGGCAGTCAATGTTAGTAAAACTTTTTTCATGTCTTTTTTATTTAAAATAGTTTGTTCTAATAAGCCAGTAAATACTTCCTGACTTTTTAAATTTGTTAGTCAAATATCGAAATCTTATTTTAATTTTTTGTCACTAGATTGTCTAGATGTTTTGCCATTATGGTAATTGATAGTAGTTCAGCGCGTTAAAATTTAGTGTATTTTTATTTTTATCGTTTCTATTTAACGATAATGATATTGGCCTGACTTTTTGTTTTTAATTGTCAATTTCAAGTAAGAAGATAAAAAAAAGCCATTTGTCAACAGCGGACAAATGGCTTTTTTTTGTATTTGAAAGACCGATTTTAATCGAAATATTCTTTGATTCGCTCGAAGAATGATTTTTCACTTTTACCTGGTTGAGGTTTAAAGTTTGGTGATTCTTTCAGTTTGTTCAATAATTCTTTTTCTTCGTTAGACACAGCTTTTGGTGTCCAGATATTAACGTATACAAGTTGGTCCCCTTTGTGATAAGAGTTGACTTCGGGAATACCTTTTCCTTTTAACCGTAAAATTTTACCGCCTTGTGTACCGGGCTCAATTTTGATCTTCGCTTTTCCATCTATTGTAGGAACTTCCACGCTAGTGCCTAAGGTCGCATCTACGAAATTAATGTATAGATCATAGATTACATTTAGTCCGTCGCGTTTTAGACTTTCGTGTGGTACTTCTTCGATCAGGATAATTAAATCTCCTGGGACGCCGCCACGCGGAGCAGCATTTCCTTTTCCACTCATGGAAAGTTGCATGCCTTCACTTACACCCGCAGGAATATTGATCGCAATTGTTTCCTCACCGCGTTCGAGTCCTTCACCTCTACAAGTTGTACATTTTGCTGTGATTTCAACACCTTCACCATTACACGTAGGGCAAGTGCTTGTTGTTTGCATTTGTCCTAAGATGGTATTTGTTACTCTTCGAACTGATCCTGATCCGCCACAGGTTTTACAGGTATGGAACGAAGATTTATCTTTAGCACCAGATCCGTCACAAGAATGACAGACCACTTGTTTGTTGACCTTTACCTTTTTCTCGACGCCTTTGGCAATTTCTTCGAGTGTTAATTTAACTTTTATGCGTAAGTTGCTTCCGCGAGCTACCCGACGGCCGCCACGCTGGCCACCGCCACCGCCAAAGAAACTTTCAAACGGATGTCCTCCACCAAAGATATCACCAAATTGGCTGAATATGTCTTCCATATTCATACCGCCGCCACCGCCAAAACCACCACTAGCAGAATTACCGGCATGGCCAAATTGGTCATAACGTTGACGTTTTTGTGGATTGCTCAAGATATCGTATGCCTCAGCAGCTTCCTTAAACTGTTCTTCAGCTTCATGATCACCAGGATTTTTATCCGGATGGTATTTTATCGCTAATTTGCGATATGCTGATTTAATCTCCTTCTCGTCCGCTGATCGCGAGACACCAAGTATATCGTAATAATCTCTTTTTGACATCGTCTTAATATTATTGACCTATAACTACCTTTGCGTGACGGATCACTTTGTCACCTAGGTAGTACCCCTTTTCGATCACGTCAACTACTTTATTCTTTAATTCTGCTGTGGGTGCAGGAATTGCTGTGATAGCCTCTTGTAATTCAGGATCGAAGGCTTGGCCTATGGTATCCATTTCCTTTAACCCCAATTGCGACAACGTTTGTCTGAATTTGTTGTTAACAATATCCATTCCTGTTTTTACAGATTCAACATCTGTCGCTGTTTCCATGGCTGTTAACGCTCTGTCAAAATCATCTAGTGTAGGTAATAGCTTACTGATGACATCTTTTCCTGCTGATTGAATCAATTCAACACGTTCTTTGCTTGTACGTTTTCTATAATTGTCAAATTCAGCAGAAAGACGAATGTATTTATCCTTTGCCTCTGCCAATTCTGCAGCCAATTTCTCTTCAGTAGACAGTTCTTCTGCTATATTATCAGCAGGCTGTTCCTGTTGTTCAGAAGAATTTGTTTCTACTGGATCTTGACCTTCATCGTAATAATTATCTTGCTCATTCATATCTTCAATGCTAAAATTAGATTCAAAAATTTACTCTATGCTTCGTTTGTCAAAGTTTTTGCCAAACAATAAAATTCCGACAGCTTGTCAGATTTTATTAAAAAAGCCTAACAATTTGTCGGAATCTTATTTTTATATGTCAGTTTTCTGTCTAGATACTGACATTGTCCTGTAATACCCCATCAGTAGTTTTGATGATGCGGGATGGCATATTACGGATAATGGTATAATCGTGTGTTGCCATTAAAATAGCCGTTCCGGAATTGGCAATGTCACGCAATAATAAGACGATTTCTTCTGATGTCGCAGGATCTAAGTTACCGGTCGGCTCATCTGCCAGAATAATTTCAGGATTATTTAGTAATGCGCGGGCAATTACAATGCGTTGTTGCTCACCACCAGAAAGCTCATGTGGCATTTTCTTAAGTTTGGAACGAAGCCCAACTTTTTCCAATACATCCAATATCCGGCTATCGATCATTTTCTTATCTTTCCAGCCTGTTGCTTTCAGTGCAAATTCGAGGTTTTTCTCGATGCTTCTATCGGATAAAAGATGGAAGTCCTGGAATACAATACCCAATTTTCTACGCAGGTAGGGAACATCATTTTCGTGCAGCTTTTTAAGATCAAAGCCCGCAATCATTCCCTCACCATTGCCGATGTATAAATCGCCGTAAATGATTTTTAGTAAACTACTTTTTCCACTGCCGGACTGGCCGATAAGATAAATAAACTCTCCTTTACCAATGTTTAAATTGACATTGGACAATACCAAATGTTTTTGTTGGAAGATATCAACGTTTTTTAATGTAATGACTTTATTTTCAATCATGGAAGCTAAAATTCTAATTTTTTAATTTGCCCAAAAGGCATTTCTTTAACCAGTTGCATGATATATTCTGCCTTTTCTCCTAATCCAATCTTATCAAGTGATTTATCTGGGCGGTCGACTCTAAAATATGCCAGCAAGGTGAAGGCATCATCTCTTAATTGAACATAATCAGGGATTTTGGCGACACCTTTTACTTTAATGATATACATAATTTCAAAGTTAGTATTTTTAATGCAATTTATTTACTATGAATTTAAAGGAAGCTTATTGGTTTGCGAATAAAAAATCCAATGTATTCACGCCGTCAGCAAAATCATCCAAAGCAGGGCATTGGCTCTCTCCAAAACGAAATACTGGCGAGGGCACATTTAAAGCTATTTCTGATACAACACATTGGATATTTTCTTGCGCTAATTGGAGTTTATTTTCAACTTCAGCCAGTGTTTCGTATGTTTCATAATAAACTACAGCAAGGGGAGAAGCTGTGCGCTCATCCTCCTTTAGCAATAAAAATCCATTATCAAAATGCTTGTCGCCGTTGATCAGATAGATGGATTTGTTGTAGTCGTAATTGTTATTATATTTAAAATGTTCCGTCACGTTGTTAAACGCAGCGATACCTTCGAAGAAGTGTGCTATTGGATAATCTTTTGGAATGAATAACTTTGATACAGAGCGACAGCCTAACCCAAAATAATCAAAGATGTCATGTCCCAGTGATTCAAGCTGGTCAGGAGATTCTTGTCCACCGATGATGGCAACACTATTTCTATTGCGACGAATAATATGTGGTTTGGTTCCAAAATAATAGTCAAAATAACGCGAGCTATTGTTGGAACCTGTTGCTATAACCAGATCGAAATCTTTTAGTTTGTCAACAATTTCAAAGGCATCGGTAAAGGACGGGTCAATTTGTTTAAGGAGGCGGAGCACATAACTTGTCAATCCTGCGTCGTCCGATGAGACTTTGATTTTGGCTCTAAAGCCACTGATCAGTACCGATAGCATATCATGGAAGCCAACCAAGGGGATATTGCCGGCCAGAATTAATCCTACAATTTTCGTTGAATTTAGATCTGGATAAGGAGCTAACCAGTGATTCAGCTTTTCTATTGTCAGATTGGCAGCAATGGCTTGAATGGCACGTTCAACATTTTGAGGCGTATACCAGGGGTTTTTATGTTGGGCGAATTGAATGATTTGAATCAAATCATCAGGTCGCTCTTGCAGCCGCTCGCCTAATTTTACAAATGCATTTATTCGTTGTTGCTTTGTCAAAATATTAAAATTTTAAAAGATGAATACACAAATTTGTATTATATTTGTGCTGTTAACATTAATCAACGTGAATCAACTAGCCTTATTGTTCAATCAGACTTTGTTTCATATTGATAATGCAAAAATAGTTTATTTATCATAATTGTGAGGTTATAAATGGCGATTAAAATTACAGACGAATGCATTAACTGTGGTGCTTGCGAACCGGAATGCCCAAATAATGCAATATACGATGCTGGTGTAACTTGGAAATTCTCAGATGGGACGGCTTTGGATGGGGTTATTGATTTTGGCGATGGTGTTACACTGGATGCCAACGAGTCTCAAGAAGCGATCTCTAATGAAGTCTATTATATTGTTTCAGATAAATGTACAGAATGTGTAGGTTTCCACGATGAGCCTCAATGTGCAGCGGTTTGCCCTGTAGATTGTTGTGTGGATGACGAAGACGTACGTGAATCGAACGATGAGCTATTAGCGAAAAAAGCTTGGTTACACGCGGAATAAATTTAGTGTTCCGTTAAAATATAAGGCAGGATAAGAAATTTTCCTGCCTTTTTTGTGCCGTTCTATTTTGGCGAAATCGATATTTTGTTGTGAATCTTGGCTATTTGGAATAATAATATTTGCAAAAGCATAGTATTTTTTTATTTTTGTTCTTTTGACCATTAAAATCTTTTAAATGTTAAAAACCAAAATAGGGTTGATAACCCTAATCACAGTTACATTAGCTTGTATCATTGCTGTATTATACGAATTTGATGTTGTAGGCTTTTCGCATGAATTTCTAATGGCTGTCCGTTGGATAGTTGCTACCGTTTTGGTTGTAAATGCGCTCTTTAAGAAAAATTTGACCACTTGGATTTTGACCTGTATGATTATGGGGATATTTGTCGGGTTGGATTTTCCAAATCTAGCGATTTCCCTGCAACCTTTGAGTAAAGGTTTTATCAAGTTAGTCAAGACGATTGTGGGACCGATTCTCTTTGCTACGCTTGTATATGGAATTGCAGGGCATTCTGATTTGAAACAGGTGGGACGTATGGCATGGAAATCGATGCTTTATTTCTTTTGCGCAACGACATGTGCTATTTTTATTGGTTTAGGTGCTATAAACCTGACTCGAGCAGGAGTGGGCGTTGATGTTGCACATATGCCACATGAAGAACTCCCTGCGCCGAAGGAAAGTATGGATGAGCATATCCTTAAAACCCTTCCGGACCATGTGCATCCTGTATACAAGTTCACTTCTTTTATACGCGACTTGTTTCCTGAAAATATTGTCAAATCTGTAGCGGATAACCAAGTTTTACAGATTGTTGTATTTTCAATTTTGTTCGGGATTGGATTGGCAATGGTCGATGAGAAAAAGCGTAAACCCTTGGTTGATTTTACCGAGAGTATGTCTGAAACGATGTTTAAGTTTACGAACATGATTATGTACTTTGCGCCTATCGGGGTTGGTGCTGCCATGGCCTATACTGTGGGGCATCTCGGTGTCGATATCCTTAAGAATCTTTTCATGCTTTTAGCGACGCTGTATTTTGCTTTAGTATGCTTTTTATGCTTGGTATTGCTTCCTGTAGCTTTGTATTTAAAGATACCTGTGAAACGTTTTATAAATGCGATTAAGGAACCTGTTTCCATTGCATTTGCCACTACAAGTTCAGATGCGGCATTACCGAAAGCAATGAGCGCAATGGAGAAATTTGGTGTGCCACGTAAGATTGTTTCGTTTGTCATTCCGACAGGATATAGTTTTAACTTGGATGGTACTTCACTCTATTTATCATTAGCTGCCATCTTTGTCGCTCAGGCGGCTGGTATCCATTTGTCGTTTGGACATCAATTGATGATTGCATTTACATTGATGATTACCTCCAAAGGTGTTGCTGCTGTCCCAAGAGCTTCATTAATTATTTTGATTGCGACAGCGGATCAGTTTGGCTTACCAACATTTGTCATTGCTGCCATTTTAGGTATCGATGAACTCATGGATATGGCGCGTACCTCTGTCAATGTGATCGGAAATTGTTTGGCAACCGTTGTTGTTGCTAAATGGGAGGGTGAGTTTGATGAAGAAGCTCCTTATCGCGAAGATACTGAACAGGCGATCTAATAGAAATAACTAACGAATATTCGTTGCAGAAAAGCAGTCTTGACATCCCCGTTGAGACTGCTTTTTTATGAGCAAAAATAAGGACTTAGTTGAAAACACATTTTATTTCATAGAAGAGAATTTTTATGGAACGGAAAGCTGCTTGCAAGCTGTTGTTGATAGTCTGGTATGCTTTCCAATGGCTTGCAAGGAAACTATTTATATCAGCGCCCGTCAACGTAGTACCATAAATCACCTTGTTTTTTGAAGGTAGACTTTTCATGGTGAATATGAACTTCCATCTGTGGATCCAGATAATGTGCTTCAAACTCGACCGTATGGAGTGTAGATTTCAGGATCGCGAGTTGCATCCATTTATTGTCCCGCGCCCATTGCCCAATGGCCTGTTTATTTTGGAACCGTCGTGTTGAGGGGTGAAATGTATCGTATAGGAAATCGATCTGTTGTGTCACAAAAGCACTATAACGTGCACGCATCAATGCCTCTGCTGTGGTTGCTTTGGCATGGAAACGATGAATTTGTTGGCAGCATTCTCCAAAGGTATTGCCAGAGCCACAGGGGCATAATTGATCTGATGCTATCACTTGTATTTTAAAAATTTTACCAGCCTTTAATGGCGCCATTCTTGAAGACTTTTTTTGCGGTAGCTTCCACTTCAGGTGACTGATACGCTTGAATAAACTGCTGCACCTTTTCATCGTTTTTATTATCCGAACGGGCAACAATCAGATTAACGTAAGGTGATTCTTTGTCTTCTGTGAATAAGCCTTGTTTTTCGGGATCCAACCCAGCCTGAGCGGCGAAACTATTGTTGATGATGGCAATTGTAACCTGAGGATCATCCAGAACGCGCGGCAACTGTGGTGCCTCCATCTCAATGATTTTAACCTGTTTAGGGTTGCTTACTATATCTGTTACTTTAGGCTGTATGCCTACATTTTCTTTTAAGCCGATAATGCCCTCGCGTTGGAGAAGTAAAAGTGAGCGGCCACCATTGGTAGGATCATTGGGGATGGCAATACTGGCGCCAGGCTGTAACTCGGTGATGCTTTTTATTTTTTTAGAATAGGCAACGATCGGAAATACAAATGTGTTTCCGACGATGGTTAACTTTGTAAAACCGCGTTGTTTGGATTGTTCCTGTAAATAAGGCTGATGCTGAAATACATTTACATCGATATCTCCTTGATTTAGGGCTTCATTGGGCACAACATAGTCGTTGAAAGCTACCAACTCCACATCAAGATTGAACTTTTCTTTTGCAACCTTCTTAGCCGTTTCTGCAAGCTCCTTTTCTGGTCCGGATACTACACCGACTTTAAGGGTATTCTCTTTCTTTTCGCTGTTGTTGCATGCCACAATCGATACGAGACTGAAGGCTAAGATTGCAAATGCATAGTTCAATTTTTTCATATGATATAATTTATGTTAACGATGGTTTACTTTTTTTGAGATGTAGTCTCCTGTATACTGTAACAGGAATACGATTAAAATTAATAAAATTAGAACAGAATTCATGATAAAAGTATCATATCCGACATAACCATACTGATAACCAATCTGTCCAAGTCCACCGGCACCTACAGCGCCACCCATCGCGGAGTATCCAACAAGTGTGATCAACGTAATTGTTGCATTGTTTACCAGCGAGGGGAGAGCCTCAGGAAGTAAAACTTTGAAAATTACCTGTTGGGCATTTGCTCCCATTGCTCTTGAGGCCTCAATCAGGCCATTTGGAATTTCTAGAAGACTATTTTCCACAAGTCTTGCAATAAAGGGAGCTGCACCTATACTCAAGGGAACCAATGCTGCGACCATACCAATAGATGTTCCGACAAGGTTGCGTGTAAACGGAATCATCCATACGATAAGTATAATAAAGGGGATAGACCTAAACACATTCACTAGCAATGAAACAAGTTGGTGCATGGCTTTGTTTTCAAGCAGTTGATGTTTGCGGGTCAAGAACAGGTAAATCCCGAGTGGAAGACCCAGTACAAAACCAAAGAAACCTGATAAGAAAGTCATGGTTAGGGTTTCTAAAGTACCCGATAGCAGAAGATTAAATACCTGATCAGACATAGCCTAAGATTTTAGTTTGTGAATGCTTTTCTTTTAAGAAAGATAGACTATGCATAACATTTTCTTTTTCACCCGATAGTTCGGCTAATATAACACCAAATTTCATTTCGCCAATATAATCTATTTGAGCGGTGATGATATTTGTCTTGACTTGAAATTGTTGTTCCAAATGTTGTATAAATGGGATGGATTCTTCATTTGAAGTTAGATAGATTTCTACGAGTGGGTTTCCAGCACTTTTCAAGCGTTCCTGAAAACTTAGTGGAATTTCAACTTCAAGTGAAGACTGAATAAAGTTTTTGGTTGTTGTTTCCTGAGGATTGGCGAATATTGATTCTACCGGACCAGTTTCAATCAATTTTCCGTGGTCTAATACGGCAACCTGATCGCAAATACTTTTTATAACATCCATCTCGTGCGTAATCAATAATATCGTAAGATCAAGCTGCTTATTGATTTTTTTTAGCAGTTTGAGGATAGATTTTGTGGTTGCTGGGTCTAAGGCACTTGTAGCCTCATCGCAAAGTAGAATGTAAGGATCATTGGCTAATGCACGCGCGATGGCAACGCGTTGTTTTTGGCCTCCTGAAAGATTTGCAGGGTACACGTCGGCTTTGTCTTCCAACCCAACCAAACGTAATAGCTCCAACACCTTTCCGCTGATAAATTCTTTCGATTTGCCCTCAAGTTCGAGCGGGAAGGATATGTTTCCATAAACTGTTCGTGATGACAGCAAGTTGAAGTGTTGGAAAATCATACCAATTTTCCGTCTTTTTAACATAAGATCACTGGCAGGCAGCGACATCAAGTCGTTGTTTTCTATAATTACCTGACCACTGTCTGGCCTTTCCAAAAGGTTGACGCAACGAATCAAAGTACTTTTACCCGCTCCGGAAGCGCCTATTACACCAAAAATTTCACCTTTTGCAATAGACAGTGAGACGTCTTTTAAAGCATCAATACGTGTCGCTTTTACCGCAAAAGATTTGGATATGTTGTTTAGTTGAATCATTGACCCTGTAGGGATTTAGCAATTTTAGTTGGACAAATGTATGATGTTGATATAAATGTACACAAATGCCGGGGATAAAATAAAATCAAGTGAAAGAAAATGGGCTCTTTTAGACTGAAAAAGAATGAAAGAACCCAGATATCTATTTTTTATAAACCTTGATAAGCTGAAATCACTTGTTTTGCCGATCCAAGTCCATCAATACCATATTCGATGACATCGCCATCTTTCAGGAATCTTTGTGGAGATTTGCCCATGCCAGATCCTGCAGGCGATCCTGTGGAAATGATATCGCCAGGAAGTAAGCTCATAAAGTGACTTAAATAAGAGATCAATTTAGGCACACGATAGATAAAATCACTTGTATTGCCGTCTTGCATGATTTCACCATTGAGTTTAAGCCATATTCTTAAGTTATCGATATCTGTGATTTCATCTTTGGTTGCTATAAACGGACCAATAGGGGCGAAAGTGTCACATCCTTTACCTTTGTCCCAGGTTCCGCCACGCTCGATTTGAAATTCACGCTCTGTCACATCGTTGTGTAGCACGTAGCCAAACACATGGTCCAAAGCTTCTTCTTCAGTAACATAAGAAGCTTTTTTTCCTATTACAATGGCAAATTCGGTTTCCCAATCAGATTTTACAGAGAACTTCGGAAGGGTAATTCCATCAAAAGGGCCATTGAATGCAGATACAGATTTCATAAATACAATAGGCTCGGAAGCTTGTTGTAATTTGGTCTCTTTGACGTGATCATCGAAATTAAGTCCTACACAAAGTATTTTGGAAGGAGCTTCCAATGGTGTACCAATACGCTCGTCGTCGGCTATCTCTTTAAGCTTGTCGCCTTTTTCAATTATATATGCTTGAAGTCTTTCCAAATTTGCAATATCCGCAAAGAAATCGCGGTTATATTGAAAATTTCCTTCCGAAACATCATATTTCTTTTCGTTTAAAATGACTCCCGCTTTTTCGGAGCCCTTTGCGCCATATCTAAAAATCTTCATAAGCCGCAAATATACGGATTTTGTCCCAAAAAGGGCGGAAATTAACGCGAATTAACAATTAATCGATATGTAAATTATCTATACAATTATTGTCCAAAAGGGGATATTTAAAAGGGAATTTCTCCTGAACAATCTTTTTGTTGCTCACCCATGTCCCATTGAGTACCATTTCCTCTCCTTTTTTTCCGAGCATCAGCTTAATCATCAGTGATGGGACTGGGAGGGGTATGTAGAATGGACCGTATTTACTTTTCGCTATTCTTTTGGTAAACTCGGCAAGCGGAAGCGGTTCGGACGAGCAGGCATTATAAATCCCGGCTATGGTATTATTTTGTATACCAAATAACAGCATGCGGCAGAGATCATCCATATGGATCCAGCTGAGCATCTGTTTGCCAGAACCCAATATCGGAACTGAACGGAAGGGTAGGAAGCGTCCGATTTCTTTTAGCATTCCCTGATCCTTACTGATAACGACTCCAAAACGGAAGACAACGAGTCTTTTTCCCAGTGTTTCAATAGGTTTTACGCTTCCTTCCCAGAGGTTGCAAACCCAGGATAGAAAATTGCCCCCTTGTGGGTCTCCTTCTGTAAAAGGTCTTTTTTGGTAGGGATCGTCAGTTCCATACCAGCCTATAGCGGAGGCAGATATAACTGCTTTTACCTGATTAGGTAGTTGTTTAAGACTTTGGTAGAGCAGTTTCCCACTTTCGACCCGGCTGCCAATAATTTCTTGCTGATATGTTTTTGTCCAGCGTTTGGCATTGAGGTTTGCGCCTGCCAGGTTGATGATATAATCGGCCTCCTGAATTGATTTGGCATCTATCTCTTGCTTATAGGGATCCCATTGTACGTATCTGACATTCGGCTGTGCGGGATGGGATTTTGGATTTCTAGTAAAAATAATAACTTCATAGAAATTGGCAACCAATAGTTTTGTTAAATGAAGACCTATAGCTCCGGCACCACCTGTAATAATTACTTTTTCCATGAATCGAACCTTGTTTTATAATATACGCATATTGTCATTTAAGCGAACCTATTTCTGCTGATATTAAATATACTATTTTGGTTTATAAAAAATCGATCATTGCGGCAGCAATTACAAAAAAAGGTTTATCTCCCGACGAGATAAACCTTTTAAGAGTCGATTAACTGACGTTATTGGTTAAAGCGTTTGAACTGTGCTACCACAGGTTAGCATCTGTGCGCCATAGTAAGGGTTTTTGATTTCTTTATGACGGCTTAACCAAGTGGCACCTTTACCTTTGTTAAACATCGGGCACTTTTGATAATAAACAGCAGAAGATGGTTTTGAGTTTTTGGACAAACTATAGATATCTTCTGACAAAATTGCGAAGGATTCTCGTTGTTTGCTGATATCCTTGGCCTGTTGTAGGCTCTTTACAATGGCTTTGAGTGATGCTGTTTTGGTTTTCCAGACGTTCTGTTCCGCTTGCGTTAGATCAGCAGTTTTGACCTTGGCGATAGCATCGGCAAGATCGTTTGCGAGGCCTGCAGCTCGTTTACCATCCGCTGCTACAAGCGCATCTTTAAGCAGAAAATATTGGTCATAGATCTTTTGAAAATTGCTTGCGTTGCTGATGTTATCTACTGAAGCTACCGCTGCAATGGTTGCATCTTGGGGGGCGTCTGAAGCTGGAGGAGCTAAATTCCTTTCGTATTGACAGCAAGTGTGTAGCTTAGCATAGGTGTCTTCGGCAGCAAGGTATTTTTCATTGTCGTAGCCTGCTCCAGCGATACTTTTCAATACAGCATCTAAGGACGTTTTCTTTGCATCATAGGCTATTGTCGCTGTTTGGTTGTCTTCATTCCATTCAACTTTCGCCTGAGCGGCGGCTCCTGCATTTTCTATTGTTTTTTTACACATACCGCAGTTCCCGGCAATTTTAACATTGTTGTTCACGGTGTTGTTGTCTTGTGCATAGTTTGTCAAAGAGGATAGCACTAAAGCCCCTGTTATGATATAGTGTTGGATTTTCATATGATTGGATAAAAGAATATATAAAAATAAGTAATCAAAAATGATTGATAAATGATCAATACGAGAATTAACTTATTTTTGGCGGAACCCAGGGACAGAAATATCCTTCAGAAATAAATGTTGGCGCTATGGGTTTATAATTTTTTTTGATGGCTATACCGCAAAGCTCATGACCTTTTTCAAGAGGGTTGGAAATTGCCAAAATCGTACAACTATAAGCACATTGACAATTACAATTTTTACAGGCTTTATGATGTTTACAGAAAGCCTTTTTTTTGGAAGATTTAAATTTTGCACAACAATGGTCCTTTTTGTCAGTGGTAGCATCATCTTGGGTGTGACTGCTGTGTGCATTCATTTTATGGCAGGCAAAAGCGCCGGGTGCACTTAACAGAAAACCTAAGGTTAAAAAAAGTAGTATAAGTCGCTTAATTGCCATGTCAGTTCAAATATAGTCGTTTTGGGCAGAATCTGCTTCCTTTTTAACTTTTTTTTGCATTAAGGACTTTTTTATTCGCTCCATGTTATTTGGGTTCTGAGGGCCGAATAACATGGAGCGACGCTTGGAATTCTTTCTTTTTTTAAGCAAAAGAAGTACTTAAAATTTAAAACCAGAGAAGAAGCCTGGCTTTTTCCAGGTACGTTTATATTCATCAGCCAGAGGAGAGTGATCCGAATAGGAAAGCACTTCATCAAGTAAGCTGTGTGCTTTTTTCAGATTCCCAGTTTTATAGTTCACATGTGCTTCTGCTAATTTAACCGATTCGACGTCATCGTCATAACCCCAATCGTGTTGGGCATAAATACCGTTGAAAACTTTGACGTATTTATCTACTTCGTTTATAGCTCCGTTTTCGGCCAAAAGTTCAATGCCGAATTTTAACCAAAGAACATAGTCATTAGGCTCCATGATCGATTGGACCCAGTTATCATGCTTTTGGAATGTTTCCTTACCTGCACTAAATTCCATAAGGTAATAATGGCTTTTAATGATGAGATAGAGTGTTTTTGCCTTGTCGAAATTGTCGATAATAAATTCCGGTTTATTTTTAAGATATTGCTGCGCAGCGATGTTCATGGCTTTGTAGTTGCTCTTTTCATTATATAGCTGCATCAACACATATTGAGGCTGGGCCTCGTGTGGATATTGTTTAGCCATTTGTTCGTAATAAGAGATGCGTTGCGCTAAATTATCCTGTTCGGTTATCTGATAGATAATATGCTCGATCCCATTCTTTGACGCTTCAAAGTCACGGTAGTGATATTCGTCTAAATTGGGATGATCAATATAGAATTTGTAAATAAACTCCAGAAGCTGTTGCGCCCGGGATTGAATGTCCGCTGTACGACCCAGTTGATATTCGACGTCGATTTGATGCATAAGCATGCGGTAACAAGGAGGAAATATGGCAGACTCCGTTTCTTCGTCCTCTTCGTCTTCTTCCGAAGTAAATTCTTGCTGCGCAAGAGTGGCTTCCAACGAGATCTGATAGGTGTCAAAGTACTGTTGAAGTACTTGCTCGAGACGTACGTAATCTTCCAAGGCTGACAAGGTATCGGCTCGGGTGAAATGAAGTTCTTCAAAGTCGGAATAGCTTAATCCTTCGGTTGCGATAGCGTAACAGGTTTCCAATTCACCGGCTTCTTTATAAGCTAAAGCTAGATTATTGCAATTCATGGCCCTATTGTGACTGCCTCCAAAATAGTCACTTTCGTATTTATTTTGTTCAAAATAGTCCTTGAAGGCGTCGTAGGCTTGACGGTAAAGTCCGAGGACGAGCAATTGTAGTGCAGACTGATCGACTGCGGTTAAGTTGTCCAGGGAGTGAATGAAATCAGATAGCATAACAGCTTCATTGTAACATTCACGGGGAAGGTCATTGAAAGTAGGGACCTGATCGTAAACTTTTCCATTGGCTTTAAAAGTGCATTCAACTAGACGTCGCCAGGATGTTGCGTTCCATTTCCGTTCGCCTACCATAGTCAGATATGGAATAGCAGCAGCATACTGTCCCTCGTCATAGAGATAGGCTGCCGCAAAATGGTAACCGACGTAAGAGTCAGGATAGGCGTCGATCAATTTGAGTGCATGGAGATAATAATAGTCAAGGGGGATTCCGATTTCTTCCGAGTAATTACGCTCAATGATAAGCTGATAGTAGAAGACCTCAGGGTGCTCATACCCCTCGGCAATCAATTCTTCAAATCGAGTATGCCATTTAACCAGCTCCTGATGGATATGCACGGCTGAGTTTTCCCCTTTGATGAGCTTAAGTAAAATATGCAATGCTAGGTCGATTGCTTTGTTTTCGTAAGCAATTTCAGCAAGATCCACATAATTCATTTCGTTGCTGCTGATGAAATGCTTAAAATCTGCTTCCATTAAAGCTAAAATATTGGATGTGTTGATCTGTTTTGTACGGTCGAGCAGATATATTTTCTTTATCCAAAAGATGGAAAAATTATGATCAGAGGTTTCTCGTTCATCCTTGAATGTTTCTTTAACGAAATCAATACTCGCCTCCAAAGCTGGGAGCAACGCTGTATCATCCTGGAGTCCTTCGTAGATATTGGTTAAATAATTGTGACCATATCCGGACATATTCGGGGAAGCGATTAATTTTTTTGCATATTCGATAAATAAACCTTTATTGTCTTCGGTAATATGGGATTTTGGTCGACCAATTTGCGCTAGTGTTGCTTGATTGTCTAAAACATAATTCAGTATATGATATAGAGTCGTTTCATTATTAGGTTCGATGGCCAATGCTTTTTGAAAATAGGGAATCATTTTTTCCTGAATCACATCGAAAATAGCTTCGTGGCCCTCATAAAATAGCTGATCGTGGTAGGCGATGGCGAGGTGTGTCCAAAGCGTCACATCTTGATCGTTTTGTCGTAGTTGATTTTCTCCTTCAATAATAAAGAGGTCTAGTTGTCCGCTGTAGAACAAATCATATATATTCTTTTCTTCCATTTATTAATTCTTGTATGTATTCAGTATATTGAAATCTGTTTAAAATACTATTTAGCTTTCGAAAGCTTTTCAAAGCCAATGCCGTTCCATAGAAATTCTTCACTCTTTTTTGTGACCCTAAAATTTGGATTTTCCGCATTATCGTCGATAACTTCTCCCTCTTCAATGTATTTATAGATAATCTGATTATTTTTTCCGTGTTCTATTACGATGAAAAGNNCTTTTCATCGTAATAGAACACACCAGCATCACTAACCGAATATCGGCTAGGAAGATCAACCAGCTGCCGTCCCGTCCAGGCCACATAGTTATATTCAGAGGGTATGCCACAAGCTTCGCCCAGAAATTCGATGCGAATAATGTGTTTGACATTTTGCAGCCCCATTGCAGGCAGCAATTTACTTTGGGAGAAGGTTTGTTCTGAATAGGCGAAAGGGAAGGTGTGTTCAGCTAGAAAATTTCCATTTGCGTCGATAAGTTTTACCCCGGTTGAGAAATGATCCTGTTCCTGTTCGTTGATACCTTTGGTGAAACGTTCAAAACCGTAAATATATTGCGAGCCGTCTGATGCGGTCTGTTTTCCGAGCGCTAATAGTCCAAGCCAAATAAATCCATTCTTTTTGCTGTTACCGTCGGAATAACTTATCTCATACCAAGGAGCATAAAAATTTTTTAGTGTATTTCCTTTGATGGGATTACTATTGATCGTAACGACATTTCCGACGGATAAAGAATCTACGATTGCTGCCTTTAGACTGGGGTGAGCACGGACGTAAGCTTTGGCTGCAAAAACAGTTGCTGACTGGCCTTTTTGTATGTTCCAAACGTTGAAATTATCGTCAAACTTTAAATTTTCCTGCGCTTTTAAGCAAAGTGGTCCGATGCTTAAAATAATTAAATAGCATCCAATTAACTTTTTCATTTTTCACTCTTCTTTCCTACAAAAATAGCTGAATTGCCCCATACCCCTTATCACTGGTTTCAGGTATTTTTTTGTATAGTGCCAGAAACGATATTTTATAATCCTTGAGAATGTCATTTGCTACAAAAAATTGGATATGATGAAAACAAAAATTATGAAAGAGAGCATTTTGAATATTTAAGGAATTGAAGGAGATTATTTGTCTGCTGTGTGTCTTTTGGAAAAGAGATTTTAGTTAATGCTGTTTTTAGGAATCCACTCCAATTCTTTACCGTTGTTTTTTCTACCAATGAAGCCTATCCCCGGCCAAGGCATATGAGATGCGAGCACAAGTGTCTGTTCTTGATAACAGCGATCAAGTATTTTTATCCGTGTATCCACAGCACGATGGAAGTCAATATCCCATTGAGTTCCCCAATGAGGCTGGGAAACTAGGATCGGTGAATGTATCAGATCGACAAGATTTGTAATTGCTCTGTTGTCGGATTTTATTGTATAGATGATATGGCCTGGGGTATGCCCAGCTGCTGATTCTGTATGAATGCAAGAAAATAGTTGATCGCCCGGTTCAAATAGCTGTAATTTGACCTCAATAGCAACGAGTGTTTTTCGTATTAAATCGATGCTAGCTTGAGCAATTTCTGGATTTTCGCTCTTCGAAAAATCAGGACGATCTGACATCCAGAACTCAAATTCGGGTTTAGCCATGTAGTATGTTGCGTTTGGATAATTGGGTGAACCATCGGAATCCAATATGCCACCGATATGGTCGCGATGTGCGTGCGTAATGAGAATATCTGTTATCTTATTACAGTCAATATTCGCTAAAAGCAGACTTTCCATTAAATTTCCGGCTTTGTCGGTGTCATAATGTCCCTCACCAGTATCAATGAGTATGTATCGATTCTGTTGTTTAATCAGCATGATGATGATGGGTGCTTGGTAGATCTTTGTTGAAAGTGAAAGCCTTTGCAGTTCCATTTCGACTAGTTGAGACGGTATTTTTGGGGCAAGGGTAGGCTGTAATGTTTCTAATGTAAAATAACCATCTGTCAGGAGTACAAGTTCGAGCGTACCGAAGGGAATTTGTAGATGACCTGTTCTTTTAAGCTGTTTCATATTGCCAAAGTTGAACAAATTGCTTTTAACAATCTAATAGCGTTATGAAAATCAAACACAATGTAATAAATTGATAAAATATTTGCAATACTTATTGGGGCCTAAAGACTGTACAACGATGTTCAGGAATGTAACTTGCCTTTTGTTCGTACCTGCTTCGTACCTTATTCGGATGCGATACAGATATTGTACAAATGCTGACCTGATTCCGACCAGACTCTGTACAGGAATTATCTGGTCGGAATTAGGTCAATAATTGTCGCCAGATTGTTCATCTCCGAAGGTGGTACGAACACAATACGAACACAACCCGAGGACGTCAGCCCTAATTGGCTTGAGAATTTAAAACATTTTTTTCAATTGTTTTAAAAATTGCACGGATTACGATGGACCGTGTGAAGAGTAGGATTCGATAGCTAAATTTTATAGGTGTTCTTGAACTGTCTTGTTCTCATGAACCGCTTTCTGCTGGGTTTTAAACAAGGTGCTGTTTTTGGTGCTGCCTTGGCGCCAGAAACAAAAAAAAGCGCTTTCTGATTTCTCTGAAAGCGCTGTTGTCTGCGGAAGAGGCGGGATTCGAACCCGCGGTACCGTTTCCAGTACGACAGTTTAGCAAACTGTTCCTTTCGGCCACTCAGGCACCCTTCCTCGTTTTGACATTGCAAACATAAGGCAATTATTTGATTCTGCAAAGTCTAAATAATAAAAAAAATGCAAAAAAAATGTAACGTTGCAATAAGCGTTTGAAATTCAATTTGTTGTTTGACAATTAAAATTACATTGTTTTTTTGCTTAAATCGTAATCTACCCGAACATGGTAGATGCTTTTGAGCATTGCCTTAAAAATAACTGCCGATTCGGTGATATCTTTTAGCGTAATGTTACTATTATTGAACTGTCCCCGCATCAATTTATGTTCAATAATCTTATCGACAAGATTATTGATAGACTCTTCCGATGGTTCTTTTAACGCACGGGATGCGGCTTCGACCGAATCTGCCATCATGAGTACGGCTGTTTCCTTTGAAAAAGGAATAGGGCCGGGGTAGGTAAATAAAGACTCATCCACCAGTTTGTCGGGATTGTTCTTGACAAAAACGTTATAAAAATAGTCAACACGCGTCGTTCCGTGGTGTGTGCGGATAAAATCAAGGATCACGTCGGGCAATTGATGTTTTTTGGCAATATCGACCCCTTTGATGACATGTGATATAATAATCTGCGCACTTTGTTCCGGTGAAAGCTCGTCATGCGGATTTTTTTCTGTCTTCTGATTCTCGATGAAAAATTGAGGGTTTGTCAATTTTCCGATATCGTGGTATAGGGCTCCGGCGCGGACCAACAGTGGATTCCCGCCGATTTTGTAGATAGCGGCTTCCGCTAGATTAGCCACCTGTAGGGAGTGCTGAAAGGTTCCCGGAGCTTTAAAAGAAAGTTCCCGCAATAATTTGGAATTACTATTGGTAAGTTCCATGAGTGTGAGATCAGAGACAATGCCAAACAACTTTTCGAATGCATAGATCATCGGATAAGCCAATAAGGTGATCATGACGCTTACGAAAAAGGGAAGAAGGTCAGACCAGTAAATGGTGTCTATTGATCCGTTTCTTGTGACGACCAAGCCGATATAAGCAATCCAATAGGTGCCGAGGATGATAGCCGAGGAAATGAACAGCTGCTCCCGTTTGACCAATGTTTTAATACTATAGATCGCAACGATGCCCGCCATAAATTGCAGGAAGACAAACTCAAAACTATTTGGTACAAAAAGACCCGCCAGCAGCACCATCAACAGATGGATATTTAGCGCCACACGCGTATCAAATAGAATACGAATAATAATGGGGACGGCACAAAACGGCATATAATAGAGATTCGGTATCTTGATTTTAATGGCCCAGGATAGGACGCCGAGCATACCTATAATGACAATCATGATAATGACCAGCAATCTGTTGTTGAAATAGATGTCCTTGCGGAAAAGAAAAAGGAAAACCATTAGAATTGAAAGGGCGAGCGAGATGATTAGAAATTGCCCTAATGTCACATAATTTTGATTACCACTGATCTTGCCTTCATCTTCGTATACCTTCCGGAGCGATTCGAGTTTCTGGTAAGTTTCATTGGAAATTATTTTTTCTTTTTCGGCGATCAGTTCGCCTTTTTGGACTACACCCCGTGTCGCTGAAATATTAGCAATGGCATTCTGTTCCAAGGCTTCCGTCTGCTGGTCGTTATAAATATAGTTAATGGTAATATAGTTTTTTAAAGTCTCCTCGAGCCAGCTCTTTTGTTTTATTTTGGTCAATTTGGGCATGATCTCATCCATATACCCATAAGAGCTTTCGATGGTGTAACAGTCAGCCGTGTTTTTTTGACTGGCAACTTTGTCCTGGATCAGTGTGAAATTGTAATGCTTGGAAGCTGGAGATTTGTCATTGCTGCGGTTCTGAAACCGATTGTTCAATGAAAGGATGCCTTTGCCATAGAGATGGCTTAAGATGGCATTGCCGGCATTTCTATAATCCGCAATATTCTCATGTGTTGTATCCAGCTTGCTGCTTTGCCATTTTTCGGCCAGATCGGTATTGAACTGATCAATTTGCTCTTTGCTTGTCGTCGTATTGGCATTATAAATCGGTTGAATCGTGTTCAAGATACTTTTCTTGTCCGCATTCAATTCTTCCTGCGTTTTTAATATGGCAAAATTATAAGGTGATATCAGATTCTCATGATTCCATACTTTTCCCTTTTGGAATTCATAGCGAAAACGAGGCTGTTTGGGAAGGAATATACAGATCAGAATAATAGTGATAAGTATTAATCCAATTTTTCGGACGAGGTTCTCCGTTGTATTTAATTCTCTTTTGTACTTTATTTTTAGTCTTCCCACTGTGAGCTATATTTTTAATATAATGTTAATATACAAATGTAGTTATAATTTATTTTCTGCAGCTTCTGCCAATTGTCGTTTGTAGGTATTAAATCGGGTAAATGCTGTGATGAACAAAAAATACTTGTTATCTTTGCAAAAAAAATACAACATGTCAACAAAATCACATCTAATTGCACCATCCGTTCTTGCTGCAGACTTTGCAAAATTATACGATGATATCGTCATGGTAAACAACAGTGAGGCAGATTGGTTTCATATTGATATTATGGACGGGGTTTTCGTTCCAAATATCTCTTTTGGATTTCCAGTTATGCAGGCTATTGCAAAACATGCTGCTAAACCTTTGGATGTACATTTGATGATTGTTGACCCCGATCGTTATCTGCAAGTATGTAAAGATTCGGGTGCTGAGATCATTACAGTGCACTACGAAGCATGTACACATTTGCATCGTACAATAGCTGCTATAAAAGAATTGGGATGTAAAGCTGGTGTCGCATTGAATCCACATACACCGGTTGCTCTATTAAAAGATGTTCTTGCAGATTTAGACTTGGTGTGTATCATGTCTGTTAATCCAGGGTTCGGTGGTCAGAAATTTATTCCGAATACCTACGCCAAGGTGCAGGAACTAAGGGCGATGGCACAAGGCGTGAATGATGGACTGCTGATTGAAATCGATGGGGGTGTAACGACTGCGAATGCAGCACAGTTATTGAAAGCGGGAGCAGATGTGCTGGTGGCAGGTTCATTTGTCTTCAACGCGACAGATCCTTTGGAAACTGTGAAAGCATTAAAAGACATTGATATAACTGTAGAAAGTATATAAAAGGAAAAGGTGATTTGATAATATAAATCACCTTTTTTTTTGAAAGAAATAAATGCAAAATAGTGGATTGCAAAGAAAGATGGCGGGATTGCATAAGTTCTGTTTAGAACAATTCCAAATTGATTTAAATAAATGGAATGCATGCGTTTAAAGTTGGATTTTCACTATTTTTGTAATTAGTCATACAAGTTGATTTACGACAAATGAATCAACTTCAAAACATGAAGTGGAAGGGTTAATTTGTGATTTGTTAGGGGGACCCGATAGATGGCGTATTAGCTTAATTATATAACAGACATGGTGGCGTAGAAAGATAATGTGTTTTTATGCTGCCCATAAAATAGAAAGATAGATATCTATGAGTATTTACAACGATTACGTACAAGAGGTTGTAGAACGAGAAGGCCAAGGATTACATCCTAAGCCTATTGATGGAGCAGAATTACTAAGTGAGGTAATTGCTCAGATTAAAGATTTAAACAATGAAAATAGAGCTGAATCTTTAAGATTGTTTATTTACAACACGTTGCCGGGTACTACGCCTGCAGCGGGTGTTAAAGCACAATTTCTGAAGGAAATTATTTTGGGTCAATCAGTTGTTGCTGAAATTACACCTGATTTTGCTTTTGAATTGTTGTCACATATGAAGGGTGGTCCTTCGATCAGGGTCTTATTGGACCTGGCTTTGGGCACAGACCTAGCTATTGCAAAACAGGCGGCTGAGGTTCTTAAAACACAAGTTTTCTTATACGACGCAGATACTGCTCGTTTGAAAGAAGCTTTTGAGCAAGGCAATGAAGTTGCGAAAGATATTTTAGAAAGCTATGCAAAAGCAGAGTTTTTTACGAAACTGCCTGAGGTTGCTGAGGAAATTCAAGTGGTTACTTTTATCGCTGGTGAAGGTGATATCTCGACAGATTTATTGTCGCCAGGTAACCAGGCACACTCGCGTTCTGATCGTGAATTACATGGAAAATGTATGATCACACCTGAAGCACAGCAACAGATCGTTGAATTACAGGCGCAACACCCTGGTAAAAGCGTTATGTTAATTGCTGAGAAAGGAACAATGGGAGTGGGGTCATCTCGTATGTCGGGTGTAAACAACGTTGCACTATGGACCGGTAAACAAGCGAGCCCTTACGTTCCTTTTGTCAACATTGCACCAATTGTTGGTGGTACGAATGGTATCTCACCAATTTTCTTGACAACAGTGGACGTAACCGGAGGTATCGGTATAGACCTTAAAAACTGGGTGAAGAAAGTGGATGAAAATGGTAACGTAATCCGTAATGAGAAAAACGAGCCAATTCTTGAAGAAGCTTATTCTGTTGCTACTGGTACTGTCTTAACAATTAATACCAAGACTAAAAAATTATATAACGGCGAGCAGGAGCTAATCGATATTTCGAAAGCTTTGACTCCTCAAAAAATGGAATTTATTAAAGCAGGTGGTTCTTATGCTATTGTCTTTGGTAAAAAGATCCAAACTTTTGCAGCGGAAACTTTAGGTATTCAAGCGCCAGCAGTATTTGCCCCTTCAAAAGAAATTACAATTGAAGGCCAGGGTCTAACGGCAGTGGAGAAAATCTTCAATAAAAATGCGGTAGGTGTAACGCCAGGTAAGGTATTACATGCTGGTTCTGACGTGCGTGTGAAGGTGAATATCGTTGGCTCGCAAGATACGACAGGTTTGATGACTGCGCAGGAGTTAGAAGCAATGGCTGCTACTGTAATTTCACCTACAGTAGATGGGGCTTATCAATCAGGTTGTCATACTGCATCGGTATGGGATAAAAAAGCACAAGCCAATATTCCTAAATTGATGAAATTTATGAATGATTTTGGATTGATCACTGCACGCGACCCTCAAGGGGTGTATCATTCGATGACAGACGTTATTCATAAGGTATTAAATGATATTACCATCGATGAGTGGGCAATCATTATCGGAGGTGATTCACATACCCGTATGTCTAAAGGTGTTGCTTTTGGTGCTGACTCCGGTACGGTGGCGCTAGCTTTAGCGACAGGTGAAGCTTCTATGCCAATCCCTGAATCGGTCAAAGTTACGTTTAAAGGCAGTATGAAAGAACACATGGATTTCCGTGATGTGGTTCATGCGACACAAGCGCAGATGTTGCAACAGTTTGCCGGTGAAAATGTGTTCCAAGGTCGAATTATTGAGGTTCATATCGGTACGCTTTTAGCGGATCAGGCATTTACTTTTACAGACTGGACTGCAGAAATGAAAGCGAAAGCTTCTATTTGTATTTCACAGGATAATACGCTGATCGAATCATTGGAAATCGCTAAAAACCGTATCCAGATTATGATCGATAAAGGCATGGAAAACAAAAACAATGTTTTGCAGGGCTTAATTGACAAAGCGAACAAACGTATTGAGGAAATTAAATCTGGTACTAAGCCTGCTTTAACTCCAGACACCAATGCGAAATATTACGCTGAAGTTGTTATTGATCTGGATATTATCGAAGAACCGATGATTGCCGACCCGGATGTGAATAATGCAGATGTTTCGAAACGTTATACACACGATACAATTCGCGATCTTTCTTACTATGGTGGAAACAAAAAGGTGGACTTAGGTTTCGTCGGTTCTTGTATGGTTCACAAAGACGATTTGAAGATCGTATCGAAGATGTTGAAAAATATTGAACAGCAAAAAGGTGTTGTTACGTTTGAAGCGCCTTTGGTCGTTGCAGCGCCAACATACAATATCATTGATGAGCTAAAAGCGGAAGGCGATTGGGAATTCTTACAAAAGTACTCTGGATTTGAATTTAGCGATGCTTTACCAAAAAGTACTGCGCGTACTGAATACGAGAATATTATGTATTTGGAGCGTCCTGGTTGTAACCTTTGTATGGGTAACCAGGAGAAAGCAGCTAAAGGTGACACGGTAATGGCTACGTCAACCCGTTTATTCCAAGGACGTGTCGTTGAAGACAGAGATGGTAAAAAAGGGGAGTCTTTATTAGCATCAACTCCGGTTGTTGTTCTTTCAGCGATTTTGGGCCGGATTCCGAATATTGAAGAATATAAAGCTGCTGTGGAAGGCATTAACTTAACGAAGTTTGCGCCTATTCCAACAAAATAATTAGTGATAGGGTTTAGTAACTTAATTAAACAACATAAATTAGAGAGATATGGCTTTTGATATAGATATGATTAAAAAGGTCTATAGCCAATATGATGAGCGCATTTCTGCTGCTCGTCAGGTGGTTAACAAACCTTTGACTTTATCTGAGAAAATTTTGTATGCCCACCTTTGGGATGGCAATGCTACTGAGGATTACAAACGTGGCGTTTCTTACGTTGACTTTGCCCCAGATCGCGTTGCTATGCAGGATGCAACTGCACAGATGGCATTATTGCAATTTATGCAAGCTGGGCGTCCAAAGGTAGCGGTTCCTTCTACTGTACACTGTGATCACCTGATTCAGGCGAAAGAGGGTGCGGATAAAGATTTGGCTCGTGCTAAAAGCGAAAGTTCTGAAGTATTCAACTTTTTGAGTTCTGTATCCAATAAATATGGTATCGGTTTTTGGAAACCCGGAGCTGGTATTATTCACCAAGTCGTTTTGGAAAACTATGCGTTTCCAGGCGGTATGATGATCGGTACAGACTCGCATACGGTGAATGCCGGTGGTTTAGGTATGGTTGCGATCGGTGTGGGTGGTGCTGATGCGTGTGATGTGATGGCAGGTTTACCTTGGGAACTTAAATTCCCGAAACTGATCGGTGTAAAATTAACGGGTAAGTTGAGTGGATGGGCGGCAGCAAAAGATGTGATCCTCAAAGTCGCGGGTATTTTGACTGTAAAGGGTGGAACTGGTGCCATTGTCGAGTATTTTGGCGAAGGTGCGGAGTCGCTATCGTGTACAGGTAAGGGAACCATCTGTAACATGGGTGCTGAAATTGGTGCAACAACCTCAACTTTCGGTTATGACGAATCGATGGAACGTTATCTGCGCGCTACGGGTCGTGCCGAAGTAGCTGATGCGGCCAATGCTATAAAACAGCATTTGACTGCGGATGCTGAGGTCTATGCTGACCCAGAACAATATTTTGATCAGTTAATTGAAATCAATCTGTCTGAATTAGAGCCTTCTCTAAACGGTCCTTTTACACCAGATTTGTATACTCCGGTTTCACGCATGCGTGAAGAAGCAACGAAAAATGGCTGGCCTCTGCAAGTTGAATGGGGATTGATCGGTTCATGTACAAACTCTTCCTATGAAGACTTGTCACGTGCGGCTTCTATTGCAAGACAGGCTGTTGATAAAGGGCTTATCACAAAAGCTGAATTCGGTATTAATCCAGGGTCAGAGCAAGTGCGTTTTACGGCTGATCGCGATGGTTTGCTGAAAACTTTTGAAGATCTCAATGCGACAATTTTTACAAATGCATGTGGTCCATGTATCGGTATGTGGGATCGTGTAGGGGCCGATAAACAAGAGAAAAATACAATCGTTCATTCTTTCAATCGTAACTTTGCAAAACGTGCAGATGGTAATCCAAATACCTATGCCTTTGTTGCATCGCCAGAATTGGTAGCAGCGATTGCGATTTCTGGTGATTTGGGTTTCAATCCGGTAACTGACACTTTGACAAACAACAAGGGTGAACAAGTGAAGCTGGATCCACCTGTGGGGGATGAGTTGCCAACAAAGGGATTTGCGGTAGATGACCCAGGGTACCAAGCGCCAGCTGCTGATGGTAGTTCGGTGGTGGTTGATGTAGCGCCTACTTCTGATCGTCTTCAATTGTTGGAGCCTTTTGCTCCATGGGAAGGTACAGATTTGAGAGGGTTGAAACTATTGATTAAGGCGAAAGGTAAATGTACTACTGACCATATTTCTATGGCTGGTCCTTGGTTGAAATACCGTGGTCACTTGGATAATATCTCAAATAACATGTTGATTGGCGCCTTGAATTTCTTTAATGAGAAGACTGATAGCGTTAAAAATCAACTTACAGGCGAATATGGTCCTGTTCCTGCAACACAGCGGGACTATAAAGCACACGGTATTGGTTCAATTGTAGTCGGCGATGAAAACTACGGTGAAGGTTCTTCCCGCGAGCATGCTGCGATGGAACCTCGTCATTTAGGTGTTCGTGCTGTTTTAGTTAAGTCTTTTGCCCGTATTCACGAAACAAACCTGAAAAAACAAGGGATGTTGGGATTAACGTTTGCAAACAAAGACGATTATAACAAGATTCAGGAGAATGATACCATTGATATTATCGGTCTGACAGAATTTGCTCCAGGTAAACCATTAACGCTTGTGTTACATCATGCTGATGGTACTTCGGAAGAGATTTTGGCGAATCATACCTACAATGCGCAACAAATCGAGTGGTTTAAAGCCGGTGGAGCTTTGAATATCATCCGCAAAAATCAAGGATAATAATTCTTTAGAAATAAAATGAAAAGCTGCTTTCCCGGAAAGCAGCTTTTTTTTGAAAGTGTCTGATGTTACTCGACAGAAAGAACTTGCTAGTTTGCTTTAACTGCTCTCGGTGCTTGAGAAGTCAAGAAGGTTTGTTTTTTTAAATCGAATGACATTTCTGTGATCTTCGTCATATTTTACCAATTTCCACTGTTTTTATTTGCTTATAAAATAGAATGCCGGTACTTTTGCCCAACGTTTTTAGCACCGATATGAGAAAAATATTTTTAACGATTGGAGCACTTGCACTAAGTGTTTCTGCCTTATTTGCCCAAGAAAATCCTGAGATAGGAAAAAGCATTTTCAAACCGAAAAATTTGAGAACAGAGAGTAACAAGGGCAAATTCTTCTTCTTTTGGGGGTACAACTTCTCTTCTTACGCGAAATCAGATATTCATTTTACGGGTCCTAATTATGATTTTATTCTGCATGATGTAAAAGCGGGTGACAGGCCAACTAAATTTGGTTCAACGTATTTTGATCCTAGCAGACTGACTATTCCGCAATTTAATCTGCACTTTGGTTATTATATCAAGGATAATTATTCCATTTCATTGGGATGGGACCATATGAAATATGTGGTCGATATTCCGCAACAGGTGAAAATTTCGGGTTTTATCGGTGAAGAGATTTCTAACCCTGGTATTCCGACAGGAAATCGCGCTGGTCAATATAACGGTGAATTGATTACTGTAGACTCCGCCATGCTGACATTTGAACACACCGATGGCTATAACTTTGCCTCAGTAGGGCTAGAGCGTTATGACGACATCATCAATAACCGCAAGGGTCAACAGGTATTGACGATGGAATCGGGTGTGGATGTAGGCTTATTGATTCCTCGTTCTGACGTACATCTTTTTGGTGAAGGAGCCAACCATTTTTGGAACATTGCGGGGTATGGCGCTTCGGCAAAAGTTGGTTTGCACTACCGTTTTTATAAAGGACTCTACCTTCAGGGGAATTTCAAAACGGGCTGGACTGATTTAACGAACATTCGTACAACTGGAAGAAGAGGGGTAGATAAAGCCTCTCAACAAATATGGTTTTTTGAAAATTACTGGGCTTTGGGCTTTAGATTTTAAAATATATTCGTTACAAAAAAAGCTACTTTTAAAGTAGCTTTTTTTGTATATTCTTTTTATATCCTATTTCATCTTCTATAAACGTCTCAGCTAAATGTCGCTCAGTTTGAAAATATCCTTTACCCGAATACCTTTTTCAGTACGCTGAAGTGTACAGCATTCATGTATCGGATCGTGTTCGAAAAATAAGATGTATTCATTATCGACGATCTCATTCCAATAGCTGTTGCGTTCCTCCATGGTCACGAGAGGTCTAACATCATAGCTCATAACATAAGGAATGGGGATATGTCCCACCGATGGCAATAGATCCGCCATATAGAGGATCGTTTTGCCTTTATACAGTATCTGAGGCAGCATCATCGCTTCTGTATGACCGTGTGCATAACGGATAGCAATATTGCTTCCGAAAGGATTTTGGTGATCTTCGACAAATTTTAATTGCCCACTCTCTTGTATTGGTAAAATGTTCTCTTTTAAGAAAGAAGCTTTTTCGCGTGGATTAGGATCGGTAGCCCAAGACCAATGGTCGCTATTGCTCCAAAAATGAGCATTTTTAAAAGCCGGAACGAGTTGTTCACCTTCGCGGGCGATAGCGCCACCACAATGGTCGAAATGCAGGTGTGTAAGGATGACATCGGTGATATCACTTCTGTCAAACCCACTATTTTTTAATGATTTATCTAGCGTTGCATCGCCGTGAAGATAATAATAGCTGAAGAATTTTTCATTTTGTTTGTCTCCCAATCCTGTATCGACCAGCATTAAACGATTACTGTCCTCGATGAGGAGCAGGCGGTTTCCCCAGGTACACATATTGTTTGAGTCGGCCGGGTTTGTTTTGTTCCAGATACTCTTGGGGACAACGCCAAACATTGCACCGCCATCAAGTTTGAAAAATCCCGTTTCTATGGCATGTAATTTCATTCGCAGATGATATGTCTTTTAATGATCTGTTTTTACCTTATTAATATTTGTAAAGCTTGGAACAATTTACGAAAAATATGTAATATTTTTTGATGGTGATAAATTGATGTGCTAAAAAAATATGCTAAAAAGTTTAATTTTTTTTACCTCTATAAGTTGCTGTTAATGAGTGTTTTGTTTTTGTGTTTTTTGTACAATAAGCTTGATTTTTAGGTAATTAAGTTTTGTTTTTAGCGAAAAATGCCTTTAAATTTGGGCACATTTTAAAACAAACAAAAAATATGAAAAAGGGTAACATTGGAAACGCGCCTGATTTGAAATATTTAAAAATTGATAGTACAAAAAATGTATTTTATCAATTGCCTGTTTCAGAATTGGTCGAACATGCCTTAGCAAATCACGAAGGTCGACTTTCTGATACGGGAGCGCTAGCTGCTGATACAGGGAAATTTACTGGAAGATCGCCAAAAGATCGGTTTCTGGTCGAAGATTCTTTAACTAAAGATAGCGTTTGGTGGGGAGAGATCAATCAACGAATGTCTCAGGCTAATTTCGAAGCACTACTCTCGAAAGTAGCGGCTCACTTAAGTGATCAAATCATCTATGTAAGAGATTGTGCTGCAGGGGCTGATCCAGCTTATCAAATAGATTTACGTGTTGTTACGGAAACAGCTTATCAAAGTATATTTGCCAATAACCTGTTTCTACGGCCGGAGCCAAATCCAGATGCCCAGCCAGCCTGGTCGATTTTAGCCGCTCCGACGCTGCTTATCGATGAGCCGCATCAATATGGCATTATCAACGAAAATTTTGTCGCGATTGACTTTACAAAAAAGATGGTACTGATTGCAGGGACCGGTTACACGGGGGAGATTAAAAAGAGCATTTTTTCAATATTGAACTTTATTTTGCCATTCCAGCATAATGTGCTTTCTATGCACTGCTCGGCGAACACTTCGAAGGAAGGGGAGACAGCGTTATTTTTCGGACTTTCAGGTACAGGGAAAACGACCCTGTCGGCTGATAGAAACAGAAAGTTGATTGGTGATGATGAGCATGGATGGAGCGAAAGGGGAATATTCAATTTCGAAGGCGGCTGCTACGCCAAATGTGTAGGGTTGTCAGAAGACAAAGAACCTGAGATCTTTCACGCAATTCGTTTTGGGGCTCTCCTTGAAAATGTTGTGTTGGATGAATTTGATCGACCTGACTATAACGATATTAGCAAGACAGAGAATACGAGGGTATCCTATCCCATCGATTTTATGGAAAATGCCGAAATAAATGGAATTGGCAATGAACCAGAAAATATTTTTTTCCTTACAGCAGATGCTTTTGGAGTACTTCCTCCCATTTCATTGTTGACCACCGATCAGGCGGTATATCATTTTGTCAGTGGTTATACAGCAAAGGTTGCCGGTACAGAGGTCGGGATAAAGGAGCCTACAGCAGCATTTTCAACCTGTTTTGGACAGGCATTTTTACCGCTCCATCCTTCAAAATATGCGGCCTTGCTGCGTTCGAAACTAGAGCAAAATTGTAACATCAAAGTTTGGCTAGTGAATACAGGCTGGATTGCTGGTCCTTACGGAATAGGTAGACGTATTAAGCTGAATTATACACGATCGCTAATTCGCGCGGCCATGGACGGTTCACTACTGGAATCTCAGTTTAATAAGCATGATATTTTTGGATTGGAATATCCAACGAGCTGTGGAGAGCATGTTCCTGCACAAATTTTAGATGCACGCGGTTTATGGAACAATGATGAGGCTTATGACATGCAAGCAAAACGCTTGGCGAAGCTGTTCATTTCGAATTTTGAAAAATTCAATAATGAAATGCCGGACTCCGTGCTGGCCGCAGGACCTAAAATAGAAACTACGATACTTGTATCTTAATTCGTTTTAATATTATAAAAAAACAGGAGGAANNTTCCTCCTGTTTTTTTATAATGATACCTTACCAGACTGACAGTCATTTAGTCGTGTTTTGTAACGAAAGAATCTATTTTTTCCTGCTCACTTCCAACAAGCGCATTGATAATCAGTTTGAAGGACGCTAAGCGGGCCTTTTTCTTGTTATCTTTGGTAATTTCTAACCAAGGCGATTTTTTGGTGCTTGTCTTTTTAAATAAATCTTCAATATAACCCGTATAAACATCCCATTTCTCCTGCGCCTTTTCGTCCAGCACACCGATTTTCCATTGTTTTAGGATATCTTCTTTTCGCTCTTTTAATCTTTCGGCCTGCTCTTCTTTGCTGATATTCAGGAATAATTTGATAAGGATGATGCCATCGTCGATTAACTGCTTCTCAAATTCAGGAACTTGGTTCATAAACAGCTCGTGCTGTTCCTTGGTGCAAAATCCAAATACTGGTTCAACAACAGCTCTGTTATACCAGCTGCGGTCGAAAATCACAATTTCCCCAGCATTGGGGAGCTGTTTGATATATCGTTGAAAATACCATTGTCCAGCTTCCTCCTCGGTTGGTTTAGGCAATGCAACAACGCGCACCTTTTTGGGATTCAGGTATTGGGTTACACGGCCAATTGTACCGCCTTTACCCGCAGCGTCCCTGCCTTCAAAAATAATCAGTACCCGTTTTCCTTTTTCAATGATTTCATATTGAAGTTTTAAGAGCTTGACTTGGAGTTCGTAAAGCTCCTTTTCATAATCGTAAACATCATTGAATTTTTTTATCTCCAGAATGCCATGCTGTTCCAGATAGTTTAAAACATCTTTGTTTTCGTAGATCTTCTGAAGTTCATTTAAATCGTATTCTGCCATATGCTATTGATTTATACGTTCGCTTTCCTAAAGTTACTTATTGAATTGTTAAAAAACGTCAAATTTCATATAATTCCGAATGGGATGTGTAATAATAAGCTCTTCACTTACGTTTAGAATTCTAAACAGCAAAAAAGGCTGTTTGCATAAATAAGACTTTTCATAAATTTAGGTTAATAATTGGTTAGGTTAGCTCGGAGTTCCCCACTTCGAGCTTTTTTGTCGAATGGGGGATCGCTTCAAGAGTACGAAAAAATACGATTCTGTTCCCGCTTAATTGAGCTGATCCTCCGTTTATTCTAAATGTTAAAAAATGTTAAATGGCATCTATTCTTATAATGAATTCAAAAATGCGACGTTTTCATTACAAATACTTTTCATAAAATAGGTTAATATATGGCTAACGAAAGCTCAGAGTTCCCCACTCTGGGCTTTTTATTTTTCAGGTCCCATTTTCGACTTAAAGGCTTTTTTTGACTTGAGTCAATGTTTAGCTTTTTGATCCGTAGCATATTTGTACTCGAAATATAGTTGTGTGGGGGGGGGCAGTCATAAAAAAGTTGCATTACAGATGCGTGGTACAGCACTTGGAGCTTGTGTTGCATTGGTGAATTTGCCTCTACGAATGGCAGGGGCATTGGCGGGATTAGTAGCGGGCCCGTTTGGTTATCAGTCGGTTTATTTATTGGGGGAATCAGCTGTCTGCTCGCTATCCTTATATTGATCTGCGACATGAAATAAGCTCAGAGCAATTCACTGTTTGTTGCAGTAAAGAGTCTCATTAAAGTCGGGCGGAACTTAAATCGATATATATATATAAAATAAGACGGACCAGATGTACATCCGGTCCGCCTTATTTATTGTGTATTTTGCTGCGCTCTAGGCAACTTCTCTTAGATCTACTGCTACTACACGGGATACACCTTGTTCCACCATGGTTACTCCATAGATGATGTCTGTACTTGCAATCGTTTTCTTATTGTGTGAGACTACGATAAATTGTGAATTTTTCGAAAAATCCCGGATAATATTGTTGAACTTATCAATATTCGTATCATCTAAAGGAGCGTCCACCTCATCGAAGATACAAAATGGTGCCGGTTTAGAAAGATAGAGTGAGAATAAGAGAGCTGTTGAAGTCAAGGTCTTTTCACCACCCGAAAGCTGATTGATAGACAGCGGCCTTTTCCCTTTGGGTCTTGCAATAATGTCGATATCTGAATCCAACGGATTGCTCGGGTCTGTGAGTACCAGGTCACAGCTGTCTTCTTCGTTAAATAGCGAACGGAATACTTTAACGAAGTTATTCCTCACGGCATCAAATGTAAACATAAACTGAACCTGAGCGGTATCGTCAATTTCTTTTATTGTTGCCATCAAGGATCCTTTTGCTTCAATTAAATCAGCTTTCTCTTTGTTAATGAAATCATAGCGTTCGTTCATCTCGTCGAAAGCCTCTTTTGCCATCAGATTGATCGTTCCAAATTCATCAAGCTGTTTCTTGAGTTTGCTACATTTGGTTGCCAATGTCGCTTGATCTTCTGTGATCTCAGGCGCATCTTCACGGTCAATTAGATCTTTCAATTCAATGTTGAATTCAACGGAAAGGCGTTCTTTTAAGGCATTGAGGTCGATCTGCAGACCTGTTTTTTTATCTTTGATCTCTGAAATAAGAAAGTCACTCTGCTCTTTTGAACGACGCTGCTGTGTCAGGGCGTCTTCGAGATTATTGATTTTCTGCTTATCTGCATAGTAGTTGTCTTCCAATTCTTTAAGACCATCTTCTAAAGCAATCTTCTGCTCATACATGGCAATAAGATCCTGATCTTCTTCATCTTCAAATGGAATGGTTGTTCTTAACGCTTCTTGCACTTCAACTAATTCTGCACTGTTTCGCTCCAGACGGAGTTCGTGGTCATCCTTCTGCGTCTCTCTAAATTCGAGATCTTTCGTGATATTGGAAACTTTGTTTAACTGTTGATGATAAGCGATATTCTCTTGATTGTATGCGGTCGATTTTTCGTTAAGTATTTCAGCTATTTCATGGAACTGGTCCTGTAAAGTCGATAATTCGGCGATACTTTGTTCTTTTTCCTGGCGCAGCTCCTGAAGCTGTGGGTCGGCAATCCTTAAATCTGATTCTATACTTTCAATTTTCTCCTGAATATCTTTTTTACGGGCCTGGGAGTTATTGATGAAGGCTTGATATTGCTCTTGCTTTGTTTTGACAGTAATTAATTCATTATTCAGTCTATTGAGCTGAAAACGAAGCTCATCGATTAACTCTTTCTGCGAATTGCCGCGTAGTACATCCAAGCGAGCTGTTTCGGCGGTTATTTTATCTTCAAGTTTTGCTATTTCCTGATTTAAGGTTTTGATTTCTTGGGATAGCACTTCGAGGTTTTTCGCTCTTCCGATACGTTTGCCCTCAAATAATCCCACGGAACCACCAGAAAGACCCAAATGATGTTTCGAATAACGTCCATTTTTTTGCAGAATCACCTGTCCCAGAGCAGGTAGCTTTTCATCCAGTTCTTTTTCATTGTCATGTTTAAGAATAAAGACCTGCTGGAGCAGCATCGTACATAAAGCCTTGTACTTTTCGTCTACTGTAATCACATCCAACGCAGACATCAAATTGTCATTTGGTGCAGGGGCAGCGTTTGGCGAGTGTGTTATGGCATCTAAAACAAAGAAATTAGCTCTTCCTTTTGCGGCATCGCTCAATAGCTGAATTGCTTGAACAGCATCTTGTTGTGTTTCGACAACATAGTGATTCATTATAGGCTCTAGATAGTTCTCAATAGCCACGCGATAATCTTCCTGACAGAAAAGGACATCTGATAGGAGCGGAGGTTGCTTTTTCCATCCTGCATTTTTCTTGAGGAACCGAATGGAATCGGGGAAACCTTCTAAATTATCAACAAGAGATTTCGTGAGGTTGTATTCGTTTTGTTTGGCATCTACCAGACGGAGGTCTTTGGCAAGCTGGGCCTTAAGTTCTTCTAGGTTTGCCTGGCACTGACTGATCTGTCTTTGGAGCTCTTCTTCCAGCTGGTTTGCTGAGTCATACTGTAACTGCTGTGCTTCCACACGGCCTTCCAGTTCAGTAACAGCAGAATTAAACTGCTGCAATTCGGCTTCTTTTGCTTCTGTATCTACACTATTGCGAACAGATTCTTGGAGGAGGGCTTCTTTCTGAATGGTAAATACGGCAAGATCTTTTTCTAATTTGTAGATTTTTGCCTGTAATTCAGCATTACTCTTATTAAAAAGATCAAGCTTTCCCTTTGCCGATTGTTGCTGTCCCCTCAGTTCGTCGACTTCGGATTTATCCGATTCAAGATTCGTTTTTAACGAATCGAGTTTATTTTGTTCATCAAACAATTCTTCATTCAGTCGTTTGATGGTGTAGAGTACATGATTAAGCTGTTGTTTATCGCTGTTGATATCGAGGTTCAACCGGTTCTCTTTATCTTGAAGATTTTTGACCTTTTCGTTTTTGATCTTCTTTTCCGATTCATAACCTCGGATTTTATTGACAAATTCCTGCGTTGTTTTTTGCTGTACCGAAAGGTTTTTTTCCTGTTCCAAATTTGTCTGGCGGAGTGATTGGAGTTCAGTTTCCGCATTCAGGATATTTTGATGTGCATTGGCAGCATCTTTCTGAACCTTGGATTCTTGTGTTTGAAGTCTTTCCAATTCAGTCGAGAAATCTGCTATTTTATAATAAGCCAAATCTATACTGCTTTGGCGGTATTCTGCTTTAAGTGAGGTATATTTTTCAGCTTTTTTAGCTTGATTTTCTAATGATTTGAGGTTCTTTGTGATTTCGTAAAGCAAGTCATCTACACGGCTAAGATCGGCCTCAGTATCTCTCAGCTTTGCCAAAGTCTGTTTTTTACGAACTTTATACTTAGAGATTCCAGATGCTTCTTCGAAGAGGTTGCGACGTGAATTATCTTTATTATTGATAATTTCATCAATCATTTTCAATTCGATGATCGAATAGCTGTCCGCACCAACTCCGGTATCCAGGAACAGATCTGTGATATCTTTTAAACGACATTTGACATCATTCAATCGATATTCACTATCGCCGTTGCGAAACAGCTTCCGCGTGACGGTTACTGTCGAGAATTCCGTTGGCAAAATATTATTGTTGTTATTGAAGGTCAGCGAGACCTCTGCAAGGTTTGCCGGTTTTCTATTTTTCGTTCCATTGAAGATAATATTTTCCATCTTATCGGAGCGAAGCATCTTTGTGCTCTGCTCTCCCAGCACCCAGCGTATGGCGTCGACCACATTGGACTTCCCACATCCATTGGGGCCAACAATCGCTGTGACACCATCATTGAAGTTGATCGTGATCTTGTCTCCGAAACTTTTAAATCCTTTAATTTCTAGTTTGGTTAACTGCATTTATACCAAATTTGTTTGTCGTTATAAGCTTGCGAAAATAGTAAAATTAAACAATAATTTTTCCTTTCTTTATTCACATTTTCCTGTTTCAGGATCACATGAAGGGCCTTCTTCGCCTCTGCGTTCAAGCGGTGTTGGCTGACTGGCCAAGCATTCATTTATGGTGTTGTGAAAGACTTCCATGGGCTGTGCTCCGGGGATAGCATATTTTCTGTCAAATACAAAGAAAGGGACACCTCGGAGTCCTAAGCTGACACCTTCTTGAATATCCTGTGCAACATCATAAGCATATTCATCAGATTCCAATAAGTTTTTTACCTCCTGAGCGGAAAGATGCTCTTGCGCAGCAATCGTGCTGAGCACCTCGTTGTTATTTACATCAAGACCATCCGTAAAATGAGCTTTAAATAAGGCTTTCTTGATCTGAGTGCCTTTTTGTTGCGTTTGGGCAAAATGGATCAGACGATGTGCTTTTTTTGTATTTACAACGATTGCTTTTTCAAAGTTCAGATCAATACCCAGCTCTTTTCCTTGTGCACTGAGCTGTGAGGTCATCGCAACGACATCGTCCATACTCATGCCTTTCGTTTGAACGAGGTAATCGTAGGTTGGCATTGCTGGAGCATCTTCGGGATAATCAGGGTTAAGCTGATACGATTTCCAGATGATTTTAGCGGATGGCTTACTTGTGGACTCCTGAAGAGCTAGTTCAAGCTTTGTCAGACCAATATAACAAAAAGGACAAATGATGTCCGACCAAATTTCTATTTTCATATTTCTTTTTTTACTGCGTATATTGTAATCAAAAATACATATAATAACGATGATTATCTGTTTACATTGTTGCATGGATGTAAACAAGTGTTTCAAGTATTTGTATAACTATGGTGGAGAAAGCTTTTTTAAATCGTAAAGTTACCCTTGTTCTGGGCGGGGGTGGTGCAAGAGGCCTGGTGCATATTGGTATTATTCGACGTCTTGAAGAGCTGGGCTACGAAATCGATGAGGTGGTAGGTTGTTCAATAGGAGCGCTTGTCGGTGGTATCTATGCACAGGGGAAGATGGATGTTCTGGAAGAATGGATGCAGCGCCTGACGAAGAAATCGGTCTTTAATATGATGGATTTTAGCTGGAAGGGACTGGGGATGATGAAGGGGATCAAGGTGTTTAACGCCTTGAAATCTGTGATTCCGGATGCTAATATTGAGACTTTCCCTATTTTGTTTAAAGCCGTTGCGACAGATCTAAACTACGAAAAGGAGGTTGTGCTGGACTTTGGAAGTATGTATGATGCCATTCGGGCGTCGATTGCCATTCCCGCGGTGTTTACAGCTGTAGAAGACGACAATCATGTCTATGTTGATGGCGGGGTACTCAATCCATTGCCTATAAATCATGTCACCAGGAAAGAGAACCTAATCATAGCGGTTAATCTGGAATCTAAACCGGATAAACAATATTCTGTTATCAAAAAACTGGATACAAGGACTTCGAATTCGTTGGATATACTCCAAGCGTCATACTATGTGATGCGCAGGAAAATGAGCCGTATGATTGTTGATTTATACCGGCCCGATGTGGTGGTGGACATTCCCTATAATATCTGTAACCTTTGGGATTATCACCGCTCTGAATTTTTGGTCCAGAAGGGGCGGGAATATATTGACAAAGCATTAAAAAACAAAGCCAAAGCAAAGTAGTTTAGGACGATCAAGGGACTACTTTGCTTTGGCTGTACATGGTTTCTCTGGCATTGAGACACACTGAAACTGATATTTTTATTCTAAGCGAACCATGCGAAGTATTTGTTAAAACAAATTGGGGTAATCGCTAATAATGCCATCAACTTTCACGGCTTTTAGTTGCTCGATTTCTTCTTTCGTATTGACTGTCCAAGGAATGACCTTGATACCAGCTTTGTGACACTGCTTGACATAATCGCTTGTTACTATTTTATGATGCGGACTTATAATAAAAGGCGTAAAACCCAAAGCTGCAATTGTTTGCTCAATACTTTTTGTATGGTTTGCATCAATAAGATAAGAAACTTTGATTTGAGGATATGCTTTGTGCAGATAGTTAATGGCTCTGCTATCAAACGATTGAATAACGGTTCGCGCAGCAATTTTTTTATCGGTGATTACCTGTACCATAAGATCCACAAATTCTTCAACCCTTGGATGGAAAATACCATCTTTATCTTCCTTACTTTTCACTTCGATATTGTAAAACATCGGCGCTTTCCTTTTTAGATTTGCGTAGGCTTCAGTACTATCAATAAGGTCTGCTAGTTTTGCTATACGTGTAACCTGTTTTTTTTGTTCAGGAAACTCTTTGTAAAATTTCGATCCGATATCGTACTTAACCAGATCTTTATAAAGCATATCGTAAATTCTCAACGGTTTGTCCTTGTCAGAAATTTCGGTGCCATTGGGTTTCAATACAAACTTCGGGTTAAGGTAATCGTCGTGAAAGACAACAACCTTACGGTCTTTGGTAATATGACAATCCATTTCCAGTGTGGTCACCTTTGCAAAATCTATTGCATTTTTCATGGCAGCGATAGATTCTTCAGGGTATAGGCCGCGGCCACCACGATGCGCTTCCAAGCTAAGTTTAGGGAAATTGTCTGAAGTTGATTTTGCTGAATCTTTCATAACTGAACAAGATGCAAATGGTAATAACGTGCCCCAAAAGGCAATTCTGAGAAGACTTCTTTTCATTATTAAAATATTTAAACAAAATAGCGGAGTTGTTATATATTGCCCTTTTGAATAAGCGAATATACATATATATTTTGCTTTTACGTATTTTAACTGTTTCGAATACTTGATTTTGCAACTTTATGAAGGTGAATTCGAAACCGAATAAAGTTAAATGAATTTGTTTTGGTTTGAAATTGAGGGGCACAAAGTAGTTCGATGGGCAAATTACCTTGATCTGACAGCGTTTCTATGCCAACCATGAGCTCGTTACCTGCTTCTTGATTGTAGGATAAATTTCTTAATTGTCGACATGAAATCTATTTTTTTTGTCTTTTTTGTAAGAAATTATTGTCATTCCTTTCAGAATTCCCTTTATTTGCACAAATCTCAAATTAGATGGCGAAAAATTTATTGATAGTTGAGTCTCCGGCGAAAGCGAAAACGATAGAAGGGTATTTAGGAAAGGATTTTTTGGTCAAGTCAAGTTATGGACATATTCGCGACTTGGTGAAAACCGATGATGCAATTGATACCGAAAAGAATTTTGAACAAAAGTATGAAGTTCCATCCGACAAAAAGGCGGTTGTAAGTGAACTGAAGAAATTGGCTAAAGCTGCAGAAACCGTTTGGTTAGCGTCCGATGAGGACCGCGAAGGAGAGGCTATTTCATGGCATTTATTTGAGACTTTGGGATTAAAAGATGAAAGCACAAAAAGAATTGTGTTTCATGAGATTACAAAGCCAGCTATTTTGAAGGCTATTGACAACCCGCGTAAAATAGATTATAACCTCGTAAATGCACAACAAGCGCGAAGGGTGTTAGATCGATTAGTCGGATTTGAATTGTCTCCGGTTCTATGGAAAAAGGTGAAACCTTCTTTATCTGCCGGACGCGTGCAGTCAGTTGCGGTTCGTCTGATTGTAGATCGTGAGCGTGAAATCAATAAATTTGAACCCGAAGCGGCTTTTAAGATCGTTGCTTTTTTTCATACGGGAAAAGTTAAGGATAGTTTTAAAGCCGAGCTTCCGCAGCGTTTTGCGACAGAGGCAGAGGCGACCAAATTTTTGGAGGATTGTAAAGCAGCGCTTTTTTCTGTAAAAAATCTCGAAACAAAACCTGCGAAGCGTTCACCAGCAGCGCCATTTACAACATCAACATTACAGCAGGAAGCTAGCCGGAAACTTGGATTTTCGGTTGCCCGCACCATGCAGGTGGCTCAAAGGCTGTATGAATCAGGACGAATTACCTATATGCGTACCGATTCTGTTAATTTGAGTGATACGGCGATTGAGGCTGCTGAAAAGGAAATCAAATCGGCTTATGGTAACCAGTACCATAAAGTCAGAAAATATAAAACAAAGACATCGGGTGCACAAGAGGCGCACGAAGCTATTCGTCCTACTTATTTCTCTGAGCACACCATCGATGGCGATGCATCCGAAAAAAGATTATACGAGCTTATTTGGAAAAGAGCAATTGCTTCTCAAATGAGTGAAGCGGAGTTTGAACGTACATTGGCAAAAATCGACATATCAACTCGTACTGAAGATTTGAATGCTTCAGGAGAGGTGATGAAATTTGATGGATTCTTGAAAGTTTACATGGAATCCTTGGATGACGATCAAGACAACGCGATGGACGAAGATAGTGACAATGCTATTCTTCCACCATTAGCTGTTGGTATGCCATTAACGTTGAAAAACATGTCGGCGACGGAGCGTTTTACACGACCTCCAGCACGTTATACGGAAGCTGCTTTGGTGAAAAAATTAGAGGAATTGGGAATTGGCCGTCCTTCAACCTACGCCCCTACGATTTCAACGATTCAAAACCGCGGGTATGTCATAAAGGAAGAGCGTGAAGGTAAATCGCGCGATTACCGTGTACTGACATTAAAGGATGCCGAATTAACAGCGGTAACAAAAACCGAAATCACTGGTGCCGAAAAAGGAAAAATGTTTCCAACAGATATCGGTGTTGTCGTGAATGACTTTTTGGTTGAACACTTCAACGGTATTGTGGATTTTCATTTTACGGCCAACGTAGAAAAAGAATTTGATGATATTGCGCATGGACTGACCGAATGGACAAAAATGCTGCATGATTTCTATGGGCCTTTTCATTCTGAGGTAGAAGATACTTTAGTCAATGCAGATCGTGCGAATAATGAGCGTGAGCTCGGTGTCGATCCGGTTTCCGGTAAGCCTGTTTCGGTTCGCATTGGTAAGTTCGGCCCATTGGTACAGATTGGTTCTCCTGACGATGAAGAGAAACCTCGTTTTGCTTCCTTGAGAAAGGGACAGATGATCGAAACCATTACTTTTGAGGATGCCATGGAATTGTTCAAATTACCGAAAAAAGTTGGTTTATTTGAAGATAAGGAAATGACGGTTGCTGTTGGGCGATTTGGACCTTATATCCGTCACAATTCGGCGTTTTACTCACTACCAAAAGGTGTTGACCCATTGGATGTGACAGAAGAAGAGGCGATACAGATTATCAAAGACAAACGTCAGAAAGATATCGAAAAAGTGATTCGGGTTTTTGATGAAAATCCGGATGCTCAGATTGAACAGGGACGCTGGGGGCCATTTATTCGTTTTGGCAAGCAGAATCTGAAGATTCCTAAGGGAACGGAAATTGAAAAAATTACCTATGAAGATGTGTTAAAATGGGCTGAGGCGGATGCGCCAAAAGGAAAAGCAACTAAAACAAAAACAACAGAAAAGAAAACTGTAGCAAAAAAGACTACCGCTAAGAAGGCTCCAGCTAAAAAAACTACAAAGTCTAAATAAGGATGAAAGCAGATTTGCCTGAAAATATTGTCAAAGACATTATGATCGCCGTTGTTTTGGAAGGTGAGACGGTGGAGACAAAAAACTGGACTGTCTATGTTATCAACGACAAAAACATTGCTATTCAGAACGTGCTGATTAGCTCAAAAGGTTATGGCGAAAAGGATGGCCGACAAGTAACAACAACGACTTTGCGTCATTTTATTGGTAATATAGAAGCTAAATCTTTCGATCGTGTTGAAGCGATTGATGAACAGGTATTCGGGCTTACAAATGAATATTGGTTGAGTTTTTATATTGATAACATTATTTACGATAAAAAATATATCTTTTTACCTGAAAGCATTGTGGATGGTAACCTGACTAAGGTTCCTTTGGTCAATCGCCCAGGTGTAATCATAGGAGGAAACGAATAATGAGTGGACGTCACAATTTTATTATTGCCATAGATGGTTTTTCATCCTGCGGTAAGAGTACACTGGCAAAAGCTTTGGCAAAAAAACTGAAGTTTGCCTTTATTGATAGTGGAGCCATGTATAGGGCCGTCACACTCTATTTTATCCGGCATAAAATAGCGCTGGATGATCAAGAAGCGATCGAAAGCGCACTAAAAGATATCCATATTGATTTTATCCCAAATGCAATAAAGACGGAGATCCATCTAAATGATGAGGATATTTCGGAAGAGATCCGTCAGATGTATATTTCTGATAAAGTCAGTGATGTGAGTGCAATTAAAGCTGTCCGGGTTGCTATGGTTGCCCAGCAGCAAAAATTGGGTAGTAGACGAAATATTATTATGGATGGCCGTGATATCGGTACTACTGTTTTTCCAGATGCTGATCTGAAGATTTTTATGACAGCAGATCCTAAAGTACGTGCTGCGCGACGTTATCTGGAGTTGACGGAAAAAGGGGAGGATGTGACGCTGGAAGAAGTCGTGGAAAATCTTGCAACCCGTGACCGTATCGACAGTACCCGTGCGGAGAGTCCATTACGACAAGCGGAAGATGCGATTGTTTTGGATAATTCTAATTTGACACCAGAACAACAGCTCCATTTTGTTGAAGAAGAGTATTTAAAAGCTAAGGCTGCAAAAGCCCAATCATAAAACACAAAGAAGGCCGATTATTTAATCGGCCTTCTTTGTGTTTGCAATATCATTATTTTATACTGTTAATTTGTTGTTGTTCCAGTAATTTTCCAATATTGTTTTTTTCTCCAAACTCTGCTGTCTCATCTTGAAAAGATTCTAGAAGAGCTTTAATAGCATCTGAATTATCTGCTGTACGCTGATAGATATCGGGAATTGTTTTTTCGATATTTTTATCGCCGAGTTCAATGTTATCAACCTCGATTTTGCCTATTTTTTCCAACACAGCTTGTTGGCTATTTCTGACATCTTCTAATTCTCTTGCTATTTTTTCCATTAATTGGAATTTCTTCAATTTATCCATATGAAATCGCTTTTGTTACTATTATAAGAACAAGATGCTTCAAAACTTTGTTTTGTTTTTTTTTAATAAAGGGTAATAGAATAGGGGGTATGATAAGCAACGATGGAAAAGAAAAAGGCGGAACACGCATGTCCCGCCTTTCATAAGTGCTGTTATTTTATTGCTAATTTGTGCGTCCCGGATACACTTGGAGTGCTTTCTCCAGGCAAACTAAAGCGCTTTTAAGATCATCCTGATTCAGTACATAGGCCAGGCGAACTTCATTTACTCCAGCACCCTCCGTACTATAAAAGCCCGTAGCTGGAGCCATCATAACTGTTTCGTTATTGTAAGAGAACTCTTCCAACATCCATTGACAGAATTTATCTGCATTGTCAATGGGTAATTTGGCGACGACGTAAAATGCGCCACCCGGGTTAGGAGAGTAAACTCCTTCAATGGCATTGAGTCCTTTTACGAGGGTATCTCTTCTTGCTGTATATTCTTTGGATACCGCCTCGAAGTAACTGTCTGGTGTATCAACAGCAGCTTCACCCGCTATTTGTCCTTCTAAGGATGGACTTAAGCGCGCTTGTGCAAATTTCAGTGCTGTCTGATATAGTTCTTTATTTTTGGTAATGATACAGCCAATACGCGCACCACAAGCGGAGTAACGTTTTGATACTGTATCAAAAATAACGACATTATTTTCGAGACCTTCTAAATGCATTGGTGAGATAAACGCTCTGCCATCGTAACAAAACTCACGATAGGCCTCATCTGAGAAAAGGTAAAGATCATATTTTAGACAAAGTTCACGAAGAGCTTCGAGTTCTTCTCTGGAATAAAGATAACCCGTAGGGTTATTTGGGTTACAGATGCAGATTGCTTTGGTTTTAGCGGTAATTACCTTTTCAAATTCGGCTATAGAAGGTAATGCAAATCCACTTTCAATATAGGACATGATTGGTTTGATTACCACATCGGAGGAACAAGCAAAACCATTGTAATTCGCATAAAATGGCTCTGGAATGATGATCTCTTCTCCTTCATTCAAACAGGCTTGCATAGCGATCATAATCGCTTCCGAACCACCATTTGTTACTAATATATCTGTCGGCTCGATATTATAATTTAGCTTATTATAATATTCTGCTAACTTGTTTCGGTAAGAGGCTGTACCTTCAGAAGGTGTGTAGGCCCACACTTTGAACTGTATATTTTTCAACGCATTAAGCATCACTTCAGGTGTTTGGATATCAGGTTGTCCGATATTGAGGTGATATATCTTTTTACCTTCTTTTTTTGCTTGATCAGCATATGGCGTCAACTTTCTAATAGGCGACGCAGGCATATTCAGCCCTTTTTCTGATATTACTGGCATTATAGTTTTTTTAAAATTAGTAGTGCAAAGCTAACCAAAATAAAACGAAAAAAGCCACATCATCATGTGGCTTTTTTCGTTTTATCTACGGGAATTGTTATTCTACAATACCCTTAATGTATAGCGTTTTTACAGGAGTCTTAGTATTGGACTGCACCGTGAAGCTCTTTGTGAAGGGCGCTTTTGCTGCGGCATTGTAAGTCACTTTAATCGTACCACTGTCGCCTGGTTTAATTGGCGTTTTCGTAAATTCCGCTACAGAACATCCGCAGGTTGGTACAACATTGGAAATGATAATTGGCTCACTGCCTGTGTTTGAAAACTTAAAATTATACGAAACGGGTGTACCGGCCGGAATTTTGCCAAAATCATGTGTCTCTTTTTCGAATTTAAATTCCCCTTGTCCTGTTTGCATCGAAGAAAAACCAATAAAGGAAATGATCACTGCTAAGATTGTTATATACTTTTTCATGCTTCTAAAATATTACTTTACGATTAAAATAGTACAACTGATATGCCAAATTTAATATTTATTCCCGATTTATTGTAGATCTAACAACTTTATTACAGTTATATTATGCCTTCTTTCAATAGGTCCTGTATGTGGATGACACCCGCGTAATTCCCTTTGTCGGAAACTAATAGTTGCGTAATGTTATTTTCACGCATAATATGGAGCGCATTGGCGGCCAATTCATTTTTATCGATAATTTTCGGAGATTTTCCCATGATATCGGCGGCAGTAATTGTCGCTAAATCCGTGTGTTTCTCCAGCATACGACGGATATCACCATCTGTAATGATACCGAGTATATGGTTATCATCCAACACGGCGACAGCGCCCAGTCTAAACTGTGTTATGGTGATGATAATATCACTTACAGTAGCTTGTTGTTTGACACTGGGTTTGCCGTTCTGATCGGATAGATCGCCGACTCTTAAGTAGAGTTTTTTGCCTAATGCTCCCCCTGGATGGTATTTTGCAAAATCTTGATCCGTAAAATCGCGGCACTCTTGTAATACGACGGCAAGGGCATCACCCATTGCTAACTGAGCAGTTGTACTTGAAGTTGGTGCAAGGTTGTTAGGACAAGCTTCTTTCTCAACAGTAGTATTTAAAATATAGTCTGCATTTTTAGCGAGGTAGGAATCTGTATTTCCAACCAAAGCAACCAACGTATTCTTTGTCTGTTTTAAAAAGGGAACAAGTACTTTAATCTCAGGTGTATTTCCACTTTTGGAGATGGCAATAATTAAATCATTTTGTTGGATGATACCAAGATCTCCATGAATGGCATCAGCTGCATGCATAAAGATCGATGGTGTGCCTGTCGAATTTAGTGTTGCAACTATTTTTTGAGCGATAATAGCACTTTTACCAATCCCGGTTACAATAACTCGGCCCTGCAGATTAAGAATACGATCGACAACGGTAACAAAATCATCATCAATATATTGAGCTAAAGCAGCTACTGCCTTGGCTTCTTCTTGAATAGCTTGAATAGCTATATTTTTTATTTCGTAGTTGTTTTTCACAAAAAATACTCTTACTTTTATGTATTAGAATAGATTGCAAAAATAGATTATTTTTCAAGATTATTTCTTCATTTATCTATCTTATTTTTGCCCAAGGCGCAATGGAAATAGAAAAATCAGTTTTCGACAATTTACAAGATTTTTTTGGTTTTGATACTTTTAAGGGGGATCAAGAGGCAATTATAACCAGTATTCTTCAACGGAGAGACACGTTTGTAATTATGCCGACCGGAGGGGGGAAATCAATTTGCTATCAACTTCCTGCACTCATGAGTGAGGGGACTGCAATTGTTATTTCGCCGTTGATTGCTTTAATGAAAAACCAAGTAGATCAGCTTCGTGCATTCGGTGGCGAAGATAGTATCGCTCATTTTTTAAATTCGTCATTGAATAAGAGCGAAATTACGAAGGTTAAGGATGATGTAATCGCCGGGAAGACCAAATTGCTGTATGTCGCTCCAGAATCTCTGGCGAAGCAAGATAATTTGGAATTCTTACACCAAATCACCGTGTCGTTTGTGGCGGTTGACGAAGCACACTGTATTTCCGAATGGGGACACGATTTTAGACCAGAATATCGTAAAATACGCCAGGTCATTAATGAAATAGGGGCTGATATTCCCATTATTGCGCTTACTGCGACAGCAACGCCTAAAGTTCAGTCCGACATTCGTAAAAATTTGCAGATGACTGATGCTGTTTTATTTAAGTCTTCATTTAATCGTAGCAATTTATATTACGAGGTAAGACCTAAAAAGGATGTCGTAAAAGAAATTGTTCGTTTTATCAAAACCAAATCGGGTAAGACGGGCATTGTGTATTGTTTGAGCCGTAAAAAGGTAGAAGAAATCAGTGAGGTATTGAACCTAAATGGCATCAAAGCTTTACCTTACCACGCGGGTTTAGACGCCAAAACAAGAGCTGATACACAGGATAAATTTTTGATGGAGGACGTCGAAGTAATTGTGGCTACAATTGCTTTTGGTATGGGAATAGACAAACCTGATGTTCGCTACGTGATTCACCATGATATTCCTAAATCCATGGAGGGATACTATCAGGAAACTGGACGTGCGGGACGTGATGGGGGCGATGGTTATTGCTTGGCTTTTTATTCGGAAAAAGATGTCGAAAAGCTGACCAAGTTCATGAAAGATAAACCTGTGGCCGAACGTGAGATTGGTACACAGATTTTAAAAGAAGTTATTGATTATTCGGAGTCTGCAGTATGTCGTCGTAAACAGATCCTTCATTATTTTGGAGAAAATTTTGACGAGCAGGGCTGTAATAATATGTGCGATAACTGCCGTTCGGAAAAAGAATATTTTGAGGCCGAAGATGCATTAAAAGATGTATTGGGCTTTATTCAGGAGCAGGGTGAAAAATTTGATGATCACCACGTGATGAATGTTATGATCGGTCAGAATAACCAACCTGTATCCGCTTATAAACATGACGAACATCGTCTTTTCGGAAAGGGCAAAGATAAAGGTGTTATCTATTGGAAATCCTTGCTGAGGCAGGCTGTGCTTGATAACTTTATCGAAAAAGATATTGATCATTATGGCCTTTTAAAATTGACAGCTATTGGCCGCCATTATTTGGATAATCCTTATCAGCTAAAATTTGTGCTGAACCGTCCAATTGAAGGGGGAGATACCGCAAATTCGGAAGATACTGGCCACGGCACAGGAGCCTTAGATACCGTCTTGTTGGGTATGCTTAAAGATTTACGTAAGAAAATTGCAAAGGGCAAGTCCCTGCCGCCGTTTGTTATCTTTCAAGATCCTTCGCTGGAGGAAATGTGTACACATTATCCAATTGCCATCGATGAATTAAAACAGATTCAGGGAGTAGGGAATGGGAAAGCGATTAAATTTGGCGCACCGTTTATTGCCTTGATTAAAGACTACGTTGAGGAAAACGAAATCGACAGACCTGTAGATCTTGTCATTAAAAGTACAGCTAATAAATCGGCATTAAAGGTATCTATTATTCAAAATATTGATCGTAAAATTGCCTTGGATGATATTGCCTCAGCTAAGGGGATAACTTATGAAGAAATATTGAAAGAAATTGAGACGATCGTAAACGCAGGAACGAAAATCAATATCAATTACTTTATTGATGAGGTCATAGATGAGGATCGTCAAGATGAGGTATATGACTATTTTAAGACAGCAGAGACTGATTCAATTAATGATGCGCTTAAAGAATTAGGTGGAGATGATTATAGCTATGAGGATCTCCAATTGATGCGAATCAAATTTTTATCAGAACTCGGCAATTAATTTTTTATAATTATATGATTAACAAATACATTCCCGAAATCAAGAATGGGACATCGCAGAATTTCTTTTTAATGGCGGGGCCATGTGCAATTGAAGGAGAAGAAATCGCTTTGCGTATTGCTGAAAAGATTGTTACAATTACAGATAAACTAAATATTCCGTACATTTTCAAGGGATCCTACCGCAAGGCCAATAGATCGCGCCTAGATTCATTTATGGGAATAGGTGATGAGAAAGCGTTGAAGATTTTAGAGAAAGTTGGGAAAACTTTTGGTGTACCGACGGTGACGGATATCCATGAGAGCCATGAGGCGGAAATGGCAGCCGCATACGTTGACGTTCTTCAAATTCCAGCATTTTTGTGCAGACAGACTGATTTATTAGTTGCAGCAGCAAAAACGAACAAGGTGGTCAATGTAAAGAAAGGTCAGTTTTTGAGTGCTGGATCTATGAAATTTGCAGTGGATAAGATCGTGGAATCTGGAAATGAGAAGGTTTTTTTAACTGATCGCGGTAATACGTTCGGCTATCAGGATCTCATTGTAGATTATCGCGGGATTCCCGAAATGCGTTCTTTTAACGTGCCCACGATAATGGACTGTACACATTCCTTACAACAACCGAATCAAACTTCTGGCGTAACAGGAGGGAAACCAGCATTAATTGAAACAATAGCCAAAGCTGCAATAGCGGTGGGAGCCGACGGCCTGTTTATAGAAACACATCCTGATCCGGCAAATGCGAAGTCTGATGGCGCCAATATGTTACATTTGGATTTACTTGAAGGCTTGATGGAAAAACTGGTCCGAGTTAGACAAGCTATTTTATAGTATAATAAATAAATCGCAATAGAAAGGAGCCAATAGGCTCCTTTTTTATAATCAATTACACCAAACTTAAAGCTAAATTATTGTATGTTCTCAAAAGTTGCATTGACAGCGTTTTTGTTGTTGTCTTTTTCTGCCATCAAAGCGCAGGAGAGTTATAGTTGGTTTTCTCCACTAGAAGATAAGCATGTGGAAGGTAGGCTGGAGAATCAGAAGCTTTCGGCCTTCAATAGACTTCCGGATGAACTGGAAAGCCAGGTACGTAAACCCGTATGGGAACTGGGGAAGAATAGTGCGGGATTCTATATTGACTTTCAAACTACTTCACCTGAGATTACGGTTCAATACCAAGTGGCTGGCGGTTTAAATATGCCCCATATGCCAACAACAGGTGTCAGTGGGCTTGATCTTTATGCTTATGATACTGTAAACAAGGAATGGAAATGGGCTTATGGCAATTATGATTTTTCGGATACCATTTCTTATACATGGAAGAATATAGGGCGCAATGGAAAATTTAATTACCGCTTATATCTTCCGCTATACAATACGGTTAAGTGGTTAAAGATTGGTGTGCCAAATACCGCTAAACTAACGTATACCCATACCACAGCAGCCAAACCTATTGTTGTGTATGGGACCTCGATTGGACAGGGGGCCTGTACCAGTCGCCCAGGCTTAGCTTGGACCAACCAAGTGGGACGTGCGTTTGACCATGAAATGATCAACTTATGCTTTTCTGGTAACGGACGATTGGAACAACCGATTTTGAATGTGATGAATAGTGTAGATGCTGCCTGTTATGTGTTGGATTGTATTCCTAATCTTGCTATTTCAAAGTCGCTAACAGAAAAGCAATTGGATTCACTGTTGGTCAATGCGGTGACATTTTTAAGAAAAGAACATCCGACGACACCCATTATTTTGACACAGCATAGTTCGGGGAGCATAGCCGAAGTCTTTAATGAAGATAAAAATGCGGAATACCAGCAAAGTAGCCGTGTGCTGAAGGCGACTTTTGAAAAATTACAATCAAAAGGAATCCGTCAGCTTTTCTTATTGTCGAGTCAAGACCTTAATCTGGATCTGAATTCGACCGTTGACTACGCTCATCCAAATGATCAAGGTATGGAAAGAATCGCAAATGCGTATATTAAATTGTTGAAGAAAATTCTCAAGTAAACTACAGTCAACGAGGACTTCACCATAGCAGTATTTCGAATTTACCTCATCGAAGGGAAATTGTGTATGAAAGGGATTTGTTGATAAAATGATAACAGTATGCTGTTATTTAAAAAAGGGAAGTTTAAAACTTCCCTTTTTTATTTCTTTTTCATTTTCATGGTCATTTTTGCCTTTTCGCCACCGCCATAATTAAAAGTCTTGGCATTGCTTTCTTTCTTTTGGTGGAATGCGCCACCTCGGGAAAGATCTTCTTTATCTTCCTCCTTGCTCGACTTTTTCTTTTTGTCGGTGATGGGATTATAGATTACAAGATCCTCAGGCAGTTCCAAAACATCCATTCTTTTACCGACAGCCTGTTCTATTTTTTTAACCATGGGTAATTCCAGATCTGTTGTGAAAGTCAACACGACTGATTCTTCATTTTCGTCATTTTTAACAAGATGATTTAAGAATTCCTCCTTTTCATTTGGTAACTCAAATTGAAAAATGAATGAAACAGCGGAAAGGTCTACATCGTTCGTATTTTCCCGTGCAATTATTAGGACACGAGATTGACTATTTTCCTTGAAATCTTCCATCGTCTCATAGCCAAAATCATCATAGAACAATGGATTGAGGATAGCAATTTCTTCTTTATTGCTACTGAACAAACTGCTGGCCAACTTTTGGGCAGTAAGCTTCGAATTTACAAAGACGACTACTTTTTGAAATACTTCTTTATCCTGCAACAGAAGATTTAATAAATTGATCTTTGTTGTGAAATTAGGAACATGATATAATAATAGATCTAGGGTGTCGACAGTGTCATTCTCAAGTTCATCTATTTCGACCGAGGCACAATTTTCATTCATGAAATTGTCGATCATGTCATAAAGTTTTTGGTGTTCAACAGTACTGAAAACTAAATGTTGTACTTTTCCGCAGCTTTCGGCTAATTCCCTTACCGTATTTTGCATTCCTTGTTTGATAATCTCTTCAGCATCATCGATAATCAGTGTCTGAATACGGTTGAGATTCAAAGCCAATTTAAGATAGATAGCTCTTGCACGATTTGGGGTAGCTACAACAATGTCTTTTCCATCAACCAGTTCTTCGATTTCTTCTTCCATGCTGCCTGAAGCCCGCAATCCAATGATGCGAAGATCTTTATTTTTGCTTAATTGATAGAATCTCTCAACAATTTCGTCGATACGTTCTTCATTAGGCGCCAAGATCAAAAACTTCGGAGCTTCATCTGTTGTGAATTTCAACTTCATCAAGGTAGATAAGACATAAGTTGTGGTTTTGCCTGCACCTTCTGGAGCGATGGCAATCACATCCTGTCCACCAAGAATTCTGGAAATGCATCTACTTTGAATTTCCTTTGGAGCAAGATAACCGAGTTCGGTCATCGTAGCATTCAATCTTTTGCTAAGTTTTAGTTTCTCTAACGACACGTATCCTTTTATTTATGTAAGTTACAAAAATACAAATTTTGATCTTAGATCAACTAATGTGCGCCCATTTTTGAAAACAGATTGATAATAATGACGCCAACAACAATCAAGACCATACCGATAATGGCTGCTGTATCGGGAATCTGTTTAAATAAGAACATACCAATAAGCGTAATGGCTACAATACCAACGCCAGACCAAATTGCGTAGGATATTCCGACGGGCAGGTATTTAAGTGTGATACTTAAAAAATAGAAGGCAATAATATAGCCTACAATACAGAGAATGGTAGGCTTTATAAGGGTAAAACCCGCAGACTTCTTGAGGAAAGTGGTTGCAAATATCTCTGCGGCTATAGCAAGAAAAAGATAGATGTACTTCATTGTTACAAAGATACAATTTTTTGCTCAGCAAGGTTCGGTTAATTAGGTCAATAACAGGGGGAAGTTAATTTATTTTCGAGACAACGAATTGCGTATAAGAGCAATTTTATCTATGTTTGGCCAATTCACATAGCTAGACGCTAGATTTGATTTTATGGGGCATGTTCGAACTTTTTGGAAATCTGTACTAATATTCTTTGTTTTATTGTGCTTTTGCGATGCTATTGTTGCGCAAGAACAGCTGCAAGATTTGCAGAAGTCGTATTACAGTCTTCCTTTAGGAAGTAAAGAACGGTTTGTGTTAACGGGTAAATATGCACAAGCCCTATATTTTAGTAATGAAAAAGCGCTGGCCAGTCAATTGCTTAATGATAATATTCAGTTGGCCAGAAATTATCCTGACAAGCAATATTATGCCTATTTGAATTGTATTGCTGCCATGAACAGTTTTAATGATCATGCATTTGAAAAATCACGCTATTATTTAGAACATGCTAAATCTGTACTCCCCATAGTTAACGATAATGGAATAAAGGGGTATGTGCATTATTGTGATGGATGGGTTATGACACGACAGAATAAAGAGGATGAGGCTGTTTCCCAATTCCATAAAGCAATTTCATTTTTAGAGAAGGCGCCACCGACTGAGGCAAATATCGCCCGAAATTTGGCCGTTTATAAGGAGCTTACAGCGATCTATGCAAACCAACGCAATTATGATTTTCAAGAAAAGTACACCACGCTTCTGCTGGAAACGGCGAAGGAAGGAAAGAATGTCAATAGCCTATTTGACGCTTACATGCAGGCTGGTTACCTATTTGAAGAGGAGTATAGATCCAATAATGCAGACCAAAATCTATTAAGGAAAGCTGAACAACACTATCTTGAGGCTTATAATTTGGTAGAAAAGAACGAGAAACATCTTGTTAATCCAACAGATTTAGCTTACGTTTCTGTTAATTTAGCGAATCTGTACCATGAGTTTTATCCAGAAAATGGTGGTAAAAAAGCAATATCATATGCGAAACAGGCCTTAGATATTGCTGCTGAAACGGGACAATATGCCATTACAATACCTGCTTACGGTATCCTCGCTGATGAATCTTTCAAAGTCGGACATCGAGAGGAAGGAAAAAAATATCTGCAGCAGGCACTGCACAATCTTCAAAGAGAGCCCCATTATGATTACCAAGTCGGGTTAAGCCTGTTTAGCAGACTGGCTGAAGTAAGTGTTGAAGAGGGTAAATATGAGGAAGCTTTCAATTATCAAAAAAGTTACATAGATGTATTTGAAAAAGCATTTAATTCGGATAAACTGGATAAGACGAAGCAACTTGAGCTAAAGTATGAGCGTGAATTGCAAAACCAAAAGTTAATGCGGCTTCGATTGGAAGGCGAGAAAAAGGAACAGCAGATCAAGCTGATGAAAGTCTTGAACGATAGACAACGTCAACTGGTGGAGAATTTGAAATTAAATGAACTCAATCGAACACAACAGCTCAAGGTACTCCAACTTGAACGGGATAAAAAGGAACAGGATTTGCAATTAAGCCAACTGGAAAATGAACAGCGCTTGCAAGAACTTGACGTGTCAAAAAAGCAAATTGCCTTTAAATCACGAATGAATTCAATTTATATTTGGTTGTTCGTCAGTTGTTTGGTTGTGATTGTTTTGCTGTTTTATGCGTATTGGCAACGTTCAAAGGCCTTGAAACAGAAGGTTCATTTGCATGAGCTGGAGATGGAAAAGAATAATCAACAACATGCCATTAAAAACCTGACTGCAATGTTGGCGGGGGAAGAGAAAGAGCGTACCCGTCTTGCTCGCGACCTGCATGATGGATTAGGAGGTTTGCTGTCAAGTACCAAATTGGGATTATCAGCCATAAATAAAAATGTATTGGAGCAGGAATCCATGAAAGAAGGAATCGATCGAAGTATTGATTTGCTGGACGGGGCTGTAGATGAACTTCGCCGGCTTGCACATAATCTTATGCCAGATTTAATTGTAAAATATGGTTTGAAAGAAACTTTAAGAGACTATGCAAACCGAATGAGTCAATCGACATGTCAAGTAGAATGTGAATTTTTACAATTTGAATCAACCTTAAGCACGGAACAGGAAATTTCTTTGTACAGAATTATTCAAGAATTGGTGAATAACGCGTTGAAACATGCTAATGCGGCCAACATTTTAATACAGCTTTCTTCACATAATAAACGTTTACATATTACTATTGAAGATGATGGCAAGGGTTTTGATATGGAAAGTGTCGATTTGCAGCACTCTGCGGGAATGCATAATGTGCGGTCAAGACTTTCGTTTCTACACGGGGAAATGAAGGTTATGTCGGAGAATGGAGCGGGTACAACCATAGAATTGGAATTACCTATGATTTAACTTTTTGGAAAAATGATAAAAATAGCGATTACAGACGATCACCCTTTGCTACTTGAGGGATTGAAAAACATTATAAATGCGCATGAAGATTTTGAAGTTGTGGGCATGTATTCCAGCGCGACTGAACTGTTCCATCGTATTCCTGCTGATATGCCATTGGTATTGCTGCTCGATATCAATCTGCCGGATGCTAACGGTATCGATTTGGTTAAAGGTCTAAAGGAAAGCAATAAGGATTTGAAAATTATTGCGTTTAGTGTACATAATGAATTTGCAGTGATTAACAGCATTTTAAATGAGGGTGCCAATGCCTATCTACAGAAAAATGCAAATGGTGATGAAATAATTGCTGCCATTTCCGCTGTTCTTGTCGGCAAAAGGTATCTCTGTGAGAAAACGCAGGCGATCCTGAACAAGAAGGTGGAAATGGGGCTTAAGCAGGTGCCAAAATTGACACGTCGCGAGAAAGAGGTGCTTACTTTCGTGGCGCAAGGAATGACAACAAATCAAATTGCCGATTCATTGTTTATCAGTTCACATACGGTAGAGAGCCATCGCAAAAATCTAATGGAAAAATTTCAAACCAAAAGTGTTACTGCGGCAGTAAAATCGGCTATAGAATACGGATTAATTCGGGAAGCCTAATTAGACTCCCCAATTCCCTGATTTCAGGGATGAAAAGATCCCCAGGCATTTGATACTTTTGCTATTATTGATTTTAAAATAGAAGGTATCAAGTGCATTGCTGAAACCTAGTTTTTACGCTCTTTTCAGAGAAGGTATTGTTTCAGCCTTTGATTCATTGATCTATTTTAAATCGAATAGGTTTCAGAACAAAATTTCAAATCTAGGATTTTCTTAAGGAGCTCAATACTGCGGAATCTAATTTCTTAGTTGAGGGGTCTGTCAGATAGTTCTTTACGAGATAAACTACCAAAAATTACTGATTCAATTGTTATGATTAAAAAAATAATGCTTTGGACGATAGCTGTCCTCGTACTGTTGGCGATTGTCGCCTGGGGCGGATATATACTACGACAGCAAGAATCCTATAAATCATTGGTCCATAAAAAAAGTAAGGCCTTGTTGACCATATCATTGGATGATATCCTGCTGAATCAGTTTTTTAATAAATGGCAGTCAGCGCCGAAAGAGGGACAGGATTTTGGCAAAAAACTAAGTAAACTCAAAGATAATGGTATTGATATAAAAGCGAATGTATTTCTTTTTGCTTTGGAACCGCATCCAAAAAACTTTTATTCTTTTTTTCAGCTAAAAAATAAACAACAATTTTTGACCTTTCTAAAGGATGTATTACAGGTTGGTGCGGTGGAAAGTAATCTCGCCCCTGATGTGAGCTATGCCTATCATCAACCGAGTAAAATCGCCTTTATCTGGAAAGGGGATGATCTGCTGCTAGGTCTAGGCTTTGATCTTGATACAAAGAAGGAAGAAATGCTTCAGCTAATTCAATCAAAAGAGGACCGGGTTACCATAGAACAATTTATCAACCGTCCAAGCACGTTGACCGGAAAATCACTGCGTTATAGCAATATTTCAACAGATAATTTTATCGAACTTGATTTGAAAGGAGACCATGTCGAAGTATCCGGCGAATTTTTCTCAACAGATTGGAATTTTCCAAAGGAATATCTTGTGAGAGAACTCGCTTCCGCAAAATACATTGGTAAAGCTTGGATCAATATACCCAATAGTCAATTTAAAAATCAGCTAAAACAACTACTTAGTGAACTCCCTTTAGCCGCCGATTCTATTATAACACATTTGGATGGAAATTACGTCGATATTGAAATTTTGAAAAATAAGGTCATTCAAACAGATACCATTATAAATTATGCGGTTGATGAAAATTTTGAAACGATCGAAGAGAAAACACCGTACGAAACGAAAGTTCCGGATGTAAGAATAGCCATGCGTGGAGATAGCGACATGAGTAGATTCCTCCCCAATAAATTATTTTATCACTGGTTTCAAAAACAAGATAAGGGATTTAGTTTGCTGTCCACATCAAAGGATATTGATAAACTTAACGTAGCTTACAATAAGACGGTTGAACTATCCCATGTGGCAGTTCATTTGGCGGATTGGCCAAATGAGGCTAAAATATCACCGATTCTATTATTGAAAACGATCGCGTCAGACATTACGCTGAGCCTTAAAGTTGCAGACCACAATCGCTTGGTTCTCCAGGGAACCATAGGAGACTACTCGCATTAAAACGCGTTAACGACAAACATTCTTAGCTTCTCAATGGTTTGTTTTGGAGTACAAAGTACAAGAACATGGATAAACGAACTAAAAGTAGAAGTAAGGTGAAAACCTATTGGCGAATTTTAAAGAGTACGGTGGCTGGATTTTTGAATGAGGATTCGATGAAATATAGTGCTTCATTATCTTATTATACTGTTTTCTCTATTGGTCCTATATTGGTTTTAATGATTGCCTTAGCTGGAATTTTTTATGGTGAGGATGCGATTGAAGGGAAAGTATTCCTGGAACTCCGCGGTTTGGTGGGAAGCAATGCTGCAAAACAGATTCAAGAAGTTATTCAGAATTTGCAGCTTTCGGGAAAATCAAACCTGGCGTTGCTTATCAGTAGCATTACATTGGTTTTAGGAGCAACGACGGTTTTTGGGGATATACAGAATTCGATTAACAAAATTTGGCACGTAAGGGCAAAGCCGAAAAAAGGCTGGTTAAAATTGATTCAGGATAGATTGTTATCTTCGTCTTTGGTGATTGGATTGGGCTTTTTATTAGTCGTTACACTCATCGTAAATGGTGTAATATTGGCGTTGACAGATCAGCTACAGCATTATTTCCCGGACGTGACCGTAATGTTAATGGATGGGATTAACTTTGCATTGTCTTTTGGAATTATATTCTTGTTATTTAGTGTCATATTTAAAGCACTTCCGGATGTAAATATTCACTGGCGGACCGTACGGGCGGGTGCCTTATTTACGTCAATTTTATTTGTATTGGGACGTTATTTAATTGGAGTCTATCTGGAGCATTCTGCAACCCAAGATACCTATGGTGCGGCAGGTTCATTTGTGTTGATCTTACTTTGGGTCTACTACACAGCAGCTATTTTATATTTTGGTGCGATCTATACAAGGGAGTACGCCACTGTCATGGGCATCCCTATTGAACCCTCGCAATATGCCGTGCATGTTGAAACGCAGGAAATTGAGCGTAATGTAACCGAAATACCTCCGGCCCCGTTAACACAAGAGGAGCAGACGATTACCGAAGAGGATACTACGATCCCCAAGAAAGCATAAACATTAGATTTACTGAATTCTTACCACCAAATTCTGTAAATTTGATGGTAAGATCGATCTATTGTTTATGAACAAATTACAATCATTACGTGAGAAACTCAATTTAACACAAGAGGAACTAGCGCAAAAATCAAATATTTCAGTAAGAACAATTCAGCGGATTGAAGCGGGGCAGTCGCCAAAGGGTTACACCCTTCGCGCACTTGCACAGGCATTGAATGTGGAGGAATCGGAGTTTTCTGCGTATGATATACCTCTTGAGTCAGAAAACTTGAGATGGATCAAGATTATCAACCTGTCTTCCTTACCCTTTTCTATATTGCCACCATTAAATATTTTGGTACCTGTCGCAATTATGCTCTTCAAAAAACAGCATTCATATAAAGTTCGCCAGTTAATCTCAATTCAAATCGTATCGACTTTAATTGCTGTTTTACTGATGCTTATTATTTTTATACTGAACGATTGGGTAGGTATTAAAAGCAATGTGAAATTGCTTATTCCGTTATGTTGGATACTTATGAATATAATCATTATACTGCGAAATGCGATTGGATTAAATAAAGCTGGGCATGCACGTATTTTGCCCGATATAAGTATATTATAGGTGCTTTTATACAATTGTCGGCTAGCTGTCGGGACATTGTCGGGCTGTAAAAGGGTATTCTTCGTCTGGTATTTTTTTTCTTTGATCTTCAAAAAAATGCAAAATTATGAAAACAGACAATCAAAAGAAGAAACGCCATATTGCCTTGGCTACCTTTGCTATTATTCTTTCTTTTTTTACGATGACGAACGTCTTTCCGCAAGCTAAGATTCCTTTGATCAAAGCTTCATCTGAGAAAGCCGGTATTACAGATGGCGCCTATTGCCATGTTGACTGGAAATTAGATCCCAAGGCAGATCCCGACGTCTATTTCGTAAATATTCCAACAAAAGAAAGTACAGTTGTTTTTAAAACAGATCAGGAGGAATTGACTGTGATGACTAAACCCGGGTCGATGTATGATTTCATAGTACTATTGAATGGAACGGATTCTTGTCACGTTCGTATAAGCGCTCAATTACCGCCGGATCTACCCACAATGGATAATAGTAATTTATTTCCGATGCGGATACCGTTTCGTCTTATTGGCTCACGGATTTTCCTGAACGGTACAATTAACAAAAAAGACGTTACAATACAGTTTGATTTAGGAGCTGGAACTGGCGTTGTTAATAGAAATAACGCAAAGCAGCTGGATTTATCATTTTCATCGTTTACGACAGTTGCGAATACCGACGGGCTTAATAACGAGCGGACAAGTCTGGGCAATGAATTGCATATTGGGCCGATTGTTTGGAAAAACGTGTCAGTGACTGAGGTCGGTAATATGAAGCCTTTTGAAGATCTTATTATTGGCAACAGTTTCTTTCGAAATCACATTATTGAAATCGATTATGATAAAATGGAATTGGTAATTCATCGCGATCTCCCCACTAAAGCAAAGAAGTATACAAAGCTTCCAGTATACTATGAGCAAAACAGACCCAAGTTTAAAGCTGCTTTTAGACATAACCAACAAGACTACGATTTTTGGTTCCTTTTTGATACAGGTCGTGATGGTACGATGCTGTTAGGGGAAGATTTTACCGGTATAGATCATAATTGGACCGATCTAACGCCGCTTACCATGATCAGTAACCGTAAGATTATCCGTTTGGATGCTTCAATAGCTGGTGTGGAGTTTAAAGATATTGTGACGAATGCCGCTGATCCGGCCAAGCCCAATGGCAGACCAAGCCTGTTCGGAAATCAGATTCTGAACCATTTTAATGTCATTTTGGATAATCAGGAAGGATTTCTTTATCTGAAAACAAACAGCAGGATCAAGGAACCTTATTCAAACTATGAGGGCTATTTGAAACAGATGTCTCAGTCAATGCAGAAAAATTAAAGTGAGCAGCCAATGCCGTTTGTTCAGGGAGCAAATGACATTGGCTACTTATGGTAAGTATGTATCTAACGAATAAAATCGGTCCATTTCTGTTCGGATTTTCCCGAGGCAATTACAGTTTCTAGAAACTTCATGCCACGCAGACCATCAGCTACAGTTGGAAAATCAGTATCTTCTTCTCGCGGCTCTATACCTTGCATTGATGCCAATAGTGTGGCTGCAAAATTTCTATAAATATTGGCAAATGCTTCGATATATCCTTCGGGGTGACCGGCCGGTAGACGAATGTTATGTTTGGCGATTGGTGAAAGGTACTGCTGACCTGCACGAAATAGCTGGATTGGCGCATCGAGCTGTTTAAAGATGAGTGTATTTGCATCCTGCTGGTTCCATTCCAATCCCCCAAGTTCACCATATACACTAATTTTTAACGCATTTTCTTCTCCTGCAGCAACTTGTGATGCCGATAGTACGCCGGTGGCTCCATTCTCAAATCCAAGTAATATGTTGCCGTCATCTTCAAGTTTTCTTCCGGTCACAAATGTTTGAAGATCGGCACACATTTTAGTGATTTTTAAACCGGAGATATATTCCGCTAGGTGGGCAGCATGTGTCCCAATATCGCCCATACAACCACTTTTTCCGCTCTTTTCCGGATCTGTCCGCCAGAAGGCCAGAGAAGGACTATTTTCGATCATCTTACTTAGCCATCCCTGCGGATACTCGACCATAATTTTTCTAATCGAACCTAATTGGCCCTCTTTGACAAGATGACGGGCTTGTTTCACCATCGGATAGGCAGAGTAGGTGTATGTGACACAGAGTATTAGTCCAGTTTCCGCTACTTTTTGTTGGAGCAATTCGGCCTGTTCTGTTGTCAGAGTCATCGGCTTTTCAAGCACGACATGGAAGCCATGTTCCAGCGCCATCATTGCTGGTTCGAAATGAGCAAAATTGGGCGTGACGATACTCACAAAGTTCATGCGATCATCCGCCGGACGTTTACTTTCCTCGACAATCATTTCCCGATAACTTCCATAGCTCCTTTCCTCTGGAAGTCCTAAAAGCGCAGCGGATTCTTTTGCGACAAGTGGATCAGCACTCAGTGCTCCGCAACATAATTCAATCAGACCGTCAATTCCAGCAGCAATGCGATGTACAGCCCCTATAAATGCATTTTTTCCACCGCCGATCATGCCCATTTTTAGTTTTGTATTGCGCATAAAGTTGATTTTTTAATGAGGATATCTTTCGTATTTACAAACCCAATAGGTTGCGGTTAAGGCTATCATTGGTTTCGACGGCAGCAAAATTATCGAACGCCTTATCAGTAACACGGATAATATAGTCTTTAATATGTAGCGCACCTTCCCGTGCACCATCTTCAGCATTTTTGAATGCACATTCCCATTCCAGTACTGCCCAGCCTTGATAATCATATTGTGTGAGTTTGGTAAATATGGATTTGAAATCCACTTGTCCATCACCAATTGATCTAAAACGACCTGCTCTTGACTGCCAGCTTTGGAAGCCACCATAGACGCCCTGACGACCAGAAGGATTGAATTCAGCATCTTTAACATGGAACATTTTAATTCGTTTATGGTAAATGTCGATGAATTGAAGATAGTCAAGACATTGAAGGACAAAATGGGAGGGATCATAGAGAATGTTTGCCCGCTTGTGATAATTTACATTTTCGAGGAATAAGTCAAAAGTAGCACCGTCATGGAGATCTTCTCCAGGGTGTAATTCATAGCATAGGTCGACATCATACAGGTCACATTCATCAAGAATGGGTAACCATAATTTTGCAAGCTCAGCAAAACCTGTTTCGATCAACTTCGCGGGTCTTTGTGGCCAAGGGTATATAAATGGCCATAGAAAGGCTCCACTAAAGGTCGCCAGCGCTTTAAGCCCGAGATTGTGGGAAGCTCGTACGGCATATTTTAATTGCTGGATCGCCCACTGTTGTCGTGCTTGAGGATTACCATGTAAATGCTGTGGTGCAAATGCATCAAATAGATCATCGAAACTTGGATTTACAGCCACTAATTGCCCTTGGAGATGGGTTGAGAGTTCGGTAATTTCCAATCCGAAAGACTGTACTTTCGCTTTTAGATCAATTGCATAGCTTTTATCGAGCGCTGCTTTTTCTAGATCGATAAAACGGGCATCCAAGGTGGGCAGTTGTATACCCTTATAGCCAAGTGCTGCAGCCCACTGGCAGATAGAGTCCAAGGAGTTAAATGGCGCTTCATCACCGATAAACTGCGCGAGGAAGATGGCAGGGCCTATAATTGTTGTCATATGTATTGCGTTTAGAAAAAGACTACGTTATGTACAAAACAGACCCATATTCCAATACGTTTAAAGAAATGGCTGCGTCTGTCGTTTATACTATTATAATTTGGTTATCCAAGCTACCTGCTTGTTTAATACAATATTACAAAAATTTGCAACCGGTTGCAATAAAATCAAAAAAAAACCTTAAACTTGTCTAGACGATCCATTCTTACGCTTTCCAAATGATATAAGAATGTCTCGTCTAAACAAGTAAAGCTATCAGGCACCAGTGTGGCGCTTGATTGTGGAGAAGACTTGATTTGAGCGGGAAATTTCCCCTCGAGTAATAACCCAATAAACCAATTATAAATAAATGGCAAATAATGTTTATGATGCAATTGTCATCGGGTCTGGGATCACAGGTGGCTGGGCAGCCAAGGAGCTAACAGAGCGTGGACTTAAAACCATAATGTTAGAAAGAGGACGCAATATTGAGCATATCAAAGATTACCCATCACCCAATAAAGATCCATGGGATTTTCCGCATCGGGGCCGGGTGCCATTGGATCGCGCCCAGCACTACCTACCTTTTGGAATTAAAAATCAATGGATGAATGAAGGGAACATCGACTTTTGGACTAATGAGACAGAGAGTCCGTATAAGGAGATAAAACCCTTTAATTGGTTCCGGGGTTATCACGTTGGCGGGCGTTCGCTTATGTGGGGACGGCAGAGTTATCGTTGGTCGGATGTTGATTTTGAAGCAAATAGCAGAGACGGACATGGCATTGACTGGCCCGTACGTTATAAAGAAATAGCACCTTGGTATAGTCACGTTGAAAAATTTGCCGGCATTTCGGGTAATAGAGACGGTATAGCGGTGTTGCCTGATGGTGAATTTATGCCACCCATGGACATGAATATCGTGGAAAAAGACCTTGCCGCACGCTTAAAATCGCATTATCAGGGAAAACGACATTTTATAATTGGCCGGGTAGCCAACATAACAGTGCCCCACCATGGCCGTGTTAATTGCCAATACCAAAATAAATGTTGGTTGGGTTGCAATTTCGGCGCTTACTTTAGCACACAATCTGCAACATTGCCTGCAGCAGTGAAGACAGGGAACCTTACCTTACGGCCATTTTCAATTGTAAAGAGTATTATTTACGATCGTGATACCCAGAAAGCTAAAGGAGTAGAAATTGTTGATGCGGAGACGAATCAAACCTATGAGTATTTTGCTAAAATCGTCTTTGTATGTGCTTCAACGTTAAATTCCACCTGGGTATTAATGAATTCCGCTACCAATGTATGGGAGGGTGGGCTTGGAAGCAGTAGTGGTGAACTGGGACATAACCTAATGGATCACATGTTAAATAGTGGGGCTGGGGGAAGAGTAGAGGGATTTGAGGATAAATATATTTTTGGACGACGGGCCAATGGATTATATGTGCCCCGATTTGCCAATATTGCCGGCGATACCAAGAGGAGAGATTACGTCCGTGGTTTTGGCTATCAGGGTGGGGCTTCGAGGGGACAATGGTCGGGTAAGGTCGATAATAAGAGCGTGGGCGGCGCTTGGAAAGATGCTATCGCCGAGCCGGGCAGCTGGGGAGTGGGTTTCAGCGCGTTTGGTGAAATACTCCCATATCACGAAAATAAAGTCCTATTGGATTCATCGGTAAAAGATAAATGGGGACTTCCCGTATTGGCAATAGACGCTGAGATTAAGGATAACGAGCGGAAAATAAGGGTTGATGCAAGCAATGAAATGAAGGAAATGTTAGAATCTATCGGTGTCAAAGACGTAACAACCTACGATAACGGGTTTAGTATGGGACAGGGAATTCATGAAATGGGAACAGCACGAATGGGAAATGATCCGAAAACCTCGGTATTAAACAAATTTAACCAAGTATGGGATGCTAAAAATGTTTTTGTGACAGATGGGGCCTTTATGACTTCTTCTTCCTGTGTGAATCCATCGCTTACCTATATGGCATTTACAGCTAGGGCAGTAGATTTTGCTGTAAATGAATTAAAAAAAGGGAATCTTTAATTATTTTATGATGTAATAGTTATGAATAGACGAGAAGCAATACAACGTGTAGCCATGCTCATGGGCGGAACAGTTATTGGTGCTTCATTATTTTTGGAAGGATGCCAAAGGTCTGCTTCGAAAGATATAGAAATGCTCTTTGATTCAAAATCAATCGATTTTTTGGGTGATCTCGCTGAGGCCATTCTTCCTAAAACCACTACACCGGGGGCGAAGGAAGCTGGTGTAGGTTCTGAGATTCCCATTCTGGTGCGAGACTGCTATAAACCTGAAGAACAGCAGGTCTTTCTGGCTGGAACAGCCGGAATTGACGAACGTGCCAAGAAAGAATTTGGACGCAATTTTCAGCAACTCGAAAAGAAAGACCAAACGGCCTTTGTCGATATTTTGGACAAGGAAGCGCAGGATTATGACGAAAAGAAATCCGCTAACGATCTACCTCATTTTTTCACACTGTTTAAACAGCTTACTCTCCTTACATTTTTTAGCTCAAAATTGGGAGCCACGGAAGTATTCCGTTATGTGAAAATCCCAGGGAAATATGATGGCGATTTCCCTTATCAAAAGGGTGACCATGCCTGGGCAACCTAGCTAAAAATCGTATAAATTTAATATTGACCCCTTGTCCTTAATTGGCAGCGGGGTCAATTAAAGAGGTTGTCAAGCCTATGAACTTTAACAAATTTTTGCTATCGAAAAGTAGAGTGGTAAAATGTGTCCCTGTTTTCATCGTCAGTCTGGTACCGCCCGGAAACGAGCTTCCCGCATCAAGTTTTTGCTTTTTGACATGGTGTTGGCTGAATTTTGAAAGAGCCTCTTTGACTGTTGTTTTATTGATCGCCAGATCAAAAGGTAATCCTTCGACAATCAAAAACTTGTCTTCTGGTATATCAAAAAATAGTTCATTGACGGATTTATCAGCCCCATAATTGCTATAAAGTTCTAAACCGGATTTTGTGATCCATTTTGCATACTTTTCTTCGTTGGCATCTTCATAGAATTCTGTTTTCACATTCAATGTAGCAGCAATTTTATCCACTGTCTGTGGAAATACAAATTCACTGTTTTTATTTAACAATGATTTTAAGTCGGCTTTATTCTGCGCGAAAGTCGTTGCCGCAAAAAGGAAAAGACCTATATTTAATGTTAGTGCTTTTATCTTCATCGTATCTTTGTTATATCTTTGGCAATTGTTTTTATCCGTAAGATTAAAATTAATCAAATACATAAAAAAATACAATAGTTCTTTATACTTGTTTTATTAATCAGTACTGGAATGATGGTAATGTTGTTGTAGTTGTTGGACCTATCTATCGCGCTGAAATTAGTTGATCAAATATCGTTATGCCGAAAACAATTTGAAGTATTGGACAGTTACAATTTAAATTGTACTTTCATAGCGTTTTTAATAAAGGAAGATATTTACTTTTTATGATCACAACCAAGTATTTCAACTATCGACAAATATTTAATTTAGCGGGCGCACATTTAATATGGCTGACGCTTTGGTGTTCTTTGGTGGCGGTCATTTATTATTTTTTCAATTGGCAGTGGATGATAATTCCGTGGGTGCCATTGGCATTAATCGGAACGGCCGAATCTTTTTACGTTGGTTTTAAAAATAATCAAGCCTATGACAGGCTTTGGGAAGCCCGAAAAATCTGGGGTGGAATTGTCAATTCAAGTCGTTCGTTCACGGCTATGTTATATGCTTTTGATACCCAAGACGGTGATCATACCGATTTGGAGGAACGGAGGAAAAGAATCGCCTATCGTCACATTGCCTGGCTCTATACTTTTCGTGAGCAGTTGTTGGTCCCGACAGAGTGGGAGCATATCAGCATGAAAAAACATTTTGGTTCAATGAATGTGAAGCGGAACAGGTTGATAAAGGCTGGCTTTCCAGATTATAGTAGAACTTCGATTTTTTTGCGTAAATATCTTTCTGCGGAGGAGTTTAAGTTGCAGAGTGAATATAAAAATTTTGCGACTTATTTGATTTCTAAACAAGCAAAAGAAGTGAATGCGTTGAAAAATGATCAGATTATTTCGGATTTTAACCAAACGCAACTGCAGAATTGCCTGAATCAATTTTACGATTATCAAGGACAGGCAGAAAGGATCAAAAAATTTCCATCACCTAGGCAGTTTGCCAGTACAGCCTTTGTCTTCAATGTTATTTTAATCATTCTACTTCCTTTGGGCCTCGTGAATGAATTTGCGAAATTAGGGGACTGGGGTATCTGGACCAGTATTCCTTTTTGTGTGGTCATAGGATGGATTTATATTGTGATGGAATTGGTCGGCGATTATACCGAAAATCCTTTTGGAGGTCTGATGTTTGATGTACCGATGCTTTCCATTTGTAGGACCATTGAAATTGATTTATTGCAGATGGTGGGAGATGAGGATCTTCCGGAAGCTATTGCATCCAAAAACGGTGTGTTGGTTTAGAACTTCTTACAGATCTATTACCAATGTATTTTTTACCTCAGCGATCATAAAGGAACTGTGGGTGCTTGCAATGTGCTGTAAGCTAGTTAGTTTTGTTAACATGAAGCTGCGATAGTCTGCCATGTCCTTGACACAAATCTTGAGGATATAGTCGTAGTCACCACTCACGTGAAAACACTCGGTTACCTCTTGAAGGTTCATGACCTCTTTTTCAAACTGTAAGATATACTCCTTTTTGTGCTGTGTTAATTTTACGTGGCATAATACGAGGAAATCTTTTGCTATCTTCTTTTTATCAAGTATGGCGACATAGCCTGCGATAATTCCCGTATTTTCGAGCTTGCGGACTCTCTCATAGACTGCTGTTACGGACAAGTTCAGCTTGTAGGACAGTTCTTTGGTCGTTTGTTTCGCATCTTCTTGGAGAAAACGCAATAACTTAAGGTCAATTTCGTCAAAGTGCATAGATTATTTTTTTGTGTTTGGTATCAGTTTTTAAAGTGTTCAGATGTTTTAACTAATTATTGTTGATATAATAGATTTATATTCTAATATAGATAAAAATACTTGTGATATAATCTAAAATATCTCAATTTTAAAGATAAAAATATGGATAATTTTAATGCAGCAAATGAAATTCAAGATTTGCAATACTTTGGCGAGTTTGGAGGTGTGAATCCGTCAATTTCAGACAGCTCTACCTATACCTTTCTTTCCGCTAAAAAAATGTTCGACACATTTGAAGGGAATGCAGAAGGCTGTTATCTCTATTCAAGACATTCCTCGCCAATGAATTTGTATTTGGCGCAAGCTTTAGCAAAAATGGAGAATACCGCTGCGGCCAATGTAACATCTTCGGGTATGGGAGCGATCACAACAGTTCTTTTACAGTTATGTAAAAGCGGCGACCATATTATTTCCAGTAGGACGATCTACGGTGGAACTTATGCCTTTCTCAAAAATTTTCTCCCACCTCTCCAGATTGAGACAACATTTTTGGATATTAATGATGCCCACGAAATCGAAAGATCGATAAGACCTAATACAAAGGTGCTGTATTGCGAAAGCGTGAGCAACCCTTTATTGCATGTGGCTGACTTAAGAAAACTTTCAGCCATCTGTAAAAAACACAAGCTAAAACTGATTGTCGACAATACGTTTTCTCCGTTGTCTATATCGCCGATACTTTTGGGAGCAGACATTGTCATCCATAGTCTAACGAAATTTATCAATGGCAGTAGTGATACAGTAGGTGGGGTTTATTGTGGAAGTCAGGAGTTTATTAATGAAACGAAAAATGTGAACACAGGGACCTGTATGTTATTGGGACCAACGATGGACAGCTTACGTTCGGCGAGTATATTGAAAAATTTAAGAACACTTCATATACGGATGAGACAACATAGCTATAATGCGATGTATCTTGCCGAACGGTTTGAGAAAGATGGACTAAAGGTATCTTATCCGGGCTTACATTCGCATCGAGATCATGAATTAATGAAAAGTATGATGCATGAGACCTATGGTTTTGGAGGCTTAATGACAGTTGATGTGGAAACCACTGAAAAAGCCAATGAATTAATGGAAATGATGCAGGCTGAAAATTTAGGGTATTTAGCCGTCAGCCTAGGATTCTATAAGACGCTATTCTCCTGTTCAGGTAGTTCTACGTCATCAGAAATTCCTGAAGAAGAGCGCTTAAAGATGGGTATTTCCGATGGATTGATCAGGTTTTCCATTGGCCTAGATCAAGACATTGAGCGCACTTATCAAAAAATGAGAGCATGCATGCAAAAGATTGGGATTCTACAATAATGCGGATAATCGCCATTAGTTGAATAAAAAGTTCACGACGACAGAGAGGATCCGTAAACTGTTTCGACATTTTCTACAAAAATAGTTTACGGATGTTCTTGTGCAATGCTGGTTCGCTGATCCTGAGAAATTCATGAATTAGGTCCTCACTTGTGGGCGGTCGATGTGGAAAGGCATAGTGCTGTAAAAAAGTCCTCAAAGCAGTATTTATTTTTTGTTCACCTATCAATTCATGTAATTGATACATGGCTAAAAGGCCTTTATAATAGGCAACGTTTGTATTTCCAGGGGATACTCTCATTAAAGCTTCGTCTACACTGTTTGCTTTTCCAATGTCATAAAGATCTTGATACATTTTGACCATTTTCTTTACTCCTTCGGGACCATGTTTGTGTTTATAACACATTAATTCGGTATACATAGCGAGCGTTTCTGTTAGCATTGTAGCGCCTTCTCTCCGGTCATCGGGGTCAATTTGACTGTTACCCCACCATTGGTGCGATAACTCATGGCCGGCAAGTTCATTAATGACGTCTCTTGTTTTTTCGCGACGTAGATCTGAATGAAAGGTCATGTTCTCATTCATAAAAATCATACCGGGATAAGCCGTCGCGTTAAATCCACTAACAAATCCAGATATTTCGACGAAACGTATGCTTTTAAATGGATATTTTCCAAAGTTGTTTTGACAATAGGCTAAAGTTTGCTTTGAGTCGTTTATAAGTTGTTTAACATTCTCCGCGTGTTTGCTGTCATAATATACCTCGATGGATATATTGTCGTAAGAGGATTTTTCAACCATATATACAGCTGATGATATTCCGAAACGGAAGGGAATTGGTCCTGTTGATTTATAGTGAAAAAAGTTTCGATTTCCTTTTTGCCATTTTCTGATAAATTCTCCAGTCGCGATACAGGTTTGGTCACTGTCACTCGAAATAATTGTTTCAAGGTCGACATATCCATAGTCGTAGGGAAGAGCATCAGGCTGTTCTAACTTTTTTAAAGCGCTTGCTTTTCCCAGCGCTCGCTTTTTACGCTCAAGTGGGTCTTCTATTTCATTTTGGTGCTGATAACCAAATATGGGGTAATAGCGACTGATACGCATAAAAGAACCATTAGCTAAGATAGCATTCATGGGATCGTGACGATTGAACGGTGTCCATTTGTATTTTATTGTAAATTCCATTGTAATAGAATCTCCAGGCATGAAGGGGCTTGTTAGTTTAAATCGGTGGTGACCATAGGTGCTGTCGGTAGCTTTTTGTACGGCGCGGTCTATGTTGACATGTGCTAATTCCATAGGAGGATCCGTGTAAAGTAATAGACTATCCAGCGGAGCGGCTGATTTATTGACTAGCTTATATAGGCCACTAATGATATATTCATTTGACGTCGGATAAAGATCTATTTCGGTTTTGACCGAAACGATCGTTGGCTGGGGAATATGCTGATAGTGCCTGTATTTCTGTTCATAATGTTGCATCCAATCGATTTCCGCTGCTGAATTGCCGACTTGAGTTCGCTGATAGATGAAATGGCCTGAAATCAACAAGACAGCAACCATTAACACAGCGAAGACCTTTAACTTTGAATGCGATTTTAAGTTTACTGAAAAAGATCTTGCCTTTTGCCGGGTGAGCGTTGTGCCAATAGCGATAAGGGCCGAAAAGGAAGTCCAGTAGATCATTTTAAAGCCAAATGCATGCAGATAGGCGCCAAACCCATTCATGTCGCCGCTATAGTTTAAGGGTGATTTTGCAAAACGGAAAAGTGGATGCTCTATGCCAAGCATGGTACCAATAAAGGAATTGGTCAATGCAAAAAACAAGACTGTCAAAAGTAATGCTGGATATTTTAGTCCCACAATAGTCTGTATACTGATAATAACTGAAGCATACAGTAGAGATGGGACTCCAAGGATATAAAAAAGACTTAGATATAGATTCCATTCAATTTTTGGATATTGGAATATAAGTTGAAGAACCATGCATTGCAGAATGCTTATTGTAATAAGTAATAATGCAATACAGCACAACGAGATCCACTTGGCCAGCATGACAACTGTTACTTGTACTGGAGTGCTGTCTTCGAGTACATATATCCGCGTACTTCGAGATCTCCAGACTGTTTCCATGCCATAAAAAGATAGGACGGAAAGTAAAAAAAGAGGAAAGCTATTGATGATGTTCCGAACCATTAATCCCGTGCTGGCATAGCGTTGTGGTAGGCGCATTCCTGCATCGATGTTACTGTATATTTCCATACCTAGAAAAAACAACCATAGCGCAATGACAACGACAAAGGGTAAACCTTTTAGTAGGGCTCGAAGGTCAATCTTTAGAAAGCTATAAAGCGTATGCCAATCATAAAGCCAACCTTTTTCGGATATGCTTATTTGTCCCCTAGGAAGGATTGGCTGGTTTCCAGCCTTTTGCAGCGGCGGTTTTATATTCTTTTTTGTCGTGCAATGAAAACGTGCTCGACGGATCGCAAGTAACGTCAATGCAGATGAAAATACAAGTAGACCAATCCGGTTTATCAAAAAATTTCCTTTGAGCTGGAGCAATGTCGAGTTTTTCAAAGCTGGGCTCCATGACTGACATTGTTCAAAGAAAGCAGCCAGACCAAAAGGGTCGACTATGGCCATCCGGCTCATGGTCTCGGAGGAAACGGGGGATGCGTTGGCAAATAATGGCGAATTCGAAAATAAAGAGACAGCGAAGTATAGGATATAAATGAAAACTCCCGAAAGAAAAACAAGCATTTTACTACGGCTGGTCCAAGCAATTGCACTAACAGTTGCGGTGCAGAAAAAAATATTTGGAAGGACGAGTAGTATATAGGGCTGTAGGTAGTTGAGCATACGGAATGGCATAAATTTCTCATGTTCATCTCCTTGTGAAGCATGACCGAGCATCAGCCCAAGGATAAAGAATAGAAATGTAAGGGCCGTGATCAGAAACACCAGCACAAAACGACTCAGTTGAAAAATATTTTTATTGACCGGGGTTGTATACAGGAGTGATGAAAATCGTGCATCTATTTCACGTAAAAATATTTGTGATGAAAAAATAACGATAGTAAAGATATTCAATAGCGATACTAATCCTATGGTGTAAGTTAACACAAAGGGAGAATTGGCGTAAACACCGGCAAATGAAAAAGAAGCTATGACACTAACCCAATAACCAAATGCAAAAAAACAGCATAATAGTGCCAGAAACCATTTTTTTGGAAAGTAAAAGCTGACTTCCAGTAGAAAGTAGTCGATAAACATGGCTATACAATTTGAGATAAATGTGTGAAATAGACATCTTCAAGATCAGGTTTAATTTGCTCAAAACCATTCCCTGGGCTTTTTGTGGCATAAATATGGATGTCTAGACGCCCCCCATGTAATTGGGCCGATAAGGTGGGAAAATTTTCGTTAAAATAACGTAATTCATTCTTGTCAATCGTTTTTGCCCAAATACGGCCTTCCAACGATTTTAAAAAGTCGTTGGGTGCGCCATTGACCATCAAACTTCCGTTATTGATAATGGCCATTTGAGCACAGAGGCTTCGCACATCTTCCACTAGATGTGTTGAAAGGATCACTATCATCTGTTCCCCGATTTCACTAAGTAGATTGTTGAAACGATTGCGCTCTTGCGGATCGAGGCCCGCTGTGGGTTCGTCTACAATGATAATTTGAGGCGAACCCAACATCGCCTGCGCAATACCAAAACGTTGCCGCATTCCTCCCGAAAAATTGTGAACTTCTTTGTCACGGAATTCGTAAAGATTTACACGTGCGAGCAAATCTAATATATGTTCTTTTCGTCCCTCTTTTTTAATTCCTTTAAGTACGGCAAGATGATGCATGAGTTGATAAGCCGACAGATGCGGATATACTCCAAAATCTTGCGGTAGGTAACCGAGCTGTTTTTTTATAAAAGAGGGCTCATTTAAAATATTGACATCATTCAATACGATGGAACCGGTATCTGCCTGTTCTAAGCCGGCAATGATCTTCATTAATGTCGATTTTCCAGCTCCATTTGGACCTAGCAGTCCAAACATGCCCTGACCGATATGTAATGAAAGTCCCGTAATTGCTTTCACCCCGTTAGGATACGTTTTCGAAAGATTCTGGATTTTTAACTGGTTCATAACAGACTTGTCTTTATACCCACATCGCGATCTGGGCCCTATTAATATTTAATGTCATGGTTTTATGCGCTAATCTGGCACGAATTCCAATATATCACCTGGTTGACACTCCAATACAGTGCATATCGCTTGTAGCGTTTCGAAACGTATTCCTTTTGCCTTTCCCGTTTTTAATACCGAAAGATTACCTTGTGTAATGCCGATTTGTTCTGCAAGTTCTTTGCTTTGCATTTTTCGTTTGGCCAGCATTACATCTATATTTACAACAATAGCCATGTACTAGATATATAAATCTTGTTCATCCTGTAAATGGAGGCCTTGCCGGAAGATTTCCGCGAGGAAAAAAACAAAAATGCCTAAAATGAAATGTACAGCAATGAGTATGGCAATACCCCCTTCGACTGTAACAAATACTGCAGCAATAGCCGTGCAGACGATTGGTAGCAATATATTTAACCTGTAATACCGTTTGAGTATAAGCAGGTGGAATTTGGTAAATAGCTTCCTTCGGGTAAACAATTTAAATATTTGCGCAGACAAGAGAAAAAAGATGGTATAGAATGACAGGGGTAGTAAGAATGAAAATACTTTGTACGATACGTTATTATCCACATTCATCAAGGGCGTTATGGTAAATGGATAGTTGATATGAAGAAACATTCCATTGCCATAGGATGCTGTGTTCCAGCCTGTCAGCAGGCATATCAAGGCATACAGGGTTATGATTAAATATAAGCTCCCTAAAAGTGAAGTTATATAGAATAAGATTCTGCCGATTATTTTTGTCCGGTTCATTATGTAATAATTTGGTTTGATACTGTAAATATATAAATAATTACCGTTATACGGTAATTATTTATTAAAATAGAATATTTATAGAGAAATGATAGGATGCTCAAACACTTACATTGACTTTGGCGCCTGCGAGAATGTGGAGGCTAGTGCGACATATTGACAGGAATTTAGATCGATCGTACAACCCTTATATCGATCCCTGCCAACAGCGATGCGATTGTCACATAGACATCACTATTTAAGAGGATAAGGGCTGTAAAAGTTAAAAAATATCTTTTGGCATATCATTAGTGATTTAAAATCAATACTTTAATCACTATGGCAAAGAGACTCTTACTGATAATATTCCTATTCGTTTTGGGGGATATCTATTTTTTTCAGGCGTTTAGTACGGTTATTCATGGTTCAATTTGGCACAACATGTATTGGGGGATTGATATTCTGCTGTTTTTGGGTGTTTTTATTTTAATTTTTTTACGGAGAACGGGTTATGATGTCCAGCAGACCGCCACAAGTCTGATCACAGCATTTTTAATTGTTTTCATCCCAAAATTGCTTGCAGTGCCCTTTTTATTTGTTGAAGATCTTATGCGTATTTTTAGTTCCTTTCCTCCACGAAGTCTATTTTTGAGTGAAATTGTATTGTTTTTGGCGGGAGCCATGCTGTTGGTTATTTTTTTCGGTTTAACGAAAGGTCGTTATTTTTATAAAGTGCGTGAGGAAGTCTTGACTTTTCCTGATCTACCTGCGGCGTTCGACGGTTTTAAAATTACACAGCTGTCGGATATTCATTCAGGGAGTTTATCTGATATCAAAAGAGTACGTAAAGGTATCGAATTGGCCAATGCACAAAACAGTGATCTGTTATTGTTTACGGGCGATCTAGTCAATAATAAGGCTTCCGAAATGGAACCCTGGGTTTCAGACTTCAATCGATTAGAAGCTCCTTCGGGAAAGTTTTCTGTCCTTGGAAATCACGACTATGGGGATTATGTGCAATGGGAAAGCATGGAATCAAAAGCCTTAAATTTGAATAGGCTCAAGGAAATTCATCATGAAATGGGGTTTAAATTGTTGCTAAACGAATCGATAGCTATAGAAAAGCAAGGCGAGCGTATCTCGTTAATTGGTGTTGAAAATTGGGGAAAAGGAGGGTTTCATCAATATGGCGATTTGGCTAAGGCAACTCTTGGATTAGAAAAAGATACGTTTAAAATTTTAATGTCTCATGATCCTTCACATTGGGATCATGTTACTTTGGACTATGATCAACATGTCCATTTAACGCTGGCTGGTCATACACATGGTATGCAGTTTGGGATAGAACTATTTGGGTTAAAATGGAGTCCAATTCAGTATTTTTATAAACAGTGGGCTGGACTTTATCAAAAACAGGGAAAATATCTTTATGTCAACCGTGGTTTTGGTTTTCATGGCCTAAAGGGGCGGATAGGTGTTTGGCCGGAAATTACAGTTATTACATTACGGAAAAGCGTTGCCTGATATTTCGGTATGAGATACAACACTCATCTATTAATCGATAAGGTTCATTTCAAATCGATAAGGTTCATTTCCTTCAATTGGTGAAACATACACTGATCTGCAGCATGGTGAGATCCTTACTGAAATTTTATTTAAATTTGACCATTTAATGGAAGATGAACCTTGATATTTATAATGTTAGTATCTTAACAATTTCATTGAAGCCTCTTTGTTGTGCGTGTTGCAACGGGCTTGTGCAATTGAAGTCCGGAATATCTAATTTTGCTCCGGCATCTTTTAGAATCTGAACGATTTCCTGATATTTTTTGCTTCCGTCACCGAGTATAATTCCTTCCATCAAAGCGGTCCATCCTAAGCGATTGACATGATCTAACGGAAAATTTTTAGTATTGGCCAATAATCTTACCGTTTCTACATGTCCACGTTCACATGCCGGTATTAAAGCTGTGCCATTATATCGATTAAATAAATCAAAGCGAGCACCGTGATCTAAGAAAAGCTTGACGAGTTCAACTTGCCCACTTGCTCCCGCGTATAAAAATGGGCTATCCATATTATCAGCCTGAATGTTGACATCGGCGCCATATTCTACCAATAATTTGGCCATTTCAAGAGCTCCATTGTTTGTAGCGATAAGTAGAAGAGTACGTTTGTTCGCATCTTTGCTGTTTACGTTGGCTTTACTTTCGAGTGCTCTTCTTACTCCCTGCAGGTCATTTTTGATGACCAATTGAATAATCTCTTCCTGGGACGAATTTTCAGTATAGGAGTTTTCTGTTAATGCCGATCGGCACGAACTTGTTATGCTCATCATGATCAGGAGTATTAAAGTTGTTTTCATCATTCTATTATGCTGTAATTTTCGATAAACTGTCGAATAAGTTTGACGTCTAGTACAAAAATAGGAGATAGGGCTGTTTTTACAATGTGGTTTTCATTCCATCTGTTGGACAATTTATTACAAGCGTGGATCTTAAATGTCGCTATTATTGGTCAAACACAGGCTGAAAGTGTACTCGTGTAGCTCCTGCTCACATACAATGTTAAGTCAAAGTTTGCGTTGTGATAAATTGTTCAAGCTTCGAGATGTATTCTGCAAAACATCCAGAAAAATCATCGCGACCTTTGTTTTGGTCATACTAAGTCATAAATGCGGAAAAAATAATACCGTTTCCATTGTCTAGTAAATTTTAGAAAAAAGAATATGATCAAAAGAAATATGAAAGCTAAAACATATATTTTAAAAAACGTACGGCTTGAGACGGGATTCGAGTTTGATGGAGAGGAAGTAATAAGTACAAATACCGCTTTATGCTGTGTAGAAGTTGAAGCGGGTAAGATCAAAGGAATCAAACCAAATACCCCAAATGCCAATGGAATCGATGCAAAAGGACATTTGATGTTGCCGGCCTTTAAGGATATGCATGCCCATTTGGATAAAATGTTGTTTGGTTTGCCATGGGAAGCAGTATCTCCCACGCGGCATACCGTAAAAGATATGATCGCGTATGAGCAAAAGATGATTCCTGAATGGTTAAGCACCTCGGTCGAAAGAACGGGCAAAATGCTGAATTTTCTGCAGGCATACGGAACTAATTTTATTCGTTCGCATTTCAATGTTGATCCAACATCTGGACTAAGATCGCTAACAAATTTAGAAAAGGCGCTTGCATCAAAAAAACACACGGTAGACGCGGAGCTGGTTGCTTTTCCACAGCATGGTCTCTATTATACGGATACCTTACCCATTTTGAAGGATGTTGCGAAACTGGATGCTGTTAGTTTCATCGGTGGAGTAGATCCGTACTCTTTGGACGGAAGTATTGAAAAAAGTATGGAGCAGATTACCCGGTTGGCGCTTGATAACGATAAGGGAGTTGACATACATCTCCATGAAATGGGAGAAAGTGGTCTAAAGACAATCGACTTTTTGATCGACCGAACATTGGAAAACCCCCAATTAAAAGGAAAAGCTTTTGTTAGCCACGCTTTTGCACTTAGCCGCCTCGCAAATGTCGAAGTCGAAAAAATTGCGGCGCGTCTTGCCGAGGCGGGCGTGGGAATCGTCTCCTCAGTGCCTTTTGGCAATATGATTATGCCTATTCCGACACTTCGAAAATATGGTGTGGAAGTTTTGATTGGAAATGACAATATTCAGGATCACTGGAATACCTTTGGTTCGGGAAACATGCTCCAGAAAGCGAATCTAATTGCTGAGCTGTATGGCTATGGAACAGAATTCGGCTTATCCAGAACACTCGCTTTCGCCACACGTTACAAATTGCCTTTGGATAATAATGGAAATCAACAATGGCCGAAAGTGGGCGATGAAGCCAGCATGGTGTTTGTTGAGGCAAGTTGTTCTGCTGAAGCAGTTTCTCGGATTTCACCGGTGACTTCATTGATCCACAAAGGCAATATTGTGTTCTAAAGTACGCTACTATCGGATAATAATTGCGTTCCGAACGCTAACTGCCTTCGGGATTCCAGCAATGTGTCGTTTCCTAAATGCCCAACCAATTGTACGTTATTGCGTGGAGAAATATTGAATTTAAGAGAACAATTTTGTTGAAGAGCCGGTTATCCTCATAACTGGCTTTTCACGTCTAAGGCCTTGCTGTAGAACAGATGTTTTTAGGAGTGGTCATTTGTAATTGAGGCGAGAATAATGTATGTTGGATAAAAAATAATTTATACGATGGAATTTTCACCATTTAATGAAGTTGTCAAACTTTGTCTAAAAGGAATACAACTGGAAGAAAGCGGTAGAGCGGAAGAATCACTGTCATTTTTTATGCAAGGTTATCGGGAGGCAAGTGATGACCATGAAAAGTTTTTTGCGGCTTATTTTGTATCGCGGCAACAGAAATCGCTGTCTGATGGTCTGAAATGGCTACACATAGCCTTAGAGCATGCATTGGTAATCAACGATGACCGGACGACTAGTGCATTACCCGGATTGTATTTGAAGATTTGCGCCTGTTACACAGGGTTAGGAGAAGAAGCAATGGCAAGTGAGTATGCTCGGCTGGCCTCTTCTTATAAAAATATCCCCTTTGATAAGGGACCTTTTTATCATGGGACAAAAGCAGATGCGCAAATCGGCGATTTATTGGTTCCAGGCTTCAATTCCAACTATCAAGCTGACTTAAAAATGAACCACATTTATTTTACAGGCTTGATGAATGGGGCTGGACTTGCAGCGGCACTCGCAAAAGGCGAGCGTAGCGAGCGCGTATTTATTGTTGAACCTACCGGTGATTATGAGCATGATCCCAACCTGACGGATCAGAAATTCCCCGGAAATCCGACACGTTCCTATCGATCTGAATTTCCATTAAAAATTATTGGTGAAGTTGCTGATTGGGCAAAACCCGGCACTCAGGAACTTGAAAAATTTCGTGATAAACTAGACGAGAGTGGCGGCGACATTATCAATTAAGAAATCACGAGTGCCTGCTCCGGCAATCGGAGTTATGTCTTACTGATAACAATCTTGCTGATAACTTCGAAGGCTGAAATTCGATAATCGTCGTCAAAAAATAAACCATTGATATAACGTTGGATCGGATAGAACAGATCGGCTGGCGTATCGCCGAAAAAAGTTTTGAAATCGTTCGGAATAGAATACAGGTCATTGTATTGCCCTTTGCCCAAACTGATACCGCCGATCTTTTTTAAATAACCGGTTATCTTATGTTTGTATCTATTGGAAAATGCTTCTTCCGTTTCTATGAAATAATCTTCAATATAAAAATTACGGATATCCTGAAGACTAAGGACGCTGTTTGGAGCAGGTTTGATACGTCTTGAATAGGATACATCAACCAAAATACAGCTGGCTTTACGGGCTTGGGTGAGATCGATAAAGTAGCCTTCATCGACCATAAGATGTTTACTGTCTTTATATACGCCGAGAAGCATTTCATTGATCTCGCGATCCGAATAATCTGCTATGTTAGAAGATCTTCCCAACTTTTCAAATGCGAGGCCACTGTCACTCCAATTTTTTCTAATTCTATTAAGCTCGTGCTGTTGAAAAGTTTTTATTTTCTCCATATATAATTTGTCTAACCTTACTTTTGGGAGTTTAAAGATAATTTTAAAACTTTACTTTCGTCAATCTTATCGGTTACTAAGTGCAATTTGAATCAAATCTAATTTAACGGAGTCTTTGTTTGCTGCTGTAGAAATGCGCGGACGCGCTATGTTGAGGAGGGATAAATACCTGCACCTAAGGTTCTCTATATAGGCATGCGTACATTAAACCAACTAGATGTATTGATAATAGGCCGTGTTGGGATCACGTCATAATCAATCGGGATGACCGGCAATAGTTGCGAAAAGCAAAACGATGACCTAAGTCAACAGTCCCTGCAGGGGAGTTTCCTATTCAAACCATTTTGATTAGATCATATCGATTCTCGGTACAATGCAATGAAGGAAGAGCCATCTGTATTAACAAATGGCTCTAGTAGTTTTTATTTTACAGCCTTAAGTAGGATATCTAAGGTGAATTCATCATCGATAGCGCGATTGCCTAAGTCGGAGAAAAAGCTTGCTGAACGATACTGTATATCAAAGTCCAGTCGATTTACTTTGACTCCGATAGCTTCAGCGGAAAGCCCATCTGCAGTTGTGGTGACTTTTGCTGGAAAGGAGATCGATTTTGTTTTATTCTTGATCGTCAGATTGCCTGTTATGATTGGATTGCCTTTGCTATTATCAACCTTACTGATGACAAATTTACTGTTGGGATAGGTAGGCACATTGAAGAAATCTTCATTTTTTAGGTGCCCGGTCAATTTAGGTGCATCAGTACAAGCCATGGAATTCATATCTATGGTAAAACCACCGCCGGTAATTTTCCCTTTTTCTGTCTGTACCGTTCCTTCTTGTATATTGATTGTTCCCACATGTCCTCCGACAACTTTTTTAGCATTCCATTTGATTGTCGAATTTTGCGTGTTCACTTTGTAGCTTATCTTTTGGGCGAAGGCCATTGATGTTAAGCAAATAATTGCTAGCGTTAGACTGGTTCTTTTCATTGAAATGATTTATATGAACTCAAATATACATGGTCTTGTGCGGATATTTCTATGTTTAAACTTGTTTTTTTGTTTGCGGAGTGTCAATATTGTATTTGCCTTGCTCTATTCGTCATCAATACCCGCTAACTTAGTACAATATAAAAAGGGGATCGGAGATATCTTCGCATCCAAATTGTGGTCTATAAAAAAAGATAATATGATTAAGTCGAAAGGTTATGCGGCGAAAGACAGCAGTTCTCCACTTGAATACTTGGAGTTTGAAAGGAGGGAGCTTGGTGCAAACGATGTTTTAATAGATATCTTATACAGCGGGATCTGTCACTCCGATATTCATCAAGTACATGACGAGTGGGGTGGTACACAGTACCCAATTGTTCCCGGGCACGAAATTGTCGGTCGGATAAGTGCCGTTGGTAGTGGAGTGACTAAGTTTAAAAAAGGCGATCTGGCAGGTGTGGGTTGTATGGTGGCTTCCTGTGGCGAATGCGATAACTGTAAGTCAGACCAACAACAGTTCTGTTCAGAAAAGAAGACCGTCTGGACTTACAACAGCAAGGATGTGATGCATGATCACAGCTATACTTTTGGTGGTTATAGCAATAATATTGTTGCGGATGCGGACTTTGTGCTGCATGTGCCGGAATCGTTGGATATTAAAAAGGTGGCACCGCTACTCTGTGCTGGAATCACCACCTATTCGCCATTAAAAAGATGGAATATTAGCAAAGGACATAAAGTTGGTGTGTTGGGCTTAGGTGGATTGGGACATATGGCTGTTAAAATTGCAGTAGCAATGGGAGCAGAAGTCACAATGATAAGCCATTCTCCACGTAAGAAGGAGGATGCGGCTCTACTTGGCGCACACAAGTTCTTAAATACGCATGAGGCAGATGAAATAAAAGAATTCTCATCGTATTTTGATTTTATTATTGATACCGTATCGGCACCGCATGATTATAACCTCTATCTTGCATTATTGAAAACAAAGGGAGTTTATATTTGTGTGGGGATTCCAGCTGCGCCCATGGAAATCAATGGACGCTCAATTATGGGGGGAAATAAGATTCTAACGGCTTCCAGCATTGGGGGAATACAGGAAACTCAAGATATGCTTGATTTTTGTGCTGAACATAATATTCTACCCGAAACAGAAATGATTGATATCGACTATGTAAATGAGGCTTATCAAAGGGTATTGGATAGTGATGTAAAATATCGTTTCGTAATCGACATGTCGTCTATTGAAAAGTAATCCAAGAACAGGTCGGTTAAAGAGCCGACCTATTTTTTTAATCGCAATAAAATCTTTACGCGTTTTGACAATTGGATTTGAAGAATGCTGACATGATTCAAGATGGATACCGTAACTTTAGCTTGAGCTTTTCAGCTGGAAAGGCATAGCTATTTTTTTATTTAAAGGAACAATAAAATAGATAATTTCAATGAAGAAGGTAGAAATAAAGCACACAGATTTGCAGATAGCTCCAATTAATTTTGGTGGGAATGTTTTTGGCTGGACATTAAATGAGCAGCAATCGTTTGAAATGCTAGATAAATTTGTAGGAGCAGGGTTTAATTTTATTGATACGGCAGACACCTATTCGTGGTGGGTAAATGGAACCGGAGGGCAGTCCGAAGAAATTATTGGAAAATGGTTAAAAAGCCGTGGTAACCGTCAAAATATAGTAATTGCAACAAAAGTCGGATCGGAGACCAAGGAACACGGATATGATATCTCAAGGAAACATATCTTGAAATCGGCTGATGAATCATTACGACGGTTGGGAGTAGATCATATAGATCTATACTATACCCACTTTGACGATAACATAACCCCCGTGGAAGAGACGTTGTCGGCTTATGCGGACTTAATAGAGGCAGGCAAGGTACGTTATATCGCCGCTTCCAATCTATCGCCAGCGCGTTTAACGGAAAGCTTTGATGTAGCAGAGAAAAACGGTCTTCCCAAATATGTTGCGTTGCAACCGCATTACAATTTGGTAGAGCGCGCAGGTTTTGAAACAGATTATGCGGGCTTGGTCGAGAAGTATGGGTTGAGTGTATTTCCATATTGGTCGCTTGCAGCAGGTTTCTTGACCGGTAAATACCGTACTGAAACTGACTTTGATAAAACGGCAAGGGGCGGTGGGATCAAAAAATATTTTGATGCTAAAGGTAAAGCTGTCCTGAAAGCGCTCGATGCTATCTCCGAGAAGCATGAGACAAAACAGGCTACTGTAGCATTAGCATGGTTGTTGGCTAAACCGCTGATTACCGCTCCCATTGTGAGTGCCACAAGTGAGCGTCAATTGGATACGCTATGTGCGGCGCCGGCTCTTAAGTTGGATACAGAAGATATCGAATTATTAAACGAGGTCAGCAATTAAAATACCGGTAAAAGAGCAATCACAAAATCCCTACATTTCTGAGGGATTTTGTTTTTATTGAGAAGTCGTTCTTGATAGACGGTGGAGATAGCTTATGTATTTTAACAAGTTTATCGTAAATTGGACGCTAAATTGATCTTATGAAACGGTTCCTGATATTATTTTCTTTTATGCTTTTTGGCAGAAGTTATGCGCAAATGCCTACACCTTATGAACGGGGCAATGGTAATCAATCCACAACATTTGAAGAAATGCGGGCCTACTATCAGGAATTGGCGGAGAAATATACATCAATTCATTATGAAACAAAGGGAGAAGACGATAACAATAAACCAATAGATGTGGTCGTATTTAATCCGTTTGGAAAGACACTGGAAGTCGCTAGGAAAGGGAAGTGTATTTTATTGGTCAACAACGGTATTCATCCCGGAGAACCCGATGGTATTGATGCCACTATGATGCTCATGCGGGATTTGGCGACAGGAAAGGTAAAGGCACCTCAAAATGTTATCGTTGTTGCGCTCGCGAGTTACAATGTCAGTGGGATGTTAAATCGTGGGAGCTTTTCCCGAGCTAACCAAAATGGCCCTGAAGAGTATGGCTTTCGTGGAAATGCAAGGCATTATGACTTAAATAGGGATTTTATTAAGACAGACACTAAAAACTCGCGCAGTTTTCAGCAGATTTTCCACTGGGTCAAGCCGGATGTTTTTATCGATAATCATGTGAGCAATGGGGCCGATTATCAGTACACTTTTACTTATATCTCAACAAACAAAGAACGTCTGGGAAACCTTTTAGGTAATTATTTTAATAACAACATGCAAAAAACCTTACTGAAAGATCTCCAGGAGAAAGGGTTTATGTCTGTTCCCTATGTTAACATCCACAACGATGTACCTGATGGTGGTTTTCCAACTTTTATGGATTCGCCAAGATATGCAACAGGTTACACCAGTCTATTTAATGTCATCGGAACCGTGGTGGAAACACATATGTTGAAACCTTATCAAGAACGTGTCAAAGCGACTTATGATTATATGCGTTGTAATCTGGATTTTATGGAACAGCATTATAAGGAGATTAAACAAAAAAGAACTGAAAACCTCAAGCAATATCAAATAGGGGATAAATATGCCATAGCATGGAAGCTTGATTCATCGAAATATGAACCACTGGACTTTAAGGGCTTCGAGGCAAAATATAAGCCGAGCGATGTCTCCTCGAAAGATAGATTGTGGTATGATAGAAACGCTAAGTTTTCAAAACAAGTTAAGTTATATAATACCTATGTTCCGACAAAAGAAGTAACTATTCCATCGTATTATGTCATTCCGCAGTCTGAATGGGAAATTGTTAACTTGCTAACACTCAATCAGATCAAAATGATTCCGCTAAAACAAGATACGGTAATAGCGGTGGAACAGTATCGAATTAAGGATTTCAAGACAACTTCAAGTCCTTATGAAGGGCATTATTTACATTTTGATACCAGCCTCCTCCGGGAATCCAATAAGGTAAACTTTCGTGCTGGTGATTATTTAGTCCCCTTGAATCAGGACGGTGTAAAGTTCTTGCTGGAAACTTTAGAACCTGAAGCAATAGACTCTTATTTTAATTGGAATTTCTTTGATGCGATCTTAGGACAGAAAGAATATTATTCAGCATATGTTTTTGAAGATACAGCAGCCAAACTTCTAAAAGAGAATAAAGATTTAAGAGCTGCCTTTGAACGCGAGAAGATGAACAACCCTAAACTTGCTGCGAGTAGTAGTGCGCAGCTGGATTGGATATACAAACATTCACCTTACTATGAAGAGTCACATCTTCTTTATCCTATTTATCGCATCAATTGATCACGGTGATTTTTGATACACAAGGCTGCGTTCGTTACAATATGGCTATCTTATAAGTATATCCAGGGTAATACCAATGAACATTATGACGATCAAATAGGAGATAAAGCCTATTATTAAAGCGGCAAATGCTTTGAAATAGCTGATCTTTTTAGTCTTATCAAAAAACTGTCCCATGGCCCAGGAGTAATATGCAAAGGTTACCAATGTTGCGTATAAGATAAAACGCTGGTGGGTTATACCATCAATTATTGCAAAAAAAGCATAAATTAACATCGCCATCCCCATAATAAAACATAATAAGATGATGATTTCAAAAAGATTATAGCCGTATTTTTTAAAGAATAATTTAGTCCAAAGGGCGATAAAGAATCCCATGATAATGTTAGCATAACCATAATGATCTTGTAGCCATCGGAAGATGTGGGTCGTGATGATGAGTTTACTTTCAATACCATGGCTGTCGATTGACTGCATATACCGTTCTTCAGTATGGAAAAAGTGGGCAATAATTGAGTACACTAAAGAGGTTACAATAACAAAAATAATAGGTTTGACCAGCCGGCTACGATTCTCAGAAATGTAGTTTTGCACATTCTTCCCCGGCGCTGTTACCAATCCGCTAATGGTATAGAGAATGCCGCGTTCAAAGTGAAGCACATGTTCTATTTCATGGGTGATATAATGCGCATCTATTCTTTTCAGCGTTGCAGGTTGGCCACAATCGGGACAAAATTTTGACGTAATGTCTGTACCGCAGTTTTTGCAAGTTATCATGTTGAAGTTTTTCTTTAGGTAATTAAGGTTAGGTACTCTATATCATTTTTAAAGCCTATAAAGGCAAACTTTCTTTACGGACCATTTTATTGGAGGTATTCAGCAACTTCCACAAGCTTGTATTTGGGGCTCCGTTGCAAAAACTCACCAAGAAAAGCTGCGTGAGTAGCACCGGTGATCAGCAAAATACGATCTTGCGCCGTGACAGGGATCTGATTTAAATTGGAGAGTATCCGTAGATTTCTTCCGTAAAATTTAGTGGCTTCGTCTGCTCCTTCAAAATTACCTTTTGTACTACTGTAGGTTAAGATATCAGCGTTTACATTGATAAATTTTTGCAGGGTCTCTTTGTGATTAAATACCTTTAATTTATCTAAAATGGAGAGTTGGTCAATATGGGTGAATTCCTTCATGATTTTTCCCATGTAGTTTTTATACGTTACAGTATCCACCTGGTTCTCCAGTTCATTGGCAATGTTGTAATTATATGCTGCAGTTTGTTGTTCATCAATTCCATAAATTGTTTTTACCCCTGCAAGTTTGCCAACTTCATAAGCGATTAACGCTATTTCACCACCAAACTTAGCTTTATGGCCTTTGTCGTCGATAAAAGATCTGTAGTCACTGTTCAATTCTTTGTTTTTTTCAGAAATGACTTCTACGCAAATGATGGTTGGTTTAAAATCAGCCAACAGTTTGGCTACATGATAAGTTTCTCTTCTGTTTTTTTGATCTTTTTCATCAAATTCTACTTTATGGGCATCAGGGGTATAGCTCATGTGAAATGTCCCAAAATTTAAAACTTCGATTTTCTGCTGTGCGTAGCTGTTCCCAAAAAATAAGACCCCAAGGGCGATTCCAATATTTCGAATCTGTATAGTTTTAATAAGCATCTGTGTAAGAAATGGTTTTATGTTTTTTCCGGCTTTTCGTTCAGTTAGCTGTATTTTTCTAGCTGTTTTGTCCAAAAGTATTACAGTTTGTCCAAATAAAAGCTACACTTGAGTGTAGTTTTATTTAACTTCGAAACTTAGAATTTCGTTATGGATTTTAACGCGCTATTTTCACAAAAAAATACTGTTGATCGTCTTTCAGAAAAGGACATCCTGCAGACGCATGGCTATATTGAGCTTGTCAAAGCTTTCTCACGAATTACTTACCAGAGTATCTATCTAATCGATTATCAGGCCAAAAGCTTTGAGTTTGTTTCAGACAACCCGCTGTTTCTCGCTGGTTTAACAGCCACAGAGGTGATGGAAATGGGCTATGGCTTTTATCAAAAATATGTTCCGTCCGATGATTTCCGGATGCTCATTACGATTAACGAAGCGGGGTTCAGTTTTTACGAAAAAATACCCATCGAGGAACGAAAGCTTTACGTTATATCGTATGATTTTCAGATACAAAATGCGCATAACAAATTTATTTTGATTAATCATAAACTGACGCCGGTTTTTTTGACAGAAGAGGGGAAAATATGGAAGGCAATTTGTATCGTATCTTTATCCACCAATGTGTCTTCGGGCAACGTGACGATCGAAAAGTTGCACTCCAACTTAGTTTGGGAGTTGGATCTGTTGACTGGGAAATGGAACTCCCAAAAAAAGATTAACCTTACCGAACGTGAAATAGAAATTTTACGCTTTTATCATCGCGGTCTGACCATTCATGAAACTTCCGAAAAAATTTTCGTTTCCATTGACACGGTGAAATTTCATCGGCGAAAATTATTTGAAAAACTGGGGGTAAGTAACATGAATGAAGCATTGGTTTATGCATTGAATAATAGGTTATTGTAACGATGGCTTGACGGATGTTGAAATGTTCAGGGCAAGCGCCTCAACCGAGGCGCTGCAGATTATTTTTTTACCAATAAGGGTAAGTACTTCTCGTAGCCCTGTGCTTTCATCTTGTCTTTTGGAATAAATCGAAGTGAAGCACTGTTTATACAATAGCGTAGACCACCTTTATCTGCCGGTCCATCGTTAAAAACATGGCCGAGGTGTGCATCACCAGTTTTGCTACGTACTTCCGTTCTGCGCATCCCGTACGAATTGTCGGAGTGTTCTTGAATCAAGCTATCGCTAATTGGTTTGGAAAAACTTGGCCATCCACAGCCCGATTCAAATTTATCTGTTGAGACAAATAAGGGTTCTCCAGTTGTGATATCGACATAAATGCCTTCCCTAAATTCGTCATTATAGGCGTTGTCAAATGCGCGCTCTGTTGCACTGTTTTGTGTAACATCGTATTGCAATGGAGTTAACTCCTTCTTCAAGGTCTCCTTGTCAGCTTTTTTATACCTGTTCTCAATGTTCACTTTCGCTTTTTCGGGGTTGGCATTTCGTGCAAGTTCAAATAAATCAGGGCTTATATGGCAATAACCACCGGGGTTTTTGTCCAGGTATTTTTGATGATAAGCTTCAGCATTATAGTAATTCTGTAAAGGTTCTATTTCCACCACTATTTTGCTCTTGTATTGACTTGCTAAAGCAGCTATTTGCTCTTTGATAACAGCAGCATCGTCGGCATTGGTATAATAGATGCCTGTACGGTATTGCTTACCGATATCGTTGCCTTGTTTATTCAGTGAAGTTGGGTCAATTGTTTTGAAGAAAAGGTCTACGAGCAGCTTTAGATCGACAAGCGCTGGGTCGAAGTTTACCTTTACGGTTTCGGCAAACCCGGACGTTCCTGTCGAAACTTGTGCATAAGAAGGGTGCTGAAGGTTTCCATTGGCATAGCCAACTTCCGTTGCGGTGACCCCGCGCACTTGTTTAAAGAAGTGCTCAGTTCCCCAGAAGCATCCTCCTGCAAAATAGACAACATGATCTTTTTGATTTGTAGTATTCATAGTATTTTGTGTTGACGGTTTTAAGTCTTTCCCTTTTTGTGAAAAGCAAACCTTGCTGATCAGAAATAAGCCGGTCGCTATAGCAAGGAGGACGAATAAGTGTTTCATGGTATGGATTGCTACATGAAAGAAACAACATTGTTTCTTTCATGTAGGCTACAAACACCGTACCTTTCTGGATGTTTAACTTAGAAGATATAAACAGTTTTGACTCTAATAGATTCTTTTTACAATTGGAAGACGAAATAAGTCTATGAAAGGTATGTCCTGACAAAAAGACCTTTTAGCTAAACTTCGCCAGCTGTATCTCTGTGTAGCTGTATCTCTGTGTAGCTGTCTCACTGTGGCTATAATAGCCTGTTTGTCGTAGTAATAAAGTTGGTGAAGCTGTTGCTGTGTACCCTGTACTGCGAACGAGTCGGGCAAACCAAGACGTTTTAACGTAGCCGAGTAACCATGTTCCACCATAAATTCAAGCACTGCGGTACCCACTCCACCTGCGATACATCCATCTTCGATGGTGATGATAGACGAATATGATTGGAATACCTCATGTAATAACGCTTCGTCGAGCGGTTTAAAAAACCGAAGATCATAGTGCCCGACGTGGATGTCCTCCTGGAGCAGCTCGCAGCAGGCGTCCTGTGCATATTGACCAACGGGTCCAAGAGAGAGTAGGGCAATGTCTTTACCTGAACAAAGTCTTCTTCCTTTTCCCATTTCAAGTCTTTTATATTTGTCGGATTGCTTCTCTTGGTTACCTCGACCTTTTGGGTAGCGGATTGCAAACGGTCCGTCGAGAGCGATGTCCTGAGCCGTGAACAACAAATTTTTAAAGTCTGTAAGCGTCATGGGGGAAGCGCCCGTAATGTTGGGTATGCATCGGAGAAAAGCAATGTCGAATGCCCCCTGATGAGTGGGGCCGTCGGGACCGACAACACCGGCCCTGTCAATACAGAACACGACTGGCAATTTCTGCAAAGCGACGTCGTGGATAAGCTGATCATAGGCGCGTTGTAAGAATGTCGAATAGATAAAGCAGAAAGGAAGTAGTCCATCGGCAGCAAGGCCAGCAGAAAAAGTAACGGCATGCTGTTCGCAGATACCAACATCAAAAACACGGTTGGGCATCTGCTGTTTCATTGCGGTTAGCCTTCTGCCGGAAAGCATCGCTGGGCTAATAGCCATAATACGACTATTCCTTCGGGCCAGCTGTGTCAGCGTTTCGCCCAGCACCTGCTGAAAAGTCTCGTTGTGGAGTTGCGGTAGCTGGTGTTCTAACCGTTCACCTGTCAGTTTGTCGAATTTCCCCGTGGCATGCCATTCTGCCTTATTTAACATGGCCGGTGCAAAACCTTTTCCTTTCTGCGTCACACAATGTACTATTTTGGGCCCCATTATATGCTTCAACTGCTCGAATATTTTGATAAGCTTATGGAGATTATGCCCATCCACTGGTCCAAAATAACGTATACCTAAGGCCTCAAAAATATTGCTTGAAGCAAGTAGTCCCGTTTTTATCAGTTTCTCTATTTTTCTAATCGCAGCAATTGACCATTGTGCCCGATCCTTATTACGCGACAGCAGCTTTTTGATCTGTGATTTGAACTGATTATAGGCTTGCCCCGAGGTCAGGTCGGTCAGATAATTTTGTAGCGCTCCCGTACCGGCATCAATAGACATATTGTTGTCATTTAATATAATCAATAGGTCGGGCTGCTCGAAACCAATATTATTTAAAGCTTCGAATGCTAGACCGGCAGTCATGGCGCCGTCACCGATAACAGCGATGTGTTGACGGTTATGATCACCCTTATACCTGGCCGCGCAGGCCATACCCAGAATTGCTGATAAGGATGTGGATGAATGACCAGTACCAAAGGCGTCAAAGTTATTTTCTTCCATAACAGGAAATCCGCTGATGCCATGTAGAAGCCTGTTCGAATGGAAGCGAGCCGCTCTACCTGTGATTAATTTATGGACATAAGCCTGATGACCAACGTCCCATATCAATTTATCCTCAGGGGTGTTAAACACATAATGTATTGCTATGGTAAGTTCTACAACACCAAGGCTTGAACTAAAATGACCGCCATGTGTAGCAATATGGTCAATGAGGAGGTTCCTTAATTCCTGACCTAATTCGGGTAATACCTCCTGTGGAAGAGCTCGTAATTCACTGGGGCTGTTGATTTGATAATTACCTGTCATTTCTTTTTTAGACAAATTTAGATTGATTAGATTTGCGATACAGGTACAGTATAGGTAAAAGTGATCAATACAGATGAAGAACTATAAATTTGAAATCTTTACACAGGCAATCGAGAAAAATATAAAATCAGGGGTCTATAAACCCGGACAAAAGCTACCTTCAGTACGTGATTTTAAAGATTATTATGGTTTAAGTATGAGTACTGTTCAAGCTGGATACGAATATCTTATGATTCGTGGCCTAGTGGAAAGCGTTCCGAAATCTGGCTACTATGTCAGTGCGAAAAATGAAATGCTGGCAGAACCAGGAGGGCATGGTCGTCCACCAATAGTAAGGGATGCTGTCTTTGAACAAAGGCTGGGCCTGACAACAGCGTCACCTTTGGGGCGGGGTTTTTCGGAATTTAATGTTGCGGCTCCAGGGGATCTCCTTGTTCCGCAAAAACTTTTACTTCGGACGATGCAACAGGTCATTCGGGAACTAGGGGCAGGATTGCTACGCTATTATCCGTCTAATGGCTCTGTACAATTGAAGGACAACATTGTCAGCCGTGCGGCCTCTCATCAGACCTTGCTGCATACAGATGAACTGCTGATCACAGATGGCGCTTTACAGGCCTTGTATATCGCCTTGGCAGCCATATGCGAAGCCGGAGATATTGTTGCTGTGGAAAGTCCATGTGTATTTTCTGTATTGGAGGTCATTCGGGTGCTCAAACTGCGTGTCATTGAAGTTCCTGTTCTGACTAAAGAAGGCTTCGATATTGATTTTTTTAGAAGAGCATGTCAAAGAAGTGCTGTAAAAGCCGTCGTGCTAACACCGAATTTTCATAATCCAACAGGTATTTTGCTTGCAGATGAACAGAAAATTGCTTTATTGGCGATTGCTCATCAATATCATGTTGCTGTTATCGAGAACGATATATATGGCGACCTAAACTTTCACGGGAGTAGACCATCTACTTTAAAACAATTTGATGAAAGCGGATTGGTGATGACTTATTCATCTTATTCAAAAACCCTGGCACCTGGAATTCGACTGGGCTGGTTAAGCACAGGGCTATTTCTGAAAGATGCCGAACAGATCAAGTTTGCGTTGGGCAGTACAGTTTCCCCTTTGAATCAGGAGACTGTAAGCCGTTTAATCGGCAGCAGTAGTTACGATCGGCATATTCGTTCACTGAAGATGCAACTGGCAAAAAATGCCTATCTAGCCACCAACCTAATCGCTTCCAGTTTTCCCGAACAAACCAAAGTGATTGCCCCGGCAGGTGGATATAGTCTTTGGGTTAAAATGCCCGAAAGTACAGATATGTCGGATTTTTATGCGCAGTGTGAAAAAATTGGTGCGAGATTCACACCGGGTTATACGTTCTCTTTTGCGAATACTTTTGGACATTATTTTAGGTTGGTCATCGCGGATAAATTTTCTGATAAACGAATTGAAGCGATCCAGCATATAGGTCGGTATTTATGTGGGAACCTGTAGCTGTACTGATGCTAAATGAATAATGTGTATCGAATAATAGCAAGTGATAGCATGTACATTTGTTTGTTTAATAGGAGATGCATATATGAATATAGTTACAAAATTTACGGTGGCAACAGAGCAGGGAATTGAAGCGTTGTCGATGATCACCAAAACACTGGCGCTAGAAAAATTCGCCAGCTTAGTGGAGCCAGCTGAACTGGAACATTACATCGCTGACAATTTTAATTCCAGAACACTTGTCAACGAAATAAACAGCATGTCAAACCAATGGCTGGTGGTGTATGCCGACGATCAACCAATGGGTTATGCAAGAATAACCTCGAAAGGGCAGAAGCCGGATGCCCTGGCAGGTACACGTGCGATTCGAATCGCGGACTTTGGTGTCCGCCAACATGCAGCTCGGCAGCAAATGGAGACATCTTTAATGGACAAATGTCTTGCCGTCTGCAATCCCTATGACGTGATATGGGTCAATGAACCCATAATAAGTTCGTCGATAGGATTTTTCGAGCAGAATGGATTTATAAAACAGCCAGGGATTAGCAGATTCGAGGGATTGGCCTTGGAATCAGCAATATATCTTAAGGCGACCTCATAGTTCAAAGGAACTTTATCGTGAAGTTTAAACAAAGCATAATAATGTTTAGCAAAAAAAGTGCACAGATTAGTGCGCTTTTTTTGTTTAATGATAGATATTTTAGTTTTATAATGTGTATTTTTAGTTTTTAAAAAGAAGGTGTTTGTCAAACTTTAACAATATCTTTAAACTAAAAAATATCGTTTATAATCCCTTTTCATAATTGTTTAATGAAGAAAATAGTTATAACGCTTCTATAAGAACAACGAATGCATTTGAAGGATGCTTTGATTTTTCGGAAGTATCGAAATTCACTTTTTCCAGGTTCTGCCCACATTGAAAACCAATTGGAGCTTAATGAAGGAATCGCAGAGTATACCGGGCTAATGATTAGTGGGAGAAACAAAGAAAAAACAAAAAAACATTTTACTAATGTTGTAGACAGATTTTTCTCGAATCCCACTTATGTAAGGTCTTTTGCCTATAATACCACGCCAAGTCAAAAGTGGAGCGCTTATGGGCCCCAATTGGGATAAAATAACAGTTAGTAGGCCTACAAAAATCGAAGGGCAACGCGTAGAGGGTGAGGGCTGGGTGATGCAACTCAAAGATCAGTATGCCGAGCAAAAGGACGAACCGCTGAATAACTACAGGCTTATCAAAAAGCAGTAGATACACTATCTTGATTTTTTGTACTATGCAGCTTTACGAAATCAGCATTAAATACTGGTAAATATAGGAATATCGCCCAAATTTCATAAAAAGCTTACCCTATGCTATTCAATTTTTAGCTATCGATCGGGAGATAGCTTCGAGTTATTTTTTAAATATAATCCAGCGCATTTAATGCCCTAAATTTTCGGGGACTCAGACCGGTATGCTTTTTTATAAACCGTGTTAATGATGCTGAAGAACTAAAACCATAATACGAAGTCAACTCTTTAATCGGAATTTCAGTGGTAGCAAGTTTTTTGGCAATCTCACTTGCGACAATTTCCTTGACGATCGTGCTGGGTGAAGTTTCACTGCTTGAAAGTGTCAATCGATGTAAGGCCATTCTTGAAACGTTGAGCTTTTTCAAGTAGAATTGGAGATCCCAGTGATTCTGAGGATACTGGTGAATGAGTTTTTTAAATTCTACTATAATGGGGTGTTCCGCTAGCGGTGCTGAATTTTGATCCAATTGATTTAATGTTTCTTTTTGTTCCTTTATGTTATTTTTCATGTTTTAAGATAATCGCTTGTTATTGATTCACTATAGTGTTCTGAGGCTATAGTTTAGGTTAAATGTTTCATCAAACTTTTTTGAATACAAGCAAAATTAGGGTATTAATTTCATAGTGTACTTTTCGAAATTAACGATTCGCTTTTTAAAATTATAATTTTTTATAATTGATTCTGGTAAACTGAAGCGAAGCAGATTATCCTTTGAAAAATAGAAGGATAAATTAAAACTTGGCTCCGAGAAGAGAGAAATCGTTTTTTTGTTCTATTTTCTGATTTCATTTTTCTCTTGTTTTATTTTGTATTATTCTTTGTAATATAGGTTTTTACGTATGTTATCTTTATTAAAAATAAAACTATGAAATACGTTGATTATAACCTTTGGTTATACTGCTTTTTTTTAGGTTTTTTAGGATTCACGTCTAATTAATCCACTTCAAGTCATCTTCATCTATAATTTAATCATGGTTATTGAGATGATCATGCGCAGCTCCGCTAGTGCTGGATGATGGAGTGTTCGAGCGAATAGCGTTAGATCTGAGCGATTAGTTTGAATAACATCTAGCTTCTATCGCGGTACAGAATAAGGTTATTACTCGATTCTTGTCATTTTTTATAAAATATACTTTCTTTTGGGTTATTTGATGTTTGTCTAAGCGAAAAGGTTTTCGTTGATTGTGCAAACGTTTGATCTGAAGCAGTTGATTATTTTTCTGTACAATATATTATATCTTGCTTTAAGATTATGAACTAATACTTTACCGAAGGTGAAGAGAATTCTTTGTATGGATCATCTTGTTTCAAGTTTTGTGGAATCCTAAATCGATAAAAAAAATAAAAAACTTCGAAACAGCCGCTGAGGCTTTGTAGGATGATCGGAAGAAGTGCGGACAATTAATACAATTTATAAACTTTATTTAAAAATTATGAGAAAGACCGTGTTTTCCTTAATCACGATTTTAGTGATCGCTATGAGCATTTCCTGCCGGAAAGATGGCAGCTTAATGTACACCTTACCAAACGATACCGGCGCAGAATCCTTAGCAATAGCGGATTCGGTCCAACTATTCAACGTAAGTCCTTCGGCCGCAACGGAGGCTGATAGACTTCAATTTCGAGCGAATCACAATGAAATGCAAATGACCGGATTTTATGTGGCGCCAAACAGTACCATAACCATAAACGTAAAAGTCAACTCGGGTACTACAGCAGCACGCTTAGCGATCGGGACGCCTTTTAGAGATAATATTCGACCAGTCCGGCAGTATTTCAATCTCCAGGCAGGTACGCAAACTTTCACAGTGGATCAATACGGGGGATTGGTTTATGTGATTTATACAGCTGATAATTATACAACAACTGGAGAAATCGAGCTTTCTTTTGGCAATGGATTTATTCCGGTCCCTTACTTTCAAAAGGGGATAACCTCCCATGAGCAATGGGTAGCTACATTGGATTCGTTGAAAAGTACCGTTCCGGATGTCATCTTCTCGTCGGATCACACCATTATGGTAGCCAAAATTGCCGATGCCCTGTTGTACAGGGACGAAGATCAACAGCTGATTGTTAATAGACTGGATTCAATTATTGACTTTTCCAATCGGATCAGTGGCTTGAATGGTACCAGTGGAGTTCATGCGATACCTTACAATAAGCATCTGATTACCGTGAGGGATTCGAGTGCTGGAGGCTATATGGCAGCCGGTATTTCTATTTATTTTACCGATGCCTTATCTTATCGTATGTTGCAGCCAAAATATCTGTCCAATACAAATGGATGGGGAATATGGCATGAGGTCGGCCACACCTATCAACAAAAAGCTTGGACCTGGGGCAATCTGACAGAAACAACCGTGAATGTCTATTCCCTAGCCAGCGAAAGGGGATTTGGATTGCCGGTAAGTCGAGTGACAGCCAATAATTCCTGGCCTAAATTGACGACTTACTTTCAAAAAAATATCGCTGATCGTAACTTTAATTTGGGGGATAATGATTTGAAAATGATTATGTTTCATCAACTCTGGTTGGGATTTGGCGACGATTTTTACATCAAACTTAGCAAAACTACGCGCGAGAACAGGCCCGCAGTTTCGACAGATGCAGAGAAAATGCGCTATTTTATGCTGTCTGCATGTCAGATTGCTCAAAAAGATCTCTCGGATTTTTTTAGAAAATGGGGGTTTAAAGTTGATGAATCTGTCTATACAGCAATAGCTGATTTGAATTTGCCAGCGCCAATGCAGGATCTAACTACTTTAAGAGATTAAACATTCTTAAATACCCTGTTGGACAGGATAGACGGATAGAAACAAGTACGTTATCGCGGAAAAAAAATTAATCGTTGTTTTACAATAAAAACATGGAAAAGTATTATATTGTAGTATGGATTTCATTCCAATAACCACGTATTTATTTAATTAATTGAGAAAATGGGTAAATTTGAAGTAAAAACTCGGAAAAATGGCGAATTTCAGTTTAATCTAAAAGCTGGAAACGGACAGGTGATTTTAAGCAGTGAAGGTTATACAACTAAAGCAAACTGTTTAAATGGCGTTGAATCTGTTAAGAAGAATGCTCAGGACGATAACAAATTTGATCGTAAAACTGCTACCAATGGTAAGTACTATTTCAATCTCAAGGCGACCAATGGTCAAATTATTGGAAGCAGCGAGATGTATGAAAGCGCAAGTGGTATGGAAAACGGCATTGAATCTGTCAAGAAGAATGCGCCTGACGCGACGGTTGAGGAGATAGCCTAAGTCTATATTGAAATGCCGATCGGCTGCACATAAGCAGTCTGTAAATAGAAGCGCATAGGAGTTTATAACAAAGAGCCGGTTTTTTTACCGGCTCTTTTGCGATTATCTTTCCGCTGGTGGGCGTGGAATGGAAAACCAGAAACTGCTGCCCAAGCCTACCGTACTGTCAACTCCTATTAGACCCGCGTGTTTTTTGATAATTTCAGCGGAGATATAGAGTCCGAGCCCGAGCCCCGAGTACGATTTGCCTTCATGGTTTGCTCTATAATATCGATCAAAAATAAAAGGCTGTACTGCCGGATCAATACCTTCACCTTGATCCTTGACGGTTATCTTGATACAATCTTGCAGCTGTTCCACAGTGATATTGATTTCTCTCGATTCTGGTGCATATTTAACGGCATTGTTGACAAAATTAACAAGCACTTGTTCAAGGCGTTGCTCGTCAGCAAATATAGTTGCATCGAGATCGCCCGTAATATTAACTTGATGATTGCCTTGGGATATGATATTGTGACAACTGGAGGCAAGAATCTTTGACGCTTTGAAGGTTGTTTTTTCGAGATGAAGCTGTCCTTCACTGATTCTATGCATATTGAGCAGGTCATCAACAAGTGTAACGATTTTTTTGATATTGACAGCAGACTGATCAATAAGCCTTGAAATGATCTCACTTCCAGTTTTGTCCTTAAATCGTTCCAGCAATTGAATCGTTCCCTTTAAGCCCGTGACGGGTGTCTTTAGTTCATGGCTGGCAATGCCCAGGAAGTCATCTTTTTGTGATTCGTAATTCTTTCGTTTTGTAATATCTGCCACTACGCCGATGAGGTGAGTTGCATGACCTTCTGGATCGTATTTGGGAAGACCTGATGCATTGATCCAGTGTAACGATCCATCAGGCCAACGGATGAGATATTCAGCGTGATAAGTGGTCTTGTTCTGGATAGCGTCCTGCACCTTTTGATACACCATTTCGCGGTGTTCAGGGACGATGCTTCGCATGAGGTCTTCATAGTCAAAGCGGTCGTTTTTGGTAAGACCAAAATTGATTTTACAGGTTTCGGAGCAGTCCATTTTTCCTGTTCTGATATCGCGATTGTAGGAGCCGAGTTCACCAGCTTTTAGTGCAATTTCCAACTGATAGTTGAGAGCTTCAAGATGTTCGTTTCTTTTGATGCGCTCGGTAACTTCATTGGCTATGACAATAATAGACTCCGTTTCACCTTCATCATTCTTTAACGGCTCATAAGTAAAATCAAAATAATGATCGCCCAATACCCCCATAGACTCAAGTCTTGCGTAGGCAGTATCTCCAATGTAGTTTTGGCCGGTGGTAAAGACATCGTCCAATATCCCTAAATAGGGCTGTCCCTGAAGTTCTGGAAGCGCTTGTGCAAGTGGTTTGCCGAGGACAATTTCGGTTTTGCGCCAGAGCTTGAGCATCCTATCGTTGGCAACTTCAATAACTAACTCACGGCCTGTTAAAATCGCAAAGCCTATTGGGGCCTTATCTATAAAGGATCTGAATCGACGTTCACTTTTTTTGAGATTTTTATTGAGTAGCACTGTCAAATCATAGGATTTGTTGAGCTGACTATTCGTGCGATAAAGTTCGTCATTGGCAAGCTCCATTTCGTCATTAAGTTCGAGCAGTCGTTGTTGCATGGTTGCCATGGTAATATTGACGCCCTCAAGCTCATCAATTTTATCGATGGAAGAACTTCGAAGCTCGATTTGATCCATCGCTGTGCGTGCAAGACCTGCTAATATCTGTCGATCAGCTGCGCTGAAAGCCCGCGGATGCTTGTCGATAACGCACAGTGAACCGATCATAAAACCATCATGTGTAATAAGGGGTGCACCTGCGTAAAACCGTAGCCCAAAGTCTCCAATTACAGTTGGATTGGTCAGTAGGATATCTTCTTCCAATGTATCTTCAAAGACTGTTACTTTCTTGTCCAAAATAGCCAGACTACACAAACTTTGCCCTCGATTCGTTTCCTTTGTGGTGCCCATGCCGATATTTGCTTTGAAATAGACCGATTCTGCATCCACCAATGAGAGCAATGCAATAGGGGCATTAAAGATCTGGCTGGCTAATTTTGCAATTCCATCAAAGCTGGCTTCAGCGGGGGTTCCCATTATTTTATAGCGTCTGAGGGCATTCAGTCGGTCATGTTCATTTTCAGGCATTATATCCATTCCAAACGTATTCTCTATCATAGTGACCCTGTAATTCTTTTTATAAAGATATAGTTTTAATTACAAAAGGGAGATTCAATTTTTCTCTCTTCATCGGCAATTCAATGATTCCATAAAACCACCAAAAAATTTCTAAACCTATAGTTGAATTAACAGCATGTGGGTACTTTGAACTCGGTTTGTGGTTTATGGCTGGGGCAGGATGGCAATCCGACCGTAAAAACGGATCCCTTATTAGGTGTGCTTTGGATGTTCACTACACCTTTGTTCCGCTCAATAAGATCCTTACATAAAACAAGGCCTACGCCCGATCCGGGTTCGTCTTCCGTTCCGAAAGACTTTTGCTGGATCTCATTAAAAAGTACGGCGGACTTCGAAGGGTTAATTCCTATTCCTTCATCTTGAATATGAATATGTGTATAGGTTTCATCCATGCTGGTGTAGATGTTGATATTCCCGCTCACATAGCTGAATTTAATCGCATTGCTGATCAAGTTGCGTAAAATAATGATGGTATGATCCCGATTGGCAATTATCTGTGTGTTGTTTGGTATATCAATATTGATTTTTAGCTGTTTAGATTGTGCATTCTCATTAAAAACTTCAACAATTTGTTGTATTATAGGTTTGATCAACTGGGGTGATGCTTTGGTATTGATCCCCTGCATACTGCTGCTGCCCCATTGCAATAAATCATCCAACGCCTGATTCTGCTGCGTAATTTGTTGAAAGATCTGCTGGATGTATTCCTGGGAGTTTGTACTGTCGAGCATTTGATTACGAAACATAAAGACCAGTGCTTCCAGATTGGCAAAAGGACTTTTGATATCGTGCGCGATAATAGAAAAGATTTTTTCTTTGTCCCGATTCATGGATTCTAAGTTGCGGCGTTGCTGCTCAATTTTTTTTATATTCTTATAGATGATGTCAAGAAAGAAGTTGACTGCGACGACCATAAAAGCTAGTGCATTGATAATATTGAAAACAGACCTAGATCGAGGCACTTGCTGGCTTAACGGGAGTATATCGGGAAGTAGATATAAGAGTGAAATCAAAAAAGCTACCGTAATACAAAGGGCTATATGGATCTTTCGATTATCATACATCAACATGGAGACAATCAATGTGCACAATAAAAAGTATTCGCCACCATTTTTATAAAGTAGCGCTCCAGCGAAGAAAAACACAGCATTACTTGTCAACAGTGTTGCCTTAGCGATAGTACGCTTCTCATAATATTGAAGTAGAAGGACCGTAAGCGCACATAGTGAATTGCAGAAGTTAATCGCTGCTAAAATATAACGGTGGTCGATAAGATTGAGGATTGAAAAGAAAATTGTCGGAAATAAACATAACAATGCAATCAGATTGATCATGTATACGCGTTTGAAATCGATGTATGACATGTCCGGATGTGCACCAATATGGGAAAGTAGTTTCCAATATTTACGAAAATGATTCATAAAGACTTGTCTGATTTGCTTGCAATTTCTAAACATTCAAAATTAGCTATAAATCAGGAGTTCAACAATGATTTTTCTTGAATAGCAGGATAAGATTGGCAAAATCTGTCCTGAAAGGAAGATAAAAGGCTACGTCACGTTATTAATTTGGAAAAAACAAACGAATTTCGGTCCCTTGGTTTTCCTGACTGAAAATGGTCATCTGCGCTTTGAGCCTTTCAAGAATTTCCTGAACGATAAACAATCCGATGCCTTTTCCCTGGTACTCCGTTGAATTTGAGCCACGCAGTCTTTCCATACGGATATTTTCGAGTTCATGCTGCGGAATACCGATACCATTATCTTTAATAATATATAACACACCGTTCGTTACTTTTTCACTATAAATATGCAGCGCTGCTTTCGTATTGGCCGAAGAGTATTTAATGGCATTGTTGATCAAGTTTGTAAAGATTTGGTAAACTCCATTTTGATCACTGTTTACTGGAAAAAGGTCTCCAAAGATAAGTTCAGTATGCGGGCTACGGAATAATAATTTAGCTTCCCGGCACCAATTGGGCAATGTAAGATCTAAACGGACAGGTTGTTTCCGTAGCCTATACATTGGGGCAAGGCTCAGCTCTACCGTTTTGTCGATAATGTCAGCGATGTTTTCAAGTGATTGATCGATGACCTCATACAGTTCGAGCCGCCTATTGGTTTGCATATCCAAATGTTCTTTAAGTACACCTATACCCAATTTAGCGAGTGCCAAGGGATTTTTCGCATCATGTGATAGTGTATAGGATATCATGCGCAGGTTGGTTGCGGGATTGATAGTTATATTTTCTCGATCTAAAGGTTTCTCATCGTGTATCTTATGCGTGACATCGGTAGCTGTGTGGAGGATGGAATTTGTTCGTCCGCGCTTATCAAAGAGTGGCTTATACTCAAAATCAAAATAGCGTTTGATTTTGAAATCACCGTCAACAATCGTTGCGGGAGTTTCAACTGCCTTGTAGGTAACACCGCTTTCCCAGACGTTACGGAGTATATCGGCAAATCCTTCCTGGGTAAAAACCGGAAAAACCTCTCCAAAGGAATGTCCAACGATTTCATTCTCTGTACGCCACATTTTTAACATACGAGAATTGGCAAATGCGATATTGAGGTTCGAATTATCATAAATGGCCGTGGCAATCGGCATTTGATTTAATGCTTCAAAAAAAATCGGAAAATCCTTTTGAGGTTTTTGCATATTGGGTATTTAATGATCATCTGCTTACCACAGAGCGATCGTAAAGGTAGTCAAAAATCAAGCCAATAGCGATGTTTTTTATGTTTTTTGGGAAAAATACGATCAGTCAGCGGGTTCGAAATTGCGCAATAAAAACCCACTGAATTATTCTTATATTTAATAAACTTCACAGGAGATGTAAGTTAAAAATAGACAGGGATTTGTAATAATACCAATTATGGATAAGTATTTGGAAATTAGGAAATATGATGTTGAGGACACCAATAAGCTGATCGATATTCTTCATCTGAATATACCGAAGTATTTTGCGCAGAGCGAGGTTGCCGATTTCAGGGAATATCTGGATCAGGAAATGGAAACCTATTTTGTTGCACTGGTTAACGGACAAATTATTGGTGGCGGTGGTGTAGGTTTTTCCGATGATGAACGCACAGGATATTTGAGCTGGAGTTTTTTAAATCCAAAATATCATGGATTTGGTTTTGGAAAAACCCTACTGCATCATCGTATTGACTTTCTTTACGCCCATCATCAGGTTGAAAAGATCGAAGTCGGCACCTCTCAATTTACGTTTGGATTTTATAAGAAAAATGGTTTTGTACTACGGGAAATCCATAAAGATTATTGGGCTGAAGGCTTTGATTTATATGATATGGTCCATACAAGAGAATAGACAAATGACTGAATGCTGGTCAGGCAACATGTTGAAAAATAGGTTGCTACTTAGTGGTTTAATGACGCCAAGTTTTCCTTAATTTGATTCAGGTGGTGTAGGGGATGATAGCTCATCAGGTAAAACATTTCACGTATACTGAGTTTTCCGAGCAAAGGGTGGGGTAAGACCAGGCTATCGAGCTCCTCTTCATTGTACAGTGCAAATAATTGATTAATTGTGGTTATTACTTCTTCCAATTGCGTTATAAGGCCCTCTTTTTGTGCAGGCAGGATTTCATCAGGCAAAAATTGACCTGGCGCCTGTAGGCTTGTTTTGAGATAATTGTTAAGTACTGTATCGTAGTCCCAAGATGTACGTTGTAGGGTGCCGAATTTTTGGACGATGAACTCTTTTGATTGCAGTATCTTTGGAAAGGGTAGAAGCGTTAAGAGGATATGTTTTAGCTGCTGACCAGCTGTCCATTTTTCATGATTACGGTATAAAAAAAGGGGATCAGGTAATGCCTGGATATAGGCAATAACCGTATGGTGGTTGTCAGAAAAAGTTTTGATCAGTTCTTGTCGATTCATCCTATTTTTTTTGGTAAGTGTTTACTTCGGTCGTTTATTCTCGCTTATTGATAAGTCAAAGCCTGCACGCCGTACTAAAAATATAAAATTATTTGCTAACCACACTTATGAAACTCACTTATTCATGGTGATCAAAACAAAAAAGGCCGGTATTGTTTGTTATACCGGCCGCCTATTCTATTGGTTTAAAAACTAATATGCACCAAAGTCTGCAAGATGAGAATAGAAGAAATCACCCCAGGAACTTGTCGATTCTATTTTAAGGTATTGGGTGTTAACGGAGGCATTCAGATCGACATTGATCCAGAAACCAGCAACTTTGCTCAGCTGCGTCGTTTTGATCAATGTCCAGCTTACACCATTTGTACTTGAGTAAATATTGACATCTTTCATCGCTCCATTTAAATTGTCGCGGTTACGGAAAGCAACTCCTTTCACCGTGCGTAATGCCCCCATATTGATGGAGAAGAAGTGAGGCTGCGGAGTTTGAGTGGACGACCAGGGCGTATGCCACACTGTACTTCTATTCATATCCAATACATTGCTCGCCGGTGATCCAGGCTCGTTACTATCGCTAGCGACAATTGACCAACCTGTTGTCGGTAAAAGTTTATAGGTAACAACCTTGGATAGATCGGGTACATTGTTAACGAAGTTATAAGCGTACCCTAAGGTTGTACGGCTTCCATTGGCATGGAGAAACCCTATTCTCATTTCGTAATTCCCTGTCAGATCATAAAAATCAGCTAATGGACACTCGAATCGAAAGCTATCCTGGCCAATTATTTTTGTGGCCCATTGTACGGCATCATAATCGTTGTTTACGCCAAAAGGCTCTCTATCATGCCAGACAACAATGTCATTGACCGGTTTTGTTGTCGTAAATTTCCCGGAAATGATAATCTTATTGTTCACAAAGCTTGATGACAAGGATGTAATTTCTGCAGAAGCGGATGCATACCAGTCACTTCTTACCACAGTGCTAAATACTTGGCTATTGTTAAATGTTGCTGCTGTGGTACTGGTCAATGAGGTTGTGGAGATTCCATAGGTTGAATTGCCTGAACCCATTAAAGCCGTACCTAAAGTTGGTGCTAATGTTTTGTTCATCCTATTGTGGCTGGCATTTAATCCGTGGCCCAGTTCGTGGATCATTCCACCGATCCACACAGTTGCTTTCCATCCAATATCGCCGCCTATTCCTAAGTTTTTAGCGTCCAGATTTACATAATCTAAGGCGTAGCAGCTGGTGCCTGTACCATAGAACGGCGGGCCTCCGGGATTAGCTGGATCTGTATTATATGTTGGAATAATGATTAGATTGTGCTCGCTTTTTTTTCCTGACGGATTTTGGTTAAAATAGCTGTCCACTTCTGCCTTCACTGCTCCGCTACCCCCCGAATATGGATAAGTAGCTTTGCCGTATTTTCCGGTGATGTAATGGATATTAATCAAACTGTCATTGAGTAGATCCAATCCGAAAGATTTTCTACCAAAGCCTTCGCGATCCATATTATTTGCAAACATATTTTGGGCATCTAAGAGGATCTTGCTAAGACGCTTTCTGAAATTGGGAATGGAGTCAACATCATTTGGAACAAAATAGATGACATTCAGCTTATAGGGATTACTGCTCCATTCATTGGTTACCGAAGTTGTTGCTGCGTTTGCCTTTAGATTTCCTACACTTTCTTCGGTGTTAACCAAGGTCTTGTTGCAGGATGCAACCCCTAGTGCGAGGGTTGCAAGCATTAAATTTAAAAGTTTTCTCATAATGGTTTATATTGTGTATCAATAAATATAAATAAGGTATCTTTTATGGTGTGTAAAAAAAATAAACTTTTATCATAATTAGTTTAGTCAATCGATTGATTAATCAGCTTTGAAAATTGTTTTGTAACATTTTAATTCGTTTGGGTAGGAAATCATTAAGAATTAATAGGAAATGGACGATCTTTAACCGATGGTGTACTTGGCTTTCATCGTGGTCTTATTACATTTGATTGCATGAATAATTAAATCGTATGGAAAAAATCAAAAAACTGATATTACTGTTGGGCCAGCAGTTTTAGCTATGCAAAAAATGGAGAGAACAATTAAATTGACAGTATTTTTGCCCTATGACCAAGATCTGGTGTGGCGTGCATTGACGGAAGCAGACCTGCTTGGGGCTTGGTTTATGCCAAACGACATCGAAGCCGAGACAGGACATTATTTTACGTTTAGGATGAAAGCCCAGAAAGGCTGGGATGGTATTACGCATTGCGAAATTATTTCGGCAATACCCAAGCAATATCTTGCGTATAGCTACCGGGGTGAAGCTACTGGTGAGAAAGCATTGGCCTGTGCCGGAATTCATTCGGATAAGGCAGATAAACTAACGAAAGGAATCTTCACAAAATTGGATACAGTGTTGAGCTTTTCATTAGAACCAACCTGTAGTGGGACTCTTTTGAAAGTGAAACAGTCCGGTTATAAAGGCATTAAGCTGGTTTTGATCAGTTTTATTATGGAAATGGGCTGGAAAAAGCAGTTGCACAAAAAGTTACCCCATCTCTTGCAAAAGCTCAAAGCAGAGCTATAGAAACAATGATTAGTCCAATTTCTTTCTGAGCCATGTACGGACAGGTTCGTCATACCATTTCAAGCTGACATAGGCCAGTGCAATACTCGTCAGCAAAATCAATAGGGCATAAGGCAAGGCTGTCACTAGCGTCACATCCTTGTTATTGCTGATCCAGGCAACATAAAAATAGACCAAAGGATAGTGTACGAGGTATAGCGGGTAGGAGATGTCACCCAAAAACTTGCAGAGCTTATTTTCTATTCTGCTACTTGATATGTTACTTGTTCCCAAGTAAACAATCAAGGGAAATACAATGATAATGCATACAGACTCATATATCCCGTTCAACCAAAGCTGATCTGCTCCGCCTATACGAGGCATATACAACACAATGGCGATTAAAATACTGCAGTATAAAAATGCATGTCGGATACGGCTGGGATTGGTTATTCTGGATAGCAAAAGGCCCGCAAAAAAGGGATACATGGTGCGGGTGATTCCTATCCGCACTTGCTCAACATTTAACGTCCAGCCACCACTAACATCACCATTGGGACTTGTAATCGCCAAATGCGCGAGCGCCACAGCTGCGATAATGACCAAAATGCTTAAGGCTGTTTTGGATAATTTACGAATACCGATAGCATAGAGAATATTGGCAATATATTCAAAAAACAATGACCAGCCAACACTATTGAGCGGGTGCATTTCCTGCCAACCACGAATATCCAAAGAGAGGGGGACGGGGAGAATCGTATAACCGATGAGCATTACGAGAAGCATTTTCCAAATCGGGACGGTATGAATAAGTGGCCAGATGGTGGAATCGGTAAAGTAGAAGCCTATCGCGCCAAGAGTCATACCCAGTATAACCATGGGCTGAAGGCGTTCAATACGGCGTTTAAAGAAAGTGCCAATCGACATTGTACGCCAGCGATCATCATAAGCATAACCGATTACAAAGCCAGATAAAAGAAAGAAAAAGTCAACTGCCAAATAGCCATGGTTTACCAAGATATCGAGGTGGCCTGTTGCCAATGGCTCGGTGAGATGAAAGGTGACAACGATAATCGCCGCCAATCCTCGTAGTCCGTCTAAAATGGGATAGTGTGGTTTTGTAGAAAGGTTTTTATTATTCATGGCTTCTGATTGTATTCCGAAGATGTCGATGGACTTGCTAATTGTTTATACATGTTATCGAATGAATGGGTGAAAATAGTGAAATAACACATTTGATTTTGATCATATTGTATCAAAATCCCGATAGTTAGTCTCATTTTGGTGTTACGCAGAACCGTTTATACGGATTCACTATTCTTGTTACTGGTCTATACAGCTAGCCAGCTTATTTTCTTGTCGATGAAGCATCGCGGGATTCAATACTCCAAATTTTTATATCTTGCTGTCCGATTCACAAAGGTTTTCTTTAATCGCTATACGCAATTAAACCACGTTGTTTATTACTACATGCAATGTCAAGGATGTCATCGATCAAGGTCCAGCACTTATTCTGCTCGTTTATGTAAATATGGGGCTAAATTGCTAAACGCCCGGGTAGACAGCAGCGTTATTAATATGGTTAGCTCGATCCCTTTTTGATGGCTGCCACACTTGGCTGACAATAAATAGCTAAGGAGGCATTAAAACTGATACATTTTAATACCAATTTGGAGGTAATAACAGTTTTCAATCATTTTTTAGACAGTGATTAGTCAGTATTTGTTCAGTTCCCACTGAGTAAGCACTGAACAAGCACTGAACAAGCACTGTACTAAATTAGAATCTGATCACTCTTTGATCCTCATTTACTGCAATTAAAGATCAAACAAAAAAAAGGAAAAGGAACTACGCTTCTGTGACAAAAAAAACTGTTTCGCGGTAATAGTTTATTTAGGTATAGGGATAAAGCGAAATGATCTTTTGACATCTTTCAAAGCATCTAAAACTTGAATGTTTTAACGTTGACTACTTACATTTTTAAAACTAATCCATATACATTTAGAATTATCGGCTGTTGGATATGGAAATATGATTAAAGGAGGTATTTTGAACGGAATTAAATGATTAAAGTCATTGCGTGAAAATAAATGACATCATTAAATCGAAGTAGAATAACCTGATAAACAAATTCCACATTGATAATTATGTGTCTTTGAAAATCTAAGGTAATACGCTTAAACAAGAAAAGCTAATCTTGCGATTAGCTTTTCTCAGTGATCCCGCTGGGATTCGAACCCAGGACCCATACATTAAAAGTGTATTGCTCTACCAGCTGAGCTACGGAATCTTACTTCTTTGTTTTTGAACTGTCGTTCCTTGTTTGAAGTGATGCAAAAGTAGGGCTTTAATCCTGTTCCTGCAAATAATTTTGGCTTAAAATCACGCTTTGAGGTTTAATAAGCTGATTTTAAGCCAAAAAAATTAACCATTTTCCAATTCCATGATTTCTTCCGCCAGCTGCTCCCAACTCTCCTGAAATTGCGTCAATAATGCCTTCGCTGAGTTGTAAGAGCGTGTAGTTTCCTGTAACTTAGTCGCATCCGAATACACTGCTTCGTCGGCAAGCTTTGATTCTAAATTTTTAACTAAAATTTCCTGCTCCTCAATTTTTTGTTCGAAAGACGTTAGCTCCTTATTTTTTTTACTCAACAAACGTGTTTTATCTTCCGTAAGCGGTTGCTTTTCTTTCTTTACTTTGGGTTCTTCCTTAACTTTTTTCTCCGTTTTTACGTCCGCCTTTACGACGCGTTTTGCAGCCCATTCTTCATACTCCTGATAGGTACCTGGGTATTCCTTGATCTGTTTGTCTTCAATGTACCAGATTTTGTTTGCTACATTGTCTAAGAAATAACGATCGTGGGAGACAACGATAAATGTACCTTCGTATTGCTGCAAGGCCTGGATCAGAATGTTGACAGACTGCATATCCAAGTGGTTGGTAGGCTCATCAAGCGCCAGGAAGTTTGCGTCCGCGGTTAATGCTTTTGCAAGGGCTACCCGTGATTTTTCACCTCCGGAAAGTACTTTGATTTTTTTGAAAGCGTCATCACCGGTGAATAGAAAACACCCAAGGATGGAGCGCAATTCAGTCTCTGTATGCTTCGGCGCAAAAGCTTGTAACTCGGCAAGTATGGAATTTTCCAGGTGTAGAGCCTCTAGCTGATGTTGCGCAAAAAATGTCTGCGAAACATTGTGTCCCTGTTCTGCTTTTCCTTCAAACTGGTGATCCGCATTGGCCACGATACGTAAGAGGGTAGATTTACCTTTACCATTGGCACCAATTAGGGCTATTTTATCACCCTTTTCTATAATGGCTGAAGTATTTTTTAAAATCTCCAGATTAGGATAGGACTTAGAAATATTTTCCAATGTCACGACGTGGCGCCCCGAAGGTTTTGAAAATTTAAAGCTGAAGTTTACCATAGGATTGTCATCGTCTACATCGTCAATTCTCTCCAAGCGATCTAATGCTTTGATGCGCGACTGCGCCATTTTGGCTTTGGAGGCCTTAGCACGGAAACGCTCGATAAGGCGTTCTTCCTGTTTTATCTTGGCTTGCTGGTTTTTGAATTGATTGGCCTGCAATTCATTCCGTAGTTCCTTCTCTTCAAGATAAAAACTGTAATTACCTGCATAAAGTGTTAATTTTCCTTTACGTGATTCTACCGTTTTCTTGATGATGCGGTCAAGAAAATATCGATCGTGGGAAACAATCACAATGGCGCCATCAAATGCTTGAAGATAATTCTCCAGCCATTTGATGGAAGGTAAGTCCATGTGGTTGGTTGGCTCATCCAGTAACAGAATGTCTGGAGTTTGCAATAGGATACGGGCAAGCATAACCCGCATACGCCATCCTCCGGAGAAAGTGGCCAATGGTCTTTTCTGTTCTTCTTCGGAAAAACCTAGGCCGGCAAGGATTTCATGGGCCTTAAATTCGATGTTATAACCATCTAAAGCCTCAAATTCTACTTGTTTATCACTTAGTTTATTCAGGATGTCATCCGAATAATCTGTTTCTAGTTTGTGGAGTAAGTCCTCGATTTCGGCATGTAATTGATTTTGGCGCTCAAAAGCTTCCATGGCAACATGCAAAATGCTTTTGTCAGAATGGTACGACAATAAGTCCTGGTTTAAATAACCAATCTTAAGGTCCTTCGCCATGGAAATCGTTCCTGATGTGGGCGTATATTGACCGACAATAAGGCGAAGTAAAGTCGATTTACCTGTGCCATTGGCACCGATTAAGCCAACTTTATCTCCTGGTTTGATGTGCCAGTTTGCCTCGTCATATAAAGCGCGAGATCCTATTTCAAATGTTAAATTATTTATTGATATCATTTCAACTGCAAAAGTACAAAAGTAATGAATATTTCTTCTTCTTTGAGTAACTTTGCGATTATGTATAAATTAGTCAAACCTATATTCTTTACAATGAATCCGGAGACGGCTCACCATAAAGTGACCGGTGGATTGAATGTTTTCTCAAAAATTTGGGGCGCCAAACAATTATTGAATGCTTTTTTTACCGTGGAAGATCCACGTTTGGAACGCGAAGTCTTTGGATTGAAATTTAAAAATCCGGTGGGTCTTGCTGCTGGCTTTGATAAAAATGCGGAATATATTGCAGATATGACTAATTTGGGATTTGGTTTTATCGAAATTGGAACGGTAACTCCTAAGCCGCAACCGGGCAACGATAAACCCAGGATGTTCCGCCTTGTTCCCGATGAAGCGTTGATCAATAGAATGGGATTTAATAATCAGGGGGCAGATGTTGCCGCCACAAGGTTGAAAAATCTAAAGGATCGAAAAGGATTGTTAATAGGGGGGAACATTGGTAAGAATAAGGTGACACCCAATGAAGAAGCTGTCAACGACTACATTTATTGCTTCAATGCATTGTTTGACTACGTGGATTATTTTGTTGTCAATGTGAGCTCTCCGAATACACCGGGCTTACGGGATTTACAGGAAAAGGAGCCTTTAAAACATATATTGAATACTTTACAAAGCCTCAATATCGCAAAATCGGCTCCGAAGCCTATCTTGCTTAAAATAGCGCCCGATTTGACGGATAGTCAATTGGATGATATCGTCGAGATCGTTTTGGAAACTCAAATTGCAGGTGTTATCGCAACAAATACGACGATTTCAAGAGAAGGCTTACAGAGCCAACAGGAGCTGATCAATGAAGCGGGTGGGGTAAGTGGACGTCCTTTGACAAAGCGTTCAACGGAAGTGATTCGCTACTTAAGTGAAAAGTCCAACAGGGCATTTCCCATCATCGGTGTAGGGGGGATTCATTCGGCGAAAGATGCCATTGAAAAGTTAGATGCTGGAGCCAGTCTCATTCAAGTTTATACCGGTTTTATATACGAAGGCCCAGGCTTGATTGCAAAAATTTGTAAAGGTATCCTGCAGACAGGAAGATAAGGATTAGCATGGCAGTTGATTTTGATCTGAAAGATTTCTTGGATAAGAAAGTTGATGAATATAATCAACCTGGTTTTATTCCAAATGATCCCATATCGATTCCCCATCAATTTTCCCGGAAGCAGGATATTGAGATCATGGGATTTTTGGCTTCCATCATGGCTTGGGGACAAAGAAAGACGATTATCAATAAATGTAATGAACTGGTGGCTCGTATGGATGGTTCGCCATACGATTATATTGTAAATCACCAGGAACAGGATTTAAAGACCTTGCTGGGATTTAAGCACCGTACCTTCAATGATACCGACATTCTTTATTTTGTTTCTTTTTTTAAGCATCACTATGCGCATTTCGAATCTTTGGAGGATGCTTTTCTCGTAGGACAGGAGAACAGGGAAGAGGTCGACCTAGAAATGGCATTGAATGCCTTTAAAACCTATTTCTTTTCCTTACCTGATTATCCTGTTCGCACGCGGAAGCACATTAGTAGTCCAGCACAGAAGTCAACTGTTAAGCGGATCAATATGTTTTTACGCTGGATGGTCAGAAAAGATACAAAAGGTGTAGATTTTGGTATTTGGCACCGCCTGTCCCCAAAAGATCTCATCTGTCCATGCGACGTCCATGTCGAGCGTGTTGCCCGCAAATTTGGTCTAATTACGCTGGATAAAGTGAATTGGAAAACAGCCCAGGAATTAACAGCCAATCTGCGCTTACTGGATCCGCTGGATCCGGTCAAATATGATTTTGCGTTATTTGGATTAGGCGTTGAAGGGGAAATGTAAAATTAATGCATGAAGAAAAAAAAGCGTCCTTGCTAATTATAATTGGCAAGGACGCTTTTTTTATGCCGCCACCTATCCTAAGATGATGATGAGGTAGCAAACTTATGCGAGCCTGTCGATCTTGATCAGAAGGTCAACCAAACGATTGGAATAACCAAATTCATTGTCATACCAGCCCACAACTTTGACCAGACCGCCCACCACCGAGGTTAACTGCGCATCAAATACACATGAATAGGGGTTATTGATAATATCGACCGAAACGATAGGGTCTTCTGTATAAAATAATACGTTTTTTAATTCGTTTTCTGCTGCAGCTTTGAACGCTTTATTGATTTCCTCTACGGTGGTTTCTTTCTCGAGCGTACAGGTAAAGTCCGTCAATGAACCATTGAGTACGGGTACACGTATCCCGGCTCCGCCAAGTTTATTCTGCAGATGCGGAAAAACATTGGTAATCGCTTTAGCGGCACCAGTAGTTGTTGGAATGATCGCCGACGATGCTGCCCGCGCTCTCCTCAAATCTTTATGTGGTGCGTCGTGAAGATTCTGGTCTCCTGTCATGGAATGAACCGTGGTAATATAGCCATCTCTGATGCCCCATTTTTCATCCAATATTTTAACAAGAGGAGCAACATTGTTTGTTGTACAGGAAGCATTGGATAAAATCGAAGCGGATATATCAATGACACTGTCATTAATGCCCAATACCACTGTTGGAATGTCTTTATCTTGTGCCGGGGCGGAGATAATCACTTTTTTTGCACCAGCTTTCAGGTGCAGAGCCGCTTTGTCACGACTGGTGAAATACCCTGTAGATTCGATGACAACATCAATTTGAAGCTCCTGCCAAGGCAGTGCTGCAGGATCTTTTTCATTGGTAACCAAGATGGAAAGACCATTGACAATAATATGTTTGTCATCGTGTGTCACGGTACCAGGAAAAGGACCATGTACAGAATCGTATTTAAATAGGTGGGCTAAGGTCTTCGTATCTGTCAGGTCATTGATGGCAATGACCTGCAGTTCATCGAAAGCCTCCCGTAAAAAGATATTACGTAGTGTATTCCGACCGATGCGTCCGAATCCATTGATTGCTATGTTTAGCATTTCAGATTATTTATGAAATTGGCTTATTGCTTCGTTAATATTTTTTTCACCTTCCCAATGTGCTTTTAGTTTTCCGTCCGCACCATAGACGTAATTTGCGGGAAATTGTGAAGGTACGTGGATGGTCTGTATAAACGTTTGGTCTTTATCAATCAATACCTCTACGTTGGATGCTTTGGATAGTTTAGGTGCAAAGGTGTCAAAAAAACCTAGTACTAAGGCCGGATCATTCATGGAAATATAATAAATATTGACGTCTTTTATACGATCAATATTCTTTTCAAGCTCCGTAGCTTCATGTTGGCAATGACTACACCCGGGATCAAATAGAATAAAAACGGTATTCTTGTCTTTAGCGAAGTTTTCCTGCGTAACACGGATGCCCGAACGAAGCTGATAAAATGTGAAATTAGGAAGAATGGCTGCAGGGTCGGAAGATTGCTTTGGCGCAGCTTGACTAGGGTCGTGGTCTGCATGATCATGGCCTGCATGGTCATGGCTTTCAGCACTGGCTTCCTGCGTCGTATTTGCCGTTTGATCTGATTTTGTTTTGTTGTTGTTACATGAGGAAAGAATCCCGGCAGTCAATACCGCTGTCACTCCTAAGATTATCTTTTTGTTCATAGAATACGTTTGCTTTTAAATCAATTTCGTGATTTTATCATTTTAATGCTTAATACATCGTCAATTTTTGCGTAGAAAGTATTGAAGAATCTATTATACTAATGATCAAAACTATGAAAAAAAAGGGATTCTTAATCGTAGAAATTCATTTATGACAGTATACTGGATATTAATGCATGTTGTGATCAAAACAATTTAGCCTGTTGCACTTCCCTTATTCTATGATGTCAGGACCGTCATGCCTGGACTTTGTGTCTGTCAATGAGGTAGATTGAATAATATCAGGTGTACTTCGTCCGAATTCAATGCTGTACACTTTCAGTAGCACGCCAACACAAGATAGGATTAGTGGACCAAATATTAATCCCAGCATACCAAATAGGTTTAATCCCAGCAAAACACCGAATACCGTTATTAAGGGATGAACGTCACCCAACTTTTTCAATATGGTAAATCGAAGTACATTATCAATACTACCAATTATAATGATACCATATAAGGCAAGACCTATTGCATTTCCGGACTGTCCATTCGCCAGTAGAAAAAGCGCTGCGGGCAGATACACCACCATGGTTCCCAAAATTGGGATTATAGTGGAAACTGCGGTAAGAATTCCCAGAAAGATCGGGCTCTCTAAGCCAAAGAACCAATAGCCAAGACCCGCTACAATACCTTGGCATATGGCCAAAATCGGGATGCCGATTGCATTGGATTTTACCATCATGTCAAACTCTTTCCACAACTCGGCTTTACTGGTTTGAGTGAAAGGGATCGCTTGATAAATGGTTTGTTCTAGTTTTTTGCTGCTAACCAACATAAAATACAACACAAATAGCGCCACCAGTATATTGACACCAACTTCCGCAACGGAATTCAGAATATTGGGTATAAATTTAGCTGCTTTTTGAAGCGTTCCCATTAAGGCGGTATCAGAAAGATCGATATTGCTTAAATAAGGGCTGTCTTTAAAGTACGTTTTGATCGAGTCAAACTTGTGTATCAGATCGTCTTTGTTGCTAATGACTTCTGTTACCTGAGGTACCATGTAGTTGATTAACAGATAGAGTGGCCCTACCAAGAATATGATGGTTAATAATATCAATAAAATACTGGCAAAAGATTTATTCCATTTTTTTTCTTCAGTCAGCTTAAAGTTGATTTTTCTAAAAAGAATATATAACGTAACTGCTCCCAAGAAACCGGGGAGATAGTAGAATAGGCTTGTAAATATCAATATACATATCGCCAATATGATGACGATTAGCATGATTTGATTGATGGAATTATTGTTGATTTGTTTGTACTTCATATAGCTGACAAATATACTGTCTATCGATTGTTATTTATCGTATGACAATATTTTTTTGGAAAAAGTTTTGTCTTGTTAAAATAAACTTTCTTTTTTATAATTTCAATGTTTTATTGTATTTCTTTTTTCTGCCCTAAAGCCAATTGTGAAGTTCTGGTTCCCAGGGATTAGCAATCATGTGTTTTGCTAAATTTTGATAGCTTTATGCGCTATGCTGTACCTAGACTTTCTTTAACCTAGGCACTAATCGTGCGTAGTAAACATAGTCCTTTACGTTTGCATGGAGGGCCAACATCATTCACGTTAGTATGGAAGATGGAAATCTGCTTAATTTTAGTTTTGATTCTGCGGCATTAAAACCTCCCTTAAGATCGTTAGTATATCGTATTGTTTGACAAAAAGCATGGATTGTATTGTCCTTGTTTGACGGGTTTCTTTAGCTGAAAAGGCCGTGCTGCTTACTGTTTTGGTCGCCTTATGAAAAAAAGGATGTGACCCTTTTCCTTTTTTGTTGTTTGAAAATAAGCCCATAATCTTTTGTTTTTGTTGGTTATAGCGATCAGGCTCGTTCAGCGAAACCGCTATAACTAATGTACAAAATAAAACGGAGTTAATTGATAAAAATTTGACTGCCACGCTCTTCATCCTTTTCTATCGAAAGGGACACTGGAATACGTTCTTTGAGCTCTTCAACATGTGAAATAATGCCGACGATGCGGTTTTCTTTGTGTAAATCCAATAGCGTTTCGAAAACAATGTTAACAGAAGTAATATCTTGTGTTCCAAAGCCTTCATCGATAAAAAAGAAGTTTTTAGCCGCACGCGAATTTGACTGTACACTTTCTGCTAAGGCCAAAGCCAAGCTTAGGGATACTTGAAATGCCTGTCCACCGGACAGTGTTTTTACGCTGCGACTTTTTCCTTCGTTCAAATAATCGATAATTTCAAATTCATTGTTGTCATTCAGCTGCAGGCTGAGTTGATTGCGGGTCATGCGATGGAAACGAATGTTCGCATGATCACACAGCTGCCGTAAATAAATCGAAGAAACATATTGCACAAAGCCCGCTCCTTTAAATAAATTAAAAAGTTGTTTCAAATTCTCGTGGCGTAAACTTAGTTTGATCTGTTGTTGCAGGAGATTTTCCTTTTTAGCATAGGCGATTCTTAGCTGATCGCGTTCTTGTTGAAGTCGGGCAACATTTTCTGTGCTTGCTTTCAATTGTTGGGCGCTTTCATCCAGGATTTTTTCCTGCGCGAGATATTGGTTTTCATCATATACCTGGTCGACGAGTTTCTTTTCCAACTGACTGATCTGTGTCTTCACCGTTTCAAACTGGATCTGAAATTGCTCCAGCTCTTGTCGGATCTGTATGACAGACATATTCTCGGCGAGGATCTGCCGAATCTCTTCCAACGTGTCAAAGGATGAGGTTACGAGCAGCTGCTGGATTGCGGCATCGGCCTCTTGACTTTCACGTTCGATATGTCCGAGCTGTTCAACAATGGTCTGTACCAAGCTGTTTTGGGCTGCAAATTGACTGTTTAACTCATTTAATCGTTCGCTTAAAGCAATGTAGTCGCGCTCAATTTCAAGATTCGATCTTTTCAGTGCAGTATATTCCTGTTCGACTGCTTCGGACTCCCGCATTTTATAGTCGGACCAGCGCAGCGTTTTTAGATTCCCCATATTTTGATTAATCTGGGCCTGTTTGCTTGCTTCATCACGTTCAAACTGATGCAGTGCTTTATTGTATTTCTCCAGCTTTTCCTCAACGGAGGCGAGTGTAGCCTGATGTTCGCCAAGTTGTTGCTCCACTTTTGCTAGTTGCGTTTCGATCCGGGCAAGCTCCTGCTTATTTGATGTGTAGCTGGATTCATCCGTAGGACTGTAACCGGCCCATGTAAATTGTTGGGCATGCGCAATTTTGTTACGGGCATTCAGCTGTATTTTCGTATGTAGATCTTGTTGCTGATCATTTAGTGACTGCAAACGTAGCTGAAGTTTCTCGACCTGAAATTGCTGATCCTGTTGGTGCTTAAGGTTCTCATTTGTCTCAGTAATCAATTTCTCATTAGCGGCAACCTGGTGAGAAATATCCTGTCCTTGATTGATGGCGGGATGTTCCAAAGCTCCACATAGTGGGCACGGGGAGCCTGCTTTAAGGTTTTCTGCATATTGGGTCAACCTTTGCTGCAGGAGAAGATGAGATTTTTCATCTTGGAGTGCTTGAAGTTTTTGCTCGAGGGCATTAACGACAAGAGGATGATTGGATCGGAATTCTTCGAGATCAGGATGGAAGGCATGGAGTTCATTCTTCAGTATGGCTATGTTTTTTTCTAAATCAATGGCCTGTTTGTTCAGGTCGTCTTCCTGCTGCTGGATGCTCTGCTGCTTGGTATACCACTGACCCAGCTCCATGAGTTCTTGAGATGAGGGTTTTGCTCGCTTTAGGCTGGCGATCTGAATTTCTGTCTCCTGGATTCGAGCTTTAAAATGTCGTTGTTGATCTTTCGTTTCTTGCACAAAATTGCGTCCCTTCTGCGCCCGATCCTGTAAACTCTTAATTTCATTTGAAAACGTAATCAATTGGCTTATCAATTCCAGGTCCAATTCCTGAATACGACGCTGTGGTAGCAGCTCATATTGTGATTTCAACAGATTTAGACTTGAGGAATGCTCCTGGATCAGCTGTTGAATTTCGGCCTGTCTCTGCTTTTCGGTTTCTACTCTTTTCTGTGCAATTAGGCCTTCTGCTGCTAATTTTTCCTTGGTTTTAAGAATATGTAGAAAGTTGGTTTGCGCTTCCTCAAAGCGATTTAACTTTAACCGTAAAGTTTCTTTTTCATCTTTTTGTTCTAGCAATTGCTGAAAGAGTGCTTTCACTGTTCGGAGTTCTAAGAAATCCTCTTTGAGTTTTTTGAGGTTTAAGAACCTTTCATGGTGCGCCTTGTACGACGACTCAAGGACGACAAAGGACTCGACTGCCAGTTGGAGATTTGTTTCGGTCGTTTCTATCAGTTCGGTTGTGACCTCATCAAATCCGATTAATTGACCGTTGAGGTGATCCAGTTCGGACTGATTTTTTTTATAGAGGTTGGAAACTTTATCCTGCAGGTCGAATCGATGCAGCTGAAAAATTTCTTTCATCATATCCGTGCGTTCCTTGGCGCCGAGTTCTATAAATTCTTTGAACTGTCCTTGGGGAATGATGATTGTCCGCTTGAAGTTCTCATAGCTTAATCCGATGATATGCTGTGTATTGCTGCTTTCTAGTGGAACCCATGCTTCATTGATTTTTTCGTAGAGTACAACCGTGGGCGATTTCACATCATCGAAATTTTTGGAATTGCGTTTAAATTCGCGGGTAATTCTAAATGTACGGTCTTCAAAGTTGACGAAATCAAGCTCGATATACGATCTATTGGACTTGAGATTCATCATGTTATAAGCGCGTTTATCCCGTGCATTCAGACGTTCCGTCTCTCCAAATAGGGCGTAGGTAATCGCTTCCAATATCGATGATTTGCCGGAACCCACAGCACCGAAGATACCAAAAAGACCTGCTTGAGAAAGCGCAGTGAAATCGATCGTCTGACGTTCTTGATAAGAGTATATCCCTTCTAGAGTTAGCTGTAATGGAATCATGGATTATGAGTTTAGGATTTCGCGAAAAAGATCGAGGATGTCATCATTGGGTGCCTGGTTGCCGTTCTTGGATTTAAAATAATCGTTGAATAAGGTCGACATGTCTTGTGTAAGATTAATTTCTTTGGCTTCAAGCAGCTCTTGCTCATCTTGCTTAACGAGCGGAATGAGGTAGATTATTCCCGAATGGCTCTGATAGATTCGCTTGCGGTCCTCGGCTTTTAAGAAGGTCTCTGATTTCAACGTGAGCTCCACCAATGCATCGGGGTTTTCAGACAACCAGCATATACACTGCTCAATATCGTCGAATGATTTTCTGACCAGCGGTTTGCCCTGAGTCAATGGAATGCGCTCGACAATTGCTTGTTCGCCGGCCGATACATTCACCAACGCAACGTATTTAGTTTGCCCAGCCTCCGAAAAGCTATAACATAGGGGCGAAGATGCATAAATCACCGGTTTCTCAGCCGAACCGATATTTTTATAGCCATGGAGATGTCCTAATGCCGTGTATTGGACCTGCGGCGGGATGGCCTCTGAATAGATTAAGTCTGCATTACCAATTTTCACCGGTTTTTCGCCATCTGGCTCCTCTAAAAGTGGACTGCCCAATTTATTCATGTAAAGGTGTGCCGTCAATATATTGACGCCTTTATCATCGCAATAGGTATTGGCTATTTTTTGCCAATTTGCCGCTAAAACTTCATTCAATTTACTTTCTTTCTCTTCGCCTAGATACTGTTTTAAGCGTATTTCATTGGCATAGGCTGTGTGAACAATACGAATCGGGTAGTCAAATTGCGGCAAGCTTAATTCGATGAAGCCTGTATCTGACTGTAACACGGTGAAACCCTCTGTTGCGAAAGGAGTGACCACAGCATGAGGATGCCCGATTAAGATGATCCCCGACGCTCTTGCCAAAGGATCGGGCGCATCAATCAAATGAGGTGAATCGTGATTGCCTGCGATTGCTATTACAGGACGCATGCCATTTTTTGTAAGACGCTTTATGGTTCGGTAAAATAACTCAATGGCTTCCACACCTGGATTGAAGGCATCGAACAGATCTCCTGCGATGATCACCAGATCCACGTCTTCCCGATCTGCGATATGAACGATTTCATCCATGACCAGTACTTGTTCATCTATCCGGGAAAAACTGTCCAATCTTTTTCCTAAATGCCAATCGGCGGTATGCAATATTTTCATGTGAGAGCTTGGATATTTTGCTTCAATGTTACAAACTAAGATAAATTTGGCATGAAATGCAATTATAATTGGATGGAATCTTTCAAATGACCAATTTGTGCTAATAAGGAATGAAGCTTTTCTTTTGTTTGAATGGCCATGTTCTCGAAATCGAAATGTTAAAACATGTTAAATGCATGCCGTAAAAGTCATTTAATTGTATTTTTAGTGCTCCAAAATTAAGCTAGATAGTCATAGACAAGAAATATGCGAAAAATTTACCTGTATATCTGTTTTTTCTTTATGCTGTTGACGCGCGTAAACGCGCAGGAAATACACGCTATAAAAGGGGAGACTGCTTATCCTTTTTTATTGAAAGACGCTACACCGGATTCATTGGAATCTGAAAAGCAGCCTGTGTTTGTGTTTTTGCACGGAAGAAGTTTGTCCGGGACAAATTTAGACCGTGTAAAGCGTTACGGTGTACTGTATGCCATCAATAAAGGGCAGGATGTACCTGGGATAATTGTTGCACCACAGTCCCGGGGAGGATGGGATCCAGACAAAGTAATCGAAATTGTTGACTATGTTATTGAACATTACAATGCCGACCCCGACCGTATTTACGTTTGCGGCATGAGTATGGGAGGCTATGGCACCATGGATGTGGCTGGTAAATATCCCGAAAGGGTCGCTGCTGCCGTTGCAATATGTGGTGGTGGATCGAGTCAGTATGCATCTAACCTGACGCAGGTGCCGATATGGCTTCATCATGGTACTGCTGATCGTGCTGTGCCAATTTCGGAATCCCGAAAAATTATGAATGCGATAAAAAGAGAGGACCCGGAAGCAAATGTGAGCTTAAATGTAATAAAAGGGGGCACACACGGAAGCGTGGAACGATTGTTTCATGACGATGCAATTTACAATTGGATGTTGAAATTTAAGAAAAAGCATAAATCTTAGCTTAGCGTGAATGCGAGGGTGGTCTGTCGGACAGCGATTTATAACATAAAAAAGCCTGATGAAATATTTCTATCAGGCTTTTTTGTTATTAGCCTTCGTGATCAAAGGCAGACTGTCTTTTTTGAAATTGAGCCATTAATATATTGGGTTGATGGATCAAACGTGTTTTTGCGAGGTATTCGGAGTTGTCTGCATAAATAAACAACAACGTTCCATCTTTGATTGTGTTAATGATTGGACCTGCAAATTCCCTTGGAACCGCGGGGCAGCCGTAGCTTTTGCCAAGTCTGCCTAAACTTGCTATTGTTCCTGTGCTACAGTAGTCGGCGCCATGCATCACAACATATCGTGCTTTTGCATTGTCATTTATCCCTTCTTCAAGACCATTTAACACCAAAGAGTAGCCGTTCTCGCCATTGTAGGTGTTTTCTGTTGTAAAGAATCCTAAAGAACTTTTAAGTGACTCCTGTTGATTTGAAAAATTGACGGCATAGTTTTCACCGCTATTTTTTCCATGTGCGACCAGCGTGTTGAATAGTACTTTTTTGTGCGCAAGATCGAGTACCACAAGCCTCTTTTCCGTTGATGCCAATGAAAAATCGATGACGGTCATGATGTCCTTGTTGTGGATCGGAAGTTCTTTTCTGCCTTCCATTGCTTGACGAAACGCTTCGTATTTTAATACTTTGCCTAGATTCATTTCATCATACAACGAGTCAACTTCGGTGTGTTGACGTTCGACATTGATACGATGAGTGCTGGTGGTGTGTTGATTTGTTGTTTTTAATTCTTCTTGTGAGGACAGTGCTGTATTAAGTGCCATCAAAAGAAACATAAACGTATTTCCCATTCTTCTCCCTTTTCTGTGTAGATGTTTACAAAATTAATGATTAAAGTTAATACATATTTGATTTACAGAATGTTAAATATTGTTAATCAATAACAACAACCAGCGAAGCGAGGTCTTTTGACCGTTTATAGACAAATTGAGCGTGAGATGACGCATTTCTGACGCACATATGGGACTTGGGTATTGTGCCCAGACTCTCACTATATTCAATGATGCTGCCATTGGGATTGTTAACTGGCACCCCATGTATATAGGCTCCGGCGGTAAATCGGGTAGCATAGGGGGCGAATCCGGCATAAGTTTTGGTACCGTCTTCGTAATAAAACATCTTGGATTTGTGTTCCTGGACCACAAAGAGGCCTGTCGGTGTTTCTTGGGCATGGGGAGGTTTGTGTCGGCCACTCGTCACGGGGTTCATGCTTCGGACAAGCCATTCCTTACCGACCTTCTCCATGGTGCAGATATTTTGGTTCTTCACATCGACAACATTGATAATGTTGAACTGTACGGTATCGCTAATGATGCGAAGATATCTTTTGGGTACGGTATATTTTCCTTCGAATGAAATACCCTCAATCGGAATCCGTGCGGTGCTGTCTGGACCTTGTACGCGAACGAGCCAGCCATCCCGACCATAACGAACGGCCTTGGCGCTGTTAAGATCGTAGAGTGGTGCCGCTTGATAGCGTTCGACATTGAAACTGTCGGACACGCGTTTATAAGAGTCCCGCTTATAATTCTGGATTGTTGGCGCTTCGCCCTTTTCATTTTGATAATTTTGTAGAACGCCGTACAGCGATGGCGTCTGTTGAAAATTTTCGATAAAAGCCAGGCGTTCCTTGATTTTATCCCATTGAAAACCTCGCGTGGTATCTTTGTAGGGATAACTGTCCTCCAGGGTGTATTTGTTGTAAAGCAGCTCTTTTTTAAGAATAATATCATCAGCCGTAAATACTTTTTTCTTCTCAACCTGCTCTTTAGGAGGTGTAGGTTTTCGCTGTTCAGTTTGCTGATTGGTCTTTGTTGTGTTTTTCTTATCTTGCCGGCATCCCGGCAATAGAAACAACATGCTTAGTATGAAACAGGTTAATCTTCGATTCATATATGGATGTATAGATTATCGTTTTATACCTTAAACTTAGATAATTAGTTTATTATTTGCAATTTTATTGCAGTTGAAAGAAAAAGAATTACCGTTAAACCTTTAGCTATTCCTTTTGTGTACTTGAAGAACTATTCAAGGGTCAGCTACTGCAGCGGTAGTTAATTTAGGTTAAATGTAGTGCTGAAGGACTGTGTTGACGTTCGTCGGATATATTTCTTAGCTGATGATAAAAAGTTAGTTTTGTGGTCTGAAATAATCAGTGTGAAATAAGTGATATGGACAAAATTGTTATTTGCTCGGGGGTGATGCTTGCCCCGGAAGGAGATTTGCTGATGGTTCGTAAAAAAGGTTCTAGCTATTTTCAGCTGCCCGGCGGGAAGGTAGCTCCGGAAGAAAGCCGTGAGGAGACCTTAATTCGCGAACTCAAGGAGGAGCTTCAGTATGACGTGGGCGGGATGGAAATACGGTTTATCGGAAGCCACAGTACGCAAGCCGTAAATGAACTTAATACGGTTGTCGTGGGCTATATCTATTTAATTAAACTGGCAGAGCGTCATGCATTTGAGGCTTACGAAGAGCTGGACGAAGCGCTGTGGATCAGTAAAGCTAATTGGCAGAACTACCGATGGGCTCATTTGGCATCCGAGTTTGTTCTTCCGAAATGGCTTTCGGGTGATTTTGATCAGTAAATCGTATTGAGTAAACAAATTAAACCTTTGTTTGTTAGAGTTTTATAAAAACTAAAAATAAACGAAGATTATGGAAAATCAGCTTTTAAAAGGGGCGAAGGACTTTTTTGACGAAGAAGCGGTCGCTCAGATAGGGCAAGTTTTAAACCAGGATAAAGAGGGGGTGAAGCAGGGGTTGAATGCAACAATTCCCGCCTTGTTTTTAGGTTTAAGCCAACATTCCGATTCCGGTGGAATTTCGGCAATACTTGAAAAGGCCAAGCAGCATTTCGCGGATTTTGATCTCAAAGGTCTTCTCGGCGGTGTGACAAACGCGGATGAGTCTGCAGGGGCTCGTGCGGTGGAAGGTGAGAATTCGGCTGGGCTACTGGGATCAATATTTGGTGGTGGCCTTGATACCGTTTTGAGTACCGTTGCCGGTTATTTGGGCTATGATGGTAGTTCCATTGGGAAATTAATGAACTTTTCTCTGCCAGCGATATTCTCCAGTTTAACAAATAAGGGACAAAATTGGGATTTTGAACGTATCGGTCATGTTTTGCAGGAAAATAAAACAGCTTTTGCTGCTGCTGTGCCAGCGGGTTTAGGTTTAGGTGCCTTTGGAAAGCTTTTCGATGGGGCGCATTTTTCTCCACCTGCGGAGTCGGTGACTGAACCTGCAGTTCCTGCCGATGTTGTCAGGGAGGTCGATAGTCATAAGCCAAGCTCCATTAATCCAGCAAATGAGTTGGAAGCACATAAAGAGCCTTTGTCATTGCCGAGAACAGGCGAGTCGCGGGCAGCAATAGCTGAAAACAGTTCCAGAAGCGGTTCCGGTGGCGGTTGGTGGAAGATTTTAATCGCCTTGGTTATATTGGCTCTACTCTGGTTTTTATTTGGAAAAGGCTGCAGTGGCAGTAAGCAAGACGGTGCTACCGACACCAGTGTGAACAGTGCAATGGTGGATTCAAGTACGATGAAAACAGGTTCCAGTGTAGTGGAGCGCGAGCAGACGGAGGTCATCTTGCCAGATGGTGTCAAACTTGCTGCATTTAAAGGCGGGATAGAAGATCAGTTGGTCCAATTTCTAAAATCCGATTATAAGTCGATCGGTGAGGATTCCCTGAAAAATACCTGGTTTGATTTCGATAACCTGAATTTCAAAACAGGTACAGCCGAGGTGTTGCCTGAAAGCCAGGTGCAACTGCGTAATCTTGCGGCGATATTAAAGGCTTTTCCTGCAGCCAATATTAAGATCGGTGGTTATACCGACAAAACAGGTAATGAGGATTTTAATAAAAAGTTATCGCTTGAGCGCGCAACAGCTGTAAAGGATTACCTGGGTAAAGAGCAGCTTTCCAAACAGGTAATCGGTGCAGAGGGGTACGGTTCACAGTTTGCCAAGTATAAGGCAGATGCGCCCGAATCCGATCGTATTATGGATCGGCATGTTTCGATAAGTGTACGGTAAGTGTTTTTTGCTGAACAATAACCTTGAACGATCCGATCGACAAGACTAAGTTTGAATTCCAAACTATGTTTTTTCTCATAAAAATGCCCCCAGAAAGTGTCTCGCTTTTGGGGGCATTGCAGTGTAACTTGCCCTTTTCTTTGGTGTAATGGAATGCTCTTTAGAAACTGTATACACAGGCCAATAGAAATTGTCCTGCAGATTTAGTTGGGCTTAAGTCGTTCTTGATGAATCGTTCGGTATTTCCTTTGTCAATTCTGATTTCGGGAATAAATTTGAATCCATGGTAATTGTATTCTGCTGTTAAGGTGGTTGCGAGGATATTGGAGCTAGGGATTCCATTTTCTTCCTCTTTATGCGTTTGGAAAAACTCTTCGCGTAATCCTAGACCAAAATTTTCTGAAAAATGAATTCTTGGATAAAGTGCTATTCCAGAGTAACCGCCACCATCTCTCTTTTTATAATTTGTAGCATTTAATCCAAGGAAAAATTTCGAGGTGAAGTCATAATTGGCAACGAGATCGACCAAGGTCCCGGAACTGTAATTGTTTTTACCGCCAGCGGACGATCCTGTCAGAAAATTGAGATAGAAGCTGCTTTTGTCATTGGGGGTATAGGCCAGTTGTGATCCGACATGGGAAACTCCGTTCATATCTTGATAGACGTTCCAGTCGTTAAATAGTCCGACCATTAAGGCTACTTTGTCTGAGAAACTATAGGTAGCTTTTAAACCTGCGTCTTGAAAGGGGCCGGCGCCAAATAAATAGGAAGTTGAATAATGAAAGTTGTATGTGGGCGATATTACTTCAAAACCCACAAATGTTCCCATGAATCCTGCAGTAAGATTGAGCTTCTCGGTTAGATCATAGCCTACATATAAATTTTGGATGTGGAAACTGTTTTTGTCATCGCCGGCCTGGCCATCACCGTTAATAATGGATCGATACTGTCCTCTGGGCCCAAAAGATAATTCTCCGACAAATGATGCTTTTTTAAACTTCTTTTTTACAGCCAGATCCACCATGCCAATAGACACAGAGTTGTTGTCTTCCGTAAAATAGGTGTTGATGTTGGGTTTGTTTTGAAAATCATATTTCCAATAGGTGTCCACTGATCCGGATATTTCTATTCCTTTTTCTTTTGTTTCTTCTTGGCACGTGGCTGTTTTTATTAGAAATGTCGACAGGATGATGGTTGTTAGAAGTCTTTTCATGTTTTTTTTGGGTTTAAGTTTGATTTGTTTGATGTTTTTAGGTGTAATTATCTTTGTTTTGCTTGTTGTTTTTGGTTTTTGGTTGAAAAATTAAGTGATTATTGTGGTTTTTGTATTTGTTTTTGTGAAATTATGTAAAAAAAATCATAAAAAATAAAATAACATGGTATTTTTTTAATAAAAAGACTTTATATTTGAAAAAATTATAAGCGAAAGTAGGTTTTTGTTTTGTTCTTGTATTTTTTTAACAATTTTATTAATGTATTGAAAACACTAATCAGTTTAAACAAATGAAAAAAATTATTCCACTCATTGTTCTAGTTCTTTTGGGAGTATTAGGACTTGTATTTCCCTCGATTGACTTGTCTGACTTAAACAAGACAGAATTTGATACGGGAGATACGGCCTGGTTGTTGACTTCTTCTGCATTGGTGTTGATTATGACACCTGGACTTGCCTTTTTTTACGGCGGTATGGTTAGCAAGAAGAATGTAATTTCAACGATGATGCAAAGCTTTATATGTATGTGTTTAATGACAATCCTTTGGGTCATTGTTGGCTTTAGTTTAGCTTTCGGCGATGATATCGGTGGTATTGTGGGTGATCCGCGTACATTTTTTATGATGAAAGGTACATTAGGGAATGTTGCTTGGGGAGCGCTTCCCACTATACCTTTGGTTTTGTTTGCCATGTTTCAATTGAAGTTTGCGATTATTACACCGGCATTAATTACTGGGGCTTTTGCAGAACGTATCCGTTTTAATTCATTTATGTTATTCATAATCCTGTTCAGTATTTTTATTTATATGCCATTGGCACATGCTACTTGGCACCCAGAAGGTATATTGGCAAAATTTGGTGTTCTTGATTTTGCCGGTGGTACAGTTGTACACATGTCGGCTGGTTGGGCGGCGTTGGCAGCTGCTATTTATTTAAAAGGACGTAAGACACAAAGTCATAATCCAGCACGTATAAGCTACGTGATCTTGGGTACAGCACTTTTATGGTTTGGCTGGTTTGGATTTAATGCCGGTTCTGCCGGTGGAGCAAATTCGTTGGCAGCATATGCTTTTGCGACCACAACTACAGCATCGGCTATGGCCGCGATGGCATGGATATTTGTTGATATCATACGTGGAAAAAAACCTTCAGCAATGGGGGCATGTATCGGTGCTGTTGTTGGTTTGGTTGCAATTACTCCAGCAGCTGGTTTTGTCAGTATTCCACATGCGATGATCATTGGTTTGGTTGGTGCTTTGGTTAGTAATCTGGTTGTATATCTGAGAAGCAAAACAAGTATAGACGATACGTTGGATGTGTTCCCTTGTCACGGGGTAGGCGGTATGGTTGGTATGGTACTTACCGGTGTGTTTGCTCACCATAATGTTAATCCGCTTGTTGTGGACAATGGCCTATTTTTTGGCGAGACGAAATTGTTTTTTGTCCATATGGTCGCGTTATTTGCGGTGTCATTTTTTGCCTTCGTGGGTTCATTGGTACTATTGAAGATCACCGATCTTATCGCTCCATTGCGCGTCGAAGAAACAGATGAAGAGCTTGGCTTGGATGTTTCTCAACATGCAGAAGCATTGTAAACCATTCGTGGCATAACGCTCCATTTATCCCAAACAATCTACTGCTTCGCGGTACATTGTTTGGGATATTTTTTGCATTTTTGTCCTGCCAGGAGAAGAGTGTATGTTGTTATACACTATTTTCGGCAACTATGCCTCTAAAAAGATGTTCAATGACTACTGAGATTAAAGATACTTTGCGTTCTGATTTTGAAAAAATGATGCGTTATTGCCTCCAGAAAAATGGTGATTTCGGTTTTAACCTGTTTGGCGAATATGCTGTATCTGTATTAAATTTCTATGTCGGGAGTTCAATTTTGCCGCTTAACGAAAAACGTGAAGCTGCATTTTTCCTTACGAACCTTTACAATGCAGGTATTAGAAATGCAATTACCCCAGAGGATATTGAAGAAATCGCCGATGTGCTCTCGCAGGACAAGACGTTAAACTATCAGCTATTGGCCCCTATCTTTAACTAAGGTTTGATCTATACAGGATTAGTGCTTGGTCCACACAAGATCTCCTGTTTTATATCCACATTGGAGGGCATAGGTTAAAAATTCATTTCTTATTTTATCTGGAATTTCCCTTTCACGGCCCAAAATCCACATATAGTCGAGGTTGTCTCCAAAAATAAGTGCATATTTATAATCCGATGTTATTTTTACGATATTATAGCCACTGTAAAACGGTCCAAAGAACGACACTTTAAGTGCACCTTCATTGGGGCTGTTGACAAATTTAGCTTTTCCGATAGACTGTTTCCAGCGTTCTTTGTCTTCGGAGTACCCTTGGTTATTGACACGTATTGTACCATTTTTATTTTTGCTGTATTCTGCCGAAACTTGACTTAAGCCTTTTTCCCAATAAAAATCGAGTCTAGCTATTTCATACCATTTTCCAAGGTATTTATCCAAGTCAAACGGATCGACGACGTCAGGTCGCGAGATGACGGGCTTAAAGGCATTATAGGCCACAGCGCTAAGTGCGACGCCAGCTAACAGTAACAGTGATTTTTTCTTATCCATGTTCATCTTTCGAATATATATTGTTAAAACAACAATTTTGATACCAATAAGGTTTAGACATACCGCGCTATTTTGCTAATTTTGTTGACTAAAATTTGTATCGGTGTATTCAAGGGAAGAGATAAAACAATTAAAACAGTTATTCTGGACGAAGTTTGGCCAATTTATGGCTTTACATACTTCTGCAGATGGGGATAAGGTAAATTGGATCAACTACAAGACAGGCATTAAGCATTTATACTTCAAAATGGATGCGGATAACAAAGTGGCAACTGTTGCGATACAGTGGTCACAACCTGATGCTGGACTGAGGGCATTGATGGCAGAACAATTTTTTCAGTTTAAAGCGTTGTTGCAGGATCTTCTTGAAGAGGAGTGGATTTGGGACATGGACGGAACGGACGAATATGGGAAACCGATTTGTCGGATCTACACAAGCTTAACAGGTTACAGCGTTTTTAAAGAGACAGACTGGGCTGAGCTCATTTCTTTTTTTAAGCCTCGAATAATTGCGCTGGATGAGTTTTGGTCCTCAGCGAAGTATACCTTCGATATTTTCAAATAATTAACATTTAGTATAGTAAGATGAGTTATTACAGGTTTGATTCCGCTTTTCAACCCCAGTTTGTGAAGAGAACAGCGTTTTTTACAGGTAAGAACTTCGTCATCATTTAAAACAACAATCTAATGAAAAAAATGATTAAGGGTTTGCTGGCAATGGCAATGTGTTTTCAGCTTTCTTCGGTATTTGCGTGGGGTACAACGGGACATCGTGTCGTGGCCGAAATTGCGGAACGCCATTTGACAAAAAAAGCCAAAAAAAATATAGGGAAAATTATTGGAAAACAGAAACTGGCTTATTGGGCCAACTGGGGAGATTTTATTAAATCAGATCCCAATCCTGAATTTAAAAAACTGGGAAATTCCCATTTTATCAATTTAAACTCGAATTTACCCTGGGCTGATTTTCAATTGGGTTTGGAAAGTTCAGCCGACGAGAATCTTTATAAGACAGCGCTACGTATTGAGAAGTCGTTTGCAGATAAAACTCTTCCAATGGATCAGCAAAAGCAAAACCTGTATTTCTTGATCCATATTTTGGGCGATGCGCATCAACCCATGCACGTTAGTCGTGCTGAGGATCAGGGAGGCAATAAGATTGAAGTAAGCTGGTTTGGAAAAAAATCGAATATTCATCGTGTATGGGATAGCGATTTGGTTGATAATGAGAAGTATAGTTATACCGAGTTTGCAACTGTTTTAGATGTGAACAATAAAAAAGAGAATACGCAGTTAGCGGCTGGAGAACTCTCGAATTGGTTGTATGAATCAAATCAATTAGCTGAAAAGATTTACGCTGACGTAGCTAATAATGCCAATTTATCATACACTTATGTCTATCAAAACAAAGATATTATGGAGCAATGTATGCTCAAAGGTGGTTTACGCCTTGCCAAAGTGTTAAATCGGATTTTTGGTTAATGTAGCGGGGCTACTATTTGACACAAACAGGGCTATCCAAAATGGATAGCCCTGTTTGTGTCATGCCAGACGTATTCCTTACAGTACCGTTTAAGTTATTCGCTTATCAAAGAAGCTGGCCTCACAGTTTGGATATCTTCCTAATTTAGGTCAGCCCGACGTTGCGATCAAATTGATTGTATGCTTTCAGTTAAACAATGTCCGTAGCTTAATTGTTTCCTGTGTATTAAATCGATTTCAATGACTATCCCACAATTATTTAAGAAAATTGTTCCCTTTGCCAAACCTTATCGTCGGCTGATTATTTATACGTTGCTATTAACGGTAGTGGGGTCTTTCGCGGCGCAAATAAACGCTTTTATTTTACGTTATACCGTCGATCAAATTAATGAGCTGATGGTCGCCAAGGAGCCTTTATCGAAAGGCATGTATCTTGTTGGTATAATTAGTATTATTTTACTAATTAAAGAAATAGTCTACGCTTTTGTGCAATTTGGTCAGAAATTTTACGGGGAGAAACTTCGCATTTATATCGCACGTGACTTTTCTCAATCCATTGTAAACCGCATTTTAACCTATAAGTTAGCCTTCTATACCTCAAGCGACAATGAAAGTGGAAAATTGGCTACCCGGATAGATGCCGGGATCAGTTCGTTGACACGTCTGGTCCAAAATTTCTTTATTGATATTCTGCCTTTGTTTGCCAATGCAATCATTGCATTAATCTGTATGTTCTACGCTAATGTATACGTAGGTCTAGTGGGATTGGCTGTTATTCCCTTGTATCTTTATATTAGTCAGACCCAAGCCTCCAGATTGACGGGCTTTAGGAGGCAGATGCGCAAATACCGGGAGTCGAAAAATAATCGGATCATTAGTTTGATCGATTCAATTTTGGTAATTAAGTCTTTCGTTCGAGAGCCAGAAGAAGCGAAACGTCATGAAAAGATTCAATATGAAATGACTGAGAATCAAATGGAAACTCGAAAAACAAGTTTTTTTTACGATAGCATTAAAAATTTCGTAGAACAGATTGCCGTTGTGATAATTATTGTTTTAACGGCCTATCTTGTTCTCTCCGGCCAAATTACCATTGGTGCGATTATGTTTCATATTATGTTATTTAATAACGTTTCGGCGCCGATTCGTCAGCTGCACCGGATTTATGATGAGGTAAACGATGCCCTGGTCTATTCGGAATCTTTCTTTGAAATTTTGGAATCTGACGAGTATATAGAATCAAAGGGAGATTATAAGCCGGCACAGATAAAAGGACATTTGGCATTACGGAATGTATTTTTTGAATATCCGAATGGGACGGTTGCTTTAAAGGATGTAAATTTTGAGATCAAGCCAAATGAAATTACGGCATTAGTGGGGCTGAGTGGAGCCGGGAAAAGTACGATTATCAACTTATTGGATAAATTTTATGAACCCACCAGTGGGCAAATTTTTTTGGATGGGGTAGACTTGGCAAAATACGATACAGCGTTTCTCCGTCGACATATCGGTATGGTATTGCAACGGAATCATATTTTTAAAGGAACTATCTTTGAAAATATTGAATATGGTAAAATGGGAAGTTCCGGGGGAGAGATCATTGAAGCGGCCAAAAAGGCCTATATCCATGAGCAGATTATGGATTTGCCCAAAGGTTACGATTCAGATGCGCAATCGCTGTCAGGGGGGCAGCAGCAGCGGATCGCTATAGCTCGTTTGTTTTTAAAAAATCCACCGATTATTTTTCTCGACGAGCCTACGGCTAATTTGGACGCCATTGCGACCGAACAGATTAAAAATAGTTTGGATGCCATAAAGAAAGACCGTACAGTGATTATCGTTTCCCACAGTATCTCCCAGATCATCGATTCCAATGCTATTGTGGTCATGGAAAAGGGGATGGTGGTGGAGAAAGGACAACATGAAGATCTTTACGCACATAAAGGAACCTATTATGATATTTTCTCGGCAATGGCCAACAGCTTAAACCTGAGTAAAATAAGCAGAACATTACAAGCAGATAAAAGATAGGGGATTATTAACTTGTGCGACTATGGAGTATCATGCCAATGACCACCAATACAATACCCATACAGGAATATACATTTGGAAGTGCCGCCTGCAAGATGAGAATTTCGCCTAGCAGCGTAAAAATAACTTCCATGGCCTGTGTTGCCTCTACAGCTGCTAAGGCTTTATGATCGTGATGAACGAAATCAGTAGCTGAGAAAAATAAAAGTGTTGCGATCACCCCCGAACAAATGGCCACTAAAAAGGTTTGGAAGAGCTGGCTATCAGTTGGTAAACCATGATCAGAATAGCCAAATAGACTCAGGATAATCCAAAATGGCATACTACAGAGCGTCATCCCGAGCGTGCGTTGAAAAGCATCTAACCTATTATTTGATATTTTCATCATTTTACGGTTACCTAAGGGATAGGCAATGGCACCGATCAATACAGGGATGGTTCCCAATAACATGCTGTTTAAGGAGGTTGACTGGGCTTCTGAAATTTGCATCAAAAGAATACCTAAAAAAATTAGAATGGAGAAGAGGAGTGAAGCTTTTGATATGCTTTTTCGCTGACCTTTCTTTTCGAGCAGCGGACCAATAAACATGCCGGCTATAATGGTGAATTCGAAAGTGCTGGCTACGAGCCAAGATGGGCCATAATTTGCGCCATAGGTAAGCGTCGCATAGAACAGTCCGAATCCGACGGTACTCCAAAGAAGCCATTGCCAAAGGTTGGATCTGATTTCTTTAAGTAAATCGATGAGGTTTCCTCTTATGGCAACAATGATAAGTAAGACTGGGAGCATCCAAATAAACCGTAAGGAGGCTGTCCATTGCCAGCTTCCACCGGACACGGCCATAATGCGGTTTAGAACGAAGGTACTGGCAAAAAATAAGGCGGCTAGCGTTCCTAAAAAAAGTGCATTTTTTTTTATTCTTTTTTATTGTAAATTGGATTGGCATAAATAAGGGGAATGGGATGTATACTTAACTTTGTGAAAGTAAGCAAATGTCCGTTTAAATGAAAATGAAACAAAAACTAATTGATTTTTATCGCGATTTTCTCATTTAAAATTCCTTATTTTGCCTAATCAATAAAACAAGTAGTAAGAAAATTAATCAAGATGATTATACAACCAAGAACTAGAGGTTTTATTTGTTTAACCTCGCATCCACAAGGGGCTGCGCAAAACATTAAAAATCAAATTGAATACGTGAAATCCAAAGGTGAGATCGCGAATGGTCCAAAGAAAGTATTGGTAATCGGTGCTTCTACTGGATTTGGTATTGCATCTCGGATTTCTGCAGCATTTGGTTCTGGAGCTGCTACAATCGGTGTATTTTTTGAAAAACCTGCGGCAGAAGGCAAGCCCGGGACTGCTGGATGGTACAATTCCGCAGCTTTTGAGAAAGAAGCCCATGAGGCGGGATTATATGCCAAAAGTATCAATGGTGACGCTTTTTCGGACGAAGTGAAAAAACAAACTATTGAACTTATTAAAAAGGATCTGGGACAGGTTGATTTAGTGGTTTACAGTTTGGCATCACCACGCCGTACGCATCCAAAAACGGGGGTAGCACATGCTTCTGTTTTGAAACCGATACAAGAACCATTTACCAACAAAACGGTAGATTTCCATACGGGTGTAATTTCAGATATTACCATTCAGCCTGTTGAAAATGAAGAAGATATTGCGAATACTGTAGCTGTTATGGGTGGAGAAGACTGGAAGTTTTGGATCGAAGATCTTAAGGCTGCTGGTGTGTTAGCTGATGGAGCGAAAACAGTTGCCTATTCTTACATAGGTCCTGAACTTACTTATCCAATTTACCGTAATGGTACTATTGGTCGTGCGAAGGACGATTTAGAAGGCACAGTGCCTGCCATAAACGCGATTTTGAGCGATATTAATGGTGTATCCTATGTATCGGTAAATAAAGCTCTGGTTACGCAATCAAGCTCAGCTATTCCTGTTGTTCCTTTATACATTTCTTTATTGTATAAAGTAATGAAGGAAAAAGGAATTCACGAAGGTACAATAGAGCAAATGCAACGTTTGTTTGCTGAGCGACTTTATACTGCTGACGGTAAAGTATTGCTTGATGAGAAATGTCGTATCCGTGTTGATGACTTAGAAATGCGTGAAGATGTTCAGGCTGAAGTTGCAGCATTGTGGGAGAAAGCAACAACTGAAAATTTAGCCGAAATTTCAGATATTGAAGGTTATCGTAACGAGTTTTTCAATTTGTTCGGTTTCAATTTTGAGGGTATCGATTACAATGCTGATACCAATGAAGTTGTTGGCGTACCTAGTATTGAAGGTTAACTTTAACGAATATACCTACAAAAAGAGCGGTGAATGTTTAAACATTCACCGCTCTTTTTGTAGGTATATCTTTGATACGATGTACGGATGTTTAGTGGAGACTATGGTGTCAGCTCTCGCTGTTTTTGATAGAGTAGGTTTCCAACAACGGCAAAACCAATGCAGACCATCATGGTACTAAATGGGTATATCGCTGTCATCCCCCTATTATTGGCCACAAAGCCAATTAATGGACCTGTGATGCCAAGTGAAATATCAATAAATAGCCCATAAGCAGCCAGAGCAGAGCCTTGTTGACTTTGGTCTACCCGTTTAATGGCTTCGACACCAAGCGCAGGAAATACCAGTGAGAAGCCAAAACCCGTTAACGCAGCGCCCAATAGGGTCCATAAGGGATCAATTGCCACGGCGATAACCGTGAGGCCTACTGTTTCAACGAAAAGACTAACTAAGGCAACCTTGAGCCCACCATATTGGTCAATGACCTTATTGAAAATTAGCCGTGTTAAAATAAAAAATACGCCAAATAAAGTTAAGCACGCTGCCCCATTTTCCCAATTGAAATGTTCATAGTAAAGCGTCATAAAAGTGGAGATGCTGCCAAACCCCAGACCACCTAAAGCAAGACAAATTCCAAAGGGAGCTACTAAAAGCAATACGCGTTTAAAACTCACTTTTTCAGCCTTTTTACCCGCCACTTGATAGGGTGTTTTTGCGCGGCAATAAAAATAGCCGAGCAGACCAATAGCACTGGTCAATAGAGCCAAAGCTTCATAATTGATATGATCCACCAGCAACACACCCAAGGGCGCACCAATAGCCAATGCACCATAGCTGGCTATTCCGTTGAAAGAGATCGCTTTTGCGGCATGTTCGTCGCCGAGCTCCATTAATGCCCAATTTATAGGGCTCGCACCCACTAGACCCTCTCCAATTCCAGTAAACAAGCGGGTAATAAGTAGGAGACCCAAACTGAGCAGAGGCTGAGACCGGAATAGAAAAACAAGCAATAAAAGGAGTCCCGATAATGCAAAAAATAACATGCTGCGCAGAACGGAAATCTTGGGGCCCTTGGTGTCCACAATTTTTCCTGCATAACCGCGTAGTAGGAAAGTAGCGATATATTGAACGCTAATAACCAGTCCCGCAATAATAGTATTAAATCCTAAAGTTTGATGAATAAAGATGGGGAGGGTAGCAAGCGATAGGCCGATTGTGAGGTAACCAAGGAAAGTTAAAGAGACGTAGCCTAAAATCTTTTGATTGACCTCCCGAAGAGAAATTGTCATTATAAAAATTTTAGGCGAAATTACGTCTTTATGCTTGTTTTAAGAAATAAAATCAATAAACAACTGTCTCTTTAATATCACAATTTTTCTCGAGCCATTCTTGGTCAAATTGTTTTGGTGAAATTCTTTTGCCTTGATAGATATAGTAAACTTTTTCAGATTCGCCCTTTACTGGGGGACCAGGTATTTTATTGACAATCTTCTCTTCAGGACAGTCCTGTATCAAAGCCTGTTCTTTGACTTGACGAGTTTTACATGAATTAAAGGCGATTACAAGGATAAAAAGGTACAATAATTTATTCATGAGTTTAGTTTTAATACAATTGTTAACGTAAGCGCTGTTCAAAATGCGACATCAATTATTCAAAGTGTACAACTTTTTGATCGGCTATTTGTTCTATAAAAGATACCTGAAAGGCTAGAATCGCGAAAGGAGAAATTAACGTTAGAAAAATTAAATAATTAGCATAGAAAACATGAGAAGAAAAGCCACAGCCCAATGGAACGGCAATCTGAAAGAAGGAAAAGGTAGCCTGACTACAGACAGTACAGCGTTGGATCATACGCAATATTCATTTTCGACACGGTTTGAAAATGGTGTGGGGACAAATCCCGAAGAATTATTGGCAGCAGCACATGCAGGATGTTTCACCATGCAATTGAGTGCTTTTCTTTCTGAGGCCGGTTTTGTTCCGGAAGAACTAACAACAGTTTCTACAATCGTGTTCGAGAATGGTTCAATTGTGCGATCTGAACTTGAACTGCAAGGAAAGGTGCCAACGATAAGCGAAACTGAGTTTCAAACAATAGCGCATAAAGCGAAGGAAAACTGTCCGGTGAGTAAGGCATTCAGTTTCGAAAAAACCTTGGATGCAAAGCTCCTTTCATAAGATATTCTATCGAACAAAGACTTGGTCTTTTTTCGTTAAAAGGAGAAAAAGCTGTTATTTTTGAGGCTAACATAAATAATTAGCAATATTGAATTTTAATCCATTGAGTTTTGGTTCAGAGAAAGAAAAATAAGTTAAGTTCAGCAGCGCTTGCGGAAAATAATCTGGAAGCTGGAAAGGCATTTTTGGAAAAGTATGCCCAGCAAGAAGGAGTAGTCGTATGCGCATCGGGTTTGCATTATAAGGTATTAACAAAGGGGGCGGGGCAAATTCCCAAGAAGTCGGCTAAAGTTATCTGCCATTATAAAGGCGAGCTTTTAGACGGAACTGTATTCGATAGTTCGTATAAGCGGAAGCGCCCCGAAACGTTTTATATTAATGAACTCATTGTGGGTTGGCAAGAAGCGATTTCAATGATGCCGGTTGGATCAATCTGGGAGGTGTGCCTTCCACCAAAACTGGCTTATGGAAAGGAAGAGTTGTTACCTCGAAAAGGAGGAGAATGTACGTTGATATTTCAGATTGAGTTAATTGCGATTTTAGCTTAACCCTAAAAAACTTCCATAAAAAAGCCCGNNCGGGCTTTTTTATGGAAGTTTATTTTTTACTCCACTTCTTTGATCTTAGCATTGATCTCGGCCGTTTTAGCTTCGTCTTGCATAAAAATATAGTAGTTCTTTAAGTTCGTTAAAGCATCTACATTTTTTGGTTGCAAAGAAACTGCTTTCTCTAAGTAAGGAAGCACTGGCTTTAATTCTGCTTTAATCTTATTTAATTCTGCATCATATTGCGCTTGCGTCAATTTTCTGTTATTATTAACAACATTTAATTTTTCACGTGTTTTGTTCATTAACGTGATTGCTAAATTTGTATTTGCCTCAAAAAAGTTAGGATCAATCTCCAATGCTTTTTTGTATGCTGCAACTGCTGCGTCTTCGTTTTTCGCTGAAGATTGGGCTATGCCTAGGTAATAATTTAAGCTTTTATTGTTTGGATCTTTTGCTAATTGTGCAGTGATAGCATCAATTGTTTCTTTTTCGTGGCCTGTAATCAGATTCAATTCGATGTTTTGAGTCATCGCCGCATTGTCATCTGGATAAGCTTCAGCCGCTTTTTTTGCATATTCAAGTGCTGAAGTTGTATCTTGCATAGAGAGGTACAATTTCGGTAGATCGACCATAATCGTTTTATGCGAAGAGAAATCTTTTCTTGGAATTAGTTCTTTATAACGTTCCACAGCATTCTTATAATCCTTATTTGATAGCGCTGCAACACCGCTGTAATAAGTAACTAATGTATCTCCAGGAAGATAGGTCAACGCTTTTGTAAAAGAGCTGTACGATTCAGCATATTTTTGTGCTTGATATGCTTCTGCTCCCAAATTGAAATTATATTGTCCCAGAATTTGTTCTGCAACAGTAATATTCGCTTTATTCGCACCGTCTGTATCCAGCTGTTTTGCTTTCGCAATTCCGTCCTCAGCCAATTTCGCTAATTCAGATGACTTATCTATTGTTGATAGGTTTGCATTTACCAATGCATATACCGTCCACGCTTCCGCATTATCTTTTGTTTTGTCATTGACAACAGCTGCGTCAATAGCTTCTTTCGCCGATTTCAAATTAGGAATACCCAATTGAACCGTACCAGCGTCTTTCAATTCTTGGAATTTCGCTAGGGCAGATTTTGCCTTTTTAACATTGCCCGTCTGCGCAAAAGAAACTGAGGTAGATACAGTACCTATTGCTGCTAATAATAATAGAGATTTTAAATTCATATCTATTTAACTGTTAATTGATTCAATAATAAATTCACTCTGTCTAATTGTGATGCGTCATCAATAAGCTTATAATATTTAGCCAAAGCTTTAAGCGCATTGACATCATAGGGTTTAATCTCATTTGCCTTCAACAGATACTCGATGGTCAACTCTTGTATATCCTGGTTGGAAGGTTCCTTTAATAAAGTCTCCAGATTGATTAGCCCTAATGCAAGATTAGATTCATAATTATTCGGATCCAATCGTAATACATTATTATAATATTCTTTCGCTCGTTTTATATCATTGGCATTTTCGTAAGAATAGCCTGCAATATAATTCAGTTCGACATTTTCAGGCTCTAAACGGATGGCATCAGCAATGACATTTAAGATAGCGTCATAAGAATTATTGGCTGAATACACATCAATTAATCTAAAAAGTATCTGTTTATTTTCAGGAAATATAGCATGTCCTTTTTCAAGAACGTTCAAGACATCCTGTTTAGTACCTCCGAGCGAATAAATCTGTGCTAATTCAAGAAAGTAATTAGGCTTTGGATGTTCACTTTTAATAAGTTCGTCATAATATTTGATTGAATTCATATAATCTTTATTCTTGCCGGAGAGTACCGCCAGATTATATTTGAGATCATTATTTTTGAAACCAAGTGAATCTATTCGAAGGTAAGCTTTATAAGCTTTGTCAAATTTGCCATCTTTTAAAGCCAACGCTCCCTGATAGGATATGGCTCCAGCAAGATTTTGACGAATGTAGTCCATTTCCGCAGGAAAGTTTCGACGTGCTTTTTTTTGATCCAGAAGCTTAAGTGATTTGATGGATACGTCGATAGGATCCATTTTATAGGGCTGCTTCCTTGTTGAATCTGCAACTGCCAAGGAGCTATATACCAATGCCCTTAAAAGGTTATTATTGACAGAAGCCGAATCTTTCTTTGATTGGAAGGCGGCGTCTGCAAACTTTCGCGCATTTTCAAGATTTTTAAATTCGCCAGTTTTGGTATATAAAGCAAAACTGTTGCTGCCCTCCTTTAAATTGGATTGGGCAACAACAGTTAAACTACTTGCAGATATTAACAATGATATCAGTAAGTTTTTCATTAGACTATTTATTCTTCGTTTGAGTCCGTGTTTTCTTCAGAAGTCGAATCACCATTTTCCGTTGACTCTTCGGTCAGTTCAGACTCTTCTTCAGATTCTTCTTCACGATCGACTTTCGTAATAGACGCGATCTCGTCGTTATCTTTCAAATTAATGAGCCTTACACCTTGTGTTGCACGTCCCATTACTCTTAATTCTTCTACAGCAATGCGGATAACAATACCAGATTTGTTGATGATCATTAAATCTTCGTTATCTGTAACGCCTTTAATTGCAACGAGTTCGCCTGTCTTATCGGTGACATTAATTGTTTTCACACCTTTACCACCACGATTCGTTACGCGATAATCCTCGATATCTGTACGTTTTCCGTATCCTTTTTCAGAAACGACCAACACGGTAGTTTCCGAATCATTCACACTAATCATGCCAATCACCTCATCGCTTTCCGCTGCCAAGGTAATACCACGTACACCTGTTGCCGTTCTGCCCATTGGACGAACCGTAGATTCATTGAAACGAATTGCGCGACCAGAACGGAGTGCCATGACAATTTCGCTGCTTCCAGTAGTCAAACAAGCCTCAATCAATTGATCGCCTTCATTGATATTGATCGCATTGATACCATTTGCTCTTGGACGAGAATAGGCCTCCAAAGACGTCTTCTTAATCGTACCTTTTTTGGTACACATAATAATGAAGTTGTTTTCCAAATAATCTTGGTCTTTCAGGTTCTTCACCAGGATGAAGGCCTTTATTTTCTCTTCTTTTGGAACGTTGATGATATTTTGAAGTGCTCGACCTCTAGAAGTACGGCTTCCTTCAGGAATCTCAAATGCACGCAACCAGAAACAGCGACCTGCCTCTGTAAATAGCAGCATATAATTATGTGCCGAGGCTGTAATGATATGTTCGGTAAAATCTTCTTCGCGTGTATTTGTGCCAATTGATCCGCGGCCACCGCGACCCTGACGTTTGTATTCGGATAATGGTGTACGCTTTACGTAACTATTATGGGAGATTGTGATAACGATTTCTTCATCATCAATAAAATCTTCCATACGCATATCTTCAGCAGAGTGTACAATCTGGGATCTACGTTCGTCACCGTATTTTTCTTTGATTTCAATTAACTCATCTTTGATAATTTTCATACGAAGTCCCTCGTCTTCCAATATCGATTTTAAATAGTCAATTGTTTTCATCAATTCAGCATATTCCTCTTTAATCTTATCACGTTCTAGTCCTGTTAGACGACGTAAAGTCATATCAAGGATCGCGCGAGCCTGAAGATCGGATAGGCCAAATTTCTCCATTAATCCAAGGCGTGCATCTTCCGGAGTATCCGAATTACGGATCAATTTGATGACTTCATCCAAATGATCCAAGGCAATTAAATACCCCTCTAGAATATGAGCACGTTTTTCAGCTTCCGCCAGCTCATAGCGTGTACGTCTAACGATTACCTCATGTCTATGCTCGACAAACTCGTGAATCATGTCTTTCAGATTCAACAGCATTGGCCTTCCTTTAACTAAAGCAATGTTGTTTACTGAAAATGAAGTTTGTAGCGCTGTGTATTTAAACAAATTGTTTAAAACAACATTTGCATTTGCATCGCGCTTGATGTCGTACACAATACGCATCCCGGTACGGTCAGATTCATCACGAATAGCAGAAATTCCTTCTAATTTCTTTTCGTTAACTAATTCGGCTGTACGCTCGATCATATTCGCCTTGTTCACTTGATAAGGAATTTCGGTGACGATAATCTGCTCTCTACCCGATTTGGTTGCTTCTATTTCAGCTTTTGCACGCATAACAATACGGCCACGACCTGTATTACAAGCATCTTGAACCCCAGCATAGCCGTAGATTAATGCACCTGTAGGGAAGTCTGGACCTTTGATATGCTGCATCAATTCCGAAACCTCGATATCACGATTATCAATAAAAGCGATTGTGCCATCGATAACCTCGGATAGGTTATGTGGGGCCATATTTGTAGCCATACCCACTGCAATCCCCGAAGCTCCGTTGACCAGGAGATTTGGAATACGGGTGGGAAGGACTGTTGGTTCTTGTAGGGAATCGTCAAAGTTATTTTGGAAATCAACCGTATCTTTGTTGATATCAGATAGCATTTCCTCGGCAATTTTCTTTAATCTTGCCTCCGTATAACGCATCGCCGCAGGTGGATCGCCATCGATGGAACCGTAGTTACCTTGACCATCTACCAAAGGATAACGTAAACTCCAATCTTGAGCCATACGAACCATGGTGTCATAAACGGATGAATCACCATGTGGGTGATATTTACCTAATACGTCACCAACGATACGGGCAGACTTTTTGTAAGGCTTGCCACTGGTAACCCCTAAGTCCAGCATGCCATAAAGAACACGTCTGTGTACTGGCTTCATGCCATCACGCGCATCAGGAAGTGCTCTTGATACAATGACAGACATGGAGTAGTCAATGTAGGCAGACTTCATCTGATCCTCGATGTTAATTGGGATAATCCGGTCGTTTGCCGGAACAAGATTGTTGTCGTTTTCTGTTTCTTCAGCCATATGAATTTGGTTTCAATAAAACTAGTATGCAAGCCCTCTAAACTGGCTTGCCACGCATGCGAAGTTACAAAAATTTAACCTCAAAAGCGAATGATTTAAGCCCTAATATACACAAAAAAGACAATCTTTTATGGATTGTCTTGGTACTTATGGGGTATCCTTTTTATTTGATTTTTTTAAAGCGGAGCCGAATCGAATTGCCGATGACAATTAAGTCTGAAAAGGCCATGCTAAGGGCTGCAAGCATAGGTCCGAGAAAGCCAACCGCGGCAAGCGGTATGGCCACAATATTGTACGCGAACGCCCAAAAGAGATTTTGCTTTATCGTCAATAGGGTATGGTGACCAATTTTCAGCAGCTTTTCAATAGATTTGAGCTCATTGTTTAATAAAACCACCTTTGCCGATTGGATGGCAATATGTGTCGAATCGCCAAGCGAGATGCCAACATCGGCAGCAGCTAATGCAGGAGCGTCATTGATACCGTCACCAACCATTGCGGTAGGGCCATTCTTTTTGAGTTTGAACAAGATTGCTAATTTTTCTTCTGGCGATTTGTCCCAATATACATCTGCAATACCAAGTTTCTGTGCTGTGCGTTCACATTTGCTTTGTCGATCTCCACTCAAAAGAATAGGCCGTATGCCTCTATCTTTGAGGTATTGGATCAGTTCCTTTGCGTAGGGCTTAATCTGATCTTCGAGGACAATGCCTGCAATTACAACGCCATTGATGGTTAAGGTAAGGTCGTAGCGATTGGAGTAATCTTTTTCGCCAAGTTTTGCATTACAAATGGAATAGTTATTTCCATTTGTGTCGGTCGCAAAGATTCCTTTCCCTTTTATTTCATTAACTTCCTTAAAGATAATGCGGTAAGATTTTATCTCCTTGAGCTGTTTTCGGATCGACTTGGCGATCGGATGGCTCGAATAACTCTCCAATTGTGCGATGATCGATTCGACTTGCGATTGTTCGATACCAAAGGTCTGAATCGCTTTGATATTAAAATCGCCTGTCGTTAGGGTCCCCGTTTTGTCAAATACCATCTGTTTGAGATCGGACATCTCCTCGATGGTGCTTCCGCCTTTGATCAGTATTCCACTTTTTGCAGCTCTTCCCAGGCCAACCATGACAGCAGTAGGTGTGGCTAGCCCCATAGCGCATGGACAGGATACAACAAGGGTAGCTATGGCATTCATGAGGGATTGCTGCAGCGGCAATTGTGCGATAAAATAAGTAACAAAAAAAGTGAAAAATGATATCGTCACAACGATTGGAACGAAATAAGCGGCTACTTTATCACCGAATTTTTGAATAGGAGGCTTTTTACTCTGCGCATCTTTAATTAATTGGATAATCTGATACAGTACACTTTTAGACCCAACTTTGGTCGCCACGATTCTGATATTTCCTTCGGTTAGTAAGGTACCGCCAATGACGGCATCATACTTAAGTTTTTCAATAGGTAGACTTTCTCCGGTTAGCATAGATTCGTCCACCCAAGCCTGTCCTTCCAAAATATCGCCATCAGCGGGGATGAGATTTCCAGAATTTACCTTTAAAATATCACCGGATTTAATTTCTCGGGCTAATAGCTCGACTTCTTGGTTATTTTCAATTTTGATAGCGGGTATATCTTGATATTTAACCAGCTCTTTGATGGCTGATGTGGTTTTGGTAACGGCTCTTTTTTCGAGGACATTTCCCAAAAATACCAATGTTATGATTGTTGCACATGTTTCGTAGAACTGGTAATCATGTCCTAGATTATAATATGTACCAATGAGACTATAGGCAAAAGCAGCTGTAGATCCAATAAAGATGAGTACATCCATATTGGGCATTTTGTTCCAGATGGAACGAAATGCACTGATGCCAAAATAGGAAAAACCAATGATGTAAACTGGGGCACAAAGCGCGAGTTGGATAAAGGGATCATGCAGAATAGGTAAATTCGTAAACATGTGACTCCACAAGGGTATCGTAAAGATGAGGCAGCAGAGGAACTTAAGCTCGATAGATTTCCAAAAGCTAGGTTTCTTATCCTTACCCTCCATAACTTTGTACCCCAAAGACTCAATGCCTTTTACCAGCACAGGTATTTGTTCCAGCGGTATCTCCGAAAATTTCACTTCATCTGATGCAAAATCGACATAGATATCCTTAGCACCGTTGTTTTCTAGGTATTTGTGGATTGAAATAGCGCAATTTGCACAGTGCATTCCGCTTACGTTAAGTTCAGTTTGCACGTTCGATTCCTTCATTTAATAGCATGTAATGTCTTTAGGCAAAGATAGCTATTTCCTGATAATGCTTTTTACGTAAAGTAAAATTGTTTAGTTTAGCAAGCCTGTTTGAAGCCATTTTATATGAAATATCGTGAATAGTGAATGGGAGAACATTAAATTTGACTAGATAGACAACTTAAGCTTGTGTAAAAAATGACAAAACCGATTTCAATTTCTTTTATCGTCCGAATTATATTGTTGATTGCGCTAACGGCATCCTTTGTTCAATTTGAAACCTTTTATAAGCAGCGGGAGATCATCCGGAATATGGCATACGGCTTAAATACTTTTCTAACAGCTAGTGTCCTGATCTCCATTGGTCATTTTATCCTTGTAAAACTATACAATAGCCGAAATGAGCAGCAGGTTGTACGGGGTAATTTTGTGCTTGGAATTACGCGTGTCGCCACGGTAGGCAATGTCTTTTTCATTATTGTCAGCCTAATGATAGCGGTTGGGATTAACCCAAAAGATTTTATCACCAGCATGACAATTGTCGCAATGGCTATCGCTGTGATTTTTAGAGAATACATCACGAATATGATATCTGGTTTGATTATTATGTTTTCGGATCAGTTTTCTGTAGGCGATCGCATAAAAATCGGCGAATATCAGGGGAAAATCGTGGATATCACGCTGGCTAATCTGGTTGTGCGCGATGAAGATGACGACGCTGTGATGATTCCCAATAATTTGGTGTTTACTGCAACGTTGGTCAATAAGACCTCCCAAAAGTCAAATAAAATTGTTGTAAAATTCGAATTGCCGATTGATCGCTCGTTTGCAGTGGCGGAATTGGAACAGTATTTAAGTCCATTATTACAAAAAAATCCAAATTTAGATCATTCCCAAGGTTTTACAATTAAGGTCGCCGATATGACTAAAGATTATATCAAGTATAAAGTTGAGGTTAGTGCAATCTCGTCCAGCAATAAAGTACATCAACAGGTACAAAGCAGCATATTAAATGAAATCCTGCAGTTTACGAGACTGTAGGGTCAAATCTTTCTTACTTTGACATTTTTAACAAAGTGGTGGCTTCCTTTTTCCAAAATAAGATCGGCGCGATATCTCGTTGGCAAAATGTTTTTAATTAGATTGGGCTTATTAATTTCGTTCCAGATATTTACAGCCATGGTGTGACTTTCATCAGCTGTCATATTTGCATATTTATGGAAAAATGAAGCCGGATTTTGAAATGCAGTGGCACGCAGTGACTCAAATCGATTGGTATACCATTCAATAAGATTTTTCTCGCTGGCATGTACATAGATTGAATAATCAAAAAAGTCGGAAACGAATACGCTATGTCCCTTTCGTGGTCGCTGGGAATTGACTTGTAATACATTTATCCCTTCTACAATAAGGATGTCGGGTTGTTCAATCACTTGTTGCTGTTCGTCTGGCAACACGTCATAGACCAGGTGGCTGTATACTGGAACCGTAATTTTTGGAGCTCCTGATTTCACTGCTGAAAGGAAATGAATCAATCTTTTAGCATCATAGCTTTCAGGAAAGCCTTTTCGGTTTAGAATACCACGTTCGATAAGATATTGATTTGGGTAAAGAAAACCGTCTGTGGTCACCAAATCGACCTTCGGTTTGGACGGGAGTAAACTAAGCACACGTTGTAGCACACGGGCTGTCGTACTTTTTCCCACAGCAACCGACCCAGCTATACCGATGATATAAGGCAGTTTGCTCACTTCCTTGCCAAAGAAGCGGTTTGTACGCTGGTGAAGACTTTGGAAACGATCAATATGAATCTCAAGTAGATGACTCAAGGGAAAGTAGACTTCTTCTATTTCCTGATTTGTCAAGGGTTCATTCAGTGCATGGAGATTTTCCAGATCTTCGACACTGAAATTGTGCGATACTTTTCCGTTTAAATTTTTCCAGTCTTCACGTTTGATCGATCTAAAAGGCGAGTCTATTGCTATTTGTGGATCCAATTGCATTGTTTGCTTTATTTTTATTCCAATTATCTATATTGCAGGACAAGTAACCTTTTCTATTCGATTCTAGGAGCTATTAAAGGTCTTTTTTGCGCGGACAAATATAAATAGTGTTATCCGTTATCCCAAGAAACATTATAAATGATTTGAAGTTATTACAATAGGATTTGATAATATCTTATGAACGGGGCACTTTTCAGCAATTTTGAACAACCGTTGCTTTTGCACCTCATCTAAATCTCCTTTAAATCTGATAAAGCATTGTATATAGGTCGTTTGCTGCTGCTCACTTGTTTGCACCTCATAAGATAAACGCACCTGTACTTCTTCCAGCGGCCAATTTTTGCGGTCCGCATACATTTTGACGGTAATGGCTTTGCAGCTGCCTAAGGATGATAACAGTAATGGAGTAGGGTTTATGCCCTGATCTTCACCGCCTATATCTTCAGGTTCATCGACCGTTATTTGATGCTTACCGTATTGTACTGTCGTTGTATAGGGGATTTTCCCTATTGAAACGATTACTTCATTGTCCATAAGCGATAGAAATTAGGATTCAACGTCTTCTAATAGACCTTCAATGATAAGGCTTCCAGTTGCAGGATTTGTTGCCAAAGGGACATTGTAAAGATCACATACACGCATAAGCATTTGAATATCTGGTTCATGTGCATGTTTTCCTAGTGGATCGCGAAAGAAAATAATGCCGTCCACTTTTCTTTCGGCGGCTAAAGCTGCGATCTGTGCATCACCGCCCATGGGGCCACTTAATTTCAATTCTACAGGCAGTCCTGTCTGCCTGACATAAGAGCCTGTAGTACCTGTGGCAATGATATTGGCGCGCTCCAATAATTCCTGGTGGTCTTTGACAAATGCGACCATTTCAGGTTTTTTGCCGTCGTGGGCTATTAGTGCGATTGTTTTTTTCATCACAATATAATAATTTGTAAATAGTTGACATTGTTATAACAGCAGACCTTTCTGTAGTATAAGTATGTTATTTAAAAAATATGTATGAGATAATTATTGCTGCGATTACACCGGCTAATTCGGCTAATAATGCACATGGTAAAGCATGCCTAGTACGTTTTATGCCCACTGCACCAAAATATACGGCGAGGACATAAAAAGTAGTTTCTGTCGATCCTTGTATAACACAAGCAACCCTGGCTGCGAAGTCCATTGGACCTTTGGCATTCATCAAATCGACCATAAGTCCACGTGCACCGGAGCCGCTGAGCGGTTTCATAAAGGCTACCGGTAAAGCGTCTACAAAAGATGTGTCTAGACCACATAATGCGATGGCTTTGGAAATTCCAGCGACCATATAGTCCATCGTTCCTGATGCTCTGAATACCGCAATACCAACAAGCATGGCGACAAGATAGGGGATTATTTTTACAGAAACTTCGAAGCCCTCTTTGGCACCTTCAATAAATGAATCGTACACATTTACTTTACGAAAAAGAGCCAAACCTATGAAAGAGGTAAATAAGCTGAATAAAATAACATTACCAAACACTTTGCTGAATATTTCAATTTCTGTTTGTTGCAGTCCCGAAAAGTAATAAAGTAGTCCGCCGATAAATAATCCCATTGCACCCAGGTATCCTAGAATTACACGGTTAAATAAATTGATTTTTTGATAGATGGAAACGAGAATCAAAGCCACCAATGTGGAAAAGAAGGTTGCGATCAAAATTGGCAGAAATACATCTGAAGGGTCTGGAGCACCAGCTTCCTTCCGATAAGCCATAATTGAAATAGGCAATAGGGTTAAGCTAGATGCATTGAGCACAATAAACATGATCTGTGCATTGGTAGCGGTTTCCTTATTGGGATTGAGCTCTTGGAGTTCCTTCATCGCTTTAAGGCCCAATGGCGTTGCCGCATTATCTAATCCCAACGCATTAGCCGAGAAATTCATCAGAATTGAGCCAAGTGCCGGATGATTTCTGGGTATTTCCGGAAATAGTTTATGGAAAAAAGGGCCCACGATTTTTGCAAAAATATTGATCATACCGCCTTTCTCGCCAATTTTCATAATTCCAAGGGCAAAACTCATCATGCCGATCAGCCCTAAAGAGATTTCCGCCCCCGTTTTTGCACTGTCAAAGATTGAATTTACAATTTGCTGAAAGATTTCCGTATCTCCGAAAAAGATTAGTTTTACAAGGGCTACGGCAAATGTGATTAAAAAAAATGCAACCCAAACGTAGTTTAATGCCATATAGATTTAAAATATGCGTAAAAGTAATCTTTTAGAACTTATCCATCAACTGGCTCCATGGATTTTTCTTCTTATTTTGACTCTTTTCCTTAATGAGGTGTGCAACGATATAATCCAATGTATCCTCGTGCTCACTGATCATTTTATCGGATAGGGAAATCAACTTCTGTATATTATTGGGCGAGGCTGCATCTAGCGACGCATTGATACTAGACAAGTTGGAGGGCTCTATGCGCAGATAATTTTGTTGCTTGCCATTATTTTGGAATAGTTGCCGAATAAAAAATTCGGTACTCTCGGAAGATGCACTTGTCATAATGTCAACTAAAGCGGGGCCGATTTGTATAGCAAGTTTCTTCTTAAAATGTTCGTAGTTATAAGCTGTCTTTGACATTCCCGTACCTAAGGATACCATAAACATGTCGTTTATCTGCGTGCTGTTAAAAGCCTTTAAAACTTCAAGTAAACCACATATGGAGGGGTTTTGAGCAAACACACCGCCATCAATCAACGGATATCTTGTTTTTGAAAGGGAATAGATCTCTGCAACAGGAAAAAATGTGGGCGCAGCGGATGTCGCCTTGCAGACGTCTTTGAGGTAGAAATCCCGTGCTTCGCCATGCGTAATTGCTTTTTGCTGCCTGAAAAAATGATTTTTCCGTAATTCAATGTTATATGCAGTGATGATACATGGTTTGATAAGATGGCTCAATTGTGCATTTTGAAAATATTCATCCAGGACATTCGATAATGGATTCGACGAATACAGCTCACTGACCAGACCAAATCCACTCAGAAATCGACGCCATTTGGAGGCCGTGAAAATTTCAGTTCCATGGTTGACGAATAAGTTTAACGCATCTCGAGCTGAAAATTTAGGATGCGCGGGATTGCCTTCTTCTGGATACAAGAGAATGCTCGTTAGAATTCCGCCGCTGCTTGTACCTGCAATAAAGTCAAAGTAGGAGGCAATCCGTGCATTAGGATCCATCGTCTGCTTTTGCAACTTCTCTTCGAGAGCCACAAGAACCATTGCAGGAATGATACCCCGGATACCACCGCCGTCAAGCGCGAGAATATTCTTCATAAGCTAAAAATTGATTTAGTTAACGATATGTAAATATAATAAATGTCTACAATTGGCAGGAGTCATATATTGGTGACAATTGTCAGCGATCCTGTGCTTCAATGCATAGCGAATCTATTTGTAAATACTTTTACAAATTTGCCCTAAACAAAAAAAGCTGCCTCAATAAAATTTGAGACAGCTTTTTTAGCTAGCATAAATACCGATTTAATTAAACCAAGCAAATACTTCGTCTTTCGTTGGCATATTGATATCCAGTTTAAGTTTTTTACGCATACCACCAAGGTCATTAAAAACCTTGTTCGGATTGGCTTCTTTTAAAGCTTCAATGGTTGTAAAGCCCATTTTTTGTAATGCGGGAACCCAGGCTGCAGGAATACCTTGTTCTTCATAATCTTTTACTTCTGCTACTTTGACGACTTTTTCAGGTCTCATTTGTGGGAAGAAAAGAACTTCTTGGATTGACGCATTATCGGTCAAGAACATGATTAAACGGTCCATACCGATTCCAAGTCCAGAGGTCGGTGGCATTCCATATTCCAATGAACGAAGGAAATCCTGATCTATAAACATGGCTTCATCATCACCTTTTTCAGAAAGACGTAATTGATCTTCAAATCGTTCACGTTGATCAATTGGATCATTAAGTTCTGAATAAGCATTGGCAATCTCTTTTCCACAAACCATCAGCTCAAAACGCTCGGTTAAATCAGGATTATCTCTGTGTTTCTTCGTTAAAGGAGACATTTCTTTTGGATAATCCGTAATGAATGTCGGCTGGATGTAGTTTCCTTCACATTTTGCACCGAAAATTTCATCAATCAGTTTGCCTTTACCCATGGTTTCGTTTACATCGATGCCCATTCCTTTGGCAGCGATACGGATTTCTTCTTCAGATTTTCCAGTAATATCAAATCCAGTGAATTCCTTAATGGAATCTGTCATCGATATCCGTTTATATGGTGCTCTAAAGTCAATTTTATGTTCACCGAAGGTTGCTTCAGTCGTACCATTTACAGCCAACGCACAATGTTCTAACAAACGTTCTGTAAAATTCATCATCCAGTTGTAGTCTTTATAGGCTACATAAATTTCCATTGCGGTGAATTCCGGATTGTGGGTGCGGTCCATTCCTTCGTTACGAAAGTTTTTAGAAAACTCGTATACACCATCAAATCCACCAACGATTAGTCTTTTTAGATAAAGCTCGTTGGCGATACGAAGATATAATGGAATATCTAAAGCATTATGATGCGTGATGAACGGACGTGCCGCAGCACCGCCTGGGATGGATTGCAGGACCGGTGTTTCTACTTCCATATATCCAGCGTCGTTAAAGAACTGACGCATCGCATTGAAAAGCTTCGTACGTTTGATAAATATGTCTTTGTTACTTGGATTTACGATCAAATCTACATAACGCATTCTATAGCGTTGTTCTGGATCTGTAAACGCATCAAAAGTTTTACCTTCTGCCGATTTAACAACAGGTAGGGGGCGCAGCGATTTGGATAAAACAGTAAATTCTTCTACGTGTACTGCAATGGCCTCGGTTTGTGTCGTGAAGACATAGCCTTTGATACCAACGATATCGCCAATATCCAATAGCTTTTTGAAAACTACATTGTAAAGGTCTTTATTCTCATCAGGACAGACATCGTCACGCTTTATATAAGCTTGAATACGTCCGGTTGAGTCTTGAATTTCAAAAAATGAAGCACTACCCATGACACGACGACTCATGATACGTCCCGCAATGGTGATGTTCTTATAATTCAATTTATCTCTATCGTAATTTTCTAAAATATCAGCAGCATGTGCATTGACGACAAATTCGTTGGCTGGAAATGGATCAATTCCCATATCCAACAACGATTGCATCGCTTGTCTTCTAAGTTGTTCCTGTTCGGATAATACAGTACTCATTCGGTATGAATAATATTTAAAATGTGAAAATCACGCAAAAATAGCCATTTTTTTCAATTCTTTTTATGGATTTTTTTTGAAAACGCTGTAGCGAAAGGAAATGGCATTTCGTTATATGGATAAAAATAGTTAAATAGTGATATTATTACAAGGGGACATTCGGCTATTTGATGTTGAGTTTTATAATTTTAATTTCGTTATCTCCTCGAAAAAAACGTTCATCTTGAAAGGGAGAATTCGATAGATTGTTTACATGGCATATGTTATTGATTGCATATGAAAGGCAATTTGTCTAAGTTTGAAACTTAATAATTAAATGGTTTAAGTGGGTATAATTCGGTCATATTTTTATAACAAGAAGCTATCATCTTTACAGGATGCCTTAGAACGTTGCTTACGCGATCGTGAGGACGGCAAGGCCTTCGTTTATAAGAAGTATTATGGTTATCTCATGGCTATTATTATTCGTTATGTTAAACAGGATGTGGACGCGGAAGAGCTTGTAAATGAAAGTTTTGTTCGGGTATTTCGGAAATTAGAATCATTTAATAGGGATATTGATGATGAAAATCTCGAAAAATCATTTAGAGCCTGGATAGGGCGAATTGCTGCCAATATTTCGATTGATTTTTTACGAAGTAAAAAGCAGTTTTATTCGGTTGAAGATTTGGGAGAAGGGGATATGCATACTCCAGCAGTACAATTGGACAGTCGACTAGAGGTCAATGAGATTATGCGTCTGCTCGATCAGCTCCCCGAAATTCAAAAAACTATTTTTAATCTCTATGAAATTGAGGGTTATTCGCATGATGAAATAGCCCAAATGCTTAACATACCAGATAGTACGTCAAGGACTTATCTGACGCGAGCGAAACAAAAACTTAGAAAATTATACTTGGATTATACAGGCGTAGTTCAAGAAATAAGATAAATAGTGTTGTTACGATGAAAGACAATAAGAAAAAGGAATTGATAGAAGAGATCATTGGACAATTAAAGGACCATGAACTACCTTATAAAGAAGGTTCCTGGGAGAAATTTGCCTCAAGTTATGGCGTTTCAGCACATCGTTCTTCGAATTGGAAATACTGGAGTGCTGCTGCGGCCGTGTTATTGTGTTTTGGTGTGGGGTATTGGGGGCTAAAGAAGAATGTGGAGACTGATTTACCGGAAGTAGTGTTAACACATCTGCCGGAACGAGAAGATGTGTTAGGCGACAACAAAGATTTAAAAGAATCCATCCAGCGTTCATTATCGGATATTAGGGGCGGTAGGGCTTTAAGTCCAGAGGTATTAGCACTGCAAAAGCCCTATACCTATTCTGTACCAACGGCTCATCCGACAGAAAGTTTGGGTAATCACCACTTGATATTAGGTGCTGGGCGATTAATGCAGGGGCAGGATGTGACTGTATCAGCCGATTTAGGAAGACTGCAGTCCATGCAATTGAAAAATAATTCATTTTCAGCGCAGGTTGGCGTACCTGATAATGAAGCGGAACGGGCAAGCGCGTCAACAAATAACACGTTGACGAATAAAACCGTTATTGCATCGACCAATTCAGGGCTAATCCCGCCTGTTAATCAAACGCAACGTGACGCTGTAAAACTCGCGCAATTGTATGATGCGCAACAAGGGAGAACAAGAACTAGTGTTGTTCACACGAACATTCCTCAAGATAAAAAATGGGAAATGGGCGCTTTTGTATCCCCAGCCTCTACATCGGAAAGCATAACGCTCGGTGGTGGGGTCGCGCTAGCCTATAATATTTCGAGCAAAGTAAGTCTTCGTTCAGGAGCTTCCATTCAACATTATGGAGCTGTTTCGGGTAATTCACCCATTACTCCTGCAATGGGATCAAATTCTCTTAATGCAGATGCGCCAAATTATATTTCTCAATCGAATTTGAATAATTCCTTTGCGATGCGGGCAGCAGATGCAAAAGATGCAAAGAGTAATGAACGGGTTTCAGGTAAAATCCTAACAGTTGATATCCCATTGGATGTTAGATACGCGATAAACAAGAATTTCTATACCTCAGTCGGTGTATCCTATGTTGGTGTATTGGATCAGGAACGGGCAACGATCTATGAAACAAATAATACGGAGTACAGACAAAAATCTCAAGACAAAAATGTTGATGATAAAGGTGTGAACGGCTTTATTAATTTTTCAGTTGGTCGGAAACAGAAAGTTGGAAAATTATCCATTTCTGTAGAGCCTTATTATAAAGCTCCAATCGGAAATTTGAAATCATCCGATTTGAACTATAGCAACGGGGGAGTGAAAATAATTACTAGTTTTTAAATAGCATAATGTTATAAAAAAAGCCGCAGTAAGCTTGAAGTTTACTGCGGCTTTTTTTATAGTCTGCAAATTGGGGTTTATTAAATTTCATCAACGCGAACCCAACCCATTCCTGCGGCTTTCGCACCTTCAACTCCAGGGGTCCCGTCTTCGTAGACCAGGCATCTTTCCGGAGCAATATTCAATTGAGCAGCTGCCAAAAGAAAGGGTTGTGGTGAAGGTTTTCCCTCAGCTGTATCTCCAGCACAAACCAGTATTTCCAAATCATCCCATACACCAATGGTGGTTAATGTCATGGATAAGGTTGTTCTGGTTCCTCCTGAAACGGCAGCGATGTGTTTTTTACCTTTCTGATATTTTAGATGTTCAACAACGTAATCTACAGGCTTAGTCTTGAAAACATACTCGTCTCGAAAAATAGTAGACTTTAGTGTGGAAAATTCTTGATAATCGAAATCTACCTCATAGCGTTTGCTGATTTCCTCTGCAACAGCCACAGTGGGCCATCCGGCAGTTTCATCAATCAAATTGACATCCAACTCGACTCCGTATTGTTTGGCTGCAGCTTTATAGGCTTGTTTATGTGCGTCCATATTATCTGCCAGGGTACCATCGACATCAAATAATAGTGCGTCGTAGGATTCGGCAAGAAGGTTTAGTAATTCAAATTTTCGTTGTGATTCAGGTGACATATACTTTTAATAGTGAGCAGTAAAAATAAAAAAATATAATTGGACGAGCAAAAAAGAAGCCTTTCCCTTGTTACAAGGAAAGGCTTCTTGCTGTTAGCTCCGTGGGGATTCTTCACAGAGGCAGCGTATAATTAGTGTGAACTTAAATTTTTCGCTTTCTCTTCATCGAAATTCGCTTCTAATTCAGCCAATTTTTTCTTACCGTATGCCATACGTGTAATCACAACGAATAGTACCGGAACGATAAAGATCGCTAGGAGTGTGGCTGCAGTCATACCACCAAATACCGTCCAACCGATTGTTTGGCGAGAAATTGCTCCAGCTCCATGAGATAGCATTAATGGAATAATCCCCAAGATGAAGGCAAAGGACGTCATGATAATTGGGCGTAGACGCAATTTTACAGCATCTAATGTCGCTTCATAAAGGTTCATCCCGATATCAACCCGTTCCTTAGCAAACTCCACAATTAGAATCGCATTCTTGGCAGCAAGTCCAATGATGGTGACCAGACCAATCTGTGCATAGATGTTATTATCCAATGTAGGGATTAATGTTAGGGTTAATATGGCCCCAAATACACCTAAAGGAACAGATAATAAAATAGAGAATGGTACAGACCAACTTTCGTATAATGCGGCTAAAAGCAAGAACACAAACAGGATACACAACGCAAAAATTTGGACAGTTTTTGATCCCGATTGCATCTCTTGCAGCGACAGACCGGAGAACTGATAGTCAAAACCTTCTGGTAATGTTTGTGCAGCTACTTCTTGTAAGGCTTTCAAAGCATCTCCTGATGAGTAACCAGGGGCCGAACTACCATTGATCTCGATACTTCTAAAGATATTGTAGTGATTGATGATCGAAGGCATAGTCATCAATTCATACTTAACCAGCGTACCCATAGGTACAGGGTTTCCCGACACATTATTGACATACAATTTGTTGATGTCTTCAATATTCATACGGTACGGGATATCAGCTTGTGTGACGACACGGTAACTACGACCATACTTTGTAAAATCATTCACATAGCTACTACCCAAATAGGATGATATCGTCGAATAAATACTGGAGATAGGCACGCCCATGCGTTTTGCCTGTTCGCGGTTCACTTCCAATTTGTAGTTGGGAGAGTTGGTATTAAATAGGGTATAAGCCATTCCAATTTCTGGACGTTGGTTGGCAGCCATCAAGAATTTGCCGACTGTCGCTTCGAAATCTTTGATATTTACCGTCTGTAAATCCTGTACCTGCATAGAGAAACCTCCAGATGTACCTAGACCCGGAATTGCTGGTGGCGTTACCGCCAACACCCTTGCTTTGGTATAGCCCTGGTATTTACCCATAATCATACCAGCGATATCGTTTGCCGTGCGTGTACGGGTTTCCCAAGGTTTAAGCGAAACGAACACTGTTGCACCATTGGATTTAAACGCGCGGTTCAAAATATTGATACCGGAAATTGCAGTAACATACTTGATTTCTGGAAATGTCTTGTGTAGATCGGCTTCAATCTCTTTAAGAACTTCATTTGTACGCGCAGAAGAAGAACCTTCTGGCAATGTAATACCGGCGAAAAATGCACCACCATCCTCTGAAGGAATAAATCCAGTTGGTTTGGTTGTAAACATCCAGCCTGTTCCGATAAAAATACATAACAGAATAATCAATACCAGTGGTGCTTTTTTGATAGCCTGTTTTACACCATTTGAGTACCTGATGGTCACTTTTTCAAACCAAATATTAAATTTGTAGAAAAATTTATTCAAACCTTTAGCGCCTTCATGTACTGCTGTCGGCTTTAATAAAATTGAACATAATGCTGGGGTTAACGAAAGTGCGATAAATGCAGACAGCATAACGGATACTGCAATGGTGATTGCAAACTGTTGATATAATTTACCAACCATTCCAGGGATAAAACCAACCGGAACGAATACCGCAGCCAAAATTAATGCAATTGCAATAACCGGAGCAGTGATATCGCCCATGGCACGACGTGTCGCTTCTTTTGCATCCAGTTTATAATGGTCAATATAGTGCTGGACGGCTTCCACCACAACGATGGCATCATCCACCACAATACCGATGGCCAATACAAAGGCAAGCATGGTCAGGTTGTTGACCGAAAAGCCAAACATTAGGAAGAAGATGAAAGTACCGATGATGGATACGGGGATTGCCAGTACGGGAATTAATGTTGCTCTCCAGCTTTGAAGGAAGAAAAATACCACGACCGTTACCAGAATCAATGCTTCAACCAAGGTGTGGATAACCGAAGAAATAGAGGCATTCACAACCGACACCGTCTCATAACTGATCGTATAATCTACATCCGTTGGAAAAGATTTCTTTAATTTTTCCAAAGCATCGACAATACCTTTTGCGGATTCTACGGCATTTCCTCCTGGGGTTTGATTGATCATCATCGCAGATGAAGTCATACCATTTACGGTAGATGATGTACCATAATTAAATTGACCCAATTCAACACGCGCAACATCCTTTAAGAGTACGATAGATCCATCTTTATTGGTTTTTACAACGATGTTTTCAAAGTCCTCGGGATTTGAAAGATCACTATCGGTAATGATCGGATATTCAAATACCGTCGAAGACTCTTGTGGACGTCCACCAACGCTACCACCAGGTATACGGGAGTTTTGTTCGGCAATTGCTGTGGATACATCAGCAGGAGTCATGCTCAGGTTGGCTAATTTATTTGCGTCAAGCCACACGCGCATCGAGAATGGTTGCCCGAAAGCCGTTACATCACCGACGCCTTTCACACGCAAAAGTGCATCTTTAACGTATAAGTTGTTGTAATTGGCCAAGAAATTTTCACTTCTAGTTCCTTTTGGTGAAGTTAAAGCAACCAACATCAAGATATCGTTATTGGCTTTACGGGTTGTAATCCCCAAACGTCTTACCGCTTCCGGAAGGGCTGGTTCAGCGATTCCCACACGGTTTTGTACGTCTAAGGTCGCAATATCGATATCCGTACCTACTTCAAATGTCACCGTAATTGTTGCTTGACCATTTGACGTACTATTGGACGACATATAAATCATGCCAGGTGTACCATTGATCTGACTCTCGATAAGAGTTGTCACGGTTTGTTCAACCGTCTGTGCATCAGCTCCGGTGTAATTGGCCGTAACCGTTACTGTTGGAGGTGCAATAGAAGGATACTGGCTAATTGGCAACGTGGATACTGCAATGATCCCGATAATTGAAATCAATATCGAAATAACGATTGCGGTAACTGGCCTCTTAATAAATACTTCTGAAATCATTCTATATCTTTTAGATTCTCTTTAAAAAATTAATGGTGTTATTTTCCTTGAGGTGCGCCTTTTGCAGCCTGTTGGGCAGCGACAGCAGCGTCAACTACTTTAACTCCATTTTGGACATTCATGGCACCATCGACAACGATTTTCTCACCATCTTTAACACCTTCTTTGATCACAATTTTGTCACCGGCTTTAATACCTAATTTTACTTGGCGAATTTCAGCTTTACTGCTATCATTTACGGTATAGAGGTTAAATACGCCAAGCTGTTCGAAAACGGCTTTGTAAGGAACCACAACTTCTTCCGTAGCTGAGGTTGTCGATACATTCATCGTAATATTCATACCGGCCCGCAATTCGTTGGCATTGTTGGGGAAAGTAGCGCGCACTTTGATCGTCCCGGTTGCAGGGTCAACTGCGCGGTCGATGGTTGTGATTGTTCCTTTACCTTCATACGTACTTCCATTTGGCAATACAAGAGAAAGATCCGATGATGAATGGCTACTTTGCAGTTGGGTAAATTTGGTAATATCCTTTTCATTTACCTGAAATTCAACAGCTATTGGGCTAGTTGAAGACAAGGTATTCAATAGGGTCGTACCTGGATTGACCAAGGCGCCCAAACGTACCTGTGATATTCCTACGGTACCACTAAAAGGAGCCCGAATGGTCGAACGCGATAAGTTTGTATTCGCGGTGACCAAAGCTGCACGAGCAGACTCTACCTGTGCCTGCGAAGCGGCTACATTCGAAACTGCATTGTCAAATACCTGCTTCGCAATCGCATCTTTATCGGCTAATGTTTGGTAGCGCGCTAGATCTCTTTTTTGGCGGTCCAAATCCGTTAGTGCTACCTGTAAGCTTGCTTTAGCTTGTTGGACAGCCGCATTGTAGCGTGTTCCATCAATTTCATAAAGCGCTTGTCCTGCGGAAACTACTGCGCCGTCAGAAACATATATTTTGGTGATATAGCCGCTTACTTCCGCATATAGATCTGCTTCGTTCAACGGTTTGACTGTTGCTGGATAGCTGATTGTACCTGTAACAATCTCATGTGATGCTACGCCAAAGCTGACAGGAACAACTTTTTCAGCCTGAGCCTGTGCTGCACCTTGCTTTTTTGCATCCTTATTTCCACAAGAGGTCCATACTAATGCCGTCCCAAGGAAGAAAGCGAATAATAATTGTCTTTTATTCATGATTTGTATTAGTTTCCGTTTATTAATTAATTTGTGTGGATTGCCCCAACTGCTTTCTGAACATCTAATTTACTTGATAATAGTGCATAGAGGGAGTTCAAATAATTAAGTTGCGTTGTTTTGAGATCAGTTTCTGCTGTCATTAGATCGAGGTAAGTTTTGATACCTTCGTCATATTGAAGTTTGATGGTCTCGTATACTTCTTTGGAGAGTTCCACATTTTCTTTAGCTGTTTTCCAATCATTTAAGTTAGCATTATAGGTTGCTCTTGCCAGCGAATACTCTGTGTTAATGCTATTTTCTAAATTTTTGATGTCCCAGTCAATTCTTTCTTCCTGCAATCTGGACTTATTGATTTGTTTTTTACGTTTAAATCCGTCGAAAATTGAAAAAGAAACATTTAGGCCGGCAACTGAACCCGGGAAATTATCGGAGTAAAGTTTACTAAATTTATCATTTCGATAGTTGAAAGCGTAATTATAAAAAGCACTTACACTTGGTAAATATGTCCATTTATAGTATTGCGTGCTCAACTGCTGGATTTTTTTGGATGTTTCCAATTGTTGGAATTCAATTCGATTAGAGACATTTATTCCAGCAGTTGTGTCTAACAAAATTTCTGATTCCATATTGCTATTGTCAAAGGATAGCGTCAAATTTTTGCTTTTATCCAAAGCTAGCAATTGTTTGAGGTATTCGTATTTATATTTGCGAAGCTCAACCGTTCTTTTCTCGTCTGCATTCGAATTTGCCAAAGCAATTTGTGCTCGCTTATAGTCGGTCTTATCGACTAAGCCCACATCGTATTGAGATTTTGCATCTTTCAATTGTTTTTGGAGGCGAGCGATATTTTCTCGTACAATCTTGATCTGCTCTTCCGAAGTTAGGATATCATAATAGGCTTTGCTGACCTCTACAACAGCGGTGATCTTTTTGTTCTCCGTATTTTGTTTATTGCCAAGACGTACCAATTCTGCCGCTTTCTTCGCCTGCATTAGCTCTGGATTTAGGATCTGTTGATCCGCTTGAAGCGTTAATGCACTTGCATTGTTCTGCCCCATTTTGATATTATTTCCGCCAATATTTGCTAATGGAACAATGACATTATAATTATAACTTCCTTTTAGACCCAATTGTGGATACCAACCTGAAAGAGAGATGTCAATATCCTTTTCACCGATGGTCTCGTCCAATTGCGCTTGTTTTACAGCGATTTGATTACGTAAGGCGTAATCAATCAGCTGCTGAAGTGTTGCATTTGCCGGCAAGTTTTCAGATTGCTGTTGTGCAAATCCTGTATTACTCAAAAGCGATAGGGCCGCTAAGGAATAAACGATTTTATTAAACTTCATATATGTAATTAATTATTTTTTTCTCTATTAATAGCCCCATCCCAAATAATCCCCATTAAGTCCTCCACATTTTGTTCGGAAAACTTGAGATCTTTAAATTTGATGCTGTGAACAGTTGATAGTGCCACGCCAATGTAACTTGCCACCAAAAGATGGACATCTACCTGCTTCAAAATTTTTCGATCAATGCCTTCCTGTAAAAAATCAACAACTTTGTTTTGCCCCCCCACAGGTTCTTGTATCTCAGCTTTGTTCTTCTCGTAATAAGGAGAGGAAAAAAACTGCTCAAAAAAACTAAAGATGTGCCCGTTCTCTAGATAGAACTTGACAAAGTTGCGCCAAATATGAAAAAATGAGTCTTTATAGTCGAAATCATCTTTTATACCATCAAAAATATACTCATTGAGTAGTGTTCTACAATGTTTGAACAAACCAAAAATTAGATCGTCTTTTGACGGGAAATAATGGTAGATAGTCCCAATTGCTACATCAGACTCTTGTGCGATTTTGCTCATCGGCGTTCCATGGAAGCCGTTTGTTTGTATAAGTTTTAGTGTGCTGGCAAATACTGCCGCAATTTTTTCATTGGAATTCATCAATCGAACGTTCATTCGGTTGCAAAATTAACGATTAATTTGGATCCAAAATGTCAGAATATTGTTATAAATCAATAAATATAAAACGATTTGAATCAATAATACAATAAGGAAAAAGAGATGAAATTGTTTTCGTATTTTTATTTTTTTTGATCGGTGGAGGGGAGGTAGAGGTGAAGGATCGCAAATAGAAAAGCGGTGATTNNAATCACCGCTTTTCTATTTGCAACCTTTTAAACTTTTCTCAACATCTTCCAAAGGATATAAATTTTTCCCTTTGTTGATCTTGGTATTGATATAGGTTAATACATAAGCGATATCAATTGCGGAAAGATTTGAAGCGGGCATGGTATTATTAAACTTTTTACCCGCAACTTCAAGTTCACCAGAAGTTCCGTGCTTGATGATGCAAGCAAGATCTTGACGATGAGTTTGCAGAAAGGTGGTATCGGTTAGGGGCGGATAGAGATTGCCCAATCCTTCACCTTTCTCTCCATGACAATTTTGACAATGTGTTCGGTATACCTTTTGACCGTTGACCGCATATTGCGCAGTTTTGATATCAACTTCATGCTGACAGCTTATCAAGACCGCTAAAATAGCACCAATTGTTATACCTGTTTTTAAGAGAATGTGCATGTTATTTTTTATCCTTGCTCAAGAGTAAAGGTAAGTCGTTCATCAGTTTTTTTACTTGCTCATCATTTGTACCGTCGTAGGCGCCCCGAATTCGCTTATCTTTGTCTATTAAGACAAGGTACCCCTGATGATCGTAACCTCCAGGCGCATTTTTATCTTCAGCGGTATAAACCAGGTATTGATTGGCTAGACCATATATTTCTGCTTTAGTCCCCGAAACAAATTGCCAGTGATTATTGGTTACACCCAATTTATTGGCATAATCTTTCAGTACGTAGGGTTGATCGTATTTAAAGTCTATACTATGGGACAGGAAACGAACTTCTTCATTATCCTTGTATTGCTGGTATATCTTTAATAGGTTGCGATTCATCGTTGGACAGATACTTGGACAATGGGTAAAGAAGAAGTTGGCGATATATACTTTACCCTCAAAATCTTTGTCTGAAATCATTGTACTATCCTGATTGAGCAGTTTAAAAGGCGGAATAGTATGATAGACTGTATCTACGATTTGTTTTCCATCAACTGTTTTTTCTACAGCTTCTCTTTCGCCATAGATGGGTAAGCTTGTCTGGCTATTGTTTTTACAGGAAAATAAACCGAGTAAAAGACCAGTTGCGCAGTAAAATTTAGTTATGGATCTCATGTATTTAATAGTTTTGTTTGTTAAAGCTTGATTCCATCTTTACACGAACAACTTAATGTTAACCTAAAGAGGGGCGGACTGTGTTATTTGAATTTTTGGATTTAAAAATTCTTTAATTTGTCTTGGCTTTCTTTAGCAACATTATCAAATATTTTTTTCATATCACTTACTTTTTGAAGCTCTGTTTCAAAATATTTAACATCTGTTGAATCTGGGTTATATCCTTTCATCCAGTCCATCATATGGTCTGTAGCACTTTCTAAATTAGCTTTCAATGTGCTTAGCTCTTTTCTTGTTAAATTGGTGTCTAAATCAGCCTTAGTTGTTTTTAGGTTTTTTAAATTTGCCAAAATAGAATCTATCTTAACAACATCGCGGTCGAAATGAGCGATTTGAGGCATAATTTCATCATGTATCTTAATAGTTGAATCTTGCAGGGCTTTTACACCTGTTGCACCATTTCCCTGGGTTCCACATGCTGCTATTGCCAAGGATGCGATAGCTACAAACGCGATTTTATTCATGTTTTATGTTTTTTGGTAATTGGACAAATATATTAATTTCTTATGGCTCAATATTTCGATTTCTGGAAGGGAATGTAAAATTCAAGTCACGAATATAGGTTTCACAACGTACCGTGGCACAGAGGTCACCAGACTTATCTTTAATTTCCAGGGTAAAATCCTTAACTACTTTGCCTTTTGTGCGGATAATATGGGCACATTCTTCAAGGATTTCCTCTGAGAGTTGCACAGAATATTCCACGCTGGTTTTGCCGGGTTTCTTAAAGGTGATCTGTGATGATTTTAACCAAGCAACGGTTTTCTTAAAGCCAATTTTTTGAAGGTATTGGTCGATTAGGATAGGGAAGATGGGGTCTGCTGCAGAAAAGATTGTTCCACCAAAGAGTGTTTTGTTGGTATTGATGTTGAATGGTGTTTTATATATTTTTACTTTGGCACCTTGGAAGCCAGGACTAATTTTTTTTACCCAGATTCCTTGAAATAGAAAGGGCGGGTAAATACGTAATAGCCATGTTAAGGCAAGTGGACTATATCTCATGATGCAAAAATAAAACAATGTGTCGGATTATTTTTCGAAATCTTGGTTTTATAGCTTCACTATGGTATTTTTACAGATCAAAAAACCTAAAATGTCAACAATAAAAGAAAAACAACCCAATAAAAAAGTGTGGTTACTGGTTATGATTGCGTCACTGGGCTATTTCGTCGATATCTACGATTTGATTATTTTCTCCATCGTCCGTATTCAGTCCTTCACTGATATTGGCGTCCCTGCGGAAGAGATGCGGGTAAAAGGTGAATTTGTGCTCAATATGCAAATGGGCGGTTTGCTGTTGGGTGGAATTCTTTGGGGGATTATAGGGGATAAATTTGGACGTTTAAAAGTGCTTTTTGGATCGATTCTTTTATACTCTGTAGCGAATATTGCAAATGGTTTTGTACATGATGTGCTTATGTATGGTATTATTCGTTTTATAGCGGGCGTTGGTTTGGCCGGAGAACTGGGGGCGGGAATTACCCTGGTTTCTGAAAGTATGCATAAATCAAAACGCGGTTATGGGACCATGTTGGTTGCCGGTGTCGGTGTTTTAGGCGCTATATTGGCCTATTTTGTCTCGGAAGAATTTGACTGGCGGACGGCCTACTTTGTCGGTGGTGGAATGGGCTTACTGTTGCTATTGTTGCGCATTGGCTCTTTTGAATCAGGATTATTTAAGGAGCAAGATAAATCGGGTGTTGTGAAAGGGGATATTCGCATGCTTTTCACAAATAAAAGCCGCTTAAAACGGTATGTCAACTGTCTATGCATTGGTCTTCCAATCTGGTTTGTTGTCGGTGTTTTGGTTACTCAAGCTCCGGAGATCGGCAAGGCCTTGGGGGCTGCAGGTACACTGAGTGCTGGTCAAGGGGTGATGTTTACCTATATCGGTATTTCTATCGGGGATGTACTGGCAGGAATATTCGCACAGATTTTAAAATCCCGCAAAAAAGTGGTGTTTATATGTCAATTAATTATCATTGGAAGCTCACTATGGTATTTATTGAGTGATGGTATTACAGCGACGAAGTTTTTAAGCCTTGCCTTTATAATGGGCTTAGGAGTAGGGTATTGGGCAACCTTTGTGACTATCTCAGCGGAACAATTTGGTACAAATCTTAGAGCAACTGTCGCAACGACGGCCCCCAATTTTGTACGGGGTGCACTCATTCCGTCAACAATGCTATATGGACTTCTAGTAAATGCATTTGGAATTGTGCCAGCAGCAATTACAATGGTTGTCGTTCTTTCGGGTATAGCAATTTATTCGTTGACCCAGTTAGAAGAAAGCTTTGATAAAGATTTAGACTACCTGGAAGAGTAGTCAATAAATAGCTATTTTTTTCGTCCCGGACATTTTTTACAGCGTTTGCCTTCTTTATATTTTTTGCAACACTTTTTAAAGCAGGCACAAGAAAAGTCAGAAAAAGGGTTCATAGCCGTATTCCGAAACTGAAACAACCCAGCTTTATTTTCTGACTCATCGATCTCCAACACAGATTCAATAACTTCGTTCATAATACAAAGTTACAATTTGTTTAAAACAATTCTAAATAATAGAATTGTTTTTACATTTTTTTGATCAGATTTTCAATTATTTTAGGGAAGTACTGATGTTCGAGTTGCTGTCCTTTAAATTTAATAATGTCTAAAGTATCGTTGGGATCCACTTTGAATCGTGCTTGGTATATAATTTCCCCCTCGTCGAAATGTTCATTTGCGAAATGGATCGTAATGCCATGTTCCTCTTCCTTATTGGCCAAAACGGCTTTATGTACATGGTCACCATACATACCTTTGCCACCATATTTTGGTAGGAGAGCAGGATGTATATTTATAATTTGATTTGGAAATGCTTTCAGCAGGTTATTTGGAACGAGCCAAAGAAAACCCGCCAAAACAATCAGATCAATATTTAAGTTTTTAAGAATGTTGACAACGTTGTCGGTTTTGTAAAATTCGTCACGATCAAATATATGTGCAGGTATTTCAAAATTGTCGGCTCGTTGAATAACGTAAGCATCAGGGTTATTGGATAAAATCAAGGCAACCTCAGCTTCATCTGAATACTTGAAATGTTCCATTATTTTTTGAGCATTGGACCCTGAACCTGAAGCAAAAATAGCAATTCGTTTTTTCACGATTAATAAGTATTAATAGATTTGATCGATTTAAAAATTAGCCCAAACTTACGGATTTTTTGTAAAAAAACTAAAATAATAGTTGACTGAAGCGCATTTTTAAGTATTATTGATTAAAATTAATTGAATAGTCACTGTTGGTTTAAATTTCTTTAACATGAGGTTCCTTTGTTCCCTATTTTTTGTAAGTGTATTTTTCTTATTTAAACCTGTTTTTGCACAGGCACCCAAAACACTTCCATCGTTTACTTTTGAGGAGGTCTATCAGGCCAGCAAGTTTAATTCAGACAGGCTTCCAAAATCGGGCTATATTGTGTTGGATTTTTACGACTCGGGTTGTGGCCATTGCCAGAAAATGGGGGCTGGTATCGCACGCAATTTGTCCAAATTCAAGAATGTATCCTTCTATTTTATCTCCATGAATGATAAGCCTTATGTCGATGGATTTATTAATATGCATGCGAAGGCATTGAAAAGTGCCCCAAATGTCAAATTCTTGTTTGATGCTGGAACTCAATTTATTGAAAAATTTAAGCCAAGCAATTACCCATCGCTCTATATCTATGACGCAAAAACCAAAGTATTGGTACAGCATTTGGACGGCGAAGACGATGTAAACAAGTTGTTAAAAGCTTTAGGTATTACAGGTTAAATGTTTAAAAATTAACAATAAAAAAAGAACGTCCGACAGTACTGTCTGACGTTCTTTTTTTATTGTTCTTGTTTATTGATGAACACAAATTTACCGTCGAATACATCCAGACGAATAATCGAATCGCGATTTACTTTTCCGGATAAAATTTCCTTTGATAGTTCATTTAAAATTCGTTTTTGAATAACACGTTTTAGTGGCCTAGCCCCATAAATTGGGTCATAACCAAGCTGTGCCAACCAATCCATTGCTTCATCAGAAGCCGTAATGAATATATTTTGTTCGGCCAGCTGTTTCTGAACATGTGCAAATTGTAAACGAACAATATCTCCAATTTCGTCTCGACTTAATGGCGTAAACATAATCACTTCATCGATACGGTTCAAAAACTCGGGGCGAATCGACTGTTTTAAAAGATCGAAGACCTCATTGCGTGTTTTGGCGATAATTTCATCCCTATTATCATCGGTCAGATGACTGAAATTCTCCTGTATAATGGTTGACCCCGTATTGGAGGTCATGATGATAATGGTGTTTTTGAAGTTTACCGTACGACCTTTGTTGTCTGTAAGATGGCCATCATCCAATACCTGCAATAGGATATTGAATACATCGGGATGAGCTTTTTCAATTTCATCTAACAAAACAACAGAATAGGGTCTTCTTCGGACTGCTTCAGTCAACTGCCCGCCTTCATCATAGCCGACATATCCCGGAGGCGCTCCGATTAAACGAGACACGGCGTGTCGTTCTTGATATTCCGACATATCAATACGAACCATGGATTGTTCGTCGTCAAATAAGAACTCGGCAAGTGCTTTTGCAAGTTCGGTTTTTCCGACTCCGGTAGTCCCCAAAAATATGAACGATCCTATTGGTCGTTTCGCATCACTTAATCCAGCACGTGATCGACGAATGGCATCGGAAATAGCTTCTATTGCTTCATCCTGACCGGCGACACGTTTATGAAGCTCTTCCTCCAGATTCAATAATTTTTCGCGTTCTGATTGAATCATCTTGCTCACAGGTATTCCTGTCCATTTTGCGACAACATCAGCAATGTCTTCTGAAGTAACTTCTTCTTTGAGCATACGCTTGCTTTCTTGTTTTTCAGCGAGTTCAGCCTTTAGTTTGTCCACTTTTTCTTGCGCTTCTTTAATTCGTCCATAACGAAGTTCTGCTACCTTTCCATAGTCTCCGGAACGTTCGGCCTGCTCAGCTTCGAGTTTGTAGTTTTCAATATTCTCAATCTCTTGATTGACATTGTCAACAAGACTCTTTTCTTCTTGCCATGACGCTCTTAAGGTATCTCTTTCTGCAGATAGATTAGCGATACTTTCCGATAATTCTGCAACTTTTTTATCGTCATTTTCACGTTTCAAAGCTTCACGCTCAATTTCCAATTGCATGATACGACGTTCAAGCTCATCGACAGCTTCCGGTACAGAATCCATTTCAAGGCGCAATTTGGATGCTGCCTCATCAATTAAATCAATCGCTTTATCTGGTAGAAAACGATCGGCAATATAGCGCTGTGACAATTCCACGGCAGCAATGATAGACTCATCCAGAATGCGTACCTTATGGTGTGTTTCGTAGCGTTCTTTTAGGCCACGGAGAATGGAAATGGCATCTTGCGTGTCAGGTTCTTCAACCATAACTTTCTGGAACCTGCGCTCCAATGCTTTATCTTTCTCAAAGTATTTTTGGTATTCGTTTAAGGTTGTCGCTCCAATTGCACGTAGTTCACCTCTAGCTAACGCCGGTTTGAGGATATTAGCCGCATCCATTGCACCTTCACCACCTCCAGCACCCACCAATGTATGGATTTCGTCGATAAAGAGTATGATGTCTCCATTGGAATCGGTAACTTCTTTTACAACCGCTTTTAGACGTTCTTCAAATTCACCTTTATATTTAGCTCCGGCAACCAAAGCGCCCATATCTAAGGAAAATACAATCTTAGATTTTAAGTTTTCAGGTGCGTCGCCTTTAATAATTCTGTAAGCAATACCTTCCGCGATAGCCGTTTTACCAACCCCAGGCTCACCGACAAGTATCGGGTTGTTTTTGGTACGACGGGAGAGTATCTGCATCACACGTCGAATTTCCTCATCACGGCCAATCACAGGATCCAATTTTCCGGATTCGGCATATTCATTTAAATTTCGGGCATATTTTCCCAAAGCATTGTAGGTGGCCTCCGCATTTTGATCAGTTACCCGACTGTTTCCGCGCAATTCTTTTATGGCGGTCTTTAAGTCTTTTTCTGTAACGCCCTGTGACTTAAGTAATGTTGAGGTTTTATCAGAAGTTGCCAGAATACCCAATAATAAATGCTCTACCGAGACAAATTCATCATTGAATTCTTTGAGATAGCCCTGTGCTTTCTGAAGTGCATTGTTGGCATCGCTACTTAAATAAATATTGCTGCCACTAACCTTCGGAAAACCTTCAATTTGTTTGTCAAGTTCAGTCCCGAGATAGCTGATGTTGACATTTAACTTTTTTAATAAGTGGCTGACAACATTTTCATCCACTGTGAGTAAAGCTTTTAAAATATGCGCTGTCTCAATCGCCTGTTGTTGATGACCAGCCGCAATTTCGGAAGCTTTTTGTATAGCCTCTTGGGCTTTAATTGTATAGTTGTTAAAATTCATTTTTATTCTCTTATTTAAAGTTTCGTTGATACATATTGGTTATAACAATTGAAGTGCCATTCGGGTTTTAAGCTATACTTCGGAAAAAATGGCAATAATTTTTATTGAATCATGACAAATTTTCAGTTGTCAAAAATAATGCGCTTGATTTTTAAATAATTGGCTTAGCAGGGTATAAAATTCTTGAAATCGACTTGCATTTTTGGTTTAAGCTTTCGATATTTGCAGCATCTTAAAACGGTCAGACGTTATAAGATTGAAAAGAAGTAACGCCTCTTTAGCTCAGCTGGTAGAGCAACTGACTTGTAATCAGTAGGTCATTGGTTCGATTCCGATAAGAGGCTCTTTTAAGCAACATGCATTAAACTTCTTTAAAAAGCCTCTTTAGCTCAGCTGGTAGAGCAACTGACTTGTAATCAGTAGGTCATTGGTTCGATTCCGATAAGAGGCTCTTTGAGCGACACTCATTAAAATTCATTTGAAAGCCTCTTTAGCTCAGCTGGTAGAGCAACTGACTTGTAATCAGTAGGTCATTGGTTCGATTCCGATAAGAGGCTCATAAAAAAGATCCCCAAGATTTCTTAGGGATCTTTTTTTGTTTAGTCCAAACTAAGTTTTGCTGCTGTAGCGATTTTCTTTGGTATATCTGTGTTATCCATTTTCTGACTGAATTGCTCGGAGCCAACACCGATCGCATATATCGGTGCATAGGCGGCCGAATGGTTGTTAGAGGCCCAGCTTATTGATCCCATCCGATTTAAGATTGAAATACTCAGTGCGGCTATTTTGTCGTCGCTTGCGTAAAGGCTTTTTGCGGTTTCATTTTGGTGATCGACAAAGCTTTTTTGATAGGCAGCTTCTAAAGCACTACGATCAGTTTCATGGATTGTAATTTTGGAAAATAAACCAGTTTGAGCAGCAATGAGATTCTTGAGATCGTCCCATGTTGCATTTGGATTATTCTTACGAAGGTTGCCTATTGCGTTCGAAAGTTCTGCATGCGAGGTTTTTTGGTGGGACAAGAATTTTGTTTTCAGCGAAGAACTTCCATTACCGACACCTAATCCTCCTGTTTCATGGTCCGCTGTAACGACTATAAGTGTTTCATTTGGGAATTTTTTATAAAAATCATAGGCGAGTTGTACGGAGGCATTGAAATCCAATACTTCCTGAATCGTTGTAGCCGCATCATTTGCATGGCATGCCCAATCAATTTTTCCACCTTCAATCATTAAAAAGAAACCATTTGTATTGTTTTTATGCAGTGAAGTGATAGCTGCAGATGTGATATCTGCCAATTTTAAATCATTTGGCTTTTGGTCTATGGCATATTTAAGGGCATCTATGGGACTGCCATCTGAATTCATCAATATGATCTTATCTGATTTATTTGGTAGTTGTGCATAAGCATCTTTTCCTTTAAGCACGTTATAGCCGGCTTTTTCTAATATGGGGAAAAGCGATGGCGCCTTTTTATGATCAAATGTTGTTTCGGGTTTGAGAAAATTGGATCCGCCAAAAAAATCAAAATTGGAAGTGACAATTTCTTTACCGATTTCATAATACATGTCGCGGTCTGCTTGGTGCGCATAAAATGAAGCCGGGGTAGCGTGGTCTATGCTGACGCTTGTAATAATACCGACTTTCTTTCCTTTTTGCTTTGCGGCATAAGCTATACTCTTATAGGGGACAGTTCCTGTACTATCCATACCGATAACGCCATTTTTGGTTTTTTTTCCAACGGCTAATGCGGTACCTCCAGCGCCTGAGTCCGTTACGCCATTTGAGAGTGAATGTGTGGAGGCAAATCCAACATGAGGAAATTGGGTAAACACAAGTGGGATGGGGTTATCTTTATGCTGTACTTCAGCTTGATGAATTTCGGTGAGATTAACCTGGTTGAGGCCCATGCCATCACCAATTAAATAAAAGATGTATTTTGCTTCTTGGCCAAAAGAGGGGAAAACATGTACAAAAACGAGGAGAAACAGAAATAAAACGTGTTTTTTCATTTGAATGGTTGTTATTTTAAAAAAACACAAATTACAGCCTTAGGATTAGTTTATTGTTAATTCAATATTATGAATTACTATTTAGGCGATTCAACTGGTTTCTGTTGCTAATTTTTGGATATCTTTAACGTTTACAGTGTGGATACCTTTTGTGTAGTGATTGATCGCCTGTAAAATTGCGGAAGCAACTTGTGCTACAGACAGTGGCTTATAGGATTTGAATAATCCTATCGTATTAAGGATACGAAGGGCAGTAATGGCTGTTTTTTCACCGAAGCGATCTGTGTTTGGTCGAATTAATCCTCCCGGCTGGAAAATGATAAGCCGATTGAAATTAAGTGCTTTAACATCCTGTTCAAGGGTTCCTTTCATGCGGTTATAAAAAATTTTTGATGCAGGATCCGCAAGAACTGCCGATAATAAGAGAAAGGTAGGAAAACCATTTTTTTTGGCCAATGCCGCAAATTGCAAATTAAGATCATGATCTATTTTCCATTGTGCATCTTTACCGCCTGCATCCTTTAATGTGGTGCCAAGGCAGGAAATAGCGATGTCGCCTTGGATCTCGCGCTCAAAATCCGTTAGATTTTCAAAATCTACGATAACCTGTTTCAATTTAATGTGCTCCTCAAACGACACACGTCTTAAAAGAACAACGATTTCCGTAACTTCCTTAGATTTCAACATCAATTGAATGAGCGCCCTTCCTGTAGCACCAGAACCGCCAATTAAAACTACCTTCATTATTTCCTTACTTATTTTCTTTACTAATTATCTTGAATGAATTGCTTCACGGAGAGTTATTGCCCAGATGATTGAGTATGCAATTAATCTTTATAATTAGGCTTGCCAGGAGTAAAGCGAACAATAGATTGATCCAATCGGAGGGTGTCTGCTACAGTGATTAGATCTTCTTCGACAATAAAATTTTGATCAATAGCGGTTTTTATTGTTGTAAAGTCCTCTTGATCGGCATCTTGGAAATAGAGTAGGGATTGAATTGTAGATACTGCCACCAGTTCGAGTAATTCGTCTTCACCTTCGTATCCAACGTAGAAAAAATCTGCCATAATATTGATATTTAATGTTATACGAATATACTTTTTTATTTTTAAAATTTGTCAAATAGCGTGAGAACTTCTTGAAGAGTGATAGACACTATGTCAAAAAGTTGTTGAAATTTGACTTTCTTTTATCCAGTTGTGGGCAGCCAGTGTAAAATACATTATATTTGATATAGTCATTTTAAAGATAATTAACAATAAGTTTTAATAACGATGGATAAAGAGCAGATACAAAATTGGTTAGATAATGGGTATGATATACTTCATCATGGAAGACCAGTGAAGGTTGAAGGTGATTTGTGGGATTACATCGATGGATTGGGAAGTTATGAAAATGTGTATGTTTTACGAGAATTAATCTACTGGACGGAAGAAGAGTTAGCAAATATTGGTAAATAGCGTTGAGACCCTGAAAATCCGTGTTCAGGATCCCTTCGGTTGTTTCTTGTGCTAGAATATAATATTACGTTTGAAAGCACAGCCTAATTCGATAAGGGAGTCTGTCTTCGCAATTCCTGGAATGCTATCGATTTTTTCATAAAGTAGTTGTCGCATATGTTCATGATTTTTAGCAATAATTTTCACATATAACGTGTAGTTGCCCGTAATATAGTAGCATTCTGTAACTTCTGGTATTTTTTTGAGCTCTTCAATAATTCTGCTCGAATCATGATCTTTTTCTAAACTTAGCCCGGTAAAAGCACCCCAATCATAGCCTAGCTTCTTTTCATTCAATACGGGCTTTATACCTGTCAGTATCCCTTGTTCCGTCAAACGGTTGATTCGTTGATGGATCATGGTATTGGATACGCCCATGGCTGTTGCTATTGCAGAGTAGGCCATCCGTCCATCTTCGTCTAAATATTTTAAAATCTGTAGATCAAAGTCATCGATATTATTCATTGTAGAAAGTGGTTTAAAAGTTAATTTTAATATTTATATGCTAATTTAGTGTTAAATTTTATTTTTCAGTCAATAAAAAAGTAAATATTGTATATTTGTTCTTATTAGAAAAAACTGAATTATGAGTACAGTAGCTAAACAAGGTAAGGGCGAGATGTTCATTGCCAAAGAAGAAAAATATGGAGCGCACAATTATCATCCTCTTCCGGTCGTCTTGGAACGAGCTGAAGGAGTTATGGTGTGGGATGTTGATGGAAAGTCTTATTTTGATTTCTTATCTGCATATTCAGCTGTCAATCAAGGACACTGCCATCCACGGATTGTACACGCTTTAAAAGAGCAAGCCGAGAAATTAACATTAACATCCAGGGCATTTTATAATAATAAACTGGGTGATTTTGAAGAAATGCTTTGTCATCTTTTTGGATTTGATAAGGCTTTGGTGATGAATTCGGGCGTTGAAGCTGTGGAAACAGCAATGAAGCTTTGTCGTAAATGGGCCTATCAGGTGAAAGGTGTAGCAGCCAATCAAGCGAAAATTGTCTTTGCCAAGGACAATTTCCATGGTAGGACAATCTCTGTGATATCGGCATCCAATGATCCTACTGCAACACATGAATTTGGTCCCTTTTTAGATGGCATAGTACTCGTTCCCTATAATGATGTTGATGCACTAGAACAGTTATTCAAAGCAGATGAAAATATCGCCGGTTTTATCGTTGAGCCAATTCAGGGCGAAGCGGGTATTGTCGTTCCTGATGAGGATTATCTGATGCGTGTGAGACAATTATGTACAAAATACAATGTATTGTTTATTGCAGACGAAATCCAAACTGGTATTGCTCGGACGGGAAGCATGTTGGCATCCTATGCTATTGATGATGCGCAGAGTCAAAGCAAACCAGATGTTCTGATTTTAGGGAAAGCTTTATCGGGCGGTGTATTGCCGGTATCGGCAGTGTTGGCAAATGATTCCATTATGTTGTGTATTAAACCGGGCGAACATGGTTCGACTTATGGTGGTAATCCCTTAGCCTGTGCAGTAGCTATGGAAGCGCTAAATGTTGTGCGGGATGAAAATTTGACGCAACGGGCGCTTGAGATGGGGGCCTTGTTTTTGGATGGATTGCGTCAGATTGCTGCTAAGTTTACGTTAATTACAGAAGTGCGAGGAAAGGGGCTCTTGACTGCCATTGTAATTGATGCGGATGAAGAAAGTGATTTGGCCTGGAATATCTGTCTCAAATTTAAAGAAAATGGACTTTTAGCGAAGCCTACACATGGTAACAAAATTCGATTGGCTCCGCCGCTGGTTATTACAAAAGAGCAAGTCGAGACTTGCTTAGGGATCATTGAGCGATCGTTGACTAATTTGAAATAGTGTATGGAGAAAATGATTGAATTGATCAAAAACAGATCGGATATAGGAGCAGGGACTAGGGGTTCAGATCTGGGCATCGACGCCATCGAGATAGCTGCAATTAATAAAGGAAGTCAATATTTCATTAACTATCCATTTGTTGATGTGCCGACTCGAAATAGCTCCATTTATCAGAATGATAATCATCCTTTTGCGAAACATATTCAGCAGGTTTATGAACAATGCAAACAAGTAGCTTCCACCGTTGAAGATAGCTTATCTTCCGGCAATTTTCCATTGGTGTTTTCAGGGGATCATTCCTCCGCAATGGGGACGATCAGTGGTTTAAAGTCCGCTTATCCTGATAAACAACTCGGTGTGATCTGGGTAGACGCGCATGCCGATATTCATTCTCCGCACACAACACCTTCTGGTAATATGCATGGAATGCCTTTAGCGGCGATGTTGAATGAGGATAATATCCCGTGTAAAATCAATAAAATAGACGAATCGACACAAGAATTTTGGAATAAACTAAAACGAATAGCTGGCCCAGTAGGTAAAATACTATCCAATCATTTGATTTATTTTGGTGTAAGGGATACGGAAGAACCGGAAGATCTGGTCATTGAACGACTTGGCATTAAAAACTATCGTGTGGAAGATACGAGACAGCGCGGAATAACCGATTGTGTGGCTGAAGCATTGAAAATCCTAGAAGCATGTGATATGATTTATATCTCTTTTGATGTGGATAGCATGGATAGTGAATTGATCTCGGATGGCACCGGAACACCAGTACCGAAGGGGTTTTTGCCAAGGGAGATTGTGTCGATTTTAGAAGAGATCATCCGATCGGGTAAGGTGATTTGTTTTGAAATTGTTGAAGTTAATCCACTATTGGACAATAAGGGTAACAAAATGGCAGAGGTGGCATTTGATATATTAGAACGGATCACTCCGCTCATTGAATTGAAATCGAGTAATTAACCGGTTTTGGGATTGTCTATTTTCAAGCCCTTTTATTGATGTGTATCGTCAATAAAAGGGCTTTTTTAATAGTATATCGTTGAGCTTGGTGGATAAAAATAAGTCAGCCTTCCTTATGTTAAAACTCGTATTACTCTATGTGATTTAATATTGTGTTAACATGTTTCATGTACATTTGCAATTCGATTATTTACATGAAATATGAGGATTTCTGATAAAATTATTTTGTTTCTACTTTTTTTTATACAGCTTTTTTTGTGGCAGCCAGGTACTGCGCAGGTTGAATCCTTTAAGGATATTAGAGGATTAAGTCAAAACCATCCTGATTCTGCAATTATGCTCGTAAAAAAACGTTATGCAAAAGCTGTTACGGATAAAGACTTATTATTACAAGCCAATTGTTTACAGGCGATTGGATGGTTATGTGTTAATCAGGGGCATTATGGACAGGCGCAGGACTACTATTTTCAAGCCGATCGAATCTATACGCAATTAAATTCAAAACAGCATCTTGCTTCGAATTGGAGTGATATCGGGGAGCTCAATATTTTCAACAAACAACATGATCTAGCGAAAGTTTATTTTAACAAGGCGCTACATTCTTTCCGAACAGAAGGGGATAAAAATGGAGAGGCAGGTACATTAGGGAATATAGGTCATTTATTTGAAAAGGAAGCGAACTACGACTCCGCCTTTGTCTACCAGAATCTTGCTTTGTCCATTTATAGCAGTATTGGTAATAAAAATGGAGAAGCCAAGATCCATGAAAATTTAGGCAGTATTTATGAAGATCTTGCAAGGTATGACAGCGCTTTTTTTCATTTTGAAAAAGCACGTACCCTCTATACGGAAACAAAAGACAATTATGGAAAAATTGTGGTCATAAATAATATGGGCGATATTTTTAGGAAGACCAATAAATATCCAGAAAGTATTAAACTCACGCAATTGGCTTATCAGATGGCGGAAAATTTGGGTGATGTGTATCAAATGGCTGCTACGACAAAAGATTTGAGTAGAACCTACGCCTTGCGTGAGCAGATGGATAGCGCCTATTTTTATGCAGAAAAGAGCCGTAAGTTGGTGCTTGAACTTTATAGTGTGGATGGTGCTCGCCATACTGCTTTTTTTCAGGCACTCTACGATATGAATCAACAAGCCGAAGAGATCGAGAAATTACAAGTAACCAAAAGAATCAACTTAATCATGCTCTGGGGAACAATCGTGGTTTTAATTTTGTTAATTGTGTTATCCTATGTATTGCATAGTCGCCAGAAAATTAAGATCAAAAACCAGATCTCCGATTCCCGAAAACAGGAGGCCGAACGCGAGTTGACCGAAATTGCACTTAAAAACCAGTTGCTTGAAGATAAGCAGCTCAAACAAGAACTGTCGCTCAAGCAAAAGGAATTGACATCCCATACCTTAAATTTAATCCGTAACAATCAATTTTTGGAAGAACTTCGTGATGAATTAAAAGGAATGGTTAAGGACGAACGCCGGGATCAAAAACGACAGATGCAGAAGTTGGTGTTGCAGATCAATGAAAATATCACACAGGGTATTCATTGGAAAGAGTTTATGGGAACTTTCGAAAAGGTACATCACAGCTTTTTTGAAAAACTTATTCGACGATTTCCAGATTTGACGGCCGCGGATATGCGGTTAATCGCATTGCTTAAAATAAATTTGAATAATATCGATATTGCCGTCTTATTGGGCATATCACAAGATAGCCTTCGTGTTGCCAGACATCGATTGCGAAAAAAATTAAGATTGGAACAAGGAGAGGACCTCGCGGGCTATCTTGTTGGGATTTCATAATTTTTTAACACAGGAGTAATAGAATGTTAATGGCGCTTAAATAGCATTTAAACTGTTGTTTATTAGTTGTTTAGTAGTGTTTGTTTCCTCGCTGTATAACCCATTTTCTGCCTTGTTTCCTTGTTGTAACGCTCGATATTTTGTGTGATTAAAATTGGCTGCCATCTTTGCGACAACAATCAAAGATTCATAATAATCTAAGCAAAATGAAAAACTTTTTAACAGTATTACTTGCCTCCAGTATTTCGGTCAGCGCTGCTTATGCGACCAAAATCAAAGGTAAGGTATTGGATGGTCAGACTGGTGAAGCTATTGCTGGTGCAACAGTTTTCTTGGAACAAAGTGGGCTATCGACCAAAACACAATTGGATGGTTCGTTTGAATTCAAAGGATTATCTGCAGGTGTGGATAAGGTCCATATCAAGCATATGGCTTACGCCGAACTAATTAAAGAAATCGAGATTCAAAAAGAAAATACCCCTCATTTTATTTTTCAGCTGACATCGACCGAACAAACATTAATGGAAGTAACTATAAAAGGACGTCGAAACGGTGGGGATGACGATCCTAGCGCGCGGCGTTTAGAAAAGAATGCGTCACAAATTATGAATGTTGTTTCGGCGCGCGCAATAGAGATTTCTCCCGATATCACCGTCGCAAATGTTATACAGCGTGTTTCGGGTGTATCCATAGAAAGAAATTCGAATGGCGAGGGGCAATACGCAATTCTGAGAGGGATGGATAAACGTTACAACACGACTTTGGTGAATGGCGTAAAAGTTCCGAGTCCAGATAATAAATACCGTTATGTGCCTTTGGATTTATTTCCTTCAGATATGTTGGAACGCTTAGAAGTCTACAAGTCGCTAACACCAAATATGGAAGCCGATGCAGTGGGTGGGGTTGTCAATATGGTTATGAAATCGGCGCCGACAAAGCTATTGCTTCAAGCAAATTTGGCAACAGGTTATAGCCAACGTTATTTTAATCGGGATTTTGGAAGCTTTTCGACAAGCGGAACCTCGGCAAAATCGCCATATGAACAGCATGGGAAGAATTACAATGCAACCGCTGCTGATTTTAATAAGGGTGCATTAGATTATACTTATAAAAAGCCACTTCCAGACCTTGTCGGCAATTTGACAATAGGCAATCGGTATTTGGATGATAAATTGGGCGTTATTTTGGGTGCGAGTTATCAAAATTTACATCGTGGCAGTCGTTCTATTTTCTACAAATCGGCTGTCGTTGGCGTAAATCCCAATGCGGTAATTACTGAGCAGAGTGATCGTCAATATGATGAACAGCAACAACGCTTAGGTTTGCATAACAAGATCGACTATCGATTTAATCTGAATCATCGGATTAGCTTCTATCAAATGTATGTGAATTTAAATAACATGCAATTGCGTGATGCTGTGAATACGATATATAATGGCCAGTATGATCCCAGTATTGGTAAAGCCGAACTGACCTATGTGACAAGAAGTCGAAAAACACAACAACAGATCTACAATGGTACCCTACAGGGGGATCATCATTTTTTAGATAATCGGCTGAATGTCCGTTGGTCAGGTGTGCTTTCTTCAGCGCGCAATCAATTGCCACAAAATACGATGATCAGTTTGGATGGCGTAGAAGAAAATTTTGAACGTAAAAGAACTTCTCTCGTCAATAAATCTCCTGTAACCTATCGTTGGGAGCGTAATACGGATAATGATCATGCAGGTTATTGGGATGTAGCTTATAAAGTTCCAATGGAAAACAGTAAGCTGGAGCTATCGACCGGAGGTCTGTATCGTGATAAACAGCGTAGTAGTTTTTACAATAACTACAACTTATCACCAGCTTCTGCAGAAGAGGCAAAGTATAAATACGGTGTGGATTTTCAGCGCTATACCGATCTCAATCTGACTGTCACCAATCCTACTGGAGCTGTCGCAAATCCACTAACTTACGACGCTGGTGAGAAGACCACAGCATTGTACGGCATGTTCAATTATGAGAATGACAAATGGCAGATGATCGGTGGAATCCGTATGGAACACAGCAATCAGAATTATAAATTATTGTTTCCTGCAGGAGAAAAAAGACCGAAGGGATCACAAATTTATACAGAATGGCTGCCAAGTTTGACCATGAAATATCATTTGGACGAAAAACAACAGCTTCATACGGCCTATTATCGCGCGTTAAACCGACCTGGATTTTATGAAATTGTACCCTCAAGTGTGGTTAATGAAGAGTTTTTAGAAAAAGGAAACCCAGATTTAAAACATGCCATAGCAGATAATTTCGATTTAAGGTATGAATTATTCCCTGAAGCTTCCTCACAATTTCTTGTCGGTATGTTTTATAAGAAAATCAAAAACCCTATTGAATATACCTTTCAACCGGATGAGGTTCGTAAGCAGGATGTATACTACACTCCAGGTAATTTTGGTAATGCCAACAACTTTGGTGTCGAGGTTGATTACATCAAGTATATCCAGAAATTTGGTGTTAAGGCCAATTATACCTATACACATTCTCGTATAACGACCGCTAAGATGTCGCGTCGAATCAATGAAACCACACAGGACCCAGAAGCGATAATCGTGGATCAAACTAGACCATTATATGGGCAAGCTGCACATGTGGCCAATCTATCATTGCTTTACAAAGATGCTAATAATGGCTGGGAAGGACAATTGGCTGGATCTTATACTGGCTCACGGATCAATACAGTATCGCAATTTCTGAACGATGATTTATGGCAAAAGGGATTTGTTCAGTTAGATGCTTCTATTGAGAAAAAATTTAAAGCAGGTTGGGCCGTTTTTGCCAAAGCCAACAATATCTTGAATACACCTATGGAATTATATGTGAAAGGAACAAATCCCGAAAATGAGAAGATCGCTGAAAAGCTTATTGAAGGCGGAAATACATTGATTAGAAAGGATTTGTATGGACAGAACTATATCCTTGGTTTACGTTATTCGTTTAGTAAATAATAGACCCGCGTAAAACACAACATGTTTTAATCTGAACATGTACGGTGTGAAATAACAACAGTTTGTTTCGGTGAAGCTTTCCCTTTTTTGGAACGATCAAGTTTTGAACAAGTATGATTCGCTTCATCATTAAAATTAAATATATACAGATGAAAAATAAATGTATTTTATCGTTTCTAGCATTTTTTATCGTGGTGTTAAGCGCCTGTGAAAAAGCAAATATTGATGTTGATACTTCTGATGCCGATGGAAGTGCTATCGGCGAGGTCTCCGGTGTGTGGAGTAAGGGGAGTGTGCAGCATATTAAGGGGGATATTATTATTCCCGAAGGTAAGACACTAACGATTGAGGAAGGCGTAACTGTATTGATGGATTCTGTCAATAAGCCTGAAATTGTTGTTTTGGGTAATTTATATGCGTTAGGTACAGCTGAAAATCCTGTCAAGTTTACGGTTGAAGATGGGTATAAGACGAAGACGAATGAATTTGGCAAATTATGGGGAGGAATTTTAGCCGCCCCAAGCTGTCAGGAACTTGTTTTGGACAATACCATCATAGAGTATGGGGGTGCAATTACATCAGACGCGTCAACTTCTGTAAAGATGGGCTTGTATAAAAAAGTGTCTGGTGAAGCTTTACCAGCGCTATGGTTTTCTAATCCAAATGGAAAACTAGTGGTTCAAAATAGTACGGTAAGTCATTTTCACGAAGACTGCACGTATATTGAAGGAGGAAAAATCATTTTTGCTAACAACCGTTTCTTTTCCAATGGGGTGACAGGTGGAGAAGCGATGAATTTCAAATCCGGATGTCTTGCAGATGTTGCTTATAACCTAGTGTATAGTGTAAATACCAATGCATTAAAACTGTCCAATTCAGGAGACCGTACACCCCAGGCTTATATTATTGTTTACAATAATACCATGCTCAACACTGGATGGCGCAGACCGACAGCCAAAGGAGGTTCGATTTGGTTAGAAGCATCTGTCAGAGCCGAGATTTACAATAATCTTTTTGCTAATACGCGGTTTGGAGTCAAGCGCGACCCGAAAAAGCCAGAAGATAACCGTTCTGTGTCAAGTAATAACTGGTACTATGGTTACAGCCAATTGAATGTAGATCAGTTTCAGGTCGGCAAAAATGATATTGTAGGCGGTAGTAATGATATTAGAGGTAAAGTGGCAGGAGATAATAATCCTAAATTTATAGCCTATCCTTTGGAAACCTCAGTCGACAACTATCTGTTTGACTCCACCTGGGATTTTCATCTCCAAGGGAATTCACCTGCATTAAAGGCTGGTACCCTTGCTTTTAAACCTCATTTTACGAGTGGCCTGGTGATGTCAAACGGTCTAATCTATAGTTCTCCCCAGCCAGCAGCATATGTTGGGGCATTCGGTTCCAAATTCTAATTTACTTCATATAATGACAAATTTAAAAACAATACTAACACTAACTTTGGGAGCATCAACCCTGCTTCAAATGGCATGCGAAAATGCGCAAACAAATAATATAGAATCAGTTAAGCCCGTTATTGTGACTGATGCTGTACGTTATGATTCGGATGATCCCGCAATTTGGATCAATAAGAGCGATCCGAGCAAGAGTTTGATTATAGCAACGGATAAAGATGCCGATGGAGCTTTATTCGTGTACGATTTACAGGGTAAAACGGTCAAAGAAAAAGTGGTTTCCAATTTAAAACGACCAAACAATGTTGATGTAGCCTACGGTTTGGTATTGGGGGGGAAACCTGTCGATATCGCCGTCACAACAGAGCGTATGACCCATAAATTGCGTGTCTTTTCATTACCCGATATGAAACCGATCGATCAAGGGGGACTGGATATGTTTGTTAGCGAAACTGAACCGGAATTTAGGGATCTGATGGGGATTGCCCTATATACTTCCCCAAAAGGAGAGATCTATGCTATTGTTGGACGGAAAAATGGACCAAAAGAAGGCTATTTGGGTCAATATTTATTGGAGGATAATGGTTCTGGTACGGTAAAAGCTACATTAGTTCGCAAATTTGGTTCATTTAGTGGGAAAAAAGAGATCGAGGCGATAGCGGTGGACAATGAGCTTGGATATATTTACTATTCGGACGAACAAGTTGGCGTAAAACAATACTATGCCGATCCAGCAAAGGGAAACCAACAGTTGGCATTATTTGCTACAACAGGTTTTAAAGAAGATCATGAAGGTATTTCGATTTATAAATTGACCGATAGTACCGGATATATCTTGGTGTCGGACCAGGGTGCAAATCGTTTTCAGGTCTTTAGTCGGGAAGGAACCCAAAGCAATCCTTTCGAACACAAATATCTGAAGACTGTACCGGTTATGGCAACACAAAGTGATGGTTCAGAAACGACCTCCTTTAATTTAAATGAAACCTTTAAACATGGTTTGTTTGTTACTATGAGCGACGATAAAACATTCCATTACTATCGATGGGAAGATATTGCCGGAGCGGATTTGAAAAAGAAATAGGTTATAGAATAAGTGCTAGAGCAACAGTTGTTATTTGATTACAGCTGTTGCTTTTTTTTGCTATTGGTAATATTTGTTTAAAATACCTCGCGTTATGCTTTATGCACTGAGCGGAATTTTAAACCAAAAGGTTGATCCTTGACCAATCTGGCTGTTGACACCAATTTCTCCTTGATGTTTTTGAATAATTTCTTTGCAAATAAACAGCCCAATGCCAAATCCCGACGCGTAACAATCTGCATCGTCATTTACACGATAGAATTTGTTGAATATTTGTTTCTGATCCTTGTGATTGATGCCTTTTCCTTGGTCTTTGATCTCGACTTCAAAATAACCTGATTGTATTGCCACATGCAGGGTAATTGTTGAATTACTGGGTGAATATTTAATGGCATTGTCCATGAAGTTGATTAGCACTTGTTCGATTTTATCACGATCGGCAATAATCTCCAAATTCGAATCTATTGCTCCTGTATAATGGATGAAGTGCTTTACCGATTTTAAAGAATAGATATTTTGAATATAATCGATTAAAGAGCAAACGTTAAATGTCTTTTTGCGAAGCACTAGCTTACCCTCATTTAATTGAGTAACATTTAAAAAGCCGTCAATTAAACCGCGCATACGCGTTGCTTGCTCATTCGATTGGTGGAGATATTGCATGCGCTTTTCGGTGCTCAGTGTACCTTCTTTGGCCTGAAGTAATTGGATATAGGCAATTAGTGAGGTCAACGGTGTTTTAAGTTCGTGACTTGCGATACTAATAAAGTCTAGTTTTTTCCTTTCTTCTTCCTTGTCATTGGTGCTGTCTATTATAGCGCCGTAGATCATATGTCTTGTTGTATCCGATTCCAATTGACTTCCACCTATTGACCTTAACCATTTTATCTTACCTGTTTTTTTATCTTTTATTTCACATTGACAATCGAAAGGAGATTGTTTATGTGTTACTTCCAGAAAAACATCATGGATGATAGTTCTGTACTGAGGCAGGATTTGGTCAAAAAAGTCAGCTTCTTTGATGTTGTCTTGCTGATCGAAGCCAAATAATTCACGGCAGCGATCATTGAGTTCCATTGTTTTGGTTTCCATGTCAATAGAAAATATACCGATACCGGCGGCTTCTACGATCATTCTAAACTGTTGATCTCTTTTGGCGATAAGTTGATGAATTGCTTCAAGCTTTTCGTGTTCTTGATGCTGGGTGGTAATATCTATAGCGGTACCTGCAAACCATTCGGGTTGTTGGTCTTGGTCAAAGTATACTCTTCCTTTACAGTGCAACCACCGTAACTGAAGATCTTGTGCTCCAATGGTTCTAAACTGTACGTCATAAACACCTTTGTTTTGATAAGTCAGTGATTTTTTGACTTCTTGATCGATTCTATTCCTATCTTCTGGATGAATATATTTAAGGACTTCATTGTATGGAACATACTCACCTTTCGCAAACCCAAAGAGTTCCCGAGTCCGTTCATCCCAATTCACTAAGTAATTTTTACAATTTAAGTTCCATGTTCCCATCTCGGCCGACTGTAAAGCAAAATGATAATGTTCTTCACTCTCAATGATTTTCTTGAGTGCCCCCTTAAGTTTTTCATTTAGATCTTCAGTATGTTTAGATGACAAGGTGTAATTATTCGTTGGGCTCTTATAGTGTTTTCCTGCTATAAGATATTTTTGAGTTAATAAATCTTGTAGCAATTTTCGTTCAATGGTATTTTTTTCCTGCGTTTGTGGGTACTTGTCTTCATTTTCAGGTATCAGTCTAATTTGATTAAATATGCCATAAATTTCACCTTTTTCATTGATGAGCGGATGATATTCAAAAGTGTGCGTATAACCTAGTGAAGACTGTTTTTCCGTTTTGAGTTTAATCCTTATCTTTTCAATGACCGCAGTTTTTCCGTTTATCCAGACATTTTTCAGGAGGGGGATATAGGGTGTTAAATCTTCTCGTTGAAGACAATTTTCAAGACACTGCCCAATAATACGCTGATCACAACCCCAAAGTTTTAACATGTTAGTGCTTGCATAAGAAATATGGAGTTCTGCACTATCATAAATTGCGCAGGCATCCAATGAAGAGGTGAGAACGGCTAAAATATCTTTATCTGAACATATCATAACATAGCAAAAATTAAGTATTGATTAAAGCGATATCGCTATAGCTTGATTTAATAGCATACAAATATTGTTCCTTTCTCATGAGTTTTCGCTCTATCCATAAATGACCGGAGTTGTCGTAAGGGATGAAATCCACTATTTTATTTGCCAGTTGATCCTGTGGGCTGTTTAATGTGAACTCATCATGTCGACAGTAGACTGGATAGAAAGTTGTATCTTTATTTTGTTTATGCAGTCTGTTTCTTTTTTATTTCAAATAGCGAATATGATAAATTATCGTTGCAGTATAAGTTTGGAAGAAAATAGAATTGAAAGTTTTTATTTAAATGCCATAGAAGATGAATACGGTTAAGATACTATTGGTTGAAGATCACATGGTCGTACGGAATGGTATTAAACTACTTTTAGAATCCCAGGGTGAATTTACGGTGATAGGCGAGGCATCTGATGGTGCAGAAGCGCTGTCTATATTGGCGAATGGTTTAGCTCCTGATATTGTTTTAACTGATATAAACATGGAGCATATGGACGGGATGGAGCTTTTAAAAATCATCAGTCAAAAATATCCATTGGTCAAAGTTGTGATATTGTCTATGCTAAATCAAATTCATTATGTTGTTGAAGGTTTTGAACATGGTCTTTCAGGCTACCTGTTGAAAAATATAGGTTACAATGAATTACTTTTTGGATTAAAGCATGTCGCTGAAGGCGGACGCTATATGAGCGAAGAAATTAGTATAGCCCTGCTTGAACAAGTTTCTTCCGGTCAAGTTTATAGGGATGCGGGCTCGAATATCATCCTCGATCTGGAAATAAACGATCGCGAGCTAGAAGTATTAGAGTTAATCGCTGACGGTTTTACAAATTTAGAAATTGCAGATAAAATCTTTTTGAGTAAGCGTACTGTTGAAGGATATCGGCAGAGCTTGATAGATAAAACAAGGGTAAAAAATACCGCGGAATTAGTAAAATATGCTTTTCAACATGGCTTATTAAAAAAGTCATGATAACCATTTCTGTATTTGGTGAGCATGACGTAGCGGGCTATTATTGGAAGTCCGCGCATGCTATTACGTTATATTCGGTATTCTTTCTCGACAACGATTGAAAATAAATAGACCAGCTCCAATAAGAATGAAGGGTATACTAAGCAGCTGTCCCATATTGATCAATAAGGAGTCTTCAAAATGCTCTTGATTGATTTTCAAAAACTCATCTAAAAACCTGAACGAAAACAGCAAAACCAACAGCAAGGCGAAATAGTTTCCATTGTTACGTCGAAGCTTGTTTTCTTTCCATAAACGATATAACAATACGAATAATAAGAGACAAAATAAGGCTTCATAAAGCTGTGCTGGATGCCGGGGGATAGTATCGATATGGGTAAACACAAAGGCCCAAGGTAAGCTACTTGCTGTGCCAATCATTTCAGAGTTCATTAAGTTGCCCAATCGAATGCAAACACCAGCTAAAGGGACGACCAAAGCAATCCGATCTGCAAGCCAGAGAAAAGGAAGTTGCTGTTTTTTTGCAAATAAATAGATTGCGATTAGTATGCCTATACCACCACCGTGGCTTGCCAGCCCACCTTCCCATATGGCTAATATTTTTAAGGGATTATTGAGGTAATAACCGGGATCGTAAAATAATACATGCCCTAGTCTAGCGCCAATGACAGTACCAAAAACAATATAAATGGTTAGTTGATCTAAAAACTCGGGTGGCCGACCTTCTTTCTTAGATAATGATCCTAATATCTTATAACATAATACAATACCCAATAACCAAAATAGTCCGTACCAGCGAATAGGGTGTTCAATAAGTGGAATAACAAAGATATCACTATCTATAGTCCAGTTTATGTAAGTAAAGATTAGGTTATTTACCATATTACGTTTTAGCGTGATGCTTTATGATATAAGTATGTGGTATGGCTATTTCGTTACACGTTTTGATAAAAAAACGAAATTCTCTTTATCGATGCAAATATTGAGTCATATATTGCGATTATTAAATAGTAAGTTTTCATTGTTGACCAATTTGTATGTTTGTAGGAAGTAAAAGAAAATTAACTCTATCTGCGATCAATAATTGCACTCGGTGTTTTTACTGAGGAAGAATATTAACATAAGTATCAGTGGGGTTAAATACTTTTGAAAGTATATATTGGTTTTTTTGATAATATTCCGATATTCGACAATAGATAACATGATATGGATAGTAGTGCCTTGCCTATTTTTTTATAGCTGTTGATATCTTGTGAAAGCTTATTATAGTTAATGAAGGAGGTAATGGAAAAATATAAGACCTTCATGTAAATTTAAACAGATAGTTATATTCTGATGATACGAAATTTGACAAGATTTACTTTTTGTTTTTTATCTCTCGTGCTAATGGCACAGTTACTTTCTTGTTATCAAAGTGACCGTCAGACGTCTAGAAATAATGCGCATACTGAAGATAAGGCACTTGATTTAACCTATCAGGACACATTATTAAAATTTCTCGCTCTACAGGATTTTAGGGATCAATCTATTATAGCAAAGAAGACAACGGAGTTTGCTAAGGATAGATATTTTAATATTTCTGGCTATAATTGGATTTTTTTGGCGTATAACTACTTGTTGGATGATAAAATTGATTCAATAGAAATTGCGCTGAAAAACCTTAATGGGAGAACAATGTCTCCCGATTTGCATGTTCTGAAGGATTACTTTAAAATAAGAGCTAATTTTAGTTTTAATGATGTGACTACTATTGGCATCATGGAACAAATTATCGATGCGAAAGAATATGCATTAGCAAATAAAAGTAGGTTTAGTTTTCTTTTTTTTAATCTATTGGCCAATGCAAATTATCGCCGCGCTGATTATAACCAGGCACTCAAAGATAACGAGTCGTGGTATTATTATCATCCCAACAGATCCGACCCACATGTTGCACAGGCCTATCAGGAGATTAAATTTATACAGTATATTGAATTGCATGATTTTGAGAAATTAAAATTAACACTGGATAGCTGCAGATATTATGCAAATAAAACGGCTGATTCTGCTATTATTATGCGCATGTATAATTTACAGGCGCAGTATTTTTTTAGCATAGGTAATAGTCGAAAAGCAGTAGAGGCATCCCAAAAGTATTTTAATTATTTATCTTCAAGCAAGGCGCTCAATGCCTATGCGTATGCGAATTTGGCAAAAAATTTTTTGAATAATCATCAAGTGGACTCGGCGATCTATTATTTCAATGCTGGATTGCAGTTTATCAAAACACATAAAGGCAAGCAAAATAAATTATTCTATTACCAGAATCTACAAGTAGCACACGCATTAAAAGGAGATTATGAACGGGCTTATTTTACCTTAGATTCAGCCTATCAGGATTATAAAAATAGCACAAAAAGTATTGAAAATGATCGTATCAATGAGATCAATACACGATATGAAACTGAAAAAAAGGACCAGGCTATTCAGCTTTTAAAAACAACAAATGCCTTCAACCATCAGATTATGGTCCAACAGCGTTGGATTTTTGTTATTTTATTTGCGCTGATCTTTAGTATTGCATTCTTCATTTATTATCGGAATAAACAAAAGTTGTTGAAAAATATTAATCAGCGTATAGTTGCCGAAAACAGACAATTAATTTTAGAGCAAAAGACACGACAAAACCAGCTTAATCCGCATTTTATTTATAATGCTATAGCTAATTTGCAAGGTTTGATCAGTAGTGAACAAAAAGCAAAAGCAAATCAATACCTCATCCTGTTGTCCCGTCAAATTCGTGATATACTCGAATTAAATAGGGAGGAGTATATTTCTTTGGATCAAGAAATTAAATCATTAAAGAATTATATACTTTTACAGCAGATGCGCTATCAAGATGTATTTGATTTTGAAATTGAGAGCGGTAATTTGGATGTGGACGATGTCATGATTCCCCCCATGTTGATTCAGCCGTTTGTTGAAAACGCTATTGAACATGCTTTCAAAAATTTAAATTATCGCGGACAGTTACAAATTCTTTTTAATCAGCAAGCAGATCAATTGCATATTGTTATCAGTGATAATGGTTGGGGAATGCGCACAGATAAAAAAGAGAATGCGCACAAGACATCTCTTTCACAGGTGATTACCAAAGAGCGTCTTGAACTTTTATTTACTGATCCAAAGCAAAAAGCAAGGATTGAAATAAAAACCAATTATAAAGAGGATAAAAGTGGATATCGTGTAGAAATTTATATCCCACTTGTTTTATATTTTAATTAAATACGTGAAATTATGAAAGTTTATATTCTTGAAGACGAGCATAACATCTATCTGTATATTAAGTCTCTGTTAGATGCGATACCCTATGTTCAGATAGTAGGTTATAGTCCCTCTATTGCCCAGGCAGAACGTGAATTGCTTGAATCTAATCCAGATCTTATTTTAGCCGATATTCAATTGAAAGACGGATCCAGTTTATCCTTCCTTTCAGAACTGAAATTGGATATTAATACCATCTTTATAACAGCATTTAACCAGTATGCCATAGAAGCCCTAAATATAGGTGCCATTGCGTATTTATTAAAGCCATTAGTCCCAGAACAATTTATGGAAGCTATTGAAAAATGTTATAAAAAAAATACGGAATTTAAGTTCAATAGCATGCAATTAAGCATGGCCGAAAGCTATCTGAAATCTCCAAGTAGACCTCGTAAGATAGCGCTTCGTACATTTGAATATACCCAGATCGTGAATATTGATGATATTCTTTATTGTCATGGAGATAAAGGGTATACTACATTTTATATCAAAGACAATAAACCGATGATGGTTTCAAAAGTCCTTAAACATTTTGAAACGATGCTTCCTGAATCTGAATTTATTCGTTGTCATCAATCTTATTTAATCAATGCCAATTATATTAAAAAATATTTCAAGGATGGCCAAATAGAAATGTCTGATGGTAAAATGATTCCTGTTGCGACCAGAAAAAAAGATGTCATCCAACAATTCTTGAATGATATATAAGAATTGAAATAGTAAAGATTCCGTTTTAGCACTGTGTTTATTTGCTAAAAAATATAGCTTTCGTCTTTAATACTAAAATATTTAGTATTACATTTGTATGTACTATTAAATAGGAGGGGCTATGATGTTAGATGATAAACAAGCTTTGATTAGCAAACTTAAAAAAGACTTACTGTCGTGGCAGGGAGTAGCTCAAAGTTTGAATGATGAATGCGCTATAGATTTGGGGCCTTTGGAAAAAGCTTTTCCAAATGGAATCTTTCCCAAAGGTGTTATACATGAATTTGTTAGCTTTAACCGCATGGATAGTGCTGCTTCCTGTGGATTTATTGGTGCTTTGCTTGGAAAACTGATGCAAAATGATGGGATTTGTATTTGGATAGGCTCTATTCAAACGGTATTTCCTGCTGCTATCAAATCATTTGGAGTTGATCCGGCCTCGATTGTTTTTGTCTCCATGAAACGGGAAAGAGATGTTTTATGGGCAATGGAAGAAGCGTTGAAATGCCATGGCATAACAGCCGTATTGGCTGAAATACATCAGCTGGATTTTATTCAGTCAAGGCGCCTTCAACTTGCCGTAGAAAAAAGCCGGGTGACAGGATTTATACTTCAACATAACCCCAAGATCTTGTTGGCGACGAGTTGTGCTGCACGTTGGAAGGTTACTTCTTTACCTAGTCAATCGGATGATGGATTACCTGGTATTGGTTACCCCTGTTGGGAAGTAGAGCTGCTTAAGGTAAGAAATGGTAATCCAGCCAAAGGACAAATTATCTGGTCTCCACAAGGATTTAGAACATTCCTCAAAAAAGATGTGCAGATCACAGATTGGACCTATAATTATCAAAATTTAGGCTAGCCATGAAAAAAAGATTTGCGTCCCTTTGGTTTCGTTACTTAAAAACAGATTGGCTTACCGTCTGTAAGCCACATTTGCAGGATGTTCCTGTTGTTTTGTCTGTCGCTGTGCAAGGAAAATTAATCGTTAGTGCGTGTAACGCATTTGCAGAGCAAGCGGGGATACACGCAGGTATGGCTATAGCAGATGCACGGGCATTTATTCCATCACTTAAAATCATCAAAGAGCAAGCTGGATTGGCTGAAAAATTACTCCATTCCATAGCAGATTGGTGCATAAGGTATACACCATGGGTTTCATTGGATGAGCCCGATGGAATTATGCTCGATATAAGTGGTTGTGCACATCTTTGGGGTGGAGAGGCAACTTACTTAACAAGTATTGTTTCTCAATTTAAACAACATGGTTATACTGTGCGCATGGGCATTGCTGATACCATTGGGGCCGCATGGGCTATCACACATTTTGGTTCTGAAAATACGATTATAAATGAACAGGCGCAGTCAGAGGCACTTTTTCCCTTGCACCCTGCAGCACTACGATTGGAAGAGGTTCAATTGAAAAGGTTGCAATCGCTTGGACTACAGTCAATAGGAAGTTTTGCAAAAATGCCGCGTTCAGTCTTGCGTAGAAGATTTGGTGACAGCCTATTGCTTCGACTGGATCAGGCCATGGGGCTGGAAGATGAATTTGTTCTTCCTATAAAAGCTAATTTACCGTATGAAGAGCGATTACCTTGTCTCGAACCCATCTGTACAGCACATGGTATTGAACTGGCGCTGGAAGAGTTATTAAACAAGTTGTGTAAACGTTTGTCGGGAGAGGGGAAAGGATTACGTGCAGCTGAATTGAATTGCCACCGCGTGGATGGGAAATTAGAGACAATCAGCATTGAGACTAATCGTGCTACTGCCCAGGTCAAACATATCCTTCAATTATTTGCCATAAAGATTCCACAGATTGAACCGGCATTGGGGATTGAATTATTTACTTTGGAGGTTTCTAAAGTTGAAATTGCAGATCCTATTCAGGAAAATCTTTGGAACAATAGAATTGGCCTCAAAAACCCGGCAGTTACCGAACTGTTAGATCGCTTGAAAAGTAGGGACGCCAATTGTGAGATTTCACGCTATGTTCCGTCTGCACATTACTGGCCCGAGCGATCCATGAAAATAGCGACTACACTAGATGAGGTTGCAACTGTTGACTGGCAAATGGCAAGACCACGTCCGACGCGATTATTGAAGGTTCCGGAACGTATTATTGTTACAGCTCCCATACCCGATTATCCCCCCATCTTGTTCCGTTATAAGGGAGACACCTATACGATCAGAAAAGCAGATGGCCCCGAACGTATTGAGCGTGAATGGTGGATTGATCCAGGCGAACATCGGGATTACTATGCGGTAGAAGATCTGCAAGGCCGGCGTTTTTGGCTGTATCGTTCGGGGCATTATGACGGGCATACGGATCAATGGTTTATACACGGTTTTTTCGCTTAAGCATGGGCTATTGTGAATTACAGATAACAAGTAATTTTAGTTTTCTCGAAGGTGCTTCACACCCTGAGGAACTGATCGAAAGGGCTGCTCAATTGGGGTATCATGCTGTTGCAGTAACCGACCGTAATAGCCTTGCTGGGATCGTTCGTGCGCATATCGAGGCTAAAAAAGTAGGTATACGACTTATTCCTGCCTGTCGTTTAGATTTACAGGATGGCCCAAGTTTATTGGCCTACCCAACAGATAAAGAGGCTTATGGCCGACTCTCAACATTGTTAACTCTTGGAAATTTAAGGACCGAAAAAGGAAAATGCGAGTTATATAAAAACGATGTATTTCAATACGCTGAAGGGATTATATTCATTATTTGTCCACCTGAAAAATTGGTCGTGGGGTTTGAGCTTGAACATTCATTTATTGAGTTTGTTCAGGAATGTCAACAGCATCTCCAGGGCTATCTTAATCTAGGAATAAAAAAACTCTATCGTGGGGATGATGCTAAATTATTGTTTCGGATAAATCAGCTTGGCGAACAATTGGATATCCCGAGGGTGGTACTTGGTGATGTATATTATCATGTCCCTGAAAGGCGTGAATTGCAGGATATTTTAACCTGCATTCGTGAAAAATGTACGATACATACGGCTGGATTTCATTTACATCCTAATGCGGAGCGTTATCTCAAATCAATACCTGAAGTTGAACGTTTGTTTAGGCTGTATCCTGAGGCCGTAGCACAGAGTGTAAAAATAGCCAATGCTTGTCGTTTTGCCCTAGATGATTTGAAGTACATCTATCCAGATGAATTATCATCCCATGGTCGAACGACGCAGGAGGAATTAACTTATTTAACCTGGGAAGGGGCAAAAAAACGATTTGATGGTGATATTCCAGCAACAGTTCGTGAAACGATTCTAATGGAACTTGATTTTATCGAACGCAAAAATTATGCTTCTTATTTTTTAACTGTATACGATTATGTCCGGTTTGCAAAGGAAAAAGGAATTTTATGCCAGGGACGTGGATCGGCAGCAAATTCTACGGTCTGTTACTGTTTGGGCATTACTTCTGTTGACCCATCAAAATACAGGCTTTTATTTGCACGATTTATGTCCGATGCACGCGATGAACCGCCGGATATAGACGTCGACTTTGAACATGAGCGTCGAGAAGAAGTGATCCAGTATATTTATGAGAAATATGGTCGAAATCGTGCTGCTATCGTAGCAACTGTCACACAGGTACGCTCCAAAGGCGCAATACGTGATGTTGGCAAGGCGATGGGGCTTTCCATGGATGCGGTAGGGCGTTTAGCAGGGGTAGTGAGTAGCCATTGGGACGATGATATCAATTTGGAACGTTTGGTTGAACAGGGCTTTAATCCCGAAGATCAACATTTGCGAAAAATTCTCGAATTGACGCACCAATATATTGGCTTTCCACGTCAATTGGGGCAGCATACGGGCGGCTTTGTTATTACGCAAGGTAATTTGCATGAGCTTTGTCCCTTAATAAATGCCCGTATGGATAATCGGACAAATCTCGAATGGAATAAAGATGATCTTGAGGCACTGGGTTTTCTAAAGGTTGATGTACTTGCTTTGGGGATGTTGACCTGTATACGCAAAGCTTTTGACCTCGCTAAAAAGCATTATGGAAAAGAGCTTACCCTGGCTGATATTGGGGCAAAAGACGATCCAAAGGTTTACGATATGATCTGTCATGCGGATACCTTAGGTGTATTCCAGATCGAAAGCCGGGCCCAGATGTCGATGTTGCCGCGATTAAAACCGCGCGAATTTTATGATCTGGTTATTGAGGTGGCTATCGTACGGCCTGGACCAATACAAGGCGATATGGTGCATCCTTATTTGCGTCGGCGAAATAAAGAGGAAGATGTCGATTATCCAAGCACAGAGATCCAAACCATTCTTGAAAAAACCTTGGGCGTCCCCCTTTTTCAGGAGCAGGCCATGGAAATTGCCATTGTTGCTGCGGGATTTACACCTGCAGAGGCCGACGAATTGCGCCGAAGCATGGCTACATTCAAAGCCAAAGGGCAGGTGTCGACTTTTCACAAAAAGATGGTCGATGGTATGGTAAAGAAAAACTATACGGAAGAGTTTGCAAATCGAGTTTTTAAGCAATTGGAAGGTTTTGGCAGTTACGGTTTTCCAGAGAGTCACGCAGCGTCTTTTGCATTACTGGTGTATGTGTCCTCATGGCTTAAGTATTACTATCCGGATATTTTTGCAGCATCCTTACTCAATAGTCAGCCCATGGGGTTCTATCAGCCAGCACAAATTGTTATTGATGCACAGAAACACGGGGTAAAAGTACGCCCTATTGATATCAATCATTCTTTGTGGGACAATACCTTAGAAGGAGAAATTGGAAAACCACATGACCTTCGATTAGGCTTACGTCAGATCAAAGGATTTTCAATGGAAGAGGCTGCTGTGCTGACACAAGGTCGGCAGTCTGCTTATGCATCCATTACTGGTATGATGGATGTTGGACTATCTCTTACTGCGTTGGAGAAGTTAGCTGATGCAGATGCCTTTACATCATTAGGTATTGATCGTCGGCAAGCACTTTGGGAAATTACAGCATTGGCGGATCGTCCGATTGCATTATTTGAAGGTCAACCCTCTGAAAGTATAGTAGAAGGACAGATCGAACTGCCATTGCTCACGAAAAGCCAACATGTAGTGGCCGACTATGCAAGAACCTCGCTATCCATTAAAGCACATCCCGTGAGTTTCTTGCGCGGTAAGCTTGATCTACTCCATGTCGTGCCTACAGCAAAATTAGGTCTGATCAAAAATAATATACTCGTGAAAATATGCGGATTGATTACGGTTAGACAACGACCAGGAACCTCTAAAGGTGTTTTATTTATCACCATTGAAGATGATACCGGTTTTGCAAATATTGTCGTTTGGAGTACTGTATTTGAAAAATATCGAAAAGAAATTCTTCGCGCAAAACTCCTGATGGTCGCGGGTAAAATTCAAGTTGAAGGAGAGGTTATTCATGTAATAGCAGAACGATGCTTTGATATGTCAGGTTTGTTAAAAGATCTGACAACAGTTGGCGACAATGCTGCAGGTATTTTTCATAAGGGAAGAAATTTTCATTGATCTTTCATTTATTAATCTGATTTTTGATCTAAAATGGTTCAGTGCTAATCGATAGCGAAGCAATCCATAGAAATTAAACGGTATGACTAAAAATATTCTCGTAAATACAATCGAAATTGATAAAGCAACTATTCGTGAATTAATTAAACAGGGCGATGTCAATGCCGCAATTGATCTGGTTGCCACAGCGGCAAATGTAAAGTATAAAGCTGCCCGGGATATAGTGCAAATGTTTCAAGAAGATCATATTGATCTTTTTGATGGTAAAGACTTATTTTTAGGCGATTATGACCGGATTGAAAATCGTGACGATGCTGACAGAGCAGATCACAAAAGATCTACATTTTTGGAAGTGGAAACAAATGAGCATAGCCGGACCAGTATTTGGAAGGCACTTTTTATTTTTTCTGTCCTTGCACTATTTGCTTTTGTTATCTTAAATTACGTTGTTGGTTTTAATCAAATAGGACATCATATTTCAGAACTTACGCAGTTATTCGATAAAAATGAAAGCTCAGCTGCTGCAGATGCTGACACATCCAAACAAAATATCGCCTTAAGTGTTGGAGCCACCCAGGTGGACGATGTTGAAGACCTCCATCCCGTAGATACAAATCTCTTACCAATGGATGTGAGGCAGGCCGAAATAGCACGAATATATCAGGCTCAGTTCGACCGATTGAACCCCGCAAAACATTCGCCAACGGATGAAGATGCACAGCTTGCTTTAATTCACCTTACCAAAGGACGGTTGACGGACCTTATTATTCAACAAAAATTAAGTGTAAAAATAGGGAAGTGTTATGAAAACCTGGCCATGAAAGATAAGGGAACTTGCGTGAGTTGCATGATACTACTTTATAATAGAGCGCAGAAAAAATGGCAAGAAGCACCCGATGGGGAAAATTTCCTGCGTAATGCTTATGACTTTTACTTGTCCCCTGATTCAGATTTGTGGGAAGCTGGTCCCTTGAGTATGCGCATACCCTATGATTATGCTTTAGTGAACAAATATAAGGCAGCAAATTAGCGGCCTTAACCCTTATATAAAATAAGATAAAACAGCTAAACCCTATACAAATTACCTGCTATTTTACCTTTTGTGAAGGTAAATAAGCTATAAAACCTAGGACAAATAAGAGCAATATGACCGATAGTGCGATCGAGTAGCCATAAGCTGATGAAATATGCTGCCAAATGAAAAATTTATTTTCTTTTTGATGTAGAAATACACCGACGATAAATGTGATTCCCAGGCATATTGATAGTTGTTGTATCGTAAGATAGATGGCAGATCCGACTGAAATTAATTTTTCATTGAGGTCTTTTAAGGCAAGAGTCATTAATGCAGGTAGCACACTACCGCAACCAATGCCGTATAAAAAGAACAGGGTATGTATCTGGTAGTTATTTAAAAGCATCCTATTAAAAATGAAAAGATGTGCAACCAATCCCAAAATCATGATGCCTAATCCATAAAGCACCACAATTTTTCCATGACGCTGTATCAACTTGCTGACCATAACGCTTGCCAATACATAACCTATACCTTGATAAACAAAGGCAATTCCGGTCATTGTTGCTGTATAATTCTTTTGATTTTGAAGGTAATTGGAATTTATGATAAAATAAGCGTCCTGTACCATATAGTAGGCTAATGCGGCCAGCAGACCCAAATTGAAAACCCGATTATTGAATAAGGTGAAATTGAGTACGCTAGGATAGCCCATCTTTTCTAATTTACGCTGTTTTTTTAGAAATAGCTGGACAAAAACAAGCGTTGTTCCCAGGACCAGCAGTGACCATATTGGCCATTTCAAGTCAGGCCCCATGATTAATGGAAAAATTATTCCCATTAAAAGCGTAAATAATGTTACCATTGGTTTAAAAGAAACAGCGGATTTAACGTAGACTTGATCGTTAGCTGTATAACGATAGACAGCAAAGCAGGCGACCACCCCAATGGGAACATTAATTAAAAAGATAAGACGCCAGCTTTCATGTATCCAGGTCTGGTCGGGAAGTATTCCTCCCAATAATTGACCGATGACAGAAGCGATGCCTGCTATACTCCCATAAATACCCAATGCCATTGATCTCTTCTCGGGATTTTCAAAACGTAAGGTGATCAATGCGATACCCTGTGGAACCATCAATCCAGAACTAATCCCTTGGATCAATCTTCCGGCCAATAAAATGTAAAGATTATCGGCTAAGCCACATAAAAGAGAGGCTACTGTAAAACCAGCCATGCCAATTAAATATAATTTCTTCTTTCCATAATGATTTCCGGCATTCCCTGCATTGATTAGAAGACTTGTGTAACCAATGATATATAGTATTATGATCCATTGCGTATCACTATTGCGTAGATGTAGCGCATGTTGAACCGTGGGAAGAGAAACATTAATGATAAAAAGATCGATGACGAAAAGAAATATACCCGTTGAAAGGAGGAAAATATGAAGTAGATCCTTAATTTGAAAGCGCATATAGAAAGTTTTTAATAATTTTACGATTAAAAATAGTTTGGATATTTTTTGCAATCAAGTAGTTATAAATGATGTACTTGGTATGTTTTTATGAACTAATGGTCAGTATGAGGAGATTATGAAGGAAAAAAAAAGTGAAAATTTTGGAGCCTGTTGTGATGTCAACGGAATTTTTAAGATAATTGGCGGAAAATGGAAAGTTTTGCTCATTAAGGCTGTTGCCAAACAATGCCCCAAAAGATTTGGAGAACTACGGCGGGAAATGGAAGATCTGGCGCAAACGACCTTGACCGTTCAACTCCGTGAGCTCGAACGTGATGGTATTTTATGTAGACAGATTTATGCTGAATCTCCACCACGTGTGGAGTATAAACTTAGCGAATTAGGTAAAACTTTACTGCCGGTCATTGAAAGACTTGATGAGTGGTGGTGTGATTACAAACGCGAAAGGGGATAGGCATTTAGTTTATATTCCCTTTCGCTACTCATTTTTGCTGATGCCTAATGAGACAATTGTACCGATGATACAACAGTTTGCATCCATTCTGTTTCTTTAAAAGGTGCATTTAGCCACAACATTGCTAATAGCGCTACCTCAAAATAAATTTGATGGGAAGTCTTGTTAAAGCATGACCTCGGCGTCAGTGATTCCTTTGGTTGATAGGTCTGAGATGCTCCTTAGTGTTCTTTGCGAAATTTCGGTTAATGCTTCTGTGGTGAAAAAAGCTTGGTGTGCCGTCACTAAGACATTCGGATAACTCATCAATAATTGTATTGTTTCATCTTCAATAATTGTTGTCGATAAGTCTTTAAAAAACAACTTTTCCTCTTGTTCATAGACATCAATACCCAGTAAACCAATTTTTCGTTCTTTGAGTGCTTTAATGACATCTTGGGTGTTGATCAGATTGCCTCTGCTTGTATTAATAATAGTAACGCCGTCTTTCATTTTCCCCAATGACTCGCTATTGATGAGGTAGTGGTTCTCGGAGGTTAGGGGACAATGAAGTGAAATGATATCTGATTCTTTAAAGAGCTCATCCAATGATTTGTAATTGACACCCTGTGTTGTAAGCTGCTGATCGGGATATAAGTCATAGGCAATTATTTCTGCCCCAAATCCCAATGCAATTTTGATAAAGGCCTTTCCAATTTTCCCCGTTCCAATAACGCCAATTTTTTTCTGGTGAAGATTAAATCCTAAAAGGCCATTCAATGCAAAATTTTGCTCCCTTACGCGGTTATAGGCTTTATGGGTTTTACGATTCAATGTCAATAACATTGCCATTGTATGCTCTGCAACTGCTTCTGGGGAATAAGCCGGGACCCGACATACCTGAATGCCAAACTCCTTTGCCGCCTCCAGGTCAACATTGTTAAAACCAGCACAGCGTAATGCAATCAGTTCGACACCTTTTTGAGCAAGTACTTCAATCACTTGTCGGTTTAGTTTATCATTGACAAATGCGCAGACCACTTTCTCATCTTCAATAGCATTGACAATATGTGGACCTAAATGCGTTTCAAAAAAATTAAACTGAAATCCGTAAGCGCTGTTTTCCTGTTCAAAGAATAATTTGTCGTATGGTTTAGTCGAAAAGAAGGCGATTTTCATAAAATTGTTTGTTACGTAATAGAATACATAAATATACAGTATAAATAGCTTATTTGGAACTTCCGTTGTAGGATGTTTCCCAATAGTTATCACATCATTTAACAAAAAATAAGCTAAATTAGACGCATTACATCGATCGTTATACAAATTTTAAGACTATTAAATTGTCCCGATATGCAGTGGTCAAATCAACTCACAAGATCAATAGGTATTGAATATCCGATTATCCAAGCTCCAATGTTTGGTGTTACGACACCAGAAATGGTCATTGCAGCCTCGCGTGCTGGAGCGCTCGGTTCGTTATCTTTGGGTGATCTGCCGCCAGAACGTTGCAGCGAACTTATTCGTTTGACTGCCGAAAATCTAAAGCGGCCTTTCGCGGTCAATATTTTTGTCAATAATATTCCCAAGGTTTCATTCGATTTAAGGAAACAGTATAGTGAAACAAAAACTTTCGTGGAGCAATTAGCCGCGCAGCACGACTTGAAAGTAACCTTACCCGAGCTTGATAGTATCCATTTGACCGATTACAGGGAACAGATTGACGTAATCATCACCCATCGGTGTAAAGTTGTGAGTTTTACGTTTGGAAATTTGGATACAGAAAGTATAAAACGATTGAAAGACAATGATGTTACTCTTATTGGTACATGCACCTCGGTGGCAGAAGCAATCGCTTTGGAAGAATCTGGCATTGACATCATCTGTGTACAGGGACTAGAAGCAGGGGGACATCGCGGAAGTTTTGACGAGACTCCAATACCGGCGATTGGCGGACTTTCACTACTACCGCAGGTAAAAGAGCATGTCCATGTTCCCCTTATTTATGCCGGTGGTTTATACAACGCTAGTACATTGCATGCTGCAAAGCTCTTAGGTGCCAGTGGCTTCCAGGTGGGTAGTTTATTACTCAAATCTAAGGAGAGCGCGCTCCTGGACTTTGAAAAAGCGCGTCTTTCAGGCGTTAATGAATCAGACATCGTATTAACGAGGAGCTTTTCAGGGCGCTACGCCAGAGGTATAAAAAATAAATTCATTGAAGCTTTGAAGCCGCTCAAAAGATTTTGCCCTATCCTTATCAAAATAAACTCACAGGCGAATTAAGAAGAGTAGCAAGGATAAATAGAAATGCTGATTTTATCAACATTTGGACCGGACAATCGATACATTCTTACAGTGAACTTTCTACTGCAGATATCATTCGTTCCTTGATCGAAGAAGTTGAAATTTTACATACTAGTTTAGTTGTTTAACAATAAACACGAATAAGCTATGTCAATATATTGTCATTTTAAGAGATAACAATCCTTAAAACCTGCGTTTAAATTATTTAAATCCACCTGTAGTTGTTAATCTACAAGACATTTTCTTTTTTTTTCGAAACTTTGTCTCACCGTGAAAAACTAAAAATCTACCGCTATGGAGAACGAAAAAAAGAGAATTCTTGTTATCGAAGATAATGAAATTCTATTGAGCACAATGCAGTTTGTTCTTGTAAGAGAAGGGTATGACCTCTTACTGGCAAAGTCCGGTAAAGAAGCCCTTTCGCTGGTTTCGGATGAAACCATTGATTTGGTCATAACAGACCTGGCATTACCCTTTGCTAATGGTTACGAAATAATCGATCGCATTCGGAAAAGCAGTACGAATAACCAAGTGCCCGTTATTATTATTTCAGGCTATCGAGATGACAACAGCATTGTTGAAGGTTTCGAAGTAGGAGCCAACGATTATATCAAAAAACCTATTTCGCCGTCTGAACTGATATCCCGTGTACGATTAAGAATAGGTCATGCTTAGTAAAATAGAACATACGATTCATAGCATCCGATCCTTTTTTGAGGGTGAGGGTTGGCCTATTTTGGTTACGATAGCGCTTGTGTTGAGCTTTCTATTTTGGGTAAGCTGTCTTGTCGGTATTGCTATCTTTTATTATCGCGACTATCGGTATCGCCTATATCATGCTAAAATATATCCTGTATTGCGAGATTTTATCTATGAACACATTTTGATTGATAATAGGAATAGCCATTATCCGGTGGATAAACTAGCGTTGGATCTTCATAAGCCGATCATTCAGAAAGTGGTCCGTCAAATATTGCATGAATATATTTTTACTATCGGTGGAGAGAAAGGAAAAAATATGCGGAGTTTATTTAATGAATTGGGCTTCGATAGAGAAGCGCAATACGAAATAAGACACGAGAGCCACCATGTGGCAGCCACAGTAAGATCTTTGGCCGATTTAGCATTGATGAAGGTCGAAATCCAGGATGCGGTTTTGATGCAGCTGATGAGTAGCCCACGCATTGAAATTCGGGTAGCGGCCTTTAAATATCTTTTGCAGGTGCGGGGTGAAATATCCTTCGATCAGGTTTTTTCTGGTATTGCAGGAATTACTGACCTGGATGCACTTGATATCTATCAAACAATTGTCTCAACCGATTATGTGGGATCTTACGTGTTCTCTCAATGGCTGGACGGCGCTCAATCTTTTTCAATCAATAGCCTTATGATGGACCTCATGGTCTATTACCAGCAATTGGATGAAGAAAAATTATGGCAGCTCATCGTTTCAGCTCAGGATGCTAAAACGCTACACAAAGCGATCAACTCATTGGGCAAACTCCTGGCGAGAGATAGCGAAAGTCGGTTAGTGGATTTTTACACCATCGAGCAGCCCTTAAATGTCAAGATAGAGATTGTAAAAGCATTGGGGCGTCTTGGTCAAGGAAAATCGATCGATCTTTTAGAGAACATCTTCAACGATAAAAGTACAGTATTGGCACTACGAAAACACGCTTATCGTTCCCTGCTCGCGCAAAAGCCTTACAGTGCATCAAGTTTACGTAAAATTGAAACTGCTGAAAATTTGGACGATTATAAGCTTATACGTTATGTTAGTCACCCTATGGTTCACTATATATAGATTGCTAGGTATTGGTTCCATAACACAAAAGTATTGCATATGAAACATTTTATATTTTCAATAGAATTTGTTTTCGGATTTTATTGTCTCTTGCTGTTGATTGTATACGTCATGTTGTTTCGGATGTCATCCATATCGATCCGGAAGAATCTTCGGAAGCGAAATTCCCGACGTGTGCAGACATTAATGGAGTCTGAAATTGCTCCAGGGGTAAGTATTGTCGCACCAGCATATAATGAATCGGTTACAATCGTAAACAATGTACGTTCGCTGATGACACTGTTTTACTCCAGATATGAGGTCGTTATTGTGAATGATGGCAGTAAAGATGATACATTGGAGAAGCTCATTAAAGAGTTTGATCTGGTCCAGGTAGACTTTTTGGTTGACTATTTGGTGCCATGTAAGGAGATTAAAGCAATCTACAAATCCAGGGACATCTCTCATAAACGACTAACGATCGTTGATAAAATAAACGGGGGCAGTAAGGCCGATGCGGTAAATGCTGGAATTAATGTAGCTTCCTTTCCTTATATTTTAAATACCGATGTGGATTGTGTACTCGCCAATGACACCCTGGTTCAATTAATCGAAGCTGTACTGGATTCGAAGGAACGTGTAATCGCTGTGGGCGCAACACTACGGATGTCAAACTCCAGTTATGTGGATTCCGGTATGTTGGTGGAAGCTGCATTACCCAAACCCATATTGGCACGTTTTCAGGAAATGGAATACATTCGATCATACCTGTTGGGTAAAATGGGCTGGAATTACCTCAACTGTATTCCCAATGTTTCTGGGGGATTGGGATTGTTTGATAAAGAGATTCTCATTGCTGCGGGCGGATATGATTCTAATTCCTTGGGTGAGGATATGGAGATGGTAACCAGAATGTGTATGACCATGTGTGACAATAACCAAAAATACGAGGTCAAGTATATTCCGCAGACGCTCTGTTGGACTGAGGGGCCTGACAGCCTCAAGATGTTAACGCGTCAACGTGTACGCTGGGCGCGGGGTTTGATGCAAATTATGCGCACACATCGTAAGGCCTTTTTTAATCCAAAGTACAAAAGGTTTGGACTCATCGTTTTTCCATACAATGCCATTTTCGAATTTTTTGCCCCTATTATGGAAATTTTAGGTATTTTCTTTTATATCTACCTCATCCTAACACATGGCATTAATTGGCCAATGGCTATTCTTTTATTGATCTTCGTCTATATGTTTTCGGTCTTTCTGACAAGTTTTTCCATTTTACTGGACAATTATGTCTATAAATATTACAAACGGCGAAAAGATATTATAAGGTTATGCCTCACCGCATTTATAGAACCATTTGTATATCATCCCATTATCGTTTATAGTTCGATTAAGGGCTATGTCCAAGAACTTTTTGGGAAAAAGCATGCCTGGGGGGAAATGACGCGAAAAGGCACCTTAACTCCTTTGCCATCTGATCACATTAAAAAGTAGAAAAATGAAAAAATTAATCCTATCTGCGCTAATTTTTTGTTTGCTATTTTTGTCGCAAGTTGTACATGCGCAGGTTAACTGGCAAAATAAAACATACGACGTTGACAGCTTGGTTCCAAAAGCCGCTGGCTACCTGCGAGCAGGAAGAGTGGGGGAATCCATTGCATTGAGCCAAACCGTATTATCAAAATATCCTAAATACACGGATTTTAGGTATATCTTGGGATTGAGCTATCAGAAGATGGGGCGAGCCGACTGGGCGATTCCCTATTTTGAAGCAGTGGTTTCGAGCGAGCCCAGCTACAGAGACGCGTATCTTTCATTAGCTGCACTATATGAGTCTTCTAATCAGCCTGAAAAAGCAACGATTACCTGGCAATCCGCACGTAAACGGTTTCCGATGGACGCTGAAATCATCAGGTTGTATAGCGAATTTGAACATAGGAAGTTAACACGTGACCGTGATGCGTGCATCGATATCTGGTATAAAAGGGGACGGAATTTCGTCGAAAAGGGAGATGTATTTCAAGCATTGGCTTATTCGGACAGTATACAACATGCCGATCCTGCAGACAATCGTTTCTTATACCTGCGATCAAGTGCTTTTATGACGAATAGAGAATACGGGAAAGCGAAGACAGATTTCGAAACTTTATGGAGCAGAGGTGACAGTTCGATTTTTGTTACCGAACAATTAGCAAACATTGCCGCACTAAACAAAGATTATTCAACGGCATTGGGTTATATGAATCAGCTGGTAGCGAAGATGCCAGAAAATGTACAATATCAGCATTTGACCAAAGTTTACCGCGAGAATATGCCTTATAAGTTTTATGTTGGAGCAAATCATATGCAAAGTTCGCAAGATCGGCCAAATGGACATTTCTTTATTTCAGGTCTGGAATATGGCCAAAAATTAGGGGAGAAAAATACACTTATCGGACAGTTTAATTACGGGAATAGACGTGGTGAGAAAGGTTATCAGGTCGGTTTGGATGCTTGGCTTAACTACAGTAAAAATATATATGCCTATCACCAGATAGCTTGGGCTGATGGCAGTGTTTTTCCAACGTGGCGCGCATCTTATAGCCTGTATCGGGAAGCGGGATTGTGGCTCTTCGATTTCGGAGGAAGGTATGTTCGTGCAAATGACAATACAAATAATTACGGACTTGTCGCTTCGGCAGGCCGATATTTTGGGCCAACTTTTGTCTATTTAAGGGGATTTTTGTTACGTGATGAACAGCGATGGAACCAAGCCTACTCCCTCGCGATACGACATTATTATAACAGTGAAAAACCGGATTCCTATGTCACACTAATCGGTAATGTGGGGACTTCGCCAGATGATCCATCGCGTTATCAATTCCTAAACAACCGTTTCAATTTTTTATCCCGATCAATTAATGCAGGCTGGCAACATCGCATAGATGCTTGGGGTTTTACATTAATGGGCGGTTGGAGCTATTACAAAGTTGCTGAAAATAGATTTATGAACCAGTATGATCTAAATCTATCATTAAGGAGATATTTTTAATATGATGTGGAAGTTTATGTTAGGTCTATTGTCTTTGGTAACGATAGTTCAGGGTAAGGAAAGAATGGTATTGGTGGACAATGGGAAAACGGATTATGTCATCCAGGCGGATGCAAATGATCCTGTTGTACAAAAAGCTGCTGCGGTGATAAACACCTTTACAAAAGAAAGCACAGGTGTAGATTTTGCAATACAAGCCAAAGTTGATGATACACATGCCATTATTTTGGAAAGAAGCCCAATAACAAATGCGTCCCCTGAAGACAGTTATTCGATTGAAGCTGTAGGAAAAAATATTTACATCAAAGGAAGTGGTAGAGGTGTAATATTTGCGGCGTACCGTTATGTCAGGGATGTTATTGGTGGGCGAAAGTGGTATACAGGTAAAGAAAGTACCGATGTTCCAAAGTGTACTGCGTTATATGTGGATGCCGATTTAAAAATCTTTTCAAAGCCTAATTTTCAATTTAGAGAAGTTTATTTCCCTGTGGAATTGGATCAGGATTACATGGACTGGTATGGCCTACATAATTTGGAAGATAGATGGGGGGACTGGGGCCATACCTTCAGTAAAATATTGCCACCATCGATTTACTTTAAAGATCATCCGGAATATTACGCGCTGTATGATGGGAAGCGCCAACCGATTCAGCTCTGTCTTTCCAATGAAGAAGTTTTTACTCATACAGTCGCTTACTTTAAGAAAAGGATGCTTGAAAATCCAACGGCTATCTATTGGTCCATAGCAGCCAATGACGACATTGGAAGCTGTACTTGCGATCTTTGCCAAGCCATTGATAAGCGCGAAGGAGGAGCACAGGGCTCCTTGATCCACTTTGTGAATAGGGTGGCCGGAAAATTTCCAGACAAGAAATTTACGACGCTGGCGTATCTCGAATCGGCTAATGCTCCAGCGCATCTTCGCGTCGCAGATAATGTTTCGGTTATATTAAGTAATATCGATGCTTTTCGGAAAAATGATATCAGTAGTGAATATTCTGCAGTAACTTTCCGTAGACAATTGGGCGCTTGGAAATCGAAAGCGAAGCATGTGTTTGTATGGGATTATTTGACTCAGTTTACCAATTATCTTGCCCCATTCCCCATTCAAGGAACGATGCAGAAAAGCATGCAATATTTGAAAGGACAAGGGGTAGAAGGGGTATTCTTACAAGGTGGCGGAGCGACCTATAGTGATATGGCGGAGTTAAATGCTTATATTTTGGCTAACCTTGCCTGGGATACAGATGGTCGTTCAGAAGAGCAATTGACAGATGAATTTATTGAGGGCTATTATGGTAAGGCTGCGCCATTTATTAAGAAATATCTCGATCTGCGAAGAAATCACTTGCCTGGAGCTTCCTCCGCTTTGTCGATTTATGGAAATCCAATTGATAATAGAAAGGATTTTTTGAGTCCCGAAGCTATGGATCAATACAGTACATTGTTAGAAAAAGCTGAAATTGCAAGTGAAGGAAATCCTTTATTAGAATCGCGTATTAGACGTGTCGGTTTAGGCTTGGATTACACCTACTTGCAACAAGCACGGTTCTATGGTCCGCATCAGCATGGTATCTTTGAGCAAGACGGCGACCATTGGGTTGTAAGACCTAATGTAAGCCGTAAAGTCACTCAATTTATTAAAGACGCCAAAAGGCTGGGGGTAATAGAACTTGCCGAAGGGGGGGCGTCACCTGATGCTTATGCAAAAGAATGGAGCGAAATATTCAATGCTGGAGTCAGAACGAACAAAGCTTCACAAGCAAGTATAAAACTGAAAAATCCATTCGATCCTTCCTTCCCTGCCAATGGTCTGGAAACCCTCTCCGATAGTGTCCCAGGATACATGGATTATAGCTACAACTGGTTGCTATGGAATGGGGAGCCGATGGATATTACGTTTGATTTTGAACAGGAAAAACACATCGATACAATTGAGCTTAATTTTCTAAAGGATGTCCGACATTGGATATTTTCACCAAAGGAAGTCCGCATTTCGGTATCCAAAAATGGCGAAGATTTTCAAGATGTGCTGCTGAGGAAACTTGAATCTCAGGAGGAAGATTATACAGTGGAGAAGGTTCGCTATCGAGCTTTGATAAACGACCGTGTTAAGGTCATTCGAGTCTATGCTGAGCCCTTAGCAAAATTACCTGAATGGAGGTATCATCCGAAACGGAACGCGCTTATAGCCTGTGATGAAATATGGATAAACTGATGTTGAAGATGTATCTATAGAACTGATTTTAATAGTGTGTGGATATTGTTCTACAATAAATTTTTTAGTGCTTTAATTTAATACGGAAAATGATTAAATTAGAGTTAACTAAGTTATAAACAGATTCATATGGAAATTAAAACATCTTCAAAATTTGTTGCCGAACTAATTGGAACATTTGGTTTGGTACTTTTTGGTTGTGGAGCTGCCGCAATTGCAGGGGCCAATACCACAGCTGGACTTTCTGGCCTTGGCCTTTTGGGTATTGCAGTTGCCTTCGGCCTTTCGGTCGTGGTTTTTGCTTATGCGATCGGAGGAATCTCAGGTTGTCATATCAATCCTGCCGTTACGGTTGGTGTATTATTGGCGGGTAAAATGTCTGCTAAGGATGCAATTGTGTATATCATTGCTCAATTTATTGGCGCACTTTTGGGAGCATTTGTTCTTCAACAGATTTTGAGTGGACAGCTGGCCGGCTTTACTGCAGGTGAATGGGCCTATGGCTCCAACGGATGGGGAAAGGGTTATCAAAACGAGTATGGTACTGCTTCTGCCTTTCTGATCGAAGCAGTGTTAACGTTTCTTTTTCTATTTGTGATATTAGCGACAACCTCTAAAGTAGGTAACAGTACAATGGCTGGACTTGCAATCGGTTTTACACTGCTATTAATCCACCTCGTTGCTATCCCTGTAACGGGTACATCCGTTAACCCAGCACGTTCATTTGGTCCTGCCATTTTAGCGGGGGGGCAAGCTTTGTCTCAGCTATGGTTATTTATCGTTGCGCCGCTCGTGGGTGCTGCAGTTGCAGCGGTTGTTTGGAAAGCGTTGGAACCTAAAGACTAATTTTTTTCATTTTATCGGATGCGTCCAATGGGTACAACATACCTATTGGACGCTTTCATTTAGGAGTGATTGATAAGCCTAGAGGCAGGATCACTAAGATTTCAATATGGCCTCCATAAAACTTGCAACCTGCTCCTCGTCGGTGGCCCAGGAGGTAATCAGGCGAATAGCAGCATAATCATTATCTATTTCCTTCCAAATATAAAACTGGTATTTCTGACTCAATGTCTCTATGACAGATTTGGGTAAAATCGGGAAAATTTGATTAGTGGTTGAGTCTGTCAAAAATGAATGGCCTTTTTCTTTGATCACCTGAGCGATCCGCATAGCGTAGGAATTTGCTTTTTGCGCTAGTTCAAAATATAAATCATCTTTAAAGAGCTCGAGAAACTGAATGGATAAAACCCGGCCCTTGGCAAGCAAAGCGCCCTTCTGCTTGATTGCATAGTCAAAATCCAGTGCCAATTCGGGTTTATTAAACACTACGGCTTCACCTAAAAGCGCACCGTTTTTCGTCCCGCCAATATAGAATACGTCAGCATAATTTCCAATGTCTTTCAGTGTTAGATCGTTGTTTTCAGCCATCAAAGCATGCCCCAACCGAGCTCCATCCAGATAAAGTAAAAGATGATGTTCTCGACAACATACATAAAGTGCTTCCAATTCTGTCAGCGTATAGATCGTGCCAATTTCAGTCGAATTGGAAATATACACTATTCTTGGCTTTACGACATGTGGTGCCAGTGCATGTTCCTTTAACGTTTTTGTAATATCCTTCGGCGTTAGTTTTCCATCAAGTGTTTCGACAGTAATGACTTTGTGTCCAGTTGCTTCGATAGCGCCAGTTTCATTGGCCGATATGTGCCCCGTTTTTGCGCTAATTACGGCTTCATGGATACGTAAGAGAAAGGATAGCACAAGTAGATTGGTCTGTGTTCCGCCAGATAAAAAGTAAACAACAGCTTGCTCGTTCGCTATCTTTTTCTTCAAAATGCTTTTTGCTGCTTTAGCATATTCATCTTCGCCATAGCCGGCTTGTTGTATCAGATTTGTTTCAATAAGTTTATCTAAAATGCGGGGGTGCGCCCCTTCGGAATAATCGTTTTTAAAATTATACATAACGCTGTTTTTTACTTCAGATGCTATTTACTAAGTACGTCAAACGCATTACCAGGATGATAAATGAATCTTGACCGAGTCAAATGTATAAATACAATATCGTTTTTTAACAATCTGAGCAGGAAAAAAATGGGATAAAAGCTATGAATATAACATTCTGAGCGTATAAGAAAAGAATATGTTGTTTTGCACTGTAAATGTTTTTTCAAAACTTATGATTAAATTTGGGAGAGGAGGTAGAAATAAATATTTATCCTTATCAAATTATGAAAAGAGTCGTATTTGTTGCGAGTATTTCGCTGGCGTTTGGAATGGGGTACGCCTTTAATACCATGAGCAATTTGAACCGACCTGTCGAGTTAAAAAGAGTAACTGGTATAGGCGGAATTTTCTTCAAGTGCAAAGATCCTAAAAAATTAAGGGCCTGGTATGCCGATCATCTGGGACTGGCAACAAATTCTTACGGCGCTGTATTTGAGTGGTATCAGGGTGCTGATAGTACGAAAAAAGGATTTACGCAATGGAGCCCTTTTAAAGAGAGTACAAGCTATTTTGGTCCCTCGGACAAAGACTTTATGATCAATTATCGGGTTGCCGATATTGAACTTCTAATCGATCAATTGAAGAAGGAGGGAGTTACGGTACTTGATAAGATCGAGTCCTTTGACTATGGCAAATTTGTTCATATCATGGATATTGAAGGAAATAAAATAGAGCTTTGGCAGCCGAATGATGTTGCTTATGAAAAGATGGGCATCGATATGGGGGCCAAAACGACAAAATAGGTCTATTCAGTTCACAACGCAGGGTCTGTTTTTAGCAAATGATCTTTAAGATAATCAAGAAATGCAGCTCCAAGCGCTCCCAGGAAATAAGCCCCTAAATCTGACCAGAGAAATCCTTGTCCAAATACGAGGCGCAAAAGTGAATTGCTCCTTATCCATAAAAATAGGGGCAATTGGACAAGTTGTAAAAATTCAATGGTAAAACAGAATAGAATGGTAATGATACAGTAGGAGAACAGTGATTTTTTAATAAATATTAAGCGTGATAACCAATACACCATCATGGCATAAAGCACATCGCCACATATAGGCGGTGTGACAGATATTTTACGTGAGATTAAACCCAAGAGTAGAGTTGTCACCATTAGGACCAAATACTGAATTTTTGCCGCGCTTTTCATTTCGTATATCGATGCCAAATTTATTGCCTGGAATAGGAAATTGTTTCAACAGGATTTCCAAAGATCTTTTTGTTCCCCTTTGTCTTCACAAATCTACCCTGTTGTGCTATTGCACTAGCGATGGAGAAAATGACATTTGTGTCGTTTTGGGGGTGTATTGTAGCGAGTAGCTGTCTATTTTGATCGAACAGCTGAAGCTGGTTAACCAAAGCATGGTTTATTTCCATGATGTAGATCTCTTTCAGTGGAATAATGCTATCCTCTTTTTTCGGCTGCCTGATAGATAAGTTCGCACTGTCAACTTGTACTTCAATCTTGGGATTGATTAATTGCAAGATGACGACGAGTGGACCAATGATAACAACCGCAACCAATATCCCCAAGCCCTTCGCCGAACCAAAATTATTTGCCGCATCGGCCATCCCATTTATACCACCGAAGATCATATAACATAGTATAAATACAACAACTAAATAAATTAATCCAAAGATTAAGCCCTTTTTAACCTGATGTGATTTAAATTGAAAAGTCTTCATACGATACGCTTTGATTTTTTACATATATATTAATTAAAGATATTTATATTTATGCAATCAGAGAGATATTATGTTAAACATTTTTTCATTTTCTTCGAGCAGGTAGTGGAAAACAGCATTGAAATTAAGAGAACCAACTTCCAACGGAAATCAGATTATTTTCAACTGCTGATGTATATGCTATGCTCAGTGCTGGGTGTTGTCAGTATATTTTGGGATTGGAAAGCAAGTATCCCAGCTGTAATGTGTACAATTTTTGTGTTAATAATACGACGTAAGGTTGACATTTTGTCTAATATGAGCTGGTTTATTTTTGGATTTATTGCTGTTGCATTGCTTTTGTCCTGGATTTTTCATCTGTCTTTTGGTCTGTTTGTGCTTCAGTGTGCATTATTTGCAACCGTTAAACTTGCCGTATCAAAATTTAGAGAGATTGGTCAAGATCACACTGATATTATCTTCTCTTTAAATGCCATTGAGTTCTCTTGTCTATGTCCCGAAAACAGCGATTATAAGGGCTATGCAATAAATCCCATGGGCTATAAAAAGCGATTTCAAATGGCAGATATTCGCTCTGTACAACGCGATCGCAAAAATCTACTTATCGTATTAAAAGAACAGATCGTCCGCCCCCGCGAACTTAGACAGGAAGAGATAGAGCTCATTCTTACGTATTTTAGAAAAAATAAGGCCGATCTTATTCATGCGGTAATCACCGAAAGGATCCTCCAGGAAGAGGATCGTGTCTATTGGATCAAGCTGATTGTTTTTGCTTTGCCCTGTCTGTTGGCGGTATGCGCAATCTATATTTTTGCTGATAACGGGCGAAATTCATTAATCAGCGTATGTATCATTATTGGGGCAATACTTGTAGCGGTAATTTTATTAAAAATCACGAATTTGATTTATCATCATGGTGAAAAAAAGTAATTTTTTTATTTTAAGAAGTCCGCATACCAATGCCCAGAGGATTTGATAATACGTTGTTGATTTTTGAAATCAACATACACCAGTCCAAATCTTGGCCGATATCCTTCAGCCCATTCGAAGTTGTCAAGAAAAGTCCATACAAAATAGCCCTTGACATTTACACCTTCCTGTTTCGCACGATAAACTTGTTGTAACGCTTCCTGTAAATAGGAAACTCTTTTAGGATCATGTACTATACCATTCTCGGCTTTATCGGGAAACGCGGCGCCGTTTTCGGTAACAATTAAAGGCGGCATGTTTTGGTAGGTACTGAATTTTTTGAGCATATGATAGATGGACGCTGGGTAAACCTCCCAGTTCATTTCAGTTAAATCAACTTTACGCTCTTTTGCGGATACTATTTTTGCTTGGAGATAAGGAACGAACATGGCGTATCGTATAACCTCCCGCGTATAATTCTGTATCCCAATGAAATCCATATCAAATTTCAGGTCTCTTTCATCATTCAATTTAATATACTTTTCAATTCTATTCAGTATTTTAATCTCCTGAGTAGGATAGCCCATTCCTAAGAGAGGTTCTATAAACAGACGATTGAGTAATACGTCTGCTTTTTTTGCTGCTTTAATGTCCTTGTCTCTCGATGTGAATGGTTCGACATGAGAACATGAAAATGTAGTTCCAACCTGACTGTCGGGCTGGATCGATTTGATGATTCGACCTCCCTGTGCTTGTGCCAATGCCGCATGATGCGCGGCGGCCAAAAAATTACCCAGACCTTTTCGTTCCGGTGCATGCACGCCAAAGAAATAACCTGCGGCAGTGAATACGGTAGGCTCGTTGAGAACCATCCAGTTTTTAACACGATCACCGTAGGTATGCACACATTTGGAAACAAATTCGCCAAACCAATCTTTTACATCACGGTTCACCCAGCCACCTTTTTTTTCTAATGCATGGGGAAGATCCCAATGGTATAAGGTAACCCAAGGGGTGATCCCTAGTTCGAGCGATAGGTCGATCAATCGATCATAAAAATCCAAACCTGATTGATTTACTTCACCGATTCCACCCGGGAAAATACGGCTCCATGATAAGGAGAATCTATAATTAGGAATATGCATTCCTTTCATTAGATGGAGATCCTGGACGTAGCGATTGTAAAAATCGCAAGCCTCATTACCATGTTGATTTTGAAATATACGGTTCCTTTTTTGTACAAAGATATCCCAAATAGAAGGACCTTTGCCATGTAAATCATGCGCACCCTCGATCTGATAGGCAGCTGTAGACACTCCCCAAATAAAATCTTTGCCAAAAGCATCTTTGGTTAAAAGCATTTATAAAATAAAATTATCGGACCTCAATGCCGTTTAAAAACAATTAGGTCTTGTGGAATCTCAAGGGTGAATAGAATGAACTGAATCGACCTAGAAAGATCCTAAATATAATTCGCTGGAAAAAATAGTTTATCGTTTTCATAATAGATACATTACTCCGTTGATTACATTGAACTATTGTATGATAAAGTAACGAAACGCAAATGAACTGTATATAAACTATATGTTAAATATACGAAAAAACACCGGGATGAATCATGGTATTATGCTTAGCCGTATGCTAATTCTAAGCAAGTTTTACTTGTAAGTAGGATCTTACGAGAATGTCTAAGTGGCGTAGATTCTTAATCCCAATTTTTGAGCTATCTAATTTCAAATTCCGTATATATTGTCCTTTTAAATTCTAAAACTTCGGGGGCTACTTTAAATCCTTCGCCGCCGTAACCCTTGTTGAATGTTTCTAACGCCATCCCTGTTCTAAACTGCGTCGATTGGTTGGATGCGCTTCCGTCGTTCGACAAAAACAGCAGTTTGCCAATTTCGACATCTGCCCGAGATGCAAGTTTTTTTGCAGATTTTAATGCATCATCATAAGCAATAAGATCCGCTTCTCTTAAAATACTGTCTGCTTTGGAATGATCGAATGAGATGGAGCCTATTCCGCTTATTTTGGTCTCTAACAACTTGCCTGTTAATTCTGTAAATTTCGATAAATCATGTAAAACAAAATCGATTGTTTGTTGTGCTTGATACCCAATAAATTTATTGGTATTTCCGATATATTGATAATCCTTATTTGCTGACACGCTGCTTGTTTTAATGTCTTCCTTTTTATTGCCGTATTTTTGGAGCAATGCAATGACCGTATCGACAGTTGCTTGAGTCTCTCTAACCGCGTCTACCATCCTTGGTTTTGTGAATGCCGTATTGATTGTCAAAGTGACTTGATCGGGCATTATCCTAATCTTTCCTTCACCACTGACACGAATTCTATTTTCACCTTCTTTTGCTGCCCGATCACAGGACAATACGACCATAATGCCACTCAAACATATAAAAAATAAAGTGATTATCTGTTTTTTCATAATTTTTGATGTTCAATCTATTAAATCAATAAGTTGTTCCCTAAATATCTAAATATAATGAATAACTAGAATATCCGCTAGGGTAAAATGTAGTTGAAGCATAGGCAGGTCTAAGTAATGAGAAATAAAATAAAAAAGCAGGTAATTACCTGCTTTTTTATCTTGAAAAGAGACCATTTTTTAATCAATACTTTTTGAATAAATCTTTAGCTGTTTTTGCAGTGCTTTCCTGGCCATATGTATACGTGTTTTGACCGTACCCTCCGGGATTTGCAGATGCTCTGCAATTTCATAATATTTAAATCCTTCCAAAAACATTGCAAAGGCGTTATAGTAATCTTTTGATAAACTATTGAGTGCGTGTTGTATATCAGAGGCTATAAAATTATTTTCACCGCGATTGGTTGTTATTTCATTATGATAACCTATACTTACATATTCATTGCGGTAATTCTCCAATCGTTTATTTCGAGTATATTGGTTAATATATGTATTTTTCATGATGATATAGAGCCAAGACATCAACTTTGGATGCTTCAGGAATTTTTCAATAGATCCCAATGACCTTACCATGGTCTCCTGAACCAGATCTTCTCGTTCATCCGGATCGTTTGTAAATTGCGCTGCCAAATATTTTAATGTAGGTCTTTTTTCCTTAAACAGTTGATCGATTGTTAAATTTTCCATATTATCAAGTTTTAAGTGTCTATCTTCGCTATATCACTACAATTAAGGTGCTAGAAAATAATTAAGAGGAAATGCGTTGACGCTGAATGGATCAAGCCGATTTATTACTTGTTTTATTTTAACAATCAGTTAGTCAATGCTTTATACAGAATAACTATTCAGCTATCAGGCTGATGCTAAGCGTTATTCTGCATTAATAACAAGTGTTTTCCTGTCTCATTTCCCCCTTTTTTCTTTTTGTCGCACGTATTTATACGTAGTGTTTTAATAAGTACATTTTTGATGATTAAATAGATGTGAATATTTAAAACTGTTGATACGTTTAAATGGTTATTAGTTATGACATGTAATGAAAAACAATATGGGGGACGAAAACAAAAAACTATATTTTGAGCTATCAGAAGAGCCCATGGAACGATTGGAGAGCCTCAAAGAGCCTTCGGAATTAAAGCAGGTATGGGATGGTAGTCAAGAAGATTTTTATAAATCGATTATTAGGAATCAACAAGATGATATTGGAAAAATAGGACGGTATTTCCGCGATGAATTGGCTCAGGAACTATACGGAATGCGTATATCTCTTCAGAATTTTACAAATCGCTATGGTGATTTTGAAGAATTACGCTGCTTACGTGATTCATTAAGCACGTTGGTTATGGAGATTCGTAATAAAGCTGTGTTGCTCTACAATCCGATACTGAATGATCTTGGCATTTTTCATGCAGTTGATGAGGCTGTGGCGAGTTATAGAAAACGATCGGGTTTTACAATTGACACCTTGCTAGATCCGCATTTAAGAGAATTGCATCATGAGGCACAAGTTCAGCTGTTTAAGTTACTTACGGCTATATTCCAGTATTTAAATGATGAGATTCCTTCACAGGCTATTTCAGTTTCGGTGCAGGTGATTGAATTTGAGATTTTAATTAAAGTGTCACCTTTTTTTAGCCAGGAGAAATCGCTGTCAACAATAAAACATGAACATAGTCCAATGCGTTTGATGAAGATTGCTGAACTTTATAATGCACGGATTATGAATCATACGCCGGCAACAGGTATTTTACTTAAATTAACTATTTAAAAAAAGAATAATGATAAAAATCCTATTGGTTGAAGACCACATGGTTGTACGTAACGGAATAAAATTACTATTAGAATCGCAAGATGGATTTGAAGTTGTTGGAGAGGCGTCGAATGGAAAGGAGGCTCTTCAGTTCTTAAATTCTAATCCTGTTCCTGATATTGTCTTAACAGACATCAGCATGGAGGAAATGGATGGTATTGAACTATTACATGAATTAAAAAAACATTATCCGTCCATTAAAGTAGTAATACTGTCCATGTTGAATCAGATCAATTACGTTGTTGAAGCATTTGAATCTGGTCTTGCCGGATATTTGGTTAAAAACGTTGGCTATAACGAATTGCTTTTTGGATTAAATCATATCGCAAATGGGGGACGATACATGAGCGAGGAAATCGCAATGATACTATTGGACCAAGTTCGCTCTGGACAAAGCTATGCACAGGTATCAGGAGAACTACAGACAGATTTTGATATCTCCGATAGAGAGCTTGAAGTACTCAAATTAATTGCAGAAGGATACACGAATATTGAAATTGCCGATAAGATATTTTTAAGCAAGCGTACAGTTGAAGGACACCGTCAAAACTTAATCGATAAAGCGGGCGTAAAAAATACAGCTCATTTGGTCAAATTTGCATTTGAAAGAGGTATTTTGAATTAAAAATTTCCTGATGGCCCCATCAGGAAATTTGAAATCTACACCACTATATTTTATGCAGTTAGTTTGTTGCACGCAATTGCGCAAAGTTCACATAATTTAGCACAGTGCTGGCAATGTTCATGGGGATGCATAAAGCACTCCTCTGCACAGAGTGTACATAATTCAGCGCAAGTCTTGATAAGTCGTCGGCTATAGTAACTTTCCATAGCAAGAAGTTCGGCCACTGCTTTACAAACGACTGCGCATTCCATATCCAATGCAATACATTTTGCCATGGCTTGAAGGTCACTTTCTTTTGTGCAAGCATTCGCACAGGTATGGCAAGCAGTAACACATTGCCAACAGGCTTCTATACACGATTGTTCGATTGAATTTATCATAAGTTTGTCGTTTTGTCTCGCTGATTGCGCCTTACATAACTGACTTGGCGGCTTTGATGCTATCTTCTAAATAGCCCATTATACCGTCATGATCAGCTTGGGTAATTTTGCCATTCCTTAAATTTTCCAAAACATCTTTTTTAATTCGAGCGATGGCTTGTTCTTTCTCCATCGCTTCTACTGCTGTCTTTGCATTGATTCGATCGACAATGATTTTGCCGAGTTTGTTGTATATCCTTTCAGCTTCCTTATTGGACAACGCTGGAGCTGGAATCCCAGCAGCAGCCTCGTTAGCAGCAGCTATATTTGCATAAATGACTGCTTCGGTATTCTTTGCTGCCGCAGCTTCAGCTCTCACTATAGCCTGTTCACTGGCTGCCGCTGCTTTATGTTCGGCCTCCTCCATATGATGGGAAGCTTTTTCCTGAGGAGTTTGATGATTACACGATATCAACAGCAGACTGGTTATTAAGGAAAAGAAAAAGATGTTATTACATATCATGACCTACGCTCTTAAATAAGTATTTGATTATTTTAAATAGAACGGGTCTCAGAAGTAAATGGTTTGTCAATTAAATGAAACAGTTGCATTTAACTAAACTTGGTTAGAGAAATGGTTTTATGATACAAAATGATGTTCAATTGATACAATATTACCGGCAATTGAGCGATTAATTATTGAATTTTAGATATCTGTATACCAAATAGCTATTCAATTCAATGAACAAAATATACCTCTTAATTAGTGCCCTTTTTCTGTCTTTTGTACAGACGACAATCGCACAGCATACCACAGCAGTATCGATAGGAAAGGCGAATATTCCAATAGACGGGATTTTTCAGGCTGATCCAACCGTATTCTTTTACGGGGGATATTATTATCTGTACGGTACGAATGGAGATTCTGAAGAACAGCAGGGGTTTAAAGTGTATCAATCTACAGATTTGAAACATTGGAAGGTCCCGGCAGGCACAACTTCAGGTTTTGCTCTTTTAAAAGGAGATGCTTTTGGATCGACGGGATTTTGGGCGCCACAGGTATGGTTTGAAAAGGGTAAATTTTATATGGCTTATACAGCAGATGAGCATATAGCAATTGCAGTTAGTGATAGCCCTGTAGGTCCTTTTAAGCAAACTTCCAAAGCACCACTTGAAGTCGGGCAAAAGCAGATAGATCCTTTTGTATTCAGCGATCGCAATGGGAGGAAATACCTGTTTCATGTCAGATTAACGCAAGGAAATAGAATTTTTGTCGCCGAATTAAAGTCCGATTATTCGGGAATAAAAGGAGAGACGCTAAAAGAATGTGTCCATGCGGAATTACCCTGGGAAAATACAGCAAATGCAGAGTGGACGGTTACCGAAGGTCCTACTGTTATCCAGCAAGGCCAGTATTATTATATGTTTTATTCGGCAAATGATTTTCGAAATAAAGACTATGCTGTCGGCGTGGCAATCGCGGATAATGTCTATGGGCCTTGGAAAAAACTGGAAGGTCAGCCGGCATTAAGCCGAAAAAATAGCGGTTTTGCCGGAACTGGACATGGCGACATTTTCAAAAAAGGAAAGCAATGGTATTATGTCTGTCACACACACTTTTCAGATGAAAAAGTGGCACCTCGGAGAACCGCTATCATACCGTTTAATTTTGCATCAACTGGTGATGGTATTCCGGTTCCTCGGTTTGATACCGCAAAATTTCGCTTCCTGGCCACAGATCAGGGATTGACCCGGAATGGAAAATCCTATCAAACGGATGTAGCCTTTGGCGATCCCTTTATTGTATTTGATCCGCCTACCGATCGATATTATTTATATGGCACAGGTGGAACTGAAAACGGCTTTATTGCTTATAGTTCCAAAGATCTGAAAACATGGACGAAGGAAAGGAAAGTATATGATGCCAACCAGCCTAATGGCTGGGGAGAAAAAGATTTTTGGGCGCCTGAAGTTTACCGGGTCAATAACAAATACTATATGTATTATAGCGCCCATTGGAAAGATAATCCAAAACAACATATTGAAAACTATCGCATCGGGGTAGCTGTGGCGGATAGTCCCTTAGGGCCATTCAAAGACCTTACTGGAAAACCTATTTTTGATCCGGGATATCCAATTATTGATGCGAACGTTTTTAGAGATACCGACAATAGGAATTATCTGTTTTATTCGCGTTGTTGCTACGAGCATCCGGTGGAGTCGGAGGTTGCGGATTGGGCGAAGCAGAAGTATGGCTATAGCAGGATCGAAGAGAGCTGGGTGTATGGTGTTGAATTGGACAGCAGTATGACTAAAACGATCGGGGACCCAGTCCTTTTAATGCGACCTCCAGTTTCGATTAATGACGCACAGGCTGAATGGGAGAGTAGGTCAGTCACTTCGGGTGAGATAAATAGACGATGGACAGAAGGTTCTTTTCTAATGAAAAAAAACGGACAATATTATATGATGTATTCCGCCAACTATTTTGCTGGAGCCAATTATGCGGTAGGCTATGGAACGGCAACTGCCCCATTGGGAAGCTATGAAAAGTCACCTGCTAACCCAATCATTGAAAAAAATACCCATAGCGGGGGAGTAATTTCGGGTACCGGACACAATAGCCTATTTAGCGATAGAGAAGGAAAGCTCCGCTGTGTGTATCACGGACGTACTATAAAAACGGGTGATAAACGCATGGTGTTTATCAGCGACGTTTTTTTTAATGAAAATGGCCAATTGCATATCGTTACAGATTGACCCACTGGTCAATCTGTCTTTTTGGGTATTGCTGGATTTTCGACATTTTCATCCCAAGAAGCGGACGAGGCCGCTCTAGCACTTGTTCCGTCGCTTGTTTGTGTCTTTTTATGGGCATAATTGACATTTTCTTCTTCAGGATCGGTTTCATCCACGTCCGGTTCAGGACGCTCAATTGGATCAGTATCATTGGGATCCGGAATAGTATGTTGCCCGAATAATCCTTTACGATACCATATGTTACTAAAGTAATAGGCAATAATCAAACCTCGTTTTACTACTGCATGTTGCAATATCTCTTCCATGTTTTCGATTTCGTTTAAGTGGTACAACCCTCTTTATTCGCGTTGTATTCTCTCGAATAATGAACAATATCAGCAAGGAAATAGTTTGCGAGATTTCAGGATGCTGCATCAGGTTAATTGAGCAACATTTGTTCGGGAAATGGCTTAACAATTGGAAAGTAAAGATGAACTGTTGTACCCAAACCGACTTCCGATTCAATTTTTATATTTCCTCCCAACCGCTCCATAATGCGCTTTACGAGTGAAAGACCAATGCCCGTACCGGGTATGGAGCCCACGTTATCCGCCCTTGTAAACATTTCGTATATGTGCGGTAGGTGTTCACTGGGTATGCCAATTCCATTATCCTTGATTTGATAATGGGTATAATCATCTTCATGCGAACTATCTATGGATACCACAGGGCTGTCCGACTGGGCTGAATATTTTATAGCGTTGATAATTAAATTGGAAAAAATTTGATAAGCGGCACTTTTCTCGCCCCAAATAGGCAATAATGTACCAAAAGTGGGCCGACAATTATTGACGTTATATAGAATACTGTTTTCTTGGAATATACGCTGAATGGTGTAGGCCATTGGAAGTGGCTCTTTGTCTAAAATGCTGGATCGGTGTTGACTTAATTGTACCATATTGTTGATAATATCCTCAATGTTGGTGACACTTCGGCTGAAATTCTGATACCATTTATTGATTTTTTTAAAATCGATATTGTCGGGGTGTTGCTGAAGAAATTGTATGCCCATTTTTAAGATGGACAGCGGGTTTTTCAAATCGTGGGAAAGCGTATGGGTAAACATTTCCAATTCATTGTTTAAGCTGAGAAGTTCGTCATTGAGGAGCTGGCGTTCTTTCAATTTCGCAAAGATGGATTCTTTGATGATTTGATTTAAGCGAAGCACAAAGTTAATTTCAGCATCATTCCATGGCTTGGCAACATCATAACGCGTATCTTCCCAGATTTTGAGCTGCTTTTTACCATCCTGTTCTTCTTTTAACTCCATTTGCATGACCTGACTGCTATTTTCTCTTCTAAACCAAACGATGTAATAATCGTTCTCCAAGCCTACCTTTAAATACATTAGACCGGCAAAACCAAGCTTTTCTTTAAAGTTTTCTTGATGATTTAGACGAAAGTTGTAGTCTTTAAAGAGGGCTTTGTCGGTATGTTTCTGCAGGAATTGAATGAGTTCATAAAACTGTGCTTTAGGAGGAGACTGCCCATAGCTAAAAACGTCGCCCTGATTGAAAATCGCCAAACCGTCTGCATCCACAAGCTGAGTTAGGATGTCCATATGTTGTATCAAGGCACAATTTACCATCTTATTTTCAGAGAGACTTTTCTTTAATTCTTCTTCTGCAAGCTTAAGAAGTTCTGTTCTTTCCAAAAGATTCTGTTTAATATGACTTTCATATTTGTTGGTTGCCGCCTGGATGGCAAATGTGCATAGTTTTCGTTGTTGTAGGTCGACTACACGCTTTTCGTCATGCTGCGCAACCACAAGTCCCCAAAAATCATCATCAATACAGATTCGAAAAAAAAGGGCACTTTGAACATTTATTTCTTTTAAAAAAAGCTGATGGAGTTCAGGCAGAGGAGATAATAAGCTCGAAAGGGGATCGATGGCCTCATCTTTATAATAGAATTCTTGTCCCTGATCGTCCATGTTGGGAGCGTATCGATACGAATAACTACGATAGTAAGACAAAACTTCCTCGGGCATAAAATCTTTGGAGAATTCCTTGCCTTTGAAAGAAGACCGTCCATTTGCCGTATGCTCAGCAATCACCGAACTATACCCTGTTTCTTGAATTTGCAAAACGAAAACAAGATCATAATTCAATATCTTGTTGATGGCCGAACAAACGCGATTCCAATTATTTGGCTGAATGGTATCCAACAAAAAATTGAGTTCGTTAATTTTTTTAGCGGGAATATATTTTTTATGCTGTTGTTCCCATTCAATGTAAAGATATTCATCATGTCTACGTAATTTTACATAAACACGGTCGTTTTTAATTTTAATGGGTAAAATGTGGCGCGACTGTCCGTTTTCAAGAAGTTCCATCACAGCATTCCTCACTTTTAACAAAGCTTCGCCGAAGATATGGCCAAAGCTATGAAAAAAATGAGTTCCTAATAGAGCTTCACTGGTATAATGTTCATTTACGACAGACTCCGTTACTCCGACGATAGTAAAGTGCCGATCTAAAATGACCAGTTTGCCAAAAGATTGAAGCTTAATAGCGGTTTGATTGCTCGATTGGATTGTATGATTCATAGTACCCCAAAACTCCTAATGTATACATAAATGTACGAAAAAAAATTACGACAACATAGATCGAATCTTTAATATTAGAACGTTGGAAAGTAGATAAAATTGCTTTATTGGCTTCTTTTTACTTTGGAATTAAAAATGGTACCATTTTCTCACATGTAACATACTATAAATGGGCATTAAATTCTTTGGCAACAGCATTCGCCATTCCTTTAATTAATGATTTCCACTGCGGATAGGAGGCTCCTATTTTCGCCGCCAAACCGACGAGATAGTTCCGAACATTATCGCTAAAATTTTCATTGTCAACGTTTATGATCTCGTTTCTGCCAGCATATTGAAACAATATACTGTTTCTACGCTGTTCGATCAGGAAAGTTGACGATGAAATTCCTTCGAAAAAATGAGCTGTATTTTTATCGCCGGGATGGCTTGGATCGGGACAAGGCTTTAAGGTTAGGGCAAAAACTTTATAATCATCGGTTTTGTCTAGCGTGAGGTTAACGACATGCACCCAGTCATAACCACCGCTACTTGGAAGTCCCGGTCCGGGGATATCCAGTCTGATATAATCATGTAATTCGAGTAAGCGATCTATCGGTGTACCATAACCGCCTGTCAATTGAAATGTGGTAGCGGGTAATTGGGCTAACGTGTACCAATGGTTGACCTTTCTCAGGTTCTCTACGCCCAATTCAAATGCTAAGTTAGCGATATCTTCACTTGCAAATTCAAGTGATTCAAAACAATCAAGTCTTTTCCCTTCTTTTTGTTCCGGTATGATATTTTTCATCGTTTTTCCATTTATGTTTAAAATACTGGATTTCTTATTCCTGCTTTTAGCTTCCTTGAAGGTAGCTAAGCCACCTAGGTTTTTATGTCGGTGCGTCTTAACCCAAGCTCGCTTTTAGTTTGGCAAGGAGATCGTCTGCTTTTGTATGCTCAACTTTCATTTTTCGGATGGTTGGGCGTTTTCCCTTGTCTTTTTGCTTGATAATTTTTAGGAGCTCGTCCATGTATTCATTTTTATATTTACTAATATCAAAGGACTTACTGTGCTGCTCAATCAGCTGTGTCGCCATGTCCATTTCCACCTTTTGAATTTTTATTGTAGTGGGCAATTTAAGGTCGTCCAAGCCCCTAATCTCCTGCTGATAGCGAATTTTATTCAATACCAATGCATTACGATAGGGTTTTATAAGGGCTAGATGTTCGACATTTCGCATCACAAATGCTCCTAAACCCGCCATTTTTGTTTTTTCTAAAGCTTTGACAAGCAGCTGATAAGCTTTCTCACCGCCCTTCTGTGGCTCTAGATAATAAGGTGTTTCAAAATAAATACTGTCAACATCCATCAGTTTTACAAATGCATGCAGATTGATAAGTTTTGATTTCTCCGGACTTGCATCTTCAAAATCGGCGTCTTCCAAAACTACATAGTGGTCTTTCATAAAGTATCCTTTAACAATATTGTCCCACTTTACTTCTTTACCAGTCTGTTCATTTACCCGTTTGAATTTAATATTGGATAAATCTTTACGATCAAGCATGTCCAAATCGAGACTTGCATTTTCAGTTGCACTATATAATTTTATGGGAATATTAACTAAGCCAAAACCAATAGCCCCTGTCCAAATTGCACGCATATGTTGTCCATTTATTGCTAATACGATAACCTTCGCTATGGAGGAATGGTTTGAAATTTAATAAAATAGCTGGCAAACTATTCCTAAAGGAATCGGTTATATACTGTAAAGCTGCTATTATTATCATGGATTTAAAGTCAAATGAGCCATTTTGGTTGGTGAAGAATGGTCTCTTAAATACCTATCCTTCCTTACAAAAAGATATAAGCTGTGATGTACTTATTGTAGGAGGGGGGATCACCGGAGCCTTGATTGCGCATCAATGTATGGCCGATGGAAAGAAATGTGTTCTTATAGATAAGCGGGAAATTGTGAATGGGAGTTCGGCGGCAACAACTTCCATGTTACAATATGAGATTGATATTCCCTTATATAGATTAAAGGAATTAATCGGCATTCAGGGGGCAATTGCGAGCTACCGAGCCTGTGGAGAAGCGATTGATAAATTAGGTAGACTTGCCAAGAAAATCCGATCGAAAGCTGGTTTTAGAAGCAAACAGTCACTCTACTATGCGGCAAAGAAAAAGGATATAGCTTGGCTAAAGGTGGAGTTCGAAGCAAGGCAAGAAGCTGGCTTCGACGTCAAGTGGCTGACGGAGCGGGATATCAGGGAACGTTATGCAATGTGCGGTGCTTATGGGGGTATACTTTCGGATCTAGGGGCAAGCATTGACGCCTTTTGTTTCACACACGAACTATTGGCATATAATGTTAACCGAGGGTTATCTATTTTTGACAAAACAGCGTTGGAAAAAGTGTTTTATAAGTCTGGTTATAATTCAGCGATTACTTCAACAGGGGCTAAAATCAAAGCGGAAAAGATTATCTATTGTACAGGATACGAAACAACAAATCTCATTTCCGAAAAATTTGTTGACCTGCTAAGCACATTTGCTATTGTATCGGAAGCTGATAAAGAACATAATCAGCTATATCGCGACCTTCTCATCTGGAATACGGCCACGCCCTATTTGTATATGCGAACAACAGACGACGATAGGTTTCTGATTGGAGGAGAAGATGAGACCTTTAGAGATCCCATCAAGCGAGATGAGCTCATTGCAAAGAAGTCTCATAAGTTAGCGCAGTCATTTAATAAAATTTTTGTCGATAAAACCTTCCGCACTGATTTTACTTGGGCAGGTACATTTGGGACGACCAAAGATGGATTACCTTATATCGGAGAACATAGAAAGTTCAAAAATTCATATTTTGTATGTGGCTTCGGCGGAAATGGTATAACCTTTTCTGTTGCAGCAATGGAGATGGTTGCGAGTTGGCTTCATAAGCTAAACCATCCATTGGAAGAATGGTTTAGATTTGGCCGGTAATTTCCTGCTTAGCCATGCTTACGTAAAAATCGGAATACTCTCTCTTCAAGCTTCGCTAGTGGTAATTTATCTTTTATAAAGGGGAACTTTGCTTCCATAAATACCTGTTGTATGGCCGGATGGATATAATAAGTCTGCGAAACAGACTTCGTATTACCAAGTTGCTCTGCAACCTTCTTGATGACGCTATTTAATTGTCTTTTCCGTGCACTGAGTGATTCCGCCTGTTTTATTTGCGCAAGCTGATAAAAGGCTTCACGACTGGCGCCCCAAATGCGAATACTCTTGCAACTGATCTCACCTGTACAATTCTTCCGCAGATACTGATTAAAAGCGGAGCCACAGAAAGTGCTTTCGCAACTTGCACTATCCATTTGGAATATCCTTTTGCCTTTCATTTTTAGTAATTCTTCCAAAAGTTTAGCTTGTTGTTTGTTGGTCCAGGATTTCTGCTGGAAAACCCCCTTTTTACCTTTATAGGCTAGCGATATCTGATTGCCTTCAATGCTGACGTGTCTTTTTTCCAAAGTACTCAGCCCATACGATTTATTTGTCAGTGTATAACGCTTATTGCCAATACGAATCAATGTACTGTCCATTATTTTAAAAGCAACTGCACAAAGTTTATCCATGTCCCAAAATTCGTGTTTGAGGTGTTTGGAACTGATGTTTCTCAACTCTTGTAAGTATTTACCCATATAGAGGATATTGCTAAACTTTGCAGCTTGCCGTTGGCCGACAAATTTGGAATGATAGATATATTGTTTGCGTCCTTTTTGGTCGAAGCCAAAAGCCTGTAAATCGCTTTTTGAGCTTTTAGCGATCCAAACATCTGTCCAATTTGGTGGAATAACGAGTTTTGCGATCCGCTCTAAAATCTTTTTATCGGACACTTCCTTTTCCGAAGCGTCGAAATATTTAAAAGACTTACCTACTTTTCTTCTTGTATACCCCGTTCTTGCTTTCATAGTGCATTTACCCTTGTAAAATATGTTGATAATAGGTTAAGACGTAGTGGCCTTGTCTCGTAACGTTTTAATATATTCGTGAGCTTCGAGCTGTATACCAAGTTGTTTTTCGATGAGCAGGAGCAGATCATGGCTGATTTCCCAGTCTTCATGGTCAACAACATCCTTATAGGTATGTGTAAAGGCATCTTCACCTTGCTCACAGCTGCATAGTAAACTCCTTTCATCATTTCCTGAAATGGCGGATTTTATCTCCATCCAAATTCTGAATAGCTTGCCACTGATCATCGTTCCTCCGATTGAGTCGTCTTCCCGCGGAGCTAGGTAGGGTGTTAATTCTTCAATAAATACCTCGGATTGGTTCATAAACTCAATAAAGGTGTTATTTAAATGTTCAAGATGGAGGCGTGTGGCTATTTCTACAGCTTTCTGATAGCCTGCAATCCGATCGTTGTTGATCTGTATAAGGTCGCTGATTAATGTACGATCATTTATCGTATTGTTTTCCATTTAATGTCGGCTTTGTGAATTTCTATTTTTCACTTAAGAACGCCTCAAGTAGCCCTGCAGTTTTGTGAAAGAACAGGATAGGTATAATTTCATCCATGAAGGCGATTTTATACTGCGTACCATCAGTAGATTGTTGCACGATAGCTGGAGCGAAACGCAAAAAAAAAACGGCTGCTTTAAATTGCTAAAGCAGCCGTTGGACGGTAATTGCTATCTTTATTTTTTATTAAAAGAAGTTTTTTTACCTTTTTCCGTATCGACCTTAATCTGTTTCTTGTCTACTGATTCCGAAACTTCTGGTTGAACAATGGTTTTGCTATTTCCTTTTCCTATCGGACCGCCGCAGATAATTAGCGCAATGACCATTGCTTGCTGATTATTTATTTTAACTCTTGATTTCATATGTTTACCATTTAACGAATTGTTGTGATGTCGGTTAGCTGCTTCTAGATAGATAACCCTAGAACCACCTTTTTGTTTTTTATTTGAGCCTGTAAATTTTAAGTTGCTTTTGAAGTTTCTTTCTTGTCATGTGGATCCTGGTTTTTATAGTGCCTTCGGGCATGTCAAAATAAGAGGCTATCTCATGATACTTGTATCCTTCGAGAAATAATTGAAACACTTGATAATTTTCTTCCGATAAACTGCACATCGCTTTTTCAATATCATCCGCGATGAATTTATTGTCACTTTTATTTGTTTCTATTGTGTTGGTACTTTCGAGACCGATGTAGGTTTCGTGGATATCATTCGTACGCTTCGCTTTGCGGTATTGATTGATGTATACATTTTTCATAATAACGTAAAGCCAAGACATTAACTTGGGGTGACGGATAAAATCATCGATCGATTTTAATGCGCGGATAAGTGTTTCTTGAATCAAATCCTCTTTTTCATCAGGATCATTGGTGAATTTTCCCGCGAAATGTTTCAAAAGACTTCTTTTTTCTTCGACTAACAAATTTAAATTGGAATTGTTCATAGTACCTTTTGTTAAATTGACTGATGTGTATTCGATAAACAGAGGTACAATTAAAGTGCTAGTTTTGCGATTTAGAGGTCATCCAAACCTTGTTTAAACAGGTATATGGGAAAAATACGTAACGCTGCGTATCCTTGATTTTGTAGTAGAAACACTACAAAAAAGCGGGATTAAACGTGTCGCAATAAAATTTACTGCCATGAATAGCTTTTTTTAATTGGGTATTTGTTCCTAAAAAAAATGTCTTTATTACGGGTATTACCTGTTTTAATGCCATATACTAGTGTCCATTTTTTTAAGCAAGTTTTTGAATTTTTTGTTTTTATCAGCTTTTATTGAACTAATAAGCTTTGAATGTGGTTCTTATCGAAAAAGATTAACGCAAAATAAAATAGACTATGAAAAAGAGCAAAAGATTCACATTAACTTTAGGAGCGATATTATGCGCTACACTATTCTTTTCGTGCCAAAACTCGACCAAAAATCAAACTGAAGGAAGCGGTCAGTCAGACAACATTGCACCTACTGATGCCGACGAAACCCGGTATAATTTAAGCGAACAGCAAAAAATGACCATGCAGAAAGATACGAGTTTAGCAGACACACTTAGGAAAGACAGTATCAATAATAGTAAATCAAAACCGTAACCATCTCGTCGACCTATCAATATATCTGATAAAAAAACTCCCTTAATTAAGGGAGTTTTTTTGCTCTTTCTTTTGATCCGGATCAGCACCATAAATATCTTCTTCTGAATGGTCCGGTTGCTCTTTCTTTTGATCCTCTTCTTTATTAATTTTTTCTTTATTACTACGATCGCGTTGTTCTTCTTCGCTTGGATCAGGCACCTCCGCATTTTCAGGATAGTATAGGTCAGGAGTTACGTCTTCTTGGGAAGGGACTTGAGGCTGCTTCCGTACAGAAGTACCATCGTCGGTACTTGGATCGTTGTCTAGAGGGTCTATTTCGTTCATGTACATGGAGTTTCTCCAATATGATTGTGAAATAGAATCACCAAATTGAATTGCTGTATTCATCATCTTTTTAATAAAGAACAGCAATTAAAACTGAATGGTTGTTTTTTTTATTAAAAAGTGGTATCCATATTTTAATGATAAATTTAAAACTTTTCATTTATTGACCTTGTTATTAAATTAAAGTAATTTAGAACATACATATATATGAAAAAATCGACACTTCTTTTATTAATAACAGCAGGTATTGGGTATCAGGCCTATGCGCAGAAAATTGAGACCACGCCACAGATGTCATCGGAGGTAGGCATCGAACCTATAAAGCAAGGAAACTGGATGGTCGGTGGATCGATCGGTAATCTAGGCTACAGCTTTGAAGCAAAATCGTTTAACATTGCACTTCAACCGAGAGCGGGCTATTTTGTTTCGGATGGTTTGGCCATCGGAGCGCAAGCCAACTTAGGTTTGGCCACGGTAAAGGATGCTGATAATGAATGGACATATGGGGTTGCACCTTTTGTACGCTATTACTTCCCCAATGCAGGTTCAACTACAGGGAGATTCTTTGGGCAGGGAGACATCGGGATTTCGGGTAGCTCGAAAGGGAAAGATGTTGCGCTGGCCGTAGGAGCGAATGTGGGGTATGCACATTTTATTACCAGGACAGTGGCTTTGGAAGCCACCTTCGGTTATAACTACAGTAAAGCCAATATCAATACGGGTAGTGGAGCGAGTGGATTGGGGGTAGGTTTGGGTTTTCAGATCTATCTGCCTGGCAAAAGATAGATTAATCTCGTACAGACTTAATAAAAGCATGTTTTCAAACCATAATGGTGAAAACATGCTTTTTTTATATAACGTGTTTATACTTGATACTGTGTATAAAAGACGCATTTTTGCTGGAATCAGCAAATGATGCAAACATTTAGACAATTACTGATGTTCCCTTTTTAAGGAAGGAGCAAATTACGATGACTGGAACAAAAAATATTGGGTTGGTACTAAAAGATAAAATGGGGAAATGGTCTTCTTATGATATACCATTGCTTAAGGAATGTCATCTAAATAATAAACTGGTCAAAAGTAACGAGCAGGAAGGTATTTTTGTGGTGGGAAGCTTGGCAACAGGATTATATATTTTCTCATTGTATAAGAACCGTTTTATAGATTTAATGGGTAAACAAATTGGGGTGGAAGAAATCTGTGAGCATTTTGATCGATACAAACAGACCTTAATATAAGCACCGATAGCGCTTTCGAATGCTCAAACCGAAGGTGTTAACCTGACTTTTTAACACCTTCATGTTTGTTTTATGTTAGTGAAAAATTGGTTTATCCAATTTTATCGCTAGGCGGTAAACAGCATTCATCAATCCAACGTGACTATAGGCTTGAGGGAAATTACCCCATTGGCTACCGTTATCTTCCGTAACATCTTCGCTGAACAGACCTAAGTGATTGCTGTAGGTCAGCAAACGTTCGAGAATCTCTTTCGCTTCTTCCACACGCCCTACGCAGGCCAAGGCTTCTACATACCAAAATGCACAGACCAAGAACGTGGATTTGGGGCGGCCAAAATCATCTTGATGCTTATACCGATAAAAAAGTCCATTTTCGCCTTTTAATTCTTTTTCCAGCATCTCGAGGTGATGACGTGCACGGTCCGATTTTGGGTCAAGATAATCCATAACAATAAGCTGTAAGGTGCTTGCATCTAAATTTCGGCTGTCTAATGCGTTTTGATAGACTTTTCGCTCCTCGTCATAACAAGCTTCAATGTAAGCTTCTGCCTTTTTTAGGAGAACATTCGCGCGATCCTCCATATCCTGATAACCATTTTGGCGTGCAATTAATAGGGCAGCTTTGCATCCAACCCATTGGAAAAGATTCGAATAGCAGTGATGGTTGGCAAAGTTCCGGAACTCCCAAATGCCGGCATCTTTTTCCTCGATTGTGGCTTCTATTTTTTCCAGAATAAAATTCACCCAGCCTAAGACATTTTTGTTTTCATGGATTTTAAAACGCTGATCAGTGAAAAGAGGCAACAATGCAATCATAGCCTGACCATAGACGTCATTTTGGATATGTTCAAACGCCTGGTTCCCGATTCGCACTGGACCGCTTTCCTGATATCCTTTTAGATAGGGTAAAATATGTTCCGTAAGCTCGGAATTGCCGAGAATACCGTACAATGGTTGAAGCCTTCCCGGATTACGATGTGTGATGCCGGCAATATAGTTTGCAAAGCTTTCCATTTCTTCAAATTGACCGATATGCGTCAGTGCCGTTAGCACATAGTAGCTATCCCGTACCCAGCAATAGCGGTAGTCCCAGTTTCTGCCAGAACCAGGGTACTCGGGCAAGCTTGTTGTTGAAGCTGCTATAATTGCTCCTGTGTCCTCATATTGATGGAGCTTTAGCACCAAAGCGGATCGAATAACTTCTGTTTGATAGATGTTGGGAATACTACATCTTTTAATCCATCGCTGCCAATAGCTAATTGTCTTATGGAGGAAATCTTCGCAGGTACCTGCGATAGCTGATTCGAAAGCAGCATCATAGGTCAATACAAGGTATTTATTCTCACTGATGATGGTCCAGCTCTCCTCTTGAAAGAAATGAGAAATGGGCAGATCCGTAGTAAGGCGAATTCGTTCCCCTATCTGGTCGTTACTGTACAGGATATGATTGCTTCCACGGGTTGGTTTAAGTGCCAATCGGCCATAGTCGCCAGTAGGATGACACCTAACGTTTACACTGGGGACCCCATATAAAGGTTCGATCTTCCGGACCAACATCAAAGGTTTAAAATATCGTCCGAATTGTTCAAATCGAGGGGCAAAATCCGTAACGCGATAGGCATAGGACGCTGTATGGATTTCCGTGCAGAGCACGTTGGAGTTTTTGATGTAGTATTGCTTGGTTTCGACAATAGGTTCCTCTGAGCTGATCTCAAAGCGCCCGCCTTGCTGTTTGTCGAGCATACTGCCAAATACAAAGCTATCTTCGAAAGAGGGCCAGCACAGCCAAGATATATTGGTATCCATACCGACATGCGCAATATAGGAACAATTGCCAATGATTCCAGATTGATAGGTATGTCTTTTTTCCATTGTATTTTCGTTCATTATTTTATGATAAGTTGATTCAAAAATTGAAGAACATCTTCTTGTTCATCCAGATAATATTTTGCCGCAGACTTATTGCTACCAACTTTAATACTTATAGTCGATTGAGGAAGATAACGGAATAGGTCTTCATCGGTAATGTCGTCGCCAATGGCCAACATAAAATCTGCTTTTATATGACCTGCAATTTCCAATGCTGCTTTACCTTTGTTAACTTCCGTATTTTTAACCTCAATGACCGCATTTCCGTCAAGTAACTGTAAGCCATAATCATTCAGCATCGGGTTTAAAATCTCTTTTAATTCAGTGGCTTTAAGTTCGCCCAAGCCTAATTCTACTTTTCTATAATGCCAGGCCAACGAATAAGGCTTGACTTCAATAAATGCGCCTGGAGTTTGGTCGGCCAATTTTTCCATCAATTTTTTTACTTCGGGCATCCAATGAAGTGCCAGTCCTTTTTTATATGACCAGTTGAAATTTGGGAAATTTGACCAAATGCCATGTTCGGCAACCAAATAGTAAGACCGACCGTCAAACCAAGACGATAAGCTTTCTTGCGAGCGCCCGCTTATGATGACCAAGGTATTAAGTGGGTCTGAAATAATATTATCCAAGAGGTTGTACAATAAGGTCGTCGGAGTTGCTTTTTGGGCGTGGTTCTGGAATTTGACCAAAGTGCCGTCATAATCCAGGAAAAAGAGCCTATTGCTGCTTTTACTGTATCGTTCCGAAATACTACTGAACACTTTATCTGAAATCCGCCTTGCCCATTCATCACGCTGGATGGCTTTGGTTTCAGCCAGGCGATTGGTAAATAGTTGCACCCAATGCTGTACATTAAACTTCTGTATAATCTGAATATTGGCATCGGTACGTTCCTGAACTTCTTCGGGCGGCATTTTAAGCGCTTGGTAAATACTGTCAGCAGTTTCCGTTCGATTATAGGGGTTGATAATCAAGGCGTCAACAAGTTCTTTGGAAGCGCCCGCAAACTCACTTAAAATCAACACACCTTTTGATAACGTTTTACTGGCGATATATTCTTTACTGACAAGATTCATCCCATCGCGCGTCGAGGTAATCATGCAGATATCAGATGCAACATATAATCCAACCAGCTCCTCGAATGGAAGTGATTTGTAAAAATATAATACTGGCGTCCAGCTTAAATTTCCATAAATGGAATTGATTTCACTCACCTTTCGGTTAATCTCGTCTTTCAGCTTCTTATATTGCGACACTTTATCCCTTGATGGCACGATAAGCATATATAAGACAACTTTTGTATGCCATTCGGGGTATTTTTCAAGGAAGGTGAGAAAAGCACGTAATCGCTCTAATATCCCTTTGCTATAATCGAGCCTGTCGACCGATATAATAATCTTCTGGTCGGGAAAGTGGCTTCGAAATTGGCTTGCAATGGATTGAATTTTTGGTTGATGGCTGACTTGGACGAATTTATCAAAATCAATGCCCATCGGAAAGGATTCCACAAAGATATGGCGATCTTTATATATCAGCTGATTATAACCAGATGATACATGCAGTATTTTTTTGCAGGCGTTTAGAAAGTTCTGGCTATCAGCGAACGTATGAAATCCGATGAGATCCGCACCCAATAAACCTTCGACCAATTCTTTACGTTGTGGAATGTTCATGAAGAGCTCTTCAGAAGGAAAGGGGATATGGTGAAAATAACCGATGTTGAGTGTTTGGTTTTCTGAACGCAGCAGTTGCGGGAGCAGCATAAGCTGATAATCCTGCACCCAGATAAAATCCGAAAGTTGATCGATGGAAAGAGCGGCTTCACAAAATTTTTTATTCACTGTGACATACGTAGACCAATATTCGCGATCAAAATGAATGTAGCTCGGCTGATAGTGACAGATAGGCCAGAGAACCTCATTGGAATAACCTTCGTAGAAATTGCGGATTTCATCTTTTGATAAGAAAACAGGAAGTAAGCTCATCGGTTTGAGAAGCTCAACAATCTTTTCTTTTTCCTCTTCATCTTTCGGAACGATTCCCGGCCAGCCAACCCAGAGTATTTCGTCGCTATCAAAAGCGGAGTTTAACCCAGTTGCAAGTCCACCCGCACTCGGCTTGATGATTAATTTTTCTTTTTTTCGTTCTATTTGTATCGGCAGTCTATTTGAAATTATTATTTTCTTCTTTTTCTTCATAAGAATATTAGATCGATTTATTTGCAGTGTGGAAGAGTTATATTGACTATAACGATGGGCTTGTCATCCACTATCTGAACAACCTCGGCGAAGAATAGTTTCGATAAATTCAAATTAGAAGGACGGTAGGGGCAGCTGTTGAAGAAAGAACAAGGTAGTTTATTGGAATAATGCTGGGGAATTTGGGCAGCGGTACGGCCCAAATAGCAACAAAAAAGACCTCTATTTCTACAGGTCTTTTTGTTATCTCATTAACTTACGATATAGGGACAGCAGCAGCTTTTTCGTGATTCAATTTTTTCATAAATTGATCGAGGATGTCTCCTAATCTCCCTGAAATTTCCCCTAAAATGCTTTCCCAATCTTTAACGGTACCATCACAATTGTCTGAAACAATTTTAATGCTATGAAAGGTGAGATTTTTTTGAAAACAGAAATTCGCTAGGGCATAAGATTCCATATCAAATGCCAGAGGATTAAAATGTTTGATATCCTGATAAAAAGCCGTATTTACATTGATAAAACGATCCGATGTCAAGAGTGCATCTTCGTAACGAAATTCATCGCGTGAAATGGATTCCAAAATCCCTTGCCCTTTAAAAAACAAGGTGTTTTCCAGAAAAAAACCATCTGTATACGCGTCTCCTTGCGCATAGTATGCCGGATAAAGAACATGTCCTATCGGATGTCTTGTACAGCCCACAGTGCCCACATTGAGAAGAATAGGATTGATCCCTAAAGCTTTGATGTCTTCATAAAGCGTAGCAACGGCTAGGAGAGCATTTACTTTACCTACACCAATTTCGTAGACAAAAGTCGATTCACTGGTCGGATTAAAAGATAGCTCATTTTTATTTGCTACCAAGATAATCGTTTCAATATCTTTATTCAGGATCATTTAGTTTTCTTCAATATATGGATACTCAAAAGCCAATTCTCCGGCAGTTATCAGATTTAAGAAGTTAACACAAGCCTGCTTTGAGGTGGGAAAATCCATAAATGTGTAGTTTCCGCAGCTAATCGGGTTTTGGAAAGGTACTTCGTATCCTTCTGTAAGAATAGTCTCTAATACTTCTTTCATCAATTCCGCCACATTCTGAGGAGTTTTCGCTGTTCCAGCCAATACAACATAAAATCCCGTGCAACAGCCCATTGGTCCAACATAAATAACCTCATCACCTAAGATGGTTCTAATTTCTGTTGCAAAACAATGCTCTAAGGTATGCATGACTTCAGGCGATAGCATACGCTCAGGAGAATTCGGTCTGATCATGCGAATGTCGTAAGTTGTATAACTTTCAACATTGCTGTTATTGGTGGTAGAAGCTTTAGCGTAGATCCCTTGTTTTAATTTGGTATGATCTACCGTAAAACTATTTACTTTTGCTTTTTCTTTTGTGTACATCTTGTTCTGTTCAAAGCTGTAACGCTTGCGACGCTACAGGGGTTAAAAGTTGAATATCAAAAATTTCTACAAAGATACTAGATTATTATAGAAAAAGGACGATAAAACTACTATTTTAACACTTCATAATGTTCGACTGTTGGAAACGGATCGTAGTAATGATGTAAAAGTTTTTCCCATTCCTTAAATAATGCAGATTCTCTGAAACCGATGGTATGATCTTCCAACGTTTCCCATTCGACCAATAGAATGTACTGGTTGTCTTTCTCAATACATTTACGTAGTGAATGCGTTATATAGCCTTTACTCGCACTAATATACTGGCAAGCTGTTTTATAGTCTCTTTCAAAATTGGATTGTTGTCCTTCAATAATTTGCAATACAGCTACTTCTAAAATCATAATTTGTTTTTTTATCAAGTTTAGTAAATAACTCAAACTTAGAAAATTTGTTTCTGATATGCAATACACGAACAAGCTTACCGAACAATTTATTCTTTATTGTTTTAATATGGACTTAGACCTTAATTATCCCGCTTTGACGTATTATATCCGTATTTTAGTTGTGAAGTGATGATCTGGGTGACCAATGGAATACCCGGGTTGCGATTTTGTGCATTCCAAACTAGAGAGAGCGTTGTTCGTTGTGGTAAACCGTTCAATTCAAGGAAGGTGACATCAACATGGTATCCGTTCTTTAAAGACGAAGGAACAATGGCAACACCCAATCCCTGAGCAACCATATTGAAAATGGTCAAAGCATTCACAGTGCGCAAAGTAACTTTGGGGATAAACTTATGATCACTAAAGATACTCATGACGAGATCATAATAAGAGTGGCTATAGTTTTTGGAAAATAAGATAAATGATTCATCTTTTAAGGCGTCAAGACTTGCTTTTGGCGAATTCAATAGGGGATGATCGTTGGGTAAAACGAGACTAAAATGCTCGGTATGTATAGGCAGGCTACATAGGCCAGGTGGCGTTTCCGAAAGACGAACAAAGCCTAAGTCCAATTCTTTTTTCTCCAGCAGATCCAGCTGGGTTTCATTCGCTAGTTCGTGAAGTGATAACTCGATATCAGGTTGCTGCTGTTTTAAATTGAGTAGTAGTTCCGGCAGGATGGTCTGAACAGCCGACCCAATAAACCCCAGCTTTAAGGTACTTATTTTACCATTGGCAAAGCTTTGAAGTTGAGTTTCAATCTGATCCAAGTGCCTAAAGAGTTCTTTCACCTCCGCAAAGAGATAGATCCCAGCTTCCGTCATTTGAACATTTCGTTTATTACGCTCAAAAAGTGCTACGCCATAGGATTCCTCCAGCTGCTTAATTTGTCTGCTCAAGCCCGGCTGCGCAATAAACAATTTTTCGGCAGCCCTTCTAAAATGCAGCTCTTCTGCCAATACTTTAAAATACAGTAAGTGTCTTAGTTCTATTTGATAATTCATGGTTATCAATTGATGATAAAAATGGTATTTCTAATTATCAAATATAGCAAGTACATTTGAGTAAAGCAGATAGGAAGATGGAAAAATTTTTATACGGCAGTGGGCAGCTAACATGCTCCATAGCCTTAGCCATAGTAAAAGGAACGGTTGCGGGGGAAATATCACCCGGAGTCAAGAATAAGATCGAGCAGAGCGCCAGTTATGTCCGTAAAATAGTCGAGCGTGGTGAGGTTGTCTATGGGATTAATACCGGTTTTGGTCCCTTGTGTACCACACTTATTGACGCAAGTCAAACGCAGTTGCTACAAGAAAACATTCTAAAAAGCCATGCTGTCGGTATGGGCGAACCTATCGCCAATGATTTGGCCAAATTGATGCTTATTCTTAAAGTTCACGCGCTTTCTCAAGGATTTTCGGGTGTTCAGTATGCGACAATTGAACGGATTATTTGGCATATCGAAAACCATATCATTCCTGTGGTACCTAAGCAAGGCTCTGTCGGCGCATCGGGTGATTTGGCGCCATTGTCACATTTATTTTTACCCTTGATTGGCTTAGGAAAAGTCAACGTAGAAGGGGAAATTATGGAAACAGCTACCGTTTTGGAAAAATATGGTATGGCTCCGGTGCACTTGGGCGCAAAAGAAGGTCTGGCTTTGATCAATGGAACTCAATTTATGGCAGCCCATGCTGTGATGGCTGTTGCTGAGTTAAATCGTGTACTTCAGAATGCTGATATTATTGCGACCTTAATGATTGAAGGTTTAAACGGCTCAATAAAACCATTTTTTACTGAATTACATCAATTACGCCCGCATGCCGGAAACCGTTATGTCGCTGCAAGCATTTTTAACATGCTTCATGGCTCCGCCATTTTAGAAAGCCACAAAGACTGTTCCCGCGTACAAGATCCCTATTCTTTGCGCTGTATCCCTCAAGTCCACGGAGCATCACGCAATGCTTGGCTTCATTTGAAGGAGACCATAGAAATCGAAATAAATGCAGTGACCGATAATCCTGTGATCATTAATGATGAACTAACCATTAGTGGCGGTAGCTTTCACGGACAGTCAATCGCTTTGCCTTTGGATTATGCCACACTTGCTGCATCGGAAATCGGCAATATTTCGGATCGAAGGGTTTACTTGTCTTTAGAAGGTCAAACCAACGGTGTCCCAAAATTGTTAATGAAATCAACCGGTCTCAATTCAGGATTTATGATCTTACAATATAGCACAGCCGCGATTGCAAGTGAGAATAAAGGGCTTTGTTTTCCTGCAAGTGCAGATAGTATTCCTACCTCTTTAGGCCAAGAGGACCATGTCAGTATGGGATCTATTTCCGGCCGAAAATTACTACAGGTCATTGACAATGTTGATAAAATATTAAGCATTGAACTGTTATGTGCGGCACAGGCAAAGGATTATCATCAGCCATTAAAATCGACTGCAGCATTGGAAGCTATTCATGCGAGAATTCGTCAGTCCATTCCGCATATCGAATCCGATCAACCGATGGAAGAGCTGTTGACTGAAGCATTAAGGCTCGTAAAATCGGGCGAACTGATCACATTGCATCGTCAATATGCGACGGGCGAAATTGCTGCGGATTTGAAACAAAGATTTGAAGAGTTTTAGACGAAGAAGGATGGAAAAAGAGCTAAAATTAGTTGGACCTTTTAGGCAGATATTAACCATGTCAAATATGCCCGTTAATGGGGCGCTCCATGATAAACAAATAGTTATTATTAAAGATGGAGGTATTTTAATAGCAGGTAACGATATCATGGAAGTGGCGGACTTTGATGGATTACAACTGCAATGGGGAAAGCAAGTGGCACTTGTACATGTAGAAGGAGATCAAGTCGCCTTGCCAGGCTTTATTGATTGCCATACGCATATTGCTTTTGCCGGTAATCGAGCGAATGATTTCGCCCTCCGAAATGCAGGCTCAAGCTACCTGGAGATTGCGGCAGCTGGGGGAGGGATTTGGAGCACGGTATCACACACAAGGGATTGTGATGCAGCAGAATTGATTGATCTCACGATCCAGCGTGCAAATTTTCTGTTAAGGCAAGGAATCACAACAATTGAAGTTAAAAGCGGTTACGGTCTTAATGTTGAAGAGGAGCTGAAAATATTACGTGTCATTCAGGAGTCGGATCGTCGTACGGCATCAGACCTTGTTCCAACTTGTTTGGCGGCACATATGCTCCCGCGAGACTTCAGCGGATCGGCAAAGGATTATCTTCATCGAATCACAACAGATCTTTTTCCGCTATTAAAATCAGAAGGGCTGTCAAACCGGATTGACGCATTTATAGAAAAAACAGCGTTTCAAGGGGAAGACATTGTGGCATATTTACAAAAAGCAAAAGCGATGGGTTTTGACCTGACTATTCATGCCGATCAGTTCACAACTTCGGGAAGTCAGATTGCAGTTGAACTCGGTGCCCAATCTGCGGATCATCTTGAGGCATCAACAGCAATTGAAATTGACCTTATTGCCCATTCAGATACAGTTGCGGTGGCGCTACCTGCGGCTTCCATCGGACTTGGATGTGGTTTTACGCCAGCTAGAAAGCTGTTGGATGCAGGTGCATGTTTGGCCATAGGAAGTGATTGGAATCCGGGTTCTGCACCCATGGGACAATTATTGACGAGTGCGAGTATTTTGGCAACAGCAGAGAAGTTGACGAACGCTGAGTTGCTTGCTGCATTAACCTACCGTGCCGCCAAAGCTTTAAACCTGTCGGATCGCGGCGTATTAGCCAAGGGCATGAAAGCAGATTTCAGTATATTTAAAACAGCTAATTATCAGGATATTACTTACTACCAAGGAAGTTTGCAACCTACAGCAGTATGGAAAAATGGTCGGGAAGTATTCTCATTATAACAACATGGAAGATACATTTAAGAACGAGGTGGCGGAAGGTATTCCGACCGTATTGCCCCCAAAAGTAGAGCGAGATCATACCATAAGTCATGCCCCCCGACGAAAGGATATTCTCACCCGGTCGGAAGAGAAGCTGGCTTTACGGAACGCATTACGCTATTTCCCCAAACAATGGCATACCGTTTTAGCACCTGAATTTTTAGAGGAGCTCCGTAGTTACGGCCGAATCTACATGTACCGCTTTAGGCCCCAATATGCGATGCACGCTCGACCGATAGCTGACTATCCAGCAGGGAGTAAGCAGGCGGCAGCGATTATGTTGATGATTCAGAATAACCTTGATCCGGCTGTAGCCCAACATCCCCATGAACTGATTACGTATGGTGGGAATGGAGCTGTTTTCCAAAATTGGGCTCAATATCGGCTCACCATGCAGTATCTTTCTCAGATGACAGATGAGCAAACTTTACATCTCTACAGTGGTCATCCGATGGGTCTTTTCCCGTCGTCACAACATGCACCACGTGTCGTTGTAACGAATGGCATGATGATTCCAAACTATTCGAAACCGGATGACTGGGAACGTTTTAATGCCTTAGGTGTTACACAATACGGACAGATGACAGCAGGTTCTTATATGTATATTGGTCCCCAGGGTATTGTGCATGGTACCACAATTACGGTCATGAATGCTTTCCGAAAACATTTGACAGCAAATGATACAATTCAAGGTAAAGTATTTTTAACTTCGGGCTTGGGGGGAATGAGTGGCGCACAACCTAAAGCAGGTAATATTGCCGGATGTATCACCGTATGCGCTGAAATAAATCCCGCTGCTGCAAAAAAACGGCATGAACAAGGTTGGGTAGACCGATTGATCGAAAACATCGATGAGCTCGTTGAACAGGTACAGTCGGCGATGGATCAAAAGGAGACCGTATCTTTTGCCTATATCGGTAATATTGTCGAAGTGTGGGAGGCTTTTGATCGCGAAAATATCCACGTCACTGTAGGATCTGATCAGACATCTTTACATAATCCTTGGTCTGGAGGCTATTATCCGATGGGGCTGACCTTTGCAGAATCGAATGCTTTATTGGCGAGTGATCCTGATCGATTTAAGCAATGCGTACAAGAAAGCTTGATACGGCATGTCGATGCCATCAATAAGCATGTATCCAAGGGAACCTATTTCTTTGATTACGGTAATGCATTTCTATTGGAAAGCAGTCGCGCTGGTGCAGCGGTATGGAATGACGATAAGGATCAATTCCGCTACCCATCTTACGTACAAGATATTCTTGGCCCAATGTGTTTCGACTATGGTTTTGGACCCTTTCGCTGGGTTTGTACGTCTGGAAAGGCTTCGGATCTTCAAAAATCAGACGAAATAGCCATGACAGTTTTGGAAAATCTCCGAACAGAAGCCCCAACGGAGATTCAGCAGCAGATGCAAGATAATATACAATGGATTAAAGAAGCTGGAAAAAATAGACTTGTGGTAGGCTCTCAGGCACGTATCCTTTATGCAGATTCCAATGGACGCATTGCGATAGCAAAGGCTTTTAATGACGCTGTAAAAAGTGGCTTGTTTGAAGCACCTATTGTATTGGGAAGAGATCATCATGATGTGAGCGGTACCGATTCACCTTATCGGGAAACAAGCAATATCTACGACGGCAGTCAATTTACAGCAGATATGGCAATTCATAATGTCATCGGAGACAGTTTCCGGGGGGCTACCTGGGTCTCTATCCACAATGGCGGTGGAGTCGGTTGGGGTGAGGTTATCAACGGAGGCTTTGGTCTACTACTAGATGGCTCTGAAGAAGCAGCTGTTAAATTGGAAAAGATGTTGTATTTTGATGTCAATAATGGGATTGCTAGGCGCGCTTGGGCTAGAAATAAGGAAGCTAATCAGGCGCTAGATCGAGCAATGGAGAGAAACACAACATTGCAAGTTACGCGCGCGCAACTTGTAGATGACGATATTATTGAACAATTATTTGATCAGAGCGAATGAACTTTTTGTTGAATAATCCAGAAATATATAGTAAAGGTGACCAAGCGGTATGGAAGGGGCGTACCGATGGCCAGGATCGTGAATGGATGCGTTGGCATCAATTAATGGATTGTGTTGATCTTCTCGAGCAGCCTGATTTAAGACAGTCCTTCGCTTTTCTGGGATTCTGTAGCGATGAGGGGGTCGGACGCAATCAAGGTCGTGTAGGAGCCAAGGACGGACCCACAGCACTTCGGAATGTCTTAACAAACCTTCCTGTACATTTTACAGATAAATTACAACTTAAAGATTGTGGTGATATATTGATAAAAGACAGTGATTTAGAGCTGTCGCAGCAGGGTTTAGGTTCTGCCTTAAATTGTATTCTTGAACAAGAAGGATTTCCAGTCATCTTGGGTGGCGGCCATGAAGTAACCTATGGCCATTATTTGGGTGTTAAAGAATTTCTTAAGAGCCGTGATCAAAGTCTAGGCATTATTAATTTGGATGCCCATTTAGACATCCGTCCATTGCAGGACGGCAAAGGGAATTCGGGAACGGGCTTCTATCAAATCGAGCAGGACCAGTCTAATGCAGGTTTGCCATTTCATTACCTGGCAATTGGTATTCAAGAAATTAGTAATACCAAAGGATTGCTCGACTATGCCAAAGCGAAGAAAGTACAGATTATAGGGCGAGAGAGTCTGGTCGTTGAGAAACTTGATTTCATTCGCGACAAAATTGTACGTTTTGCCAAATCAGTAGATTATGTATATTTGACGGTTGATCTTGATGCTTTCGCTGCAGCTTATGCGCCGGGAGTAAGTGCATTGGCATTTAACGGTATAGTGCCCGATCATTTGTTCTTTACGATCTACGATATTCTACTGGATCTGCCCAACTTAAAATCTGTCGATTTTGCTGAATTTAATCCCCATTTTGATATCGATTCTAGAACGGCGAAATTAACAGCTGATCTGATCTTCAAGTTGATAAACAAACTTGCCATTAAATTTGATCAGCAACTAGCCAGTAGATAAACAGAAAAAAAGATGGGTAAATTGCGACAGCAATCTAACCATCTTTCTGCATATTGGTCGAGGCCTTAAAAAAGCACATCGGCCAATGTCGGATCCTTATCAAAAACTGATTTTGCAAAAGGACATAAAGGCATAATTTTTAAATTTTCTTGACGTGCATAAGTCACTGCCGCCATCAATAGCTGTTTACCTAGCCCTTTTCCTGCATATTCAGAACTTACTTCCGTATGGTCTATAATGAATTTTGTGGGGCCAGCCCAGGTATAAGTCATTTGCGCAACTGATTTTCCTTGATCGATAACCTCAAAGCTACCATGTTTATCGTCATTTTTTTGTATTACTTCCATGAGCATGATTTAATGAATGAAAAGTACAAATTAAACAAAATCCAGCAATATATAACATGACATTAGTTGAGAAAAACAGCTGTTTTACCAGTTAGATGGCATAATTCGCTTTTGTGTTTTGTAAAATTGCAGTGATTCTTTTAAATAGCTAATATTTTTAGTATGTTTGCTTTGCGTTATGAGTGTAAATCAAAGCAAAAGACAAGAATTTGCCATTGTGGACATAGAGACTACAGGTGGCCATGCAAAATCGAGCCGGATCACCGAAGTTGCCATTGTTATTCATGATGGTAACCAGGTTTTGGAACGTTGGGAGACCTTGGTTAATCCAGGGAAAGAAATTCCAAATTCAATTTTTGCGCTTACGGGAATAGACAATGATATGGTGAAAGATGCTCCATTATTTGATCAAGTTGCCGAACACATTTATGGAATGCTCAAAGACCGTATTTTTGTTGCGCATAATGTAAACTTTGATTATTCATTCATTCGGTTTCAGCTTCAGGAATCGGGCTTCGAGTGGTCAGCAATAAAATTATGTACAGTACGCTATGCCCGAAAAATCAAGCCCGGATTATTGTCCTATAGTTTGGGACGTCTATGTGATTATTTAGATATCCCAATTGAAAATAGACACCGTGCGGGTGGCGACGCCGATGCAACAGCCATTCTCTTTGCTTATTTGAAAGTGCTGGATACCGAACAGGTATTTCAGGATATGATTAAACATAAAGCGCTAGACCAACGTTTTCCACCGCATTTAAATCCCTTGGAATATGAACAATTGCCCAATGAGCCCGGGGTCTATTATTTTCATGACAAAGCTGGAAAAGTAATTTATGTTGGCAAGGCTGTAAATATAAAAAAAAGAGTATTGTCCCATTTTACAGGGAATAATATTCAAGCGCAAAGGCAACATTTCTTAAAAGAAATTCATCATATAAGTTATGAGTGCTGCGGAACTGAGCTGATGTCATTGTTATTGGAATGTGCGGAAATTAAAAAGTTCTGGCCAAAATATAATAGGGCACTTAAACGGTATGAGCCTAAATTCGGTTTATTTTCTTATGAGGACCAAAATGGCTATCTCCATCTGGCTATAGGGAAGACGACAAGGGGACAAGCATGTATTCAGCTGTTTCAGCGTGAATATGACGCTATTCAGTTGCTGCAAAGCTTTATTCAGCATGGCGCTATTAATCCGCAATTTTGTCAGTTTGGGCACGCCAGTTTGTCTACGAAATCCATCAAGAAGACCGAATTGCCCGATCGAGACCTACACAATACCCGGGTGGAACGTTGTATTGAGGATTGGCTCAAACAGCAACCATCCTTTGTATTGATCGATAAAGGACGTAATTCCGATGAAAAAAGTTGCATTGTTATTGAAAATGGCGTTTTTTATGGAATGGGATATATAGATCAATACGGCCAGTACAACGAGTTTGAAGATATAAAAGGACAAGTTAAAAAATATCAGAGCAATCACTACATGATGGAATTGGTCAAAATGGCAGCAGAAAGACATCCCGCTAAAGTACATTTCTTAACAAAATCAAAGATTTTACCTGACGTTGCGGCAGAGCCCACTTTCTCTTACGAGAAATTGGCCCCGAATAGTCTTTTTAATTTCTATTAACAGCATATTTTCAATTTATATTTTAGGAATTTTTTCCGTTTAGTCATTTCAATCTCAGTAATCTGTTAAAGAAATGTGAAATCGCAAATCGCGCGCGATTTTGGTCCAATAGTTGAAATATTCTTTGTGTAGAATATTAAAAAAGACTTTTCATAATTTAGGTTAATAATTGGTTAGTTAAAAACCTGGGGCTCCCAACCTCAGGTTTTCTTTTTTTTATATTTCCGAACAAGAATTTTAGGTGAAGTATTCCTTTTATTTTGATTATTCAAAATAAATCAGTGTTTTTTTTTATTTGAAGTGTATGTTTCAATTTATTGGTTTTCAATTGATTAATATTTGTCCCCCTTTTGTCCCCCTAAGTTTTTTCTCTCTATAGTTAGTTTAAGTTACTTTAGTGTCAGCGTACTGTAATAGCGGAATTAGTAAAACAAAGATGGGGCGTTTTCTAAAAGTAGCTGCGGTATATCTTATCCATATCTTTATATATAAAAAGGGCCTTTGGCCCTTTTTTTTATTCCTAATTCAGATTCGCTTATTTTAACCCAAAGATACCTTGACCTAGATTTTGATATAGATATTTTTCTTTCGTAAATAATAGGCGATCAACCAATTCAAAGCGACAAATAGCAATGCAAATAGGGCGGAGGATAATTGTTGATTATGCCAACCATCAAACAGGAAATGATAGCTAAAGTTCCAAAGGTTTTGATGTTTATCCCCAATGAGAATAAATGAACAAATCGTAGGGATTAGTCCGCTAAGACAATAGATAAATAGTGTATTCCTGCCGAAGTCGTCAAAGACAGTATAAAATATCCCTCTGATGTTTTGAAATTCGATGAGATAGATTAATATACCAAGAAAAGAGATGGCAATACCCGTTGTGAATACGCAGTAACTGCTGGTCCAGATTTTCTTATTAATAGGAAAAGCAAATGACCATAGATAGCCCACTAAAATAAAGACCAGGCCTACGACAAATAGGTTCATCAGTTCACTTTTGCCGGTCAGTTTTTGAATAATGTATTTTCCTGTGATATACCCGAATATCGTTTGACTGATGGCCGGAAATACGCTCCAGACATCCTCTGGATCAAATGCTGTTCCTTCGCCGTGATAGAGGTGGGATGCACCAAAGACTCGGATATCCAGTGTCGTTCCAAACCAACCTTCCAGACTGTAAGGATCTGCAGGATTACCGTAATAGCAAATTAGCCAATAGAGGAGTAGAAGGAAGATACTAATAACTGCAGCACCTTTAGCCCTAAAATAGTATAGTATCATTGCCGTGCTGAAATAGCAGATTGCAATACGTTGCAGCACCCCAAAATACCTGTACTTGGCAAAGGGAATCCACTCGAGCTGGTGAAGACTATTCCATTCCACAAAGGGGAAAATATTTAAAAACAGACCAAGTAGAAAAAGGATGATTGTTCTCTTGAGAATTTTATTCCAGTAAGGTACGGGTGCTAGCTGGTCGCTGTTTTTTAAAGAAAATGCCATGGAGTTTCCGACAGCAAATAAAAAAAATGGAAATATAAGATCTGTAAACGTGCATCCATGCCAGATGGAATGTTCAAGTGGAGGAAACACATGATGATAGTTGCCAGGATTATTGACGAGAATCATAGCCGCGAGTGTAAACCCACGGAAAATATCCAGTGATTTAAAACGAGTCATAATAAAGTGTATTGGTAAAAAAGGCTGTTCAAGGATACTCCATTGAACAGCCTATGCTTGGTCTAATTAATAGCCTGGATTTTGAGTCAGGCTCGGGTTTGCCTGCAGTTCCAATAATGGTATTGGAAGGAGCAGGCTATTTTGGTTAAAATTATACTTAATCAACGTAGGGCTACTCTGCTTGCCGTTATCGCATGTAAATTTGATTTCATTTAATTTATTCATCACATCTATTGTGACACCATAACGGTTTAAATCATCCCACCGTTGCCCTTCAAAAGCTAGTTCTAATCGGCGCTCGTTGAGAATGATGGCCTTTAGGGCACTGGAGCTGATACCGGATAAATCGGCGAGCCCTGCGCGATGACGGATGACATTAAGGGTATTTATTGCCCCTGAAGTATTTCCCAGTGCGTTTTGAGCTTCTGCTTTGAGCAGAATGATGTCCGCAAGTCGTAAAAGGTAAAAATGATCGCCACTTTGGAAGCTGTTGGCATGTTTTTGCTTTACGTTAAATGGGATTTCTGTCGCTGCATCTCCGCAGGGATTCCAAAATTCATCCGCCCAAGGAACTGAATAGAACCAAATGTTGGCGTTCTTTCGTTCGGTGTCGCCAGCATTGTCATAAGCTTCGACAAGATCTTTCGATGGTGTTCCATATCGGCGCCATTCGTTTTCGTTGATTTTGCCATTTTCATCAAGATCCGGGAAAAAGAATGCGCCACCCCAGCAGCTTAGATTGGGACTGCCGGCGATATAGGGAATCTCAATGATAGATTCACTATTATAGTTGTGTTTGCCGTCAAAAAGATCCGCATAGTTTTGAAGGAGCTGGTAACCACCTTTTCCAGCGATCACTGCATCGGCGTATTGCAATACCTTATTGTAATCTCGATCAGGGCGTTGTGCCCATATCTTGGTCAGTAAGGCATTTGCAGCCCCTTTTGTTGCTCTGACCTTGTCAATGGAAGGTTGCCCAAATCCATCGGGTAGGTTGTTTGCAGCAACTTGCAGATCCGAATCGATAAAATCATAAACCTCGGCTACAGTTGATCGCTTGATGCGTAATACTTCTGCATCTGTACTGTTGGAGTGTTTTTCCAAGGGCACACCACCATAAAGCTTGACCAATTGATAATAATGGAAGGCCCTTAAAAATGAAGCTTCTCCAAGAATTTGTTTGCGTCTTTCATCCGAAAAAGTAGGATCTGTGACCTTATCAACGTTGTCAATAACGATATTGCATTTTGAGATTGCTCCATACAGTTCTTCCCAGTCCCTGCGTACCATTTCATTGGTATTGGTGATGTTATTATAGTCAATTTGTGCAAAATCTATTTCGCCACCACCGGCAGCATGGGCATTATCAGAGCGAATATCTGTTTGCAGAATCATTTCCCATTGATAATAATTGGCATTGCTCCCTGGACGAGTGCCATTGCCTATAAAAGAATTATAGGCTCCGTTTAATGCTTTCTCAATATTGTCTCCTGTGAGATAGGCATTTTCGCTCGTTACCGTGGAGGTAGGCTGAAGATCTAAAAACTTTTTGCAGGAATTTAGAGTAAGCGATGTCAATAAGGCTATGGCCAATGAAGTATATCTAGTTGATTTCATTTTTTGTAAGCTAAAAGGTTAAAAAGTTAGGTTTAAACCAACAATAAAGGTGCGTGCCTGCGGCGAAGTACCAAAATCGATACCGGGCGCCATATTGGAGCTCACGGTTTGCTGATTAGTTCCCCCATACATGCTTACCTCAGGATCCAAACCTGAGTATTTGGTGAATGTTAACAGATTCTCGCCCGTCACATAAAAACGGACCTTATTGAGCTTCCATCTTTCAAGCACTTGTTTAGGTAGCGTGTAGGCCAGGGTCATCGATTTTACCCTGAGGTAAGAACCTTTCTCTACAAAACGGGAGGAAATTTGTGAATTGTAGTTGTCATCTGTATTGTTTAGATCCGGACGTGGCATAGTACTGTTGTTGTTATCAACAGTCCATCTGTTTAACACGGCAACACTTTGGTTTCTCGGTTCCCACATACCTTCTGTATAAATACGCGTCGCATTAAGGATATCATTTCCCTGTACCCCCTGTAAGAAAAAGGAAAAGTTGAAGTTCTTATAGCTGAAATCATTGGTCATGCCATAAGAGAATTTTGGTGTAGCATTCCCGATGATAGCCATATCACTCGTTTGAAGACCTGCTTCCGGATCAGCCATCTGATAGATCATATCTCCGGTCTCTGGATTGACGCCTTTTGCGATATAGCCCCAGAAGGACCCCAATGCAACGCCTTCTTTTGCAATCGTACTATTACCCCGACCATCGATATTTCCGTCATAATAGGTTCCGCCATCAATATTCAGGACTTTATTGCGATTGAGCCCAAAGGTCACAGTTGTATTCCATTTGAAATCGTGAACGAAATTTCGGCTACTCAATTCGAATTCAAAACCTCTATTTTGTAGGTCGCCTAAGTTTTTCAGCGCAGTTCTATAGCCCGAACTGTACGGAACCCTTGAGCTGAGAAGTAGGCCTACAGTCCTTTTTGCATAATAATCTGCACCAAATATCAATCTCGAATTAAAGAAACTGGCATCCACACCAATATCGGTCTGATTTGTTGTTTCCCATTTTAAATTGGGATTGTCCAGGGTAGCAGGCGTATAACCGGGTACAACTTGGTCGCCGATGTTATATGATCCTGTCACGTCGACTAAACCGAGATAGGAAAAGGCCGGAATTTGGCTATTTCCAACTTTACCCCAACTCGCACGGATTTTCAAATCGTTTACGGTGTTTTTCAGCGAACTGAAGAAATCTTCATTGGATAAACGCCAACCGGCAGAGAAAGAAGGGAAGTAGCCCCAGCGGTTATTTGGGCCAAATACAGATGATGCGTCAGCCCGCAGATTTGCTGTAAATAGGTACTTGTCGTTATAATCATAACCAATTTTTGCGATGCCAGATACAGTGGATACAGCGGCGTCTACTGCCGTAGGCATCGCTGTGATCATCGAACCACCATTGACCGTGTGGATTGCTGGATTAGCAAAATTTTGCGTAGCAATATTTGAGGTTGTTGTTTGTGTTTTCGTTGTAATATAGCCTAATAAGCCTGTAAAATGGTGCTTGTCACTAAAGGTTCTATTATAGTTTAATGTATTTTCGGACATCCAATACTGATTGTCCTGCTGCTGGAGCGTTGCCATACCCTTATATTTTCGACCTTCCGTTGTACGAAAAGGATCTACGAAACTGCGGTACTGGTTGTTAAATTTCTCATACCCAAACAGCGATTTGAATTTTAATCCAGGTAGGATATTGGCTTCCACAAAGGCATTTCCTGTAAATCTGTTGTTGATATAGCTGTGCTCGTTGCCTGTTGCCAATGCAACGGGGTTGTCAAGATCTGTATAGAATGGATCTACTGTGAAAGCACCTTTGTCGCCATATATTCCGATTACTGGAGAGCCCAGATAAGCATTCATGATGACTCCATTTCGGGAGTTCTCGGTAATATCCACGTCGTACCAACGGTTGTACGATAAGCTGGTCCCCACCTTAAAGATTTTATTGATCTGATGATCCAAATTAACCTTGAAATTGACCTTGTTTACTGTATTTGTGATGACCGTACCATTATCTTTTTGATAAGATCCCGAGATGTAAAACCCTGTCTTTTCATCTCCACCGCGTACTGAAGCCTGGTATTTTTGGCTGTGACCGGTGCGGAATAGCTGATCTGGCCAGTTTGTATCAGCGGTATATTTCGACCAATCCAAGGCTTCTCCCATCTCAGTCATTAATTCTCTATATTGTGCCGCATTTAGAACACTAGGCTTTTTTCTGATGCCTGAAAATCCTTGATAGGTTTCGAAATTTACCTGTGTCTTACCGTTTGTTCCTCTTTTGGTTGTAATCAATACAACGCCATTTGCGCCAGAAGATCCATAGACAGCGGCTGAAGCAGCATCCTTTAATACAGAAATGCTTTGAATATCGGATGGATTGAGCTCCGATATGTTTTCAGTAGGAACACCATCTACAATGTATAATGGATTGCTACCTGCAGTAATTGTTGAAGTTCCGCGAACGCGAATAGAGAAGCCAGCTTGAGGTTGTCCGGAAGATTTTACAATTTCCACCCCCGCCATTTTGCCCTCCATAGCACTCGCTAATTGGGTCACAGGGCGATCTTCAATATCTTTTGTACTCATGGTTGCAATGGCTCCCGTGATGTCTTTTTTCTTCTGTGTTCCAAAACCGACCACAACGATCTGTTCCAGTTGGTTGTTGGCAGTTTTTAGCTGTATATTGAGGTAACTATTGGAACCTACCGTACTACTGATAGTCTCATAACCTATTGAACTAAAGCTGAGTTGATGGGTAGTAGTCGCTTCAATAGAAAACTCACCTTTACTGTCTGTTTCCGTTTGTTTACCTGTTGTTGTATTGCGGATGGTGACCCCTGTTAATGCTTTACCGTCGCCATCGGTAACGCGCCCTTTGACAAGCTGTTGTATATTGATCGTGTTTCTTAAAGGTATGTCATTTATTTTCTTTTTTAGGACAATGGTGTTGTTGACAATTTTGTATGAATACGACAGCTCTTTCAGGTTGTCATCCAGAATTTCAACAATAGAACCATCTTTATGGTTTATGCGGATTTTTTGGTTATCATTAATCTGTGAGTTATCGTACAGAAACACATAAGAACTCTGACGCTCGATTTCTTTAGCAAACTTTGCCAAAGTGTATTCCTTGTCTTGTAACTTGATTTTAGATTGGTTTACATTCGCCATCGCCAAATTATTTGCATGGGAAACGCATTGGATAGCAAGTAAAGCAGCAAATAGTTTTGCCTTTTTACCAGCCCCTTGGATGGTTTTAAGTTTGTGCATAATTAGTTGGGTAAGTTTGTTTTATATTAGATAATTTAGAGTTCAACTTCAATTTTATTGTTTTCCAATCGGCATTTTATATCCAGAAAGTTGAGGGTCTCAACCAGTTGCTGGGCAGTTGAATTGCGTTTTATCTTACCTGTCAGTTCACGCTTTTCATTTGTTCCTTTATACACGATATCCACATTATACCAGCGTTTTATGGCGGCAAGCGCATCTTTAATGGGTGTCGATTCGAAATAGAAAAAACCATTTTTCCAGGCCATTGCTTCTTCGATATTGGCTTCTGCTACGATAAGATTCCCGCCAGTGGTAAATGCTGCTTGACCAGGTTTCAGCATTTTTGACTTACCGAATTGCGAGACTTGTACAGAACCGGCTATAAGTGTGGTTTTATTGTTTTCATTTGGATAAGAGCGTACATTAAAATGGGTTCCGAATACACGAATGGTCTGTTCATTGGATCGCACATAGAAGGGGCGCTTGCTATCGTGGCTGACCTCAAAATAGCCCTCCCCAGATAATTTTACTTCCCGGCTATTCGACGCAAAAGATTCAGGAAACGTCAGCACGGATCCAGCATTTAGCCACACCTTACTGCCATCGGCCAAAATGATCGTATACTCTGTTCCAATCGGGGTTTCAATGGTATTGGTACGGCTTGTAGCAGTTTTCCTACTGGCTGTAAATTGATATTGCACGGTTCCGGAAGCAGTCGTAATTACTTTCACCTGTTCATCCTGATGGAGAACGCTCTGTTGCTGGGCAGAAAGATCAATTTTAGTTCCATCGGCTAAAGTTAATACGGCCGCCTTAATGCCCGGGTGAACCTGTTGTTGCATCTTCACGGCTACCCGCTGGCTATCTCCAGATGTTCTTTTAACAAGGTAAAGGGGTAATATAAACAACAGTGCCAAAGCAGCAGCTATTCCACCCAACTTCACCCGTTGCGGAATTCGCCTGATTTTTGACGCTTGGATTTCCTGCTTTATATTGGAAAATAACAGCTCTTTGAGTTGTTGTTCATCGGTTGCCAGCCCCTCAGGAATAGGGAGAGGTTCGCCATTACTTGTTTCATACCACTCTTGCAATTCGGCTTCCTCTTCAGGGGTACATGTGCCTTGAAGCCATTTGTAAGCCAATTGCTTTATCCGGAATTGATTATGATCAACCATATTTAGGGGTTATTTATATATAGAGTCCCTAGATTGGGTTGATACCCTGACAAGTAGAGAAAAAAAATCACAAAGTAATCAGAAAGCGCTGAATACCAGCGCGTATTTTTTTTAAGGCACGGCTTAATTGGGTTTCGACCGTTTTCACAGAGATGTTCATGTGCTCAGCGATCTGTTTATAAGTGAGTCCTTCTTCGCGGGATAATTTGAAAACAAGCTGGCATTTTTCGGGCAGTTCCGAAACAAGCTGATCCAGCCGAACTCGAAGTTCTTCAAACTGAAGCCAATCTTCCGTCGAGTTATCGAAATCGGCCCATTCCGTATCGTGTTTAAAAGCTTCCTGCTTGTATTGTTGCGCCAGATATTTAAAGACTTTGTATTTAACGGCCACAGCGAGGTAGGAGGCGAGATTGCTTTCAATTTGGAGTTGATGGCGTCTCAGCCAAAGCGAAGTAAAGATGTTTTGTACGATTTCCTGCGCGTCTTCCAGCGAATTTGTTTTGCGCGCAGCCTGGTAATAAAGCTTTTTCCAATACCGATCATACAAAGCTTCGAAAGCTAAGCTATCGTCTTGTTGAACCAATACAATCAACTCTTCATCTGAATGGCCTCCCAAATCTTTCATGCAAGACAATAATTTGTTTTTCTACGGTTAACGACGTGTAATGCGAATCGCGCTATAAATGTAGGGACTAAATTGGCAATAATGCAACTTTAATCTGTAAAAGCTGGTTTTGAACAGCTAAATACCTATTTTACAAAGACCAAGGGGAGGGCAAATAGGCAAAAAAAAAGAGTATCTGTTGATTCAGGTACTCTTTTTTTACGGGTACTTCTTAGAAGTTTGGTTTCAACAAGTATTTGTCGTAGAATCGGAAAATATGATCCGCAGCCTCTTCGGCAGTATCGACAATACGGTATAGTTTCAAATCTTCTTCGCTGATATATTTGTTAGGAATCATTGTATTCTGAACCCAGTCCATCAACCCTTTCCAATATTCAGAGCCAACCAACACGATCGGAAAACGTGCAATTTTGCCGGTTTGAATCAATGTGATTGCTTCAAAAAGCTCATCCATGGTTCCAAAGCCTCCTGGCATAACAATATAACCCTGAGAATACTTCATGAACATCACTTTTCTGACGAAAAAGTACTTGAATTCAAGTAGTTTGTCGCGATCAATATATTTGTTGTGAAACTGCTCAAATGGTAATTCAATATTTAGACCAACAGACTTTCCTCCGGATTCATAAGCACCTTTATTGGCTGCTTCCATAATTCCAGGTCCACCGCCCGAGATAATACCATAACCGCGTTCTGTCAATAAACTGGCAATATCGACCGCCATTTGATAATATTTGTGTTCACGTGGCGTACGTGCTGATCCAAATATCGATACACAGGGACCAATTTTTGCCAATTTCTCAAATCCGTCCACAAACTCTGACATCACTTTAAAAATCTGCCATGAGTCCTTAACTTTAATTTCCTGCCATGTTTTGTTTTCAAATGCGCGGATAATTTTATCTTCTTTTGTAATGTCCATATATAACGTTATACATTTAATTCTAAATTCCAATTTTTCAAAAAGGAATACAATATAGCTATTTTTTTAATAGTAGCTACTTTTTCTGATTATTCTTACATTTGCATTATGAATTTTTCTTCTAAACTTCTTGAGAATGCCGTCGCTGAATTTGGAAAACTACCAGGCGTAGGGCAAAAGACAGCATTACGACTGGTTTTGCATCTGCTGAAGCAATCCGATGCGGATGTAGCCCGTTTTACAGCCGCTATTGATCGCTTGAAAGAAGATATTCAGTATTGCCAGGAATGTTTCAATATTTCGGATCACAGTATATGTGAGATATGTGCCTCCTTTAAACGTGATAAAAGCTTGATTTGTGTTGTGGAAGATACACGTGATGTGATGGCCATTGAAAATACAAATTCCTATCAAGGTGTATATCATGTATTGGGTGGGTTAATTTCGCCAATGGACGGTATTGGTCCTGCGGATCTAAAAATTGAGGGATTACTCAATCGAATTCAAAGAGGTGAGGTGGATGAAGTTATTCTGGCACTTTCAGCAACAATGGAAGGGGATACCACCATTTTTTATTTATATCGCAAATTGCGTGAGTTTGATGTTAAAATTACAACCATTGCCCGCGGTATAGCCTTTGGTGGTGAATTGGAATATGTGGATGAACTGACCTTAGGACGGTCCATTGCGACACGGGTGCCTTACGAGCGCAATGTTGGTTAATTGTATTTCAGATAGATTTGTTTCACACCCTCGTGTATCTTTCTTCCTTTGTCAATCTGTTGTTGTCGCCATAGGCTGTCGGTGATCATATGATTTGCTTTTTTATTTTTTAAGATATTCACATAAGCGATTTTACCGAGTACCGTTTTCCTTAAACCAAGTAATGAACACGAATAGTCTCCCAATAGATAATGATTGTAGTAGAGATGAATTTCACGCATAAGCTTTCGTCCCCATTTGTTTGTGGGGTAGGCTGCTTTAATGGGCTCTTCCATGAGCGCTTTTGCTAAGGCTAAACTATCCTGATCTCTTGATTGTTGGGTCATCGTCCAATAATACAACGCTTCAATAGCTTGCTCCTCACTGTCGGGTAGCAATTGCGTGGGAATGCCCAGCAATGTCCCGATAAATTTCCAAACATGGAATAAACCATCAACCTCGCTTTTCAATATATTGAATTTCATGCGTTTTAGCCCTGTTAGATAAACAAGAGAGAATCCGAGGTTGGTCGCAAGCATATCCCAAGTGTTTAAAGGGATGCCCCATTTTTCTGTTTGCCACTGACCGTGCTTTAGAATATTTAACCGAGCATACGAATGGATACATCGGGTAAGTAGGATGGCCTCAATGCCGATATTACCCTTTTTCAGTGCATTGTTACCTGTGACGTCAACCCAAAAGGTGACCGTTTCGGTGAGCCTTTTGACAGCACCTTTTTTTAACGCACCTGTAAAAATTAGGGGTTTATTGATGGCACTGGATTCATAGCCCCCCATGAGGACATAGTCCCGTAATACGACAAGTCCTGATAAGCCCGAACGTTGGCTGAGGCCAATGCCTTGCTCTATTTTATCCCAATCTAACCAAGAGGGACTGAGATCCAATGTCTGTAGAAAATTCTGCAATATGGGTTCGTATGCGGCATCAATAGGCTTTCCTGCAAGTGCATCTTTAAGCAGTTGTTGACCTTGAGGGAAACCAATTTTTAGGTGGAGCTGTTCGACAAGCTGGTCGCAGCTATTGTCAAATTGATCGAGTAAAGGTACAAATTGATCGGCAGCAGCGATCGAAGGTTTAGTCGGCAATTTGCGAAGCAATTCCACGCCAAGACCTCTCGACCAATAGAAAGAAAATGAACTTGTATTAACTTGATAACGCTCGGGTATTCGCCTCTCTTTTATTGAGTTGTCCAAGATATATAACCTCCTGTTAATGTGATTGTATTGTTCGATTTATTGAATTTAAAGTCTATATAATCCGTTTGACAAGATAAAAGATCACTGCAGCAAAATTGACGGTCAATTTTAAAATGAAGTCTAAAAGAGCCGCCTGTCTGATCAGCAAAAAAAGTCAGCCTGTTGACGCTAAAGTCACTTAAATGCGGGCCGCCATCTTTATCTTCCAATTGATCGATAACGTAATCATTGATTTCTTTCTGATGTTTGTCGACGAATGGTAGGAGCTCTTGATCGGTGAACGGTATGATTAAACTGTCTTTTTCTATCGCTATTCTGATGCTAATTTCTGCCATTTTATTATAGTGTGCTAATAAAGATCTCTCCAGTTTGGGATATATAGATTGAAAATTGCTTCTGTTTCCTTTCGGGTCTTATCCGCAAATTTACAGAAAGCCTTTAGAATAATTAGATTGATGTGTTCTTTTTTAAAATCTATGAGTCGATTTGAAAATTGAAATCCACCTTCAACGATTCTAAAATCACTTTTGGGTAGTTTACGGATGGTTACTGTTGCCACATCATATATATCCAATTGCTCCTCCCAGTAAGCAATTTGCTTGACGACTTCATGGTAGAGTAATTCCTGGCACCATTTGTACAGTAAGTTCAAGGTATTTGTGTTCTTCTTTTGATATACACATATGCTCGTTGCTGTCAATTCAACAGTTGGTAGCATTGCGGACGGATAAATCTTGACCAAATAAGGTTTTCCAAATAGGTAGTAGGGATCTTCCAGATAGGAATAGGATGAATCTTCCGATTTATTTTCTGGAGGATTTAGCTTAATGTACTCTTTGAGGAAAGCAACATCGCAATGCGCTGGAGCATATACACGATAGGGTGATGAACTACCTAGAATCTGGATGTAATCTTTATTCCAAAGTACTATTTCGTAAAATATACTCCCTATTTCAATTTGCATGTTTCGATCTTAAGTTGGAAATGAGGCATAGGCATTCGACCTAAATCAGACCCTATAAACTATTTCAAAGTAACGTTTTTTTGATATTAATCAATAATGATAATCGTAACAATTTCTGTCAATAATTGCGGGCAAGCTTAAGGGCTTCGTTAGAAAAAATGATAGCCTATTAGTAATCAACTTCGGACTGTAAGCAGTATGTCTGTACGATGAAGCCACGGTAATTGCACATAAAAAAGGTGGACTCAACGTGGACTTACTGTGGACTCACTGTGTTTACAGTACGAAGCTGGTCATAAGTTGGAAGTAATTTTTAGTATTGTTACCAGCTCTCACTAGCTTTTGTTTTTTGTTTTAATATTTAGATACTATCTTTGGAATACTGTTTATGTATCAACCCAACGACCATTTTCCAATACTAGATCTGCAAAAATTCCAGGAAGGGATTATTGCGGATTGTGACCTGCTTTTTCACGAACTTATTGGTCCTCGGGAAATTAATGAACCGCATAAACATGATTTTTTTATTCTCTTATTATTTGAAGAGTCTGGAGGTACGCATACCATAGACTTCGATCACTTTACGCTTGGATGTAATCAATTACATCTCGTTTTTCCAGGTCAGGTACATCAGTGGAAGATGGACGACTCGACCCATGCATTGCAGCTCATGATCAGCAGACGTTGGTTCGAAAGCTTATTACCTGCATTGCGATTTCCTATTTCTTATTATCTAAAGCATTTGGTCATTGATCTTTCAGCGATCCACTTTCAGTCGCTATTAGCAGAATTTAAAGCAATTGCAGCTGATCTAGCGGACGACCATATCCTATGGGAATTGATTTACGCGCGGGTTAAAGTAATTGCCCTTCTGATTAGCAAGATCGTTCAGGATAATTATCATGATTATGAACAACATCAGGATAATCCGATTGTGGCAAAATTTGTTCAGCTTATCGATGAATGGTATAAAAGTGAAAAATCCGTTGCTTTTTATGCCGAGAAGCTAAATATATCCGCAAACTATCTGAATGTGTTAAGTAATCGGGTGTTACACAAGTCAGCTTCATTTTTGATTCAGGAACGCGTGTTATTGGAAGCAAAGCGCTTGCTTAAAATTTCGGATAAAACGATCAAAGCTATTGTCTTTGATCTAGGATTTTATGATAATGCAAGCTTCAGCAAGTTTTTTAAATGCCATACAAATATGACACCAAGTCAGTTTAAAGCGCAGCCATAATTTATACACAAGCTGTGATAATTCGTACAAGGATCATTGTCCCAAATCACTTAGCTTTGGTGAAAATGATTTAAGCATGAATGAAATCAATCAAAATCAAGATACTTATTTGTTGAGGAACGTATTACTAGAAACAGGCTTTCTTTATGAGAAGGAAGAAATTGTTGCTACGAAAACGGCATTATTTGATATTCAAATCGAGGCAAATAAAATAAAAAATATAGAGCCAGCGCAATCGGGGATTGACGGAAAAGGCTTTGACATGAAAGGTAAATTGGCCTTACCGCCATTCCGTGACATGCACATTCATTTAGATAAAACTTTATACGGCCTGCCCTGGAAGGCGGTATTTCCAAAAAACAGGACTGTAAAAGATATGATTGCCAAGGAACAGATCATCATTCCTGAATTGTTGAAAACCTCTGTCGAACGTGCCGAAAAATTGATTGCGCTATTGCAGGGCTACGGAACAAATTTTGCGCGCGCACATTTTAATGTAGACCCAACATCGGGGACGAAGTCATTGGAACATCTGTTACAGGCACTGGAACATTTAAAGTATTCCTTTGCTGCAGAACTGGTCGCATTCCCCCAACATGGTCTATTCTATACAGAATCCGCTAAGCTAATGGAGGAAGTTGCAAAATGGGAACAGGTGGATTTTATCGGTGGTTTGGATCCCTTTAGTATTGACGGCAGTATCGAGAAACCGATGGACTTGACGGTTCGACTTGCATTGGACAATAACAAGGGAATCGATATCCACTTGCATGAAGGTGGAGAATCAGGTGTTAAGACTATGGAATATTTGATTGATAAAGCATTGGAAAACCCTGCATTACAGGGACGCACATTTATCAGTCATGCTTTCGCCTTAGGCTACCTGCCGAAAAAAGACTTAGAACACATGGCCGAACGACTGGCAGAAGCGAAAGTCGGTATATGCAGTTCGGTTCCTTTCCGCAATATGTTGATGCCATTTCGGGAACTGAAGAAGGCGGGAGTGGAAGTTTTTGTGGGGAACGACAATGTTCAGGATCATTGGGGTACTTTTGGTAGTGGTAATATGCTTCAGAAAGCCAATCTAGCCGCGCAATTATATGGTTATGAAACTGAATTCGAGCTATCTCGTTGCCTTCGTTATGCGACCAATGGCAAAATTCCGCTTGATGACCACGGGAATTCGGTATGGCCGAAAGTAGGAGATGATGCTAGCCTTCTTTTTGTCGACGCGAGTTGTTCAGCAGAAGCAGTTTCTCGGATCTCGACCGTCCATGGGCTTATTCATCAGGGAAATCTCGTCAAATGGAACAATAGTTCACAAGCTTGATTAAAATAGCGCATAATAAGAACATGCGACATGCCAATTTATCGTCTGGGGAATTGGCATGCTCATTTTTTAGGAGGGATTACGGTTAATGTAGGAAAGTCGTCTTGCAGTAGTCTATTTTATAAGAACCTTGTTCATGGACCAATTGAACCTCGTTTTTGGTTCGGATATTATCGCCGTAATCAATAAATACGATAAACTTGCTCTCCGTTATTTTGTCGATTTTAACATCCTTGATATCCAATGCGTCGTCATTACCTCTTCCAAATAACCAGGTTTCCGCTGTATATAAGGGATAGATTTTTTCCCATTTAGCTTTGTAAGCTGCTTCAGCTTTGAGCAGTTCTTCATCTGTGAGGTTAGATGGCCCGTAAATTTCATTGGCATCTTTTAAGAACGCCTGAAAGCGTTTGGTACATAAGGCATCTTCTTTGTCCAGATAGTAACAATATTTGCCGGATGCAGAACTTTTACATTTAAAAATCGCTTTTAACCAATCTTCCGCTTGCTGATGCTGAGCAATTGTCGTGTTTTGCTTCGCTGTGCCTGTGCCGTCGTTGATTAAAACCTGCTTTGCAGGATGTTCCACTGCAGTGCTTTTATGGTTTTTCGTTGGATTTATACAGCTCGCTAGCATGTAAAACAGCAGTATTGTTGCATACAAACTTTTCATCTTTTGATATCGTCTTTTATTTGGGTGTAAAATTAGGATATAAATCCCATAACACGATCACGGATTACCGCTATATTTCTACAGCATATTTACCAAAAAATCCTATTTCCCATTCTTGTTGAAATAAAGCAAAGCTCTGTGTGCCGATCGTGTGGCGTATAAACGCAATACATCTGCGTAGTTAAGAGTCCCTTGTTTCTTTCTGATGCTAATTATTTATTTTTAATTGCTGTATAACAGCATTTTATGTTTTCTCTATATTTTTTTTACTTCTTTTTTTTTCTACGCAAATTCCCTGCGCATTAACCCAACGATATTTGTAATGTCAACAATGACAAACGTTCTTTGATGAAATTATAGCGAATAGCTTTAAGATATATACTTCTTGATGAAGTATTAAAGAAGCCTTTCTTCTTCAGTGGCATCCTGGTCACCTGTTTCAGTATAGCAGGTTAGTATTGTTCTCTATGAGAATCAATATACTGATAAAACGAGAAGTTGAAAGGAAAGTGCTCGTGTTAGAGGTTCGAGTCCTCTCCCGTAAAAAGGTAGCTCAAGGGTAGAGCAGAGCAGATAGTTGTGGGTCGTAGGTTCGATTCCTACTCCTGAGCAATCAGGATAGTTCAGTCTGGGTAGAACAACAGCTCAATCGTGTGGGTTCGAATCCCACTTCCATTTTCGGATGGAATAGCATAAGGGTATTGCACCGAACTGTCCATTCGGACATTCAAAGTTAAGACCTTCTTTAAAAAGGTCATTTGGTAGAAGCTTGCTATCTTTTTATCCTGCTTATGCGCTGTTTTCATGCGACTATGCAATTGATTGATGGCCTGAGATTCCTAAGATGTGGTATTTGAATTTATACTAAAAAGTCGTGACCAATAAGATGGGGTATTTGTTCACCGACTTTTGATTTTAAAAGCGGATACTTGGGCTTTTGAATCCCGCTTGAGGTCAAGGGATAAAAAATAGCAGGTTTTATAATAGCAATAATGAAAATTTAAAAGAATATACAAATGAAAAGAGTACAGATAACTACAGCGGAAATCGGATTGGTTATTAAAAACAATATGGTGGTCCGTGTTTTAAAATCCGGTAACTATTGGTTGGGATTTGGTGAAAAACTGGAGAAATATACAACTACTCATTCATTTCCTTCCGATCGTAATATCGATGTGCTTTTGCAGTTGGCAGGTTTTAGTGAATTGGTTGACATCGTTGAGGTGGGCGATACGGAGATTTGTCTTGTTTTTTTGAATAATAATTTCGAAAAGACGTTAGCCTCCGGCAGACATGTTTTTTGGAAGGAATTGCGTGAACGCAGATTTCAACTGGAAGACATTGCGGAGATTGAGGTTCCGGCATCTTTAAATCGTCAGTTGTTGGAGAAACAGAGTTTGAGCTATTATGTACGTCAGTATAAAATTGAACCAAATGAGAAAGCCCTGCTTTTTGTAGACGGTGTGTTTGTGGATATCTTGAAGTCGGGAACGTATTATTGGTGGAAGAATGCAAAAACCATAGCGATTTCAAAAGCTGATATGCGGGTTTTGACCTTGGAGGTGGTAGGACAGGAGATCTTGTCTAAAGATAAAGCACAGATCAGAATCAATTTCACGCTGCAATATCAGATTGTGGATATTGTCAAAGCACTATTGAATAATAAAGACCACGAGAAGCAATTGTATTCGTTGATGCAGTTGACCCTACGGTCCTATATCGGGCAGATGACGTTAGACGAGCTGATGGAGCGGAAGACTGAAATACAAGGCTATATCTTAGAAAATACATTACAACAGGTTGCGAGCATGGGACTAACACTGTTGACCTGCGGTGTTAAAGATGTTATTTTACCAGGGGATGTGCGGGACATCATGAACCAGGTGTTGATTGCAGAGAAGAGGGCGCAGGCAAATAGCATCATGCGTCGCGAAGAGACCGCTTCGACACGGAGTCTGTTGAATACGGCGAAACTGATGGAAGAAAACAGTATGTTGTTTAAGTTGAAGGAAATGGAATATGTCGAAAAGATCGCAGAAAAGATCAATACGATTTCGGTTTCCGGAAATGGACAGATTGTTGACCAACTCAAACAATTGTTTGTGAAATAAAAGATTATTAAATTGAAAGAGGTGCAGGTAGCAACGTAAAGAGCTGTTGTTACCTGCTTTGGAGGATTTGTAAAGCTACTCTATAAATTAGAAAGTAAGAAAATGGAAAATAAGAGAATAAACGGCAATGACTTAATTGCTTTGGGATATAAAGAAAATCATAGCTTGGGAGTAGCACTGAAGATCAACAGTAAAAGACACGGTTTTACGCGGGCAGAAATGCTTGAAAAGTTTAAAGCTGTTTTGGAAAATCCGACCAGCTATTCTGATGATGCTGTTTTCGGAATTTTAGCGAGTGCTCTGCTTGGGCAAGAGGCAATTGACAAGTCATTAATTGTCTTGAACGAAAACCCGGCGGATTATACCATTTACGGTTCGTCTGAAATTGAAACAGGGGCGAAAGCACAGATGAATATCGCCATGAAATTACCAGTTTCGGTTGCCGGAGCATTGATGCCAGACGCCCATCAAGGATACGGATTGCCAATCGGAGGAGTTCTGGCGACAAATAATGCCGTGATCCCTTATGGTGTTGGTGTCGATATTGGCTGTCGCATGGCTTTGTCCATCTTTGATCTACCGGGTTCATTTGTGGAGCACAATATAATGACGCTGAAAGATATTATTCTACGAAACAGTAAATTTGGGGCTGGTAATGGATACCTGAGACATGAACGCGTAGATCATGCTGTACTGGAAAACAAATTATTCAATGAGAATAGTTTACTTTCCTCCTTGAAGGATAAAGCCTGGACCCAATTGGGCTCTTCCGGTGGGGGGAATCATTTTGTGGAATTTGGTATAGTCGAATTTGAGGAAAGAGATGAGGTTTTAAACATTGATAGCGGCAGTTATTTGGGTTTGTTGACACATTCGGGTTCAAGAGGAATGGGCGCTACCCTAGCAGCACATTATACCAAGCTGGCCAAATCCCTGTGTAAGTTACCTTATCAAGCGGAAAATCTGGCTTATTTGGACCTGGATAGCCATGAGGGACAGGAGTATTGGCTGGCCATGAATCTCGCTGGCGATTATGCGTCAGCCTGCCACGAAGTGATCCATGACAAGATCACGTTGGCTTTAGGAGCTGAATTGTTGGCGAAAGTTGAAAATCACCACAATTTTGCATGGAAGGAAACTTGGAATGGTCAAGATGTTATTGTACACCGAAAGGGTGCGACGCCCGCTGCAAAAGGGGTAATGGGGATTATTCCGGGCTCCATGGCGACACCAGGGTTTTTGGTTCGCGGAAAAGGGGAGTCGAATGCTATACAATCGGCATCTCATGGGGCAGGTCGACTGATGAGCCGTACACAAGCGATTAAAACCTTATCTTCCCATGACCTTCATGCGATGCTTAAAGATCAAGGTGTTATGCTGCTTGGAGCAGGGATGGATGAAGCGCCGATGGCCTATAAAGACATCCACACTGTCATGGCTTCACAAAAAGATCTTGTTGATGTCGTGGCAAAATTTTCGCCCAAGATTGTCCGCATGGCAGATGATGGGAGCAGAGAAGACTAATGGCAAGAAAAAGCGGCTCAGATTGATGTCTGAGCCGCTTTCGTATTTAATTTCTTTTGATTACCTGGCCGTCGCCACTTCCTTATAGGTGTATACGTTATAAGGATATAGTTTTTTAGCTAGCGTTTTCGCAATAAAACTGCTGATGAGTAGGGGGGCTAGTAATAAATATCCGGAAGGAACAAGGCTTGCAATAATAAAGATCGCCGTGAAAGGTGCATGTATAGCCGCAGAAAGCATTGCTGCAGCACCAAAAAGGGCAAAATTAATAACCACCAATTGTGTGCCTAGATAATGGTTGCAAAGCTGTGCAAACAAAACGCCTAACAATGCACCTGTAACAATACTGGGGGCAAAAACGCCGCCGTCACCACCAGCACCTAGCGTCAGAGAAGCCACAAAAGGTTTTAAGAGAACAAGCAGGATCAACGGAAGAAAGTAAAGTAAATTGACAGAATCATGCAGACTGCTTTTTAGAACCTCTCCAAGACCATGATAGCTGTCGCCATAGAGTACCGGTAAGAAAAAGATAAATGTTCCAACGGTGATTGCACCCAAGTTGACACGGATAAAATTACTTTTTATGCCTGCAAAATAGGACTTCGCATAAATTACCGTTTTAGTAAAATATAATGCTAAAATCCCGCCAATCAATCCCAAAATAGCGACAAAAGGGATCGCTTGCCATCGCCATGCTTTTACCTCAAATGTAAACAAAGGACTTGCGTCAAGATAATAGACAAATACGGAAGCCAGGGCCATTGAAGTTAGTCCGCTAATGAGCAAGGTCTTGTTATATCTGCGTGCAATTACCTCAAAAGCAAAAAGAAAACCACCCAATGCACTTCCAAACAACAGGGTGACTCCAGCGATTACGCCAGCGCAGATCAACTCGGTTTTGTAAGCCCAAGCTGGATGTAATCGCTTATACGCTTGGTTACCCACCGTGGCTGATGCAACAACTGTAGAAACTTCAACACCGGTTGACCCACCAAAAACTACCGTTAGAAAACCATTGATATAATGTGAAGGAATCTTAAAAAAAGGTAAATGGTCTTTTCTTGTTTCTAGTGTCGTATAAATTTCTTTGATCCCTTTGTTTTTTCTGTTTTGAAAAGCGTATTTCCGTAAGAAGTAAATCGCTGTAATACCTATGCTGGGTAAAACAATAAAAAGTTTGGCATCCCAGGAAGATACACTTTCAAACAATTCTTCCTGTACATAAGCTGTGCTGTGTTTGAGGCTGTATGCCAATACACAACAAACGATACTGACGAGCGCTGAACTTCCAATTAATTTTAGATAGCTATATCGAACAACTTTTTTTCTGTATGTCGTATTGCCTTGCATCATGTTTTTCTTTAAATCGACACAAAGGTAAGGGTTATTTAGTTTAAAATAAACGATAAATACCTTAACACATACGTTTTGTTACGATAAAGACCCTAATGAATGCCTATGTATATATCCACCTTTGCATCGTGTGGGTTTTGGGCTTTTTCGCCATATATTTCGAGGTCTGCGGCATACGTTCTGGGTAAATCCGAACGCCATATCCTTTGCCAAGTTTCATAAACGATGCCATCTTCCAAATTTCCTTCTGCTGTAAAATGTCGGTAATGGTTTTCAGCGATATTAATACCGTCCAAGTCTTCGGGTAGTTCTTCAAGATTGCTGACTTTACAGCCTAATAAAGTCGTATAAGGCAATGTGTGATCTTTTTCATATTCGGTATAGATACAATAGAGTTCGCTGGATATCTTGTTGGGAATACGGCTCAACACATCTTCTTTAAAAAAGCGGGCCCAAAGTTCTGGAATGTCTTTCGCCGCCTGCCCATTTTGGTTGCTTGTACGGATGGCAAGACCTATTATACTGAATGAAGGGATTATTTTATTATTCATTTCGCTTAGTTTTCCCCAAAGTTAGATCGGCCAATGACAACCCTATGTCATGACCAAAGGGCTAATGTTGTTTTTTCCAGATTTTATCTACTTGGGACAGATATTCTGCCAAGGCAGCTGAACCATACCAGGGGTAAAACGAAGCTTCTAAGAGGCCGTTTTTTATCGCTGGATCGTTCTCTAAAATATGCTTTGCCGCATCAGTTGAAGCCATGTTATTTAAGATAAAAAGGCCCCGAAAGTTGTCGTCATTTTTTCCAAATGGGCCAGCAACAATCAATTGCCCATTTTTTACGAGACGATTGATATTTTCCATGTGACCTTTGAAACATTCATTAATGAATTGTTTGTCTGTTGTTTTATTCTCGCCAGTTTTGAGGAGGACAAAGATGTAGGATTTCATTCCATAATCATCAGCCCCCAATTTTTTTGCGAGCTCTTGATCGTAATTTGGGTTTCCTTCAGTCGTGGTCGGTGCAATTCTGCTCGCATAAAAAGACCTGGCTCTTCCCGATTTTCCTTCCACTACAATGTGAAGTCGGTTTGTGGCGACTGGTGTGTACCGAATGTAATTGGGGAAATCATGGGCCTCATTGATAAACGAATAGGTACTATCCTGATAACTTAGCTCAAAATTGACTTCTTTTCCATGGTTTTGTCCGATGACCAGTGCTGTGTATACAACTTTATCCTTTATTTTGGTCAATTTTAGGTATTCACTGACGATCTTTTGCCCATTTTTCAACGTATAGGAAAGTCCCTTTAATTCGTGTTCATTTATACGATCCCATTGTTCGTATTGCTCTTTATTGTCCACCTTCCATGTCCCTTCCAAGAACGATGGAAAAGATACTTGTGAAAAAAGCGGTTGGGCAGCTCCCCAGCAAAAGAGCAGGGTGGCTATTACAATTGTTTTCATATAGGTTTTAAATTTTGAAGGTTAGGGACTTTTAAAGAAAAAGTATGCAGCGAAATCCACGTGCGGCATAATAGGAGATTGCGCCATTATGATAGGTAAAGACTTGGTTGTAACGTCGGTCACAGAATAAGGCACCTCCAAGCTTGCGGATGGCATCTGGTGTTTGTATCCAGCTGGAAGTTTTTAAATCAAATTCACCTAATTGTTGAAGTTGGCGATATTGTTCTTCATTTAGTAGCTCAGTCCCCATTTTCTTAGCTTCTTCCACAGCATTCCCAATAGGCTTGTTTTCTTTCCTTTCATCCATGGCTCTTTGGTCAAAACAGAGGCTTCTTCTTCCTTTGGGACTTTCTTCAGCACAATCCACAAAAGCATACTGTTCTTTGTTTGCATCAATCAGAATAAGGTCGGGTTCGCCAGCGCTCTTTTCCATTTGGAACAAGCTCCACAATTTCTTGGGATTTTCAAGTAATTTATGCGCAACATCATCCCAACTGATCTGTGGATGTCTTTTAGGAAATTTCTGAAACCTTTGTTTTAGTGTTTCAAGTAGCATTGACTGTTCCTGCAGTGTAAGTGAATTTTTCATAACGGTTGTCCTTGTGGTATTAAAATTACGTATTTAAATCAAATGTAATGTAGCTTAATATTACAAATGGATTAAATTCTTTAGTTCAAAATTGAATTAAATTTATATTTTTACGTTCAATTTTTATATAAATATGGCTTCAGGAATATTTGCAATACTAGATGATATTGCAGCGTTGATGGATGATGTAGCAGTGGCGAGCAAAATCGCAACAAAAAAAACTGCTGGAATCTTAGGTGACGATTTAGCGGTAAATGCAGAGAAAGCGACTGGTTTTTTGGCTTCACGTGAGCTCCCAGTTTTATGGGCAATTACAAAGGGTTCGCTGCTCAATAAGTTGATCATTGTACCTATTGCTTTATTACTGAACGTCTTTTTTCCAATTGCCATCAAATATATTTTAATTTTGGGTGGTTTCTACCTTGCTTTTGAAGGTGTTGAAAAGATTATTGAATACCTGTTTCACCGCAAACATGCTACAGAAGAAACGAAAGTAGAGACTGTCGTTGCTGAAAACTCAGTTGCTGTTGAAAAAGCGAAGGTAAAATCGGCTATCACGACAGATTTTATTCTTTCCGTGGAGATCGTCATTATCGCTTTAGGAACAGTTCTTGGAAAAAGCTTGTCCTTACAAATTATTACGGTTTCGGTTGTTGCTTTTTTAGCCACAGTTGGAGTCTATGGTATTGTGGCACTTATCGTTCGGATGGACGATGCGGGTTATAAATTGATTAAAACCTCCCGTGAGAAAGGCCCTGTAGCGAGTTTAGGTCGTTTTTTAGTCCGCGCACTGCCTTTTGTTATCAAGTTATTGGCTGTGGTTGGTACATTTGCTTTAATTTTAGTTTCAGGCGGAATATTTGCGCATTATATTGATTTCTTACATCACGCGCTACCCGCTCTGCCAAGCATGCTAAAAGAGCTGTTATTTGGCCTAGGTGGAGGCATAATTGTGGTGATTTTATTTACGATCGGCAAAATGCTGTTTAAAAAGAAAAAATAACCTTATACTGATCATTGATGATCAGCAACCAAAAAGGCAACAGATAGATCTGTTGCCTTTTTTGGTTGCTGATGTTTAAATTATATCTGTTGCCTCTGCCGCAGCATCTATTTCCACACGTTCGCCTTTTGTATTAATCAAAATTACATCGTCCGAATCCGCTAATGAAACAGAAGCCACGCCATCGCTGAACGAGGTAGCTCCACTGTATATAAATGGTATTGCAACTTTTCCCTGACCATCTAAATACCCATACTTTCCACCTTTGCTTGCAAGGAAAAGATTGGGTTCTTCGGTAATTGAAATCAAATCGTAGTCGGGCGCAACGATTTTATTGGTCTTAATATCAGTAAGATTATACTTGTCGTTTTCAATGCTGACGAAATGCGTTGCATTGTTTTCAGAAATAAAGCTATACGTTGCCGGGACAATTATTTTACCCGCTTGATTCAATATGCCATATTTATCTTTCACTTGAAATACAGCATAGCCCCCGTTAATGAATGATATCATATCATAATTTGCTGGGATCAAAATTTTACCAGACTTATCCATGACCCCATATTTTTCGTTTAGTCCAAAAACCAGTTGGCCAAGATGGTCATCGTAACCTAAATAATCGTATCGGAAGGGGAGGATTGGTTTACCGGTGAGATTAATGGCACCATATTTTTCATCTTTATATTGAACTATACTCAGGTCGCCAACAAATGGAGCAATGTAAAGGTATTGTGCTGGCACAATTGTTTTTTCATCGCCGTCTTTTACCCCCAAAAGGCTAGTTGCAGCATCTTCAAATAAATAGAGATTTTCAGCAATCTGGTTGCTATCTTCCGCATCCTCTTCGTCATCATAAATGGATGCTACTTGTTCATAATCCTCAGGTACAATAAAATCCTTTTCGTCCAGTTGGCTATCGGTGATGTTCTGCGCAATCATATTCATGCCAAGCGGTGTTGTTAGCTGCAGCACAGCCCCAGGTATTTTTTTGAACAGATCAAAGCCCTCCCAATAGGCGACTGGCAGTTTATCGCTATACCAAATCGATAGGGTACTGTTTTCCGCGTTATCTTCCGAAATAGGAATTTCTACCTGCGCTAGTTTGCAGGGATAACCAGCGATCATTTTCGTCTGGTTTGGGACGAGTTTGATCGCATGTGAGCTAAGCTCATTTTCTTTCACGACATATTTTGCCAGTCCTGGGTATAATATAACCGATTGCTCTTCATTTTTTTTAACGAGAAAGATGGACTCTTCGCCGTCTCCGGAAGCCGATACAACTTTTATTTTATCATTGTTAACATAAGCTTCGTAGACAGAAACTGGAGCTGCTTGCGCTTCTTCGCTGGGATCGACGGAATAGGTAATGGCATAGTTGATCTTGAATGCTTTATTGATTTGTGCAAACGACATGCTGCTGGCCGCCAAGATAGCTACGAACGATAGGGATATTTTTTTCATCTTCTTAAACTTTGAAAGACAAATATCCTGATTCAATGTAAGGTGTTATATCCCTGAAATCCGTTATTTAATGATAAATCGAAATCGAGCCGATCTCATGCAACGATCTTCAGGCCCTTATCAAACCCCATTCTGAGATTTAATCGATGGCCAACTGATATTTAAGCAATAGTCCAGGCAGCTGTTCCCGACCAAATTTACTTTTTTTCATGCGATTGGCCTCGGGATCGAGCTGGATGTTGATGGAGGACCGAAAATCACAGCCTTCGAGATTGCTTTGTATAAAACGGGCATTTAACAAATTCGCTTTTCTAAACACCGCCTGTTGCAGATTAGCTCGTTCAAAATCCACATGTTGCAACGAACAGTGATCAAACTGAAATTTCTTTATATTTCGTTCAAAAAAAGAGGAGTAATCCAATACCGAGTTGCTGAAATTAACATGAAAGGAAAATGAACTACATTCATTAAAGTGTATACCTAGCATTTTGCAGTCATTAAAGACAACATGATCTAGTTGTGTGCCCTTCAGACTGACGTTGGAAAGATTACACGATTTAAATTCACAATTTGTGAAAATGAGGTCTAACAGTTCCGCGCTCTGAAAATCACATTGCTCAAAGGTGCATTTGTAGAATTCCTGAACTTGTTTCAGTTCAGGAGTCCATGTTTTTTTCGTGATTGTTTGTTCGATAAGTTCTTTCATTCTGTATGCTGTTGGCATTGATCTTAGCGAAAATAAACAATTCTCCCGAATGATTTTACTTTAAAATGAAGTGAATGCGCTACATCCGATTATATGCAAAATACCTGATTTCAGGGATAAAAAGGGTAATTTTTTCCAACTATATTTGGCATAGCCATAAAACATAATTCTGGGGGCAAGACTGAAGTATTGTAGAACTCTGGTAGGTTTTAATATAGTTGTTAAAGGGCACTCTATAGAGTGCCCTTTACTTTTTTAGCTATTTCGATTCTTCAATTTGCCGAATATTAGTTGTTTTTTAAATATTGCCGTAGCACATATTGCAGAATACCGTCATTCTTAAAATACTCGATTTCAATGGCAGAATCGAGTCTTGCTTTCACTTGAAATGTGGTTGTTTTTCCATTGTCATGCACCGCCTTTACCGAGAGGAGTTTATGGGGTGTTAAATCGTTCGCAAGTCCCGTGATGCTATAGACTTCTGTTCCATCTAGTCCTAATTTCTCTGCATTTTCGTCATTGATAAACACAAGTGGTGCTACCCCCATACCGACAAGATTACTTCGGTGAATACGCTCAAAACTTTCAGCAATAACCGCCCGTACGCCGAGCAGGAATGTTCCCTTTGCAGCCCAATCTCTTGAGGAGCCCGAACCATACTCTTTTCCTGCCAGCACAATGAGTGCAGTGTTGTTTTTTCGATATTCCATTGCGGTTTCATATACCGTCTTCACCTCATTGCTTGGGAAATAACGGCTAAATCCACCTTCACGATCAGTAATTTTGTTTTTAATACGCACATTGGCAAATGTTCCACGCATCATAACTTCGTGGTTCCCACGTCTAGATCCATACGAATTAAAATCTTCTTTACTTACCTGATGTGCGCTGAGGTATTGCCCAGCCGCAGTTTCTTCTTTGAATGACCCTGCAGGTGAGATATGATCCGTTGTAACCGAATCACCAAGATAAAGTAACACCCTTGCATTTTGGATGTCTTGTATCGGATTTGGTACAGCCTGTAAATTTTCAAAAAAAGGTGATTCTTTAATGTAGGTAGACGTGTTGTCCCACTGGTAATTTTGATCCAGATTCACTTCAAGTTCTTGCCAGTCTGTTGAACCATCGAAGATGACATCATAAACTTCTTGAAAATCCGATTGTTTGACGCAGGCATTGACGGTTTCCATAATATCCTCGCGGCTCGGCCAAATATCTTTCAGATATACGGGCTCACCATTCGGGTCGTAGTCGAGCGGCTCCTCCAAAAGATTAATATCAACTCTTCCGACTAACGCATAGGCAACAACAAGCATCGGCGACATTAAAAAGTTCATTTTTACCTGAGGATGCACACGCGCCTCAAAATTTCGGTTACCAGACAATACCGATGCGACAATGAGTTCACCTTTTTCCACTGCCTCTGCTATTTGTGGTGGAAGAGGACCCGAGTTTCCAATACAGGAGGTACAACCGTAACCCACCGTGTGAAAACGCAGGGCATCGAGATCAGCACTAAGTCCTGATCTTTCAAGGTATTGTGTAACGACTTTTGAACCAGGGGCTAAGGAGGTCTTTACCCAGGATTTGGTCCGCAGTCCACGCTCGATAGCGTTACGGGCCAATAATCCTGCGCCGATCATCACAGTAGGGTTCGACGTATTGGTACAGCTTGTTATGGCGGCAATGGCAATACTGCCATCACTGACAATATATTCTTTATGATTGTGCTTGATGCGCACAGCATGAATAGACTCTTGGATAACTTCATGCGGTGAATCATGTTCAATAGGTACCTTACCAAAGGTAAACTCCGTACCAGACCCGCCGTCGGCAAGCCAAGCAGATTCCGATCGCTGTAGAACAGGGATATACTGTCGATGGTGTTCGCTATCCAAGAGATGTGAAAATGTAGTTTTTAGATCTTTCACAAGAATTTTATCCTGAGGTCGCTTAGGGCCGGATACAGTTGGCTCCAGACTTGATAAATTGAATTCAACAACCGACGAATATTGAATTTCTTCCTTGCCTGTCCGCCAAAGTAAATTGCTTTTACAATAATCTTCAACAATTTTAATCTGTTCGGCACTTCGATTGGTGCTATGCATGTATTCAAGGGTTCGGTCATCGATCGGAAAATAGGTAACCGTACAGCCGAATTCTGGTGACATATTGGATATTGTCGCACGATCTGTCACCGAAAGGCTGTCCAATCCATCGCCAAATACTTCAACAAATTTGCCCACAACACCTGTATCACGAAGTATTTTTGTGATGGAAAGAACCATGTCCGTCGCGGTGCATGTCGCTGGTATTTTGCCCGTAAGTTTAAGGCCGATAACCTCGGGGCAGGTGAAAAAGATGGGTTGTCCAAGCATGGCTGCCTCGGCCTCAATACCACCAACTCCCCAACCTAATACACCAATACCATTGACCATTGGTGTATGCGAATCTGTCCCTACTAATGTGTCAGGAAAAAGCCAATTGTCACGTTCAATGACTCCTTTGGCAAGATATTCCAAGTTGACCTGATGGCAGATACCCATACCTGGGGGAACAACGGTAAAATTTTTTAATCCTTTCTGTGCCCATTTAAGGAGTTCATAACGCTCACGGTTGCGTTCATATTCCAACTCGACATTCTTGTCATACGAGTACTGTGTACCAAAGTAGTCGACCTGAACGGAATGATCAATGACCAGATCCACCGGGATAGCAGGATTTATTTTTTGTCCATCCTTGCCATGACGGATAAATTCGGCACGTAGTGATGCCATATCGACTACAGCAGGTACTCCGGTGAAATCCTGCATTAAAATTCTGGCCGGTTTGAAGGGGATATCTTTGTCAACAGGTTGTGGAGTCCAATGAATCAGGGTATTGACATGCTCGTCTGTGATACTGAATCCATCATGGTTTCGCAATACATTTTCCAGTAGTATCCGGATGCTGAACGGTAGGTGCATAACATTACCTTGAGGGAGATCTTTAATAGAACTATACTGGTAAACTTTGCCGTTAATTTCAATTTCTTGTATTGATTTCTCTTTGCTCATATTCATTTACTTATTTTCATACTATATAATATACATATCCCTAAATTTGTTTGTAATATCTTTTACACTTACCTTTTCGCTTTCGTATTCTAACACCGAATTTTAAACCTCCATTGCCGCTGAAAAATCCGTTAAAAAAACGCGTGAAAAAATTCGATTAATTTTCTGCTATAAAAGCAATCAAATTAGGATACAAACGTTATGGTAATGTTTAAGCTTAGTTAAAGTGTTATATGACAAAAAAAGTAAATTATAGTCTCCTTTTATTGGTTAGTTTGTTGTTTTGCAATCCATTTTTGGTTAAAGCAAGCAAGCATTGTGTGGTCGAGGAGGAGAATAAGAGCAGAACCGAAGGATACAATCTTAGTTTTAGGGACAGTAAAAACAATATATTGAGCCTAAACCAGCTCAAAGGAAAAGTTGTGGTTATTAATTTATGGGCGACATGGTGTCCACCATGTCTTGCTGAGATGCCTTCCTTGGATCAACTCTATAAGGACTTTAAGGGCAACGATGCTATTGTTATTTTGGCTGTCGATATCGATGGAAATCTTAGCGCTTCGCGGAAGTTTATGGCGAAAAGAAAATATAGTCTACCGGTCTATCAATTAAATTCGGCTTTACCCAAAGAATTGAGTACCACAAGCATACCAACAACGATTATTTTGGATAAGGCTGGTAAGCTGGTCATTAAACACGTAGGTGGAATGAACTTTGGGTCGCAGAAATTCAGAAAATCCCTATTGGATTTAAGCAAGGAATAGCTTTTGGTCTTGGAGACTATAACAATATAATGGAAGATAATTTATGTTTCATTTAGCATTTATGGCATTTTCTTGCTAATTTTGCATGCTAATTGTATAAGGAGAAATTATCTATGCCGGTCAAACTTCCTAATAACCTTCCTGCCATTGAGCTGTTGAAAAAGGAGAATATATTTGTCATGAGTGATTTAAGAGCAAATGAGCAGGATATCAGACCGCTTCGTGTTTTGGTACTGAACTTAATGCCGCTTAAAATTACGACAGAGACAGATTTTATTCGTTTGCTGTCAAATAATCCTTTGCAGGTGGAAATGGAATTTTTGCGACTTGAAACGCATGTTTCAAAGAATACCCCCGAAGAGCATTTGGAAATGTTTTACAAGAGCTTGACCGAGGTTAAGGAGAATTTCTACGACGGAATGATTATTACGGGGGCTCCAGTTGAAATGGTTGCTTTTGAGGAAGTGACCTACTGGGATGAAATTCAGACCATATTCGACTGGGCAAGGACCCATGTAACATCAAGTTTGTATATCTGTTGGGCGTCTCAAGCTGCATTGTATCATTTCTATGGTGTAGAGAAGAAGCCATTAACGGAAAAACTTTTTGGTGTATTTAAGCACACTGCGTTAAACAAAAGACATCCTTTATTCCGTGGATTTGACGATGAGTTCTTTATACCGCACAGCCGCCATACAACAATTGAGAAGGATGATCTCCTGGTAAAAGAGGGTTTAGAAATTCTTTCAGAATCGCCAGAAGCCGGTATTGCTATCGTTTCTTCACGCGGGGGACGCGAGTTTTATTTGACGGGACATTCAGAATATGCTCCTTTTACACTGGATGAAGAGTATAAAAGAGACTTAGAAAAAGGGCAGGAGATTGCTATGCCGGCAAATTATTATGTTGATGACAACCCCGAAAATCGCCCTCTGGTGCGCTGGACAAGTCATGCGAATCTTCTTTTCAATAATTGGTTGAATTACTTTGTGTATCAAGAAACTCCTTTTGATCTAAAAGACGTGGTTTATTTAGGCGAAATCAAACAAGGATAATTTAATTCCTTCAAACAAAAACAGCTAAAAGAGTATTCTATTCATATGAAGTGATTAAATATGAAAAAGACTGCTTTAATAGTTTGTCCTGTTTTTTCAGTTTTTTTATTGAAAGCACAGGTTACCCTGGAAGAGAATCAAAAGCTTAAAGAAGCGAATGGGACGTTATGGTATGCTAATCCGTGGATTTGGATTGCCGGTGTCGCACTGTTTCTACTGATTTTTATCCTTGTACTACGTAAATCAACACGCAATAAAACCAAGACTTAATTATCCCCATTAATTTTAGTTGCGATTAGAATCCCAATTGTTGCATTAACAATAGAAGAACTTTGCTTAAGTTTGTGTATAGCGATAGACAAACTAAATTTTTATATGAAGAAAAATCTACTTTTAGCAGCTTTGTTGACCTGCGGCTCATTGGCGGGCCAAGCGCAAAACAACGCAATCAATGTGAGTTACATGGACAAGAGTGTTCGTCCTCAAGATGACTTTTATAATTTTGTGAATGGACACTGGATGAAAACAGTCAAAATACCCTCTGATAAAGCACGTTGGGGTTCTTTCGACGAATTGCGTGAAAACACCGATATTGCTACGTTGAAGGTCTTGCAAGAATCGCTAACTGGACAATTCCAAAAGGGTACAGACAATCAGAAGATAGGTGATTTGTATAAATCATTTGTGGATATGAAAACACGTAATAAACTTGGTTTAGAACCTGTTAAACCTTATCTTGCTAAAATTGCAGCAATTAAAAATTTTGATGATTTATACAACTATCTTGTTGAGGTAGCACCGATTGGTGGAAATCCTTTTTTTAGTGGCTATGTATATGCGCATCTTAAAAATTCCGATGTTAATACAGTATACCTCGGCGGAGGAAGTCTGGGGCTTGGACGTTCTTATTATCAAGTAAAAGATAAGAAGAACGAAGAAACGTTAACGGATTATTCAAATTATATTTCTGCACTTTATGCTAAATCAGGCCAAATTACGAAGGATTTAAAAGGTCCAAAAATTGTCGCCTTTGAAAAGCAGCTGGCGGCAAACCTTAAAACCGTTGAGCAATCACGCGATGCAAATGGGCGATATAATCCGATCGCTGTAGCCGATCTAAAAAAGATTGTGAAAAACGTCGATATTGCAAAGTACCTAAAGGATGTCGGTTTTAAGGCTGATACTGTTATTGTACCGGAAATAAAGTATTACGAAAATTTGGATCGGGTTTTCAACCCTGAAAATCTACCGGTGATCAAAGAGCTATTGACATTTCATATTTTAAATAATGCAGCGTCATATACTACACAGGAGTTAAATGATCTGTATTTTGATTTCTGGGGTCGTAAGTTAAAAGGACAAAAGGAGCAGCGTGCTCTGGACAAGCGCGGTGTGGAATTTGTCAATTCGATCGCAGGTGAGTTATTAGGGAAATTGTATGTGAAAGAAAACTTCCCTCCAAAGGCCAAAGCTGAAGCGGAAGAGCTTGTAAGCTACCTCGTTAAATCTTTCGGGCAGCATATCAAGGGATTGACTTGGATGTCGGATGAAACGAAAGTAAAGGCATTGGACAAACTGACTAAGTTTAAAGTTAAAATTGGTTACCCGGATAAATGGAAAGATTTTAGCAAACTTGATGTTGGGACATCGTTGTATGAAAATGTATTAGCTTCGAGTAAATGGGCATTTTACCAGAATTTGGCGAAACAAGATAAGCCAGTGGACAAATCTGAATGGGGGATGACTCCACAGACTGTGAACGCTTACTATAGTCCACTGTTTAATGAGATTGTCTTTCCAGCAGCGATTCTTCAGCCGCCATTCTATGATTATAAAGCTGATGCTGCAGTTAATTTCGGCGGTATTGGTGCGGTAATTGGTCACGAACTTTCGCACGGATTTGACGACCAGGGTGCGAAATACGATGGGAATGGAAACCTGAACAATTGGTGGAGCGACAGTGATAAGGCGAAATTTGAAGCAGCGGCTGATGCTTTGGTACGTCAGTTTGAGTCCTACGAACCTGTACCAGGTGTTTTTGTGAACGGTCGCTTTACATTAGGGGAGAATATTGGGGATTTAGGTGGCTCATCAGTGGCTTTTGATGCATTGCAACTCTATCTGAACGATAAGGGAAATCCTGGTTTAATAGATGGTTTTACACAGGACCAGCGCTTTTTCCTTTCCTGGGCAACGATTTGGAGAACGAAAACTACCGATGAGTTTGTGGTCAATCAAGTAAAAACTGATCCACATTCTCCAGCACAGTACCGTGCTTTTGCCCCAATCATTAACCTAGATGCTTTCCATAAGGCTTGGGATACAAAGAACGGCGACAAAATGTTTGTTCCGGTCGATAAACGTATCAAAATTTGGTAGGTTTCAGGCATGTTTAATGAAAAACGGGTGTATCTCACATGAGCATACACCCGTTTTTCATTTCTCAAGTGTAGGTTACTTCATCCATCTCAGAACCAAGTAGAATCCGATCGCCGTAGCAGATAATGTTAATGCGGTTGCCCACCATAAGGTTGTAAAACCGAAGGAATCGACAATGCTAGTCCCTAAAAGCGGCGAAAATATATTTGCAGCTGAAAATGCCAACGAATTGAACCCCATGTATGCTCCTTGTGTTTTAGGTGTCGAACGGTTAACAGAAACCGTTGCCATAAATGGTAGTGTCAGCATCTCGCCAAGGCCGAAGATAAAGAATGTGAAATATAACCACCCGAGTCCACCTGAAAAATTTAACATGGCATAAGAGCTGGCACATAAAAATGTTCCAAAGACGAGCGTGCTTATAAGCGAGAATCTTTTTTCAGCTATATGGACAATGAACATCTCCAGTAATACGATAACGAATCCACTCCAGCCGAGTAGAAATCCGATTTGGTGATCATTCAAATGGTGAACTTCTCGGTAGAAAATAGGTAACGTTGTGATCAACTGAAAGAAACAGAATGAGAAAATGCAACAAAAGATATTGAATAAGACAAAAGGCAGGTCGGTATAGGGATTTCGTGTCTTTTGAGGTAATTCGTTTTCAGCAGTAATCTCTTTTGTAGATTTAATATCGCTTCTTTTTTCTCGTTTATGAAAAAAGACAAAGAAAATCACTGCAGCGCAAAGGACGGCAAAAGAATTTCCATAAAAGATCCAATTGAATGAGATGGTGGCCAAAAATCCAGCCACCGCCGGGCCGATTGAAAATCCCAGATTTATGGCAAGACGATTCAATGAAAAGGCGCGCGTGATATTTTCGGGTTTAGCGTAACTTGCCACTGACACGGAGTTTGCAGGTCTGAAGGCATCAAAGATTAAGCTTAACGTAAAAATCATGATGGATAAGGACTGTACCTCTTTGAAATGTGGGATCAGTAAGAATAAAGGGGCCGCCAATACCAGACTTCCGAACTGAACCTTGAAGCTGCCAATCCGGTCAGTCAGCCAGCCACCAATATAGGAACCACAAACGGAGCCGAATCCATAACTCATCAATACCACACCGACCTGTTTAATGTCAAAATGTAGAACCTGGGTCATGTAGAGGCCAAGAAAGGGAATCACCATACTTCCCATTCTATTAATGAGCATCACTATGGCAAGTAGCCATGCGGCTTGAGACAGTCCCTTAAAGGAGTCGAGGTAAATCGATAAAATTCTTTTCATTGAATGACGAATCAGCGTGTATAGACCGTATAAGTTTTTACTTCATACGTCTTCTTATAGTATTGGTAAAAAAAATGCCAAATTGATTAGTCAACTTGGCATTTGTTAAAATTAGATTATATTATGCCAACATGGACTCCGGAATTGTCGGATTGACCTGATAGGTACTTGCGACCATTTGTTTCTTGTCAGACCCTGGTTCCATAATAAAGTCAATACGTCCTAGATTAATTCCAGCAAAACCGACTTGATTCACAACGGTCTTTGTTCCTTTTAAATTTGTAACCAGTGTTGGTTCATTTAAGAAGGTGTGCGTATGTCCTCCGATAATGAGATCAATGTCTGAGGTTTTGGCGGCAAGGATCAGATCCGACACCTTGTCGTTTTCATATTGATAGCCCAAATGCGATAAACAGATGACCAAATCACATTTGTGTTTTTCTTTCAATGTGCGGACCACCTTGTTGGAAACTTCAATAGGATCCAAATATTTCATTCCCCTGAAGTTATTGGGGTCAACCAATCCCTCAATATCTACCCCTAGTCCAAACACGCCTATTTTTATTCCACCTTTATGGAATATGGTATAATCTTGGGTTCTGCCCTCCAATACGGTTCCTTTGAAGTCGTAATTTGCCGTTAAGAACGGAAATTTAGCGTGATCCAGGTACTTTACAAGACCGTCAAGACCATTGTCAAATTCATGATTTCCAAATGTCCCGGCATCATAACCTAACTTTGTCATGAGGTCAAGTTCAAGTTTTCCTCCAAAAAGATTAAAATAGGGGGTACCTTGAAACATATCGCCTGCATCGAGTAATAGAAGATGTTCTTCTTCTTTGCGGATTTTATTGATCAGTGTACTTCGGCGCGCAACACCAGCCAATCCCTGATATTTCCCGCCGTCCATTGGAAACGGTTCAATACGGCTATGAACATCGTTGGTATGTAAAATTGTAAGTTTTACCTTTTTGCTCTTCGCGTCGACTTGAAAAGGAAGTGATCCCAAAGCAACTGCAGCAGAAAATCCACCAACTTGCTTGATAAAAGATCTTCGGTTAATTGATTTTAATTCTTCCATCTAATTCTGCATTTACTTTTTTGCCTTCTTTTGTTAATTCGCTCACATATTCAATCAAACCTTCACGCATGCGTTGCGGATAATTAGCCCGGGATACAGGTTGTGTCAACAGGCTGAGGTTGTCACCACCATTGGCAAGATAATCATAGGTCACTAATTTATATAACTTATTGTCTTCAATAGCTTGACCTTTGATCTTTATGTCCTGAGCTTTGTTGCCCGTAATTGTCAACGTCATTCCGGCTATAGGTTGTCCATGTGTTGTAGCAATATAGTCAGCCAGCTGACGAATCTGACTACCTTTGAGCTCGAGTATCGTCAATGTGTTCTCAAAGGGCATAACCTCAAAAATATGTCCTACTGTAATATCGCCTGCTTTAAGATCATTTCGGATACCACCTTTTGTTGCGAACGCCAAATCCGCGGGGTTATGGGCATTGTGTTCACTCATCCACAACAAGGCTTCACAAAAAAAATTGCCCATTAATGTTTCCGCTGTTTTCTCTTTTGTCAATGCCTTGTCCGCATGTCCAATCACACGATTCATCTCCGCTTCCATTTTGTGTTTGAAGGGTTCGTAGATTGACACGACTGCAGGATCAGCTTGCATATCGCTATTGATATGATATTGTTGGAAATCTTTTTGCGTTGGATGGAGTTGTTTTGTACAACCTGTAATCATCAAAAGCGAAGCGACACCAAGGCTACCAATAAAGGCAATTTGCTTCGAAATATTCATTCTTTTTAATTTAACCAAATAGTACGCAAAGTTAGCCAATTATATATGAACAAATCTTATCCAATGTTAGCTAATTTTTAAAAACAACAAAAGCTTAACATTGTTACACGTTAAGCTTTGCCCATATAATTAGAAAAATAACAACCTAATGAACTAATTCCGTCTCAGGAATATGTTTGTTGTCCGTTTGGGGATCCGCTGCTATCAAACGCTCTAAACTATTCTCCTGCTGAAGGATCTTTTTCCTTTTGCTGCGCGAGGACAGCTTGGTACGATATGCTTTCCAGTTCATTAATAGGACCGAGAATAGAATAACCGCTAGTCCAACAATTTGCAATGAGGTCACCACATGCGAAGTAAAAAAATGACTTAATATAAGTGCAATAATTGGGTTCACATAAGCATAGGTACTTACTTCCATTGCTGGACGTACCTGCAATAACCAAATATACGAGCTAAAAGCAAGGATGGAACCAAATGTGATTAAATACCCCAAGTTAAACCAGTCAATAGGTGCTACACTGCTCAGTGTAAATGATGCATATTCACCGGTAAATAGCGCCGTGATATTAAAGAGAACACCTGCGGTAACCATTTGCCAAGCAGTCTTCACCATAACATGCAGGTCCTCTTTTTCTTCTTTTTCGGATTTTTTAAAATACTTGGAAATCAATGAACCTACAGTCCAAGCGATAGAACCCAATACCAAAATAGATAGGGCAATTACCTTAAGCGTACCGTCTGTATGATCATTGGTCGCCATGATCTGTTCAGCGAAAAGCATCACAACACCACAGAAACCTAATGCTACACCAGCAACCGTGCTAATGCTGCTAAAGTTTTCTTTCCACTTGGGTTTATCCAATAAAATAAACCAGATTGCAGCGGCTGCGGCAATAATAGCGGCAACACCACCAGACACATATTGCTCGGCCCAGATAACCCCGGCCATATCGACAAAGAGCAATAAAAAACCTACGATTGCGGCCTCTTGAATAGAACGCTTGTTAAATAATCTATACCCTTTTATAGCACAATATGTCATTAGAATTGCACTGGCTGCAACAAATCGAAACGAACCCAAAATAAATGGGGGGAAACTATGCAACGCTTTTTCTATAAAGAAAAAGGTCGAGCCCCATACCACATAAATAATGAAATAAGCAACTACAACCATTAATGGGCTAGCAGCCTTTTTTTGTCCTTGCAACATGATTAAACCTCCTTTCTATTACTCAGGTATGACAACCTGCTGATCTTCCTTGACAGTCTGAAGTACAATTGTTGTCCGCGTTGAAATAATACCTTCCACTTTACTTAAGGTATTTCGCATGAGATCCACTAAACCTGTAGAATCCGCAGTTCTTACTTTAATAAGGTAACCATCGTCACCTGCAATGTCGTGTACCTCTTGAACTTCAGGGATTTCCGCAAGTGCCAACCCTACACCCTGTTCGCCAATAATATCATTGGCTTTGATAAAAATAAACGATAAAAGTTTCTGATCGACCGCGGCAGGATTGATCTTGGCACTATACTTTAAAATCACATCTTTTTGCTCGAGCTTCTTTACGCGCTCGAGGATCGCCGATGGTGCCATGCCTAATTCTCTTGCGATGTCAGCATTGTTGATCCGTCCATTATCCTGCATTAAGCGCAAGATTTTATAGTCGACCTGGTCTAAATTATATTCTACTTTTGTCATTTCGACTGCAAAGATAGGCAAAAAAGTATAAAATTCAAAATTGTATATAAAATTCTGAATATAATTCTGATTTATCGGAAATTTGAGTGAATTTTATTCTTATTTATCAGAAAGAAATCTTGACCATTTGGGCTATGGTACTGAAGGTAAGTATATTGCCTTTTAGACAGGTAGGCGTATAACTCAACAATTGTACCTTTTTCTTAATTTCAGAATAATATTACTCGTTGACAGGATGACGCCCAATCCAATCAGACAACCTAAGCACACACAGCCAAAGCGATCCAAAGCGGCGAAGTAAGAGCGACTTTGCTGTTCGTGAAGGTAGACGATAATGAGTGCCACCATGGATGTCCTTGCCACAGCCATAATATTGAGTAGCTTGCATGTAATCAATGATGCAACAATACCGATAATCATGGCATAGAGTTGCGAAATGGGAACGAAATATAGACTGAGACCAATTGCTGATCCTATAAAGTTGGATTTAGCCCGGTCGATGGCTATTTTTTTCGACTCATTCTCTTGCGGTGAAATGACCAATATAATGGAGATTAGTGTCCAGGAAACCGAATATTGGGGAAAAGATACGAAAAGGGGATAACCTATAAGGAAGCCAATCAATACCCGGATGGTGTATATAATAAAATCAGAATGCAGCGTATAGCGAAGGAATAGATTACGCATATAAGATATGAATCGTTAATTTAAATGATGTAGCGCCACAAAAATACGTGCATTGTCGGAAGGAACGAAATAAAATTGACTTTTATGGTAATTTGTTTGATTTTGCGTTTTTATGCGTTTTTTGTTTTTGATTTGGGTATTTCTTGCAATCTTCTCTTTTTCCGATGGATAAATTTGACTAAATTTGTTTCATACATAAATTCAGATTAAGTGAAAGATCAAAATCAATTAGCCTTATTAGCGTCTCAACTCAAAGGGGAGCTCTATTATACTCATGAAACGAAGGATCAAACGATGTTGCTTGCCTATTCGACAGATGCATCTGTTTATCAAGAAAAACCCTTGGCCGTAGCCATACCCGTCGATCATGATGATATCAAAAAAATAATTGATTTTGCGCGGCACAACGGTGTCACAATCATACCACGTACCGCCGGCACTTCTTTAGCTGGTCAGGTAGTAGGCAATGGCATTATCATGGATATTTCTCGTCATTTTAACCATATACTTGAACTTAATGTCGACGAGCAGTGGGTTCGGGTACAACCTGGTGTGATCCGTGACGACTTGAATAATTATCTTAAACCGTTCGGACTGATGTTTGGCCCTGAAACTTCGACTGCAAGCCGTGCTATGGTAGGTGGAATGATTGGCAATAACTCTTCGGGTCTGCATTCGATTGTTTGGGGCGATACACGACACAATTTGATTTCGGCCAATGTACTTTTGGACGACTGTTCTGAAGTGACCTTTGAAGCAGTTGATGAAGCAGCCTATTTTAAGAAATTATTATTAGCTGGTCGTGAGGGGGATATCTACCGTAATATGAATGCATTATTGACAGACCCCGAGCATTTAAGCGCCATTGAAGCGGGCTATCCAAAACGATCTATCACGCGCAGAAATACCGGTTATGCTTTGGATATCCTTGCCGATCGCTCGACACCTTTCAATATGTGTAATTTGTTGGCAGGGTCCGAAGGAACGCTGGCTATTGTTACAGAAGCGAAACTCAAACTGATGCCCTTACCACCGCAGGAACTAGGCTTACTTTGTGTTCATTTTGCGGATATGGTAGAGTGTATGCACGGTAATGTGGTAGCCTTAGCGCACAAGCCGGAAGCATCCGAATTGGTAGATAAATACATCATGGATTTTACGGTTGGGCATCCAACTTATAAGTATAATCGTTTTTTTATTGAGGGTGATCCCCAGGCTTTATTAATTGTTGAGTTTAGGGGGCAGACAGCCGCTGAAACAGAGGCAAAAGCGATGGCTCTGAAAGCGGACCTTGTAGCCCGCGGGCTTGGTTATGCTTATCCCTACATTACGGGTATTGAACAGACCAATTTGGTTTGGGATGTACGCAAGGCAGGACTGGGGCTAATTCGCAATTTACCCGGGGATAGTCAACCTGTAAATTTGATTGAAGATTGTGCGGTGTCGCCTGAAGATTTACCTGCTTACGTGCGTGATATCCAAAAACTTTTGGTGGAAGAGGGGGTGCATGCATCCTATTATGCGCACGCGGGAGCCGGGGAACTACATATTGAGCCCTTTGTGAATTTGAAAACAGCAGCAGGGAAGCGTACATTTCGTTCAATCCTCGAAAAAACCAGCGACCTTGTATTAAAATATAACGGTTCACTGAGTGGTGAGCACGGTGATGGTCGTCTGCGCGGCGAATTTATCGGCAAAGTGCTTGGTGAAAAAGTCTACAAATTGCTTGAAGATGTAAAATATATCTTTGATCCACAGGGCGTTTTTAATGCAAATAAAATTGTCAACACGCCGCCAATGGATTCTCATTTACGTTATGACAACGATAGCAACCGAACGGAAATAAAGACCTATTTCGATTTTTCTAAAGATGAGTCTATTCTTCGGTTGGCGGAGAAGTGTTCTGGTTCGGGAGATTGCCGAAAGACTGAAATTACCGGTGGAACAATGTGCCCTTCATTCATGGCTACGCGCGATGAAAAAGATACGACACGGGCGCGGGCAAATATGTTGCGTCAATTTTTAACGAATTCCCCAAAGAAAAATCGTTTCGATCATGAGGAGATCAAAGAGGTCATGGATCTCTGTTTAAGCTGCAAAGGCTGTAAGACGGAGTGTCCTTCCAGTGTGGATGTGGCCAAAATGAAAGCCGAATTTTTGCAGCACTATTATGATGAGCATGGTGCGGGATTTAGAACAAAATTAATCGCTAATTTCACCCAGTCTCAGAAACTCGGATCTTGGGTTGCGCCCATTTACAACTTTGTGGTCAAAAATGATTTCTTGTCAGGAGTAGTCAAAAAAACAGTAGGATTTGCGCCAAAGCGTTCCTTACCTACAGTCAATGGAACGACTTTAACCCAATGGGTAAAAAAACAAGCAGTGGCAAGTGATAGTAAGCGTCGGGTTTACCTTTTTTCGGATGAATTTACCGAATATAATGATGCCGAGATCGGCATTACCGCATATAAGTTGCTGACTGCCTTGGGGTATGAAGTAGTCATTCCAAAACATGTGCAAAGCGGGCGGACTTATCTTTCTAAAGGCTTTGTGAAAAAAGCAAAGGAGATTGCGAATCAAAATATCCATTTCTTAAAGGGACTAATTACGGATGATACGCCACTTTTAGGCGTTGAACCCTCCGGGATAATTACATTTCGAGATGAGTATTTAAGTTTAGTCGATGATGATTTACGTGTTGACGCACAAAAAATAGCCAAAAACGCGCTGATGATTGACGAATTTCTGTTGAATGAAATGAAAGCGGGACGTATTCATTCAGAACAGTTTACGTCGGAAACGAAAAAGGTAAAGCTTCATGGCCACTGTTATCAAAAGGCTTTTCATCTCGTTACTGTTACGGAACAGGTCCTATCATTTCCGACGAACTTTAGCGTAGAAACAATTCCTTCGGGTTGTTGTGGTATGGCAGGATCATTTGGTTATGAGGCTGAACATTATGATATCTCGATGAAAGTAGCCGAATTGGTTTTATTACCAACCATACGCCAAACAGAACCTGGTACTTTAATTGCCGCAGCGGGTACTTCTTGCAGACATCAGATTAAAGATGGTGTAGGAAGAAAATCTTATCATCCTGTGGAAATTTTATACGATGCTTTATTGAAATAAAATAAAAACATTGCTAATAGTTGTTTGTTATCAGTAATAATGGTAATATTATAAGAGCAATATTCATTAATAACTGATAACAAACAATTCAATATGTACAAGATTCAATCTATAGCATTTCTTGCGACCGCTACGGTGCTGATGGCTAGTTGCGGAAATTCCAATCAAAAGAAAACTGATGGAAGTGATACAACAACGGTGAACAAAATTGAAGGTGTAAAAATCGAACAATTTACGAATGGTTCACCGGGCGCAGAAAAGAAGAACTTTTTTCTACGTATTACAGATGAAATTAAAACGGATTCAAGCCGTATTTATATCACAAAATCTCTTTACAAACAGGATACTGTAGGAGCGAAGTTTGAGGTTGTAGATTTTATACCCGCAGGTATAATAGATGGCCAACCGAGTGATGAAGTCGGCTTTACCAAAGGTAAGATTAGAATCTCGTCGTCGGGTCAACAGTCTGACAATTTAATTAAAGCATTAGGTGATTTATTTCAAATAGCTACCACTGATTCTTTTACAAAAGATGTAATTCTTCCAAATGTGTTTTCATCCAATAAGGTGAATGCTGATTTGTCCAAAAAAACAGCGTACAGCTTTAAACTATTTTTGGACAATAAAAAAGCTGCTCCAGCGGAGCTCTTCTTTAATGTAGACACCTATAAGCATTCGATCGAGTTTTCGGAGAAAGATCCTTCGTTCCGGGCTGGATTATTGTCAGCGTTGACCGGTAAGTAGTGAAGCTGTGACTTGTGCCGCTACTTCGATGCGCCCTAAGTTATATGCTCAGATGTAGTGTATAGATTGATCATAAAATAAAAACGGCTAGAAGCTATCTAGCCGTTTTTATTTTATCTAAAAAAGAGATAGATTTGTACTAATATATTTAGTTTGAAATGAAACGATCCGGAACCGCAGATCTCCCATTACACTATGGAAAAGTACCAGCGTGGCTTTACGAACGTATGGCTTTGCTAGGTCGCTCCATTGTTGAAGTAATATTAATGGATTATGGTAAAGACGAGGTTTTGAGAAGACTGGCAGATCCCCGCTGGTTTCAAAGCTTTGGTGCTGTTCTCGGCATGGATTGGCATTCTTCAGGGATCACAACGGCTGTTATGGGGGCATTAAAACGCGCTATTAATCCCGATGCGAAATCTTTAGGACTATATATCTGTGGGGGTAAAGGCAAGCTTTCCATGCAGACCCCACAGGAACTACTTCGGCTTTCGAACGACATGGGACTAGATGGCAACGACTTGATTCGCAGCAGTAAGCTTGTTGCTAAAGTGGATAACACCGCTATTCAGGATGGTTACCAATTATATCTCCACAATTTTATCGTGACGGATAATGGCAATTGGTCGGTCGTGCAGCAAGGTATGCATGAAAAGGATGGAACTGCCCGTCGTTACCATTGGCATTCTGAAAAGGTCAAATCGTTCGTTGAAGAACCACATGCGGGTATCAGTGGTCCTTCACAAGGTATTATCCTCAACTTGACAGCTGCAGAAGCGGCGGCCAATAGAACAGGTATTATGACGATCGTAGCGGAGGATTCAACTCAAGTGATGCAAGACTTCGCTAAACTTATTATGCCATCCCATCACGATGTCCGTGCTTCGGACGTTGACTTGAAGAGGCTAGGAGCGATGTTGTACGTGGCTCGAGAAAGTCAACCAAGCCATTTTGAAGACTTATTGCTTTTAAAAGGAGTTGGGCCCCGTACGTTACAGTCATTGGCTTTAGTCAGTGAGGTAATCCACGGTGCGCCTTCACGGTTCAATGACCCCGCTCGATTTTCCTTTGCTCATGGCGGGAAAGATGGGCATCCTTTTCCAGTTCCTTTAACCATTTACGATGAAAGTATTCAAATTTTGCAAAAAGGCATTGAAAAATCTAAACTGGGTTACGGTGAAAAATTAAAGTCGATTAACAAGTTGCACCAGATTGTCTTGGATAGCGAAAAAGATTTTCAGCCACAATTTGATATTCAACAAATTATAGCAGAAGAACAGCGAGATTCTTGGAAATATGGTGGCAGAACAGTCTTCGGAGATGCACAACCCTTGAGAACAAATGGTCGGGGTTTGCAATTGTCACTTTTCTAGCGGAAATCTACGAATTGTAATTGTTTTGTTAAAATGTGTTAAAGATCGTTAAAATTAGTTGTACGCTAGTATATTTGCTCCGCAATGAAAGCGGTTGTTACGATATTCTTATTCTTATGCTTCTTATTTATCAGAAGCAGTAATAGCCATGCCGTGCTCATTGAATCCGACCGACCAACTGTTAGTTTTATGTATCAGCATAATCATGCTGATGTACAGCAGTATATTGACGCATCAGTTGACCACATCGATCCGCTATTTTACGGTAATATTCACAGTGATAATCCAGTTATCGAGGAATTTGATGCCGAAAATTTTCAACTGACCAAGGATTTGCAGGTGACATCCCAATTTGTTGCGCTGCTACTTTTTGCTATTGTCCTTTTTGTTTTCGTTTTTCGATTTGCAAAGAAGATACCTTTTTGCAATTTCATAGCCTATCTTTTCCCTCAAAGATACGTTCTTCAACAAAACTGGAGAATTTAAAATATACCCTTCGAAATTTCATATGCTTTGGTGGATATCCTAAGGGATGCTCTGCTCAGTCGTAATCGATTTGTACAATCTATGAACAAGTCGGAACGACCATAAACCAAAGTAGAGGTCATTTCACCAACCAAGACAACAAACAATCAAACTTATTTTTTTAATTAGACGCTTACAAATGAAAAGAGTATTTATGCTCGCTAGTTTGGCTATTACCTTATGCCAAATCGGGTGTACTTCCAAAAAGGAAGAAAAGGAAGAAAAAGAGAAATTTACAGCGACCTCTCCGGTGCAAATGGACACAACTATCCGTAAGGACTTTGTTTCCCAGATTAGGTCTTTCCGAAATATTGAGCTTCGGGCTCAGGAAAAGGGCTATCTCGAGCAGATTTTCGTAGATGAAGGACAATTTGTCCATAAAGGGCAATTACTTTTTCGGATTATGCCGAAGATGTATGAGGCCGAATACCGTAAATCTTCGGCAGAAGTTAATGTAGCAGAAATTGAAGTTCAAAATACAAAAACGCTTGCCGATAAAAATGTCGTATCGCCCAATGAACTCGCGATGGCTAAAGCAAAACTTGAGCAAGCCAAAGCTGAGGCTGCGATTGCAAAATTACATCTCTCCTTTACAGAAATCAGGGCACCTTTTGACGGAACCATTGATCGGATTCCATTGAAATTGGGAAGTTTGGTGGATGAAGGTGAATTATTGACAAGTCTGTCCGACAACAGTGAGATGCTGGTTTATTTCAATGTCTCCGAACCTGAATATTTAAGTTATCAAACTAACGTGAGTAAACGTGGAGATACTCATGTCGGCTTGTTGCTTGCCAATAATGAGTTGTTCGCTCAAAATGGTCTTGTGGAGACCATAGAAAGTGAGTTCAACAGTGAGACGGGAAATATTGCTTTTAGAGCGAAATTTCCCAATCCAAACCGTCTATTAAAACATGGCGAGAGCGGCAAGGTGGTGATGAACTTTCCGCTGAAACAGGTTTTAATTATTCCACAGAAAGCGACATACGAAATGCAGGACCGTAAATATGTGTATGTAATCGATAAGGAGGGCAAATTAAAAGCCCGTCATATCACCATTGGTAACTCCCTACCAGATCTGTATGTGGTAACGAGCGGACTTCAAAAAGATGATAAATTTTTGTTGGATGGTATTCAGAAAGCAAAAGAGGATGATAAAATCAGCTACAGCTTTGTGCAACCTAAAGACGCCATCTCAAATTTGAAGTTAAAAACAGAATAGATCCCTTACAGTTAAATTACTATGTTTAGTCGTTTTATAAATAGACCAGTACTTTCGATCGTGATATCACTGATCATTGTGTTCTTGGGTGTGCTTGCTATGGTACAGCTTCCTGTAACACAATTTCCGTCAATATCGCCACCGAAGGTGAACATCACTGCCGAGTATCCTGGAGCCAATGGTGAGTTGATGATTAAATCAGTTATCATTCCGCTGGAACGTGCGATCAATGGGGTTCCTGGAATGAAATACATGGCTTCCGATGCCGGTAATGACGGGGAAGCAAGTATTCAGGTCGTATTCAACCTAGGAACGGATCCGAATCAGGCTTCTTTAAATGTACAGAACCGCGTAGCCTCTGTGGTTAACAAGCTTCCGCCAATTGTGGTCCGTGAAGGGGTGAAGATTACACGTGAAGAATCCAATATGTTAATGTACATCAATCTCTACAGTAAAGACAAGGAGCTTGATGGAAATTTTATGTATAACTATGCGGACATGAATATTGTCTCCGAATTACGTCGGGTAGACGGTGTCGGGGTGGCAAATATTCTTGGAACACGCGAATTAGCGATGCGTATTTGGTTGAAACCTGATCGTATGACAGCCTACAAGATTTCTGCAGAAGAGGTGATGAAAGCCTTATCCGAGCAAAGTTTGGAAGCTTCACCAGGTAAAGCCGGGGAGTCGTCTGGTATGACCTCCCAGTCTTTTGAATATGTATTGAAATACCCGGGGCGTTTTACAACTACGGAAGGTTATGGCAATATCGTTTTACGTGCGGGTGAAAATGGTGAAATGTTACGTTTAAAAGATGTTGCGGAAATCAAATTCGGTTCGGCGATGTACGATATCTACTCTACACTGAATGGAAAACCATCTGCAGCGATTGTCTTAAAACAATCCTATGGAAGTAATGCTTCTCAGGTAATCCAAGACGTTAAAAGCAAAATGAAGGAATTGAAAGCTTCCTTTCCGAAAGGGCTGGATTACGAAATTAGCTATGACGTATCAAAATTCTTGGATGCATCCATGGAAAAAGTAGTCCATACTTTATTGGAAGCATTTGTGCTTGTTGCTATTGTGGTTTTTCTATTCTTAGGAGATTGGCGTTCGACATTGATTCCGACCATTGCAGTACCGGTTTCCTTGGTGGGATCGTTTTTGTTCATGCAGTTTTTTGGCATTACCATCAACTTGATCACATTGTTTGCACTGGTGCTTGCCATAGGTGTGGTTGTGGACGATGCGATTGTGGTTATTGAAGCTGTCCATGCTAAAATGGAAGAGCTTCATATTTCGGCCTATAAGGCGACCAAAAAAGCGATGCACGAAATCAGTGGTGCCATTGTTGCGATCACATTCCTTATGGCGGCGGTTTTTATTCCGGTTGCCTTTATGTCTGGCCCCGTAGGGATATTCTATAGGCAGTTTTCCATTACCATGGCTACTTCCATCATCTTATCGGGTGTTGTGGCATTGACACTCACTCCGGCTTTATGTGCGATTATGCTGAAGAATAACCATGGAAAGGCAAGAAAGAAATCCATTATCGATAAATTCCTGGATTCTTTCAACAGATTGTTTGATAAGATGTCCAACAAATATGTTTACTTGTTGAAGGGCATAGTGGATAAGCGCGTTTTTACATTTTTAGTATTAATTGGTTTTTGTATTGGCGCATATTTTTTGAATAATGCTGTTCCTGCAGGTTTTATCCCCAATGAAGATCAGGGGATGATCTATGCTATTATTCAAACGCCGCCAGGATCGACATTGGAACGGACCAATCTAGCGGCCCAGACATTGCAAAAAGAAGCTGAAGACATTGATGGTGTACAATCGGTATCTTCATTGGCTGGTTATGAAATCCTGACTGAAGGAACCGGGGCAAATACAGGTACTTGTTTGATCAACTTGAAAAGCTGGGAAGAACGTAAAGAATCCTCGCAGGAGATCATAGAGCAACTGGAGGCCGCTGCCAAAAATATCCCAGGAGCGTCTATCGAGTTTTTCCAACCGCCGGCCGTACCGGGCTATGGTGCTGCGGGTGGATTTGAGCTTCGTCTTCTGGACAAAGCAGGTTCTGGCGACTACAAGAAAATGGAAACGGTAAGTAAGGATTTTGTGCGTGAATTGAACAAAAGGCCTGAATTATCGTCTGTATTTACCTTCTATAGTGCAAGTTTTCCGCAGTATATGTTGCATATCGATAATGATCTCGCGCAACAGAAGGGTGTTACCATTGATAATGCACTGAATACGCTTTCGACTTTGGTGGGCAGTAATTACGAAACGAATTTCATTAAGTATGACCGTCAATATAAAGTTATGGTTCAGGCTTTGCCGCAATACAGGGCTTTGCCGGAAGATATCTTAAAACTATATGTGAAGAATGATAAAGACGAAATGGTACCATTTTCAGCATTTATGCATATGGAAAAGGTTTACGGTCTTTCTGAGATCACCCGGCACAATATGTATATGGCATCTGAAATTTCGGGCTCTGCCGCACCAGGTTATAGCAGTGGTGAAGCAATTCAGGTGATTAATGAAGTCGCTGCCAAGACCTTACCACGAGGCTATGGCATTGATTGGGCTGGTATTTCCAAAGATCAGGTAGGTCGTGGAAATCAGGCAATTTATATCTTCTTAATTTGTCTCGGTTTCGTTTACTTGATACTTTCCGCTCAATATGAGAGCTTTATTATGCCCTTTGCGGTGTTGCTTTCTTTACCAATCGGAATCTTTGGGGCATTTCTACTATTGAAGTTATTGGGATTGGAAAACAATATTTACGCGCAGGTTGCTTTGGTCATGCTTATCGGTCTACTTGGTAAAAATGCCGTGTTGATTGTTGAGTTTGCCGCTCAACGGCATTCGCAGGGATTGAGTATCATTGAGGCTGCCTTGGACGGTGCAAAAGTAAGGTTTAGACCTATTTTGATGACATCATTTGCTTTTATCGCCGGGTTGATTCCCTTAGTTATGGCTTCAGGCCCAGGTGCAATTGGAAACCGTACGATCGGTACAGCGGCAGCGGGAGGTATGTTGTTTGGGACGGTTTTTGGTATTGTGGTGATACCGGGCTTATACTTTATCTTCGGGACTATTGCCTCCAAACGCAAGCTTATTAAACACGAAGATGAAAATCCATTAACTGAAGAACTTGATAATAATGACTAATCGCAGAAAAATACAATGGGTCATTGCATTTTCGCTTTCAGCAGCAGTGACGGGATGTAAGGTTCCCAAAGCGACACAAATACAGGAGAATAAATTCGTTCCGAAGCAGTATACAGATGTAGCTCAATCAGATACAACGAATTCAGCGTCGGTTAAGTGGCGTGAATTTTTTACGGATCCAAATTTAGTTGTATTGATCGATACAGCGTTGAAAAACAATCAGGAGCTGAATGTTACTTTGCAGGAGTTGGCGATCGCAAAGAATGATATTCTTTTACGAAAAGGAGCATTGAAACCCACTGTTGGTTTACGTGCCGGAGGTGGTGTTGAAAAAGTTGGACGATACACCAGTCAGGGGGCCGGTGATGCCAGTACAGAAATTGCCCCTGGAAAGGAAATGCCGGATCCACTAGGAGATTTGACCATTGGTGCGTATGCCAGTTGGGAAATCGATGTTTGGAAAAAACTGAAGGACTCCGAACAAGCAGCACTGAACCGTTATCTTGCTACGGTAGAAGGGAAAAATTTTGTCTTAAGTAGCCTTATTGCCGAAGTTGCCCGTTCGTATTATGAATTATTGGCATTGGACAATCAGTTGGCTATTATCAAACAAAATATCGAGCTTCAGGACAATGCGCTTTCGGTAATCCGATTGCAGAAACAGGCTGCTCGTGTAACAGAACTGGCGGTTCAAAAGTTTGAAGCCGAAGTGTTGAAGACCAAAGGTATGGAATTTGAGACGCGGCAACAGATCAAAGAAACTGAAAACCGTATTAATTTTCTATTGGGACGTTTCCCACAAGAGATCAAACGTGACAAAAGCAATTTTGTCGATCTGATCCCGGCGAAAGTTCAGACAGGTATACCGAGCCAACTACTAAGCAATAGACCTGATATTCGTGAGGCCGAGTATGAGCTCGCTGCCGCGAAGTTGGACGTACAGATCGCGCGGAAAGAGTTTTATCCTTCTTTGGAGATTTCGGCTGCTCTGGGTTTACAGGCATTCAAGCCTTCTTATCTATTTAAGATGCCTGAATCAGTTTTGTATAATCTAATAGGGGAGCTTGCAGCACCTTTGATCAACAAAAATGGGCTTAAAGCGGAATTTAATACAGCCAACGCGAAACAAATACAGGCGGTATATAATTACGAGAAGACGATTCTGAATGCTTACTTAGAAGTCTCTACACAACTTTCTAATATTGAAAACCTCGGGCGCAGCTACGATTTCAAAACAAAACAAGTTGAGGTTCTGAATAATTCCGTGTCTGTGTCAAATGATCTCTTTAAATCAGCGAGGGCAGACTATATGGAGGTTTTAATGACACAACGCGATGTACTGGATTCAAAACTTGAATTGATAGAAACAAAGAAGCAGCAGCTCAATGCTGTTGTCAATATCTATAAAGATTTGGGAGGAGGCTGGAAGTAAGTTGTTTGTTTGAATGGACCCCGCTAGGCGGGGTTCTTTTTTTATAAGCCTATGCAAACTTCTTTCTTGTGAAAATAGAATAAATGCTTATTTTTAATCCTTATTTAATCTATTGTATTTGTTTTATGGAATCACAAGAGTATATTCTTATCAATGATGACGCTGAAAGGGGCGTTTTTTATAAAAAAACCTATCTTCATGTTGCGCTTTCGATTTTAGCATTTATCGTTTTGGAAACTTTGCTGATCAAATTGATCCCTTATGATTTTATCGTTTGGATGGTTAGCGGAAAATTTATTTGGTTGTTCTTATTGGGATGTTTTTGGTTGGGCTCCACACTTTCATCAAGATGGACACTTTCGCAAAGCCGTCAAACCCAATATTTAGGCCTAGCATTCTATATTGTACTGGAGGCAATCATCTTCCTGCCGATGATTTTTATGGCGGTATTTATGACCGAAGGAATTAGTGTCATTTATCAGGCAAGTATAATGACTTTGGCCTTGTTTACCGGCCTTACTGTCGTTGCATTTGTATCCAATAAAGATTTTTCATTTCTCAGAAATATCCTGGTGATTGGAGGCTTCTTATCTTTGGGGGCAATTGTTGCTGGAGCTATTTTTGGTTTTGAACTTGGATTATGGTTTTCGGTTGCCATGATTGCACTTGCTTCTGGAAGCATACTCTATCAAACTCAAAATCTGAAGTATAGTTACGGCAACGAACAATATGTAGGGGCAGCCTTGCAGCTATTTTCATCAATCATGTTGCTGTTCTGGTACATTCTACGAATTTTAATGCGCAGAAGATAAATTTTGTTCCTTTTAAAAATGAGAAAAAGTGGTTAAAGTAAAGTTTATTTTAACCACTTTTTTTTGCATTGTATAGTCGCTATTCTAGTCTATTTTTTAAGTTTTTCAGACCCTGATCGAAGTCTTTATTCATATTCATAAATAAGTTCATAAAGTTCCATGGATATGGCGATTTTCCTGAAATTCCCCAGGTCACCAAAGTTTGATTAGGCGAGATCTCTTTTAAGATGAAATAACCCTTGGCTGGTTCACCCATACCGAAATCGAGGGCCGTTTCAATTGTTTCGCCCTCGACGATTTTTGTAATGGTCTGTGAACCTTTACCGACTTTCTTACCATCCCAGCTGGATTTATAGCCGACTTGACCATCTACACCCTGTTCAGTTTTTTTCATTTGCGGGTCTGATAGTTGCCATACACCAAAGTTATCTTGGTTCTTAAGCATTTTCACGTAGTTGAACACTTCCTGCTTTGGCTTATTGATTGTTATCTCACTCTGGGCCGAGAAGTCTTTACTGACGAAGATTGCAGTAATTAAGGGAATAGCGATGATGATCGCCAAAACAATTAGGATTTTTTTTAGGATTTTCATAATCATGCATTCATATTGGTTTTCCTAATAAAGATAAAGGATAATCGGGATTTTTATTGGAAAAAACAGGAATATATTTAGCAATGAAAAAAGCCTCTTCCAATATTGAAAGAGGCTTTTTTGTAATCAAAGCGTAGCACTACTTTAATAGTTCTAAATGGGTGCTGATGCCAATTCTATTCCACGCATTTATGGTAATGATCGCCATAATAATCTGTGCAATCTCCTTTTCTTCAAATATTTCTTTTGCTTTTTGAAAAGTGCTTTCTGTCAAACCCTTTTGATGTATCAATGTGATCTCCTCTGTCATCTCCAACAAAATCTGTTCTTCCTTAGTGAATAGATTCGTTTCCCGCCAGGCATTTAATAAAAATATCCGTTGTGGCGTTTCACCATACTTCAGCGCATCCTTCGTGTGCATATCTAAGCAAAAGGCACAGCCATTGATTTGAGAAGCACGTATTTTTATGAGTTCCTTTTGAATTGGATTTAAAAAAATATCATTGAGATAGGTTTCCAATCCCATCATCGCCTTATAGGCTACCGCATCTACTTTTGCAATATTCAATCGTGTGTTCATTGTTTTAAGTTTTGATAAGACAAAGTTGCGATTAGTATACGCTAAAAAAATTAAACTGGTTTAAGAATGGAAATTTTACGTATGAAGACAAGCCTCCATTCAATCGATATACAGCTATAGTAGCCTAGTTTGATACAATCAGGTAATAGTTGTCGGGGTCACGCAGGATAAATTGATCCTTTAGCGAGTTCTCATTGTAATGTATATCTTTCTCTATGAATGCATTTAACAAAGTAGCGTTTTCGAAGATTTGCTGTAAATTGTCTACTCTAAAGAATAAAATAAATCCATTCCCCGCATGTTTTTGATCTTGCATAGTAGGGTGGTCGTGCTCACCCCATTTGTGTAAACAGAGAATGACAGTCCCGTTATCCGTGAGAATTTCAAATGTTTCGCCGCCATGTTGACTGGTACAGCCCAAAAGCTTTTGGTAGAATAGCGAGCTTTTGGAGACGCTCTTTACAGCAATTATGGGTTCTGTTCGTGTCATATGATTTTGAAAGGTTGAAAATCTAATTAAAGAGGCCCAGCGATTTCTCTTTTACCAAGTCCAATATCATGCGATATGCTGCAACAGAGTTGCCATGTTGATCCAATGCTGGACTGTAGGCCCCTATACCCATTTTATTCGGTACACTTACTGTGATTCCGCCACCAACGCCCGATTTACTTGGAAGTCCGACAGTTCTGGCATATTCGCCACTAAATTCGTACATCCCTGCAATGAGCATTTGTGATTGAACTAGCTGAGATAGATCTGGGTTATAGTATTGCTTATTTCCATCATAGCGCACGCAATGATGGGCAAAAAAGAAACCTATTTTAGCCAGATCCTCCGCAGTTATCTCAATGGAGCACTGCTTAAAATAATTATTGAGTTTGTCTTCACCTTCACCATCAATGAGTCCATTGTTGCGCATCAGGTAGAACATGCCTCTGTTTCGATTTCCAGTCTCCCGTTCCGAATGGTATACAGATCTACTGTAATCGATTTTTTCATTATTCGTTATAAAGCGAATCATATCCCTTATTTTAACAAAAGGTTCCTCACCTGTTCCTTTAATAAGCGATGTCGTTAAAATGGCGCCGGCGTTCATCATCGGATTGAGCGGTTTACCCGATGTTTCCAAATTCGCAAAATGATTGAAGGGTTTATCTGTTCCATAGTATCCCATTTTATTAAAAACAACTTCCTCGCCATTTTCCAATACAGCAACCATCAAGGAAACAATTTTTGAAATACTCTGAATTGTAAATCTTTGTTGTACATCTCCGATACTAACGATTGTTCCATCACTATTTACCACCGAAAGTGCGATAGATGCTGCATTGGCTTTACTTAATTCCGGGATGTAATCAGCCACTTTACCTTCTTTGAATGATTGCCTATTTTTATCCAATATTTTATCCAATAGCGCTTTATCAATGATCGCGCTCTTAGTACTGCGCTGGTTTTGAATGTTGTTTTGAGCAAACGATACAGTAATTGATCCGGAACATATCAAACCTATAATACAGGCTACCAACCTGACATTTTTTCTCATTTTTTCAGTATTTGTTTGTTCCAAAGATAGGGAACAGTGTATTAAAAGAAAAGAGGTGCCAAATAAGTAACATTTTAGCACCTCCATCTAGTAGGTCATCCTTTAGGCTGCATTTGGAGCTGGATCAACATTCCAACCGGAAAGTATACCGCCATAGAAAAAGAAGGTGACGTAAAAATTCTTTTTGCTCACCTGATCAGTAACCAGGTATTTTTGAGTTACATCGTATGCATCTATTTTTTTATATTTTGATAATGCTATCGGGCTGGCAGCAGGATTTTCTGAGCGTACCAAATCTTGTATCTTTTGGTTGATTAATTTCATAATACCTTCTTTTTTGAAAGGATTATTTTCGATTTTCACATGTGCCGAATGGGTTAAAGTTCCATTATTTTGCGCTTTTTTAGCTTTCGCAGCAGCTGTATAGTTTTTAAATTTTTCCCTTATCTGCGGATCTTTTAAGCTATGGATGGTAAAAATAGAAATTCCCTGCGCACCATTATTTAGCGCCTCATCCATATCGGCAAATATTTCTTCATTATTTTTAGCCATCAATCCACAATATAGCGTCGTATTTGCTCCTTTATCGCGCACATTTTCTAATGTACAATCTCTAATAAAGCTTGGATCTTCTGTATAAAAATTGCTGTATACCATCGGAAAAACAACATCCAAATTCCACTTACCCCAATCTTGGCGCACCATACGAGAAGCCATTTTGGGAGTCGGAAATGGGGATGCAGCCATTGTTTTACCATGGGAGTGAACGATGTCTGCAATCATATTGGCGATATCGGTTATCTGATCGCAACGAAATTGGCGCCATTTTAGATCTTTCGATGGATCTTTTTGTGCTCTCGGATCATAACCATACTGTTTCTTGAACTTCGCTATTGCAATTGGATGGTAACCGTAATCCCAAGCTGGGTATTCACGATCTTGAACAATATTGTATTTAGGCCAAAGGGTTGTAGGGAGGACAACATCCACGTAGCGATTATAGTCAATAGAAATCCCCTCCAATCCCTCGACTTCACAATAGGATTCGATTTTTTTACGGATATACTCTTTTACTCCGGGCACAACAGGTGACAAAAATTTATAATAACCAACGTATGCAGTGGTATCTGCCAGACTTTTACCATTTCGATTGACGCTGAACCAATCCGGATGTTCTTGGAGTATTTTATCCCTGTCATGTTCCAAGTTCATCGTCCAAAGCCACGCGATAACTTGGATGCCATATTTTTTTGCAATGGGAATTGCTACCCGATACTCGTCTGGACTGGCGGCATTTAACATTACGCCATCGATTCCTAAATAATTCATCTCACGGCAAATTGAATCAAAGTTTGTTTTGGCGTTGTAATCTAGCCAAGTCCAAAACATGGCGGGTTTTTCTTTGTCAGCAGCGTGGCTTGTGGTTATTGAAAAACCCTGAATGATCAGGAGAAGCAGGCAAATAAAACATGTCTTGATTAATTTTTCTTTCATAATATTTATCGATTCTAAAAATTGCATACCATAATTTACGCGCGAAGTTTTCAGTGAGTTCAATGGCTCCTTAAAAGATCAATCTGCGAATTTGAAAATTAGATTAGTTTAATGTTCGTCCGTGAAATTACACAAAAACATGGAATTTACACGATACCATTTTAGAATCGGACTGGTTTTCTTACAGTTATTAAATTATATTAAAATAACAAAACATTTTCTAATGTTATCTGTTGTTACTACAATACCAAATCGAAGAAGTAACATTATTAACAACGAAAAGTAGGCCGGGCTACTCGCTAAGGCCAAATTGTTTTGATATGAAGAAACATTACATTCCACTCCTTATTGCGTGCTCACTATTGAATAACCTGGCCAACGGGCAAGAAGTAGGGACCGAACAACAAAGCAAAGTAGATTCTGTAAAACTAACCAAGGATGATACGATTTATCCCAAGCTTCAGGTAAAAGGTTTATTTCAGGCCAGATACCTTGTGAGTGGCACAAAAGATGTAGACGTTAATGGACTGCATCACAGTGATGGTTCTGGTACGGACAACAATTTTATGGTGAAGTATATGCGCGTTCAGATGCGTGCCCAAATTAGCAAACGCACAGAGGTGGCAGTTTTGGCAAATCTCGCGGATTTTAAAAGCGATCCGAAAACAAAAGTTCTCGAAAATGCTTATTTGAAATATACATTTAGTCCCAAATTGGCGATTACAGTAGGCCAATTCCGTCCCTGGTTTGGTATTGAAGAGACTTATCCAATTGATATTATCAAATCATTGGATTGGTCCAATCAATATCTTGAGTTTGGCAAACTCGGCTGGGCAAGCTTTCAGATCGGCGTGGCAGCGACAGGTGAGACCACGCTTGGGGAAATGCCTTTTAGCTACTCGTTATCCGTGGTAAATGGAAATGGAAAAAATCAGGTAGTCGATAACGACAATGGCAAACAATATGCTACGCGTCTTGTCTTTGGCCTTTCGAAGAAGTATAGTGTTAACTTAGGGCTCAATGGGGGGATTGGCGAGGTTATGAAAAAACAGGTGCACGCATTGGGTGTTGATCTAACCGGAAATGTGAACTTTGGCAAGCGCTGGAATCTCGATATGCAGCTGGAAGCAAAACAGGCGATCAATCATAGCCTGTACTATTCGTTGGACGAGAGTGCTCGTAGCTCCAAATTGAGCGATTACCTTGTACGGGGTATTTATTTTCTTCCAAACTTAAGATACGAAGTAAATTATTTCAACCTAAGCGCTTTCGAGCTATCTTGCCGATATGAATACATTGATCCTAATTATAAACTAAATGCAAATGGACGTCAAACATACACACCGATGTTCGGTCTAGAATTTTTAAAAAATTATGGTGCAAGGATTCAGCTTGGTGTCCAGTTAGACCGGTATAAAAAGCAGACCGAAAATACCAGTGAATTCAATAAGAACTTATTTATTATTCAAGTGCAAAGTCGATTCTAATTTATTAAACCACGCTTATTATGAAAGAAATCAGTATTAAAAATATTGCCATCACTTTTCTTGTGGCACTCATTTTATGGTTTATCCCAATACCGAAAGGAGTCAGCCCAGAAGCTTGGCATCTCTTTGCTATCTTCGCAGCAACTATTCTTGGGATTATTTTAAAAGCAGCTCCAATGGGTACCATGTGTATGATGGCCATAGCATTTACTGCGCTGACACAAGTGTTGGCCCCCGGAGATGCTGGTAAATCCATTACCAAAGCTTTGACCGGTTTTGGCGACAAAGTTATCTGGCTGATTGGTATCTCTTTTTTTATTGCTCGCGGTTTCATAAAAACCGGTCTTGGCAATCGGATTGCATTTCTTTTCATTCGTGTTTTTGGAAAAAGTTCGCTCGGGTTAGCCTATGGATTGGGACTGGCAGACGTCTGTTTAGCTCCAGCAATCCCGAGCAATACGGCTCGAGGCGGTGGAATTATATATCCAATTATGAAATCCATGGCTATTAGTTTTGATTCCGTCCCCGATAAACCAGAGACACATCGGAAATTGGGATCCTATCTTACTTTAAATAGCTATTATATGAATCTTATCGCATCTTCGATGTTTTTGACTGGGACGGCCAGTAATCCAATGTGTCAAAAATTTGCTGCTAACCTGGGAATCGACATTACTTGGATGTCCTGGGCCATTGCGGGATTCATACCTGGTATTGTCGCCTTTTTTGTGGTACCGCTTGTTCTTTACAAATTATATCCGCCTGAATTAAAAAAAACAGGCGATGCGCCGAAGATGGCGGCACAGAAACTAAAAGAGATGGGGCCTATTTCGAGGAATGAGTGGTTAATGCTTTTGGCATTCTTTATCTTATTGGCATTATGGATCTTTGGTGGATCCTTTTCAATTGATGCTACAACGACGGCTTTTATAGGTTTAACGCTACTGTTACTAACCTCTGTGTTGACCTGGGAGGATGTTAAAGCAGAAAAAGGAGCATGGGATACGATTGTTTGGTTTGCTGTGTTGGTCATGATGGCCAGTTCATTAAACGAATTGGGATTCATCGGCTGGTTTAGTGATTTGATTAAAGTACAGATTGGTGATTTGAGCTGGCAAATAGCCTTTCCTGTCATTATTCTTGTTTACTTCTTTAGTCACTACATTTTCGCTAGCGCCACTGCCCATGTAGCAGCGATGTATGCCGCTTTGTTGGGTGTCGGTGTTTCTTTAGGCATTCCACCAATGCTGCTTGCGATGATGCTTGGATTTCTAGGCTCCATCTATGGTGTATTAACACATTATGGCCATGGCCCTGCACCGGTATTTTTCGGAAGTGGCTATGTTGATTTAAAATCATGGTGGTTGCGTGGATTGGAAATCGGTATCGTATTATTGGTGATTTACATGGGTGTTGGTGGATTGTGGATGAAGGTTATAGGTTATTATTAAAAATTAGGATCTTATTATGTTATCTACTTTGTCAAAAAAGATGCTCATGTGCCTGACTGGATTGTTTTTAGCGTTCTTTTTGCTGATTCACTTCCTAGGGAACTTACAGCTATTCTTGCCGCAGGAACAAGCACATTTACAATTTAACGCCTACTCACATTTTCTAGCGGGCAATATCTTGATCAAGATTATCTCTTATGTACTTTATGCCAGCATTATCCTTCATGCCTTAGATGGCCTTGTCATTACATTAAAAAATAAAAAGGAGGGAGCTGTTTATAAATCGGATCATCGCGGAAGAGCAAGCAAATGGTACTCGCGTAATATGGGAATTTTAGGTACTATAATTCTCATCTTTTTAGTTATCCATTTTCAGAATTTTTGGTATGTATACAAATTTGGTGCAACCCCGCTTGATGAGCGGGGGAACAAGGACTTATATGTTTTGGTCATCGCTGTCTTCCAACAATGGTGGTACGTCCTTATCTATGTATTATCTATGATAGCCTTGTGTTATCATCTTATTCACGGGATTCATAGCGCAATTCGAACCTTAGGATTATTTCATCCAAAATTTGTCAAATGGTTTAAGATCCTTGGCATTGGCTATTCGGTTATCATTAGTTTGGGCTTTGCCATGATGCCTGTTTATATATTCTTTACAGTAAACTAAAGCGGATAAATCATGATATTAAATTCAAAAATACCAGAAGGGCCATTGGATGAAAAATGGACACGCTATAAGAAGACTGCCAAATTAGTTAATCCCGCCAATCGCAAAAAATTGGATGTTATCGTGATTGGTACAGGGTTGGCGGGTAGTTCTATTGCAGCCTCCCTTGGCGAGATGGGGTATCAGGTGAAATCATTTTGTTTTCAGGACAGTCCGCGACGGGCGCATTCCGTCGCAGCGCAGGGCGGGGTAAATGCGGCAAAGAACTATAAAAATGATGGAGATAGCGTTTACAGAATGTTTGTTGACACCTTAAAAGGAGGGGATTTCCGTGCACGTGAAGCAAATGTATACCGCATGGCAGAATGCTCACTTAATTTGATCGATCAAGCTGTAGCCCAAGGAGTTCCTTTTGGACGAGAATACGGCGGCTATTTAAATAATCGCTCTTTTGGCGGCGTACAGGTAAGTCGGACGTTCTATGCAAGAGGCCAAACCGGGCAGCAGCTTCTTTTGGGCGCCTACCAGGCACTTATGCGCCAGGTAGGAAAGGGAACCGTGCAACTTTTTACACGACATGAGATGCTTGATGTTGTTGTTATCGATGGAAAGGCACGTGGTGTTATCGTACGTAATCTAGATACGGGCGATATTGAACGGCATGCGGCCCATACAGTTGTATTAGCAACAGGAGGTTATGGTAAAATATATTACCTATCGACCTTGGCTATGGGATGTAACGGTTCGGCAATTTGGCGCGCACATAAAAAGGGCGCATTAATGGCTTCTCCGAGCTGGATTCAGATTCACCCGACGTCCTTACCACAATCGGGCAGTTATCAGTCTAAATTAACCTTAATGTCGGAGTCTTTGCGCAATGACGGAAGAATATGGGTCCCCATGAAGGAAGGTGAGACGCGAGAACCCAACGCTATTCCGGAGGAAGAACGGGATTACTATTTAGAACGACGGTATCCCGCATTTGGAAATCTTGCCCCACGGGATATTTCCTCTCGGGCGGCAAAGGAACGGATCGATGCCGGCTTTGGGATTGGTCCACTCAAAAATGCTGTTTATCTTGATTTTGCGAAGGCTATCAGAGAACAGGGGAAACAGAAAATACAGGAAAAATATGGTAATCTATTTGACATGTATGAAAAGATTACGGGATATGATGCTTATAGCGTACCGATGATGATTTCACCGTCTGCACACTTTTCCATGGGCGGTTTATGGGTCGATTATGAGTTGATGACGAGTCTGCCAGGTTTATTTGCGCTTGGCGAAGCTAATTTTGCGGACCATGGTGCAAACAGACTTGGGGCAAACTCACTGCTTCAGGCATCTGTCGATGGCTATTTTATCGGTCCCTATACGATTGCCAATTATTTGGCAAACGATATTCATACGGGGAAAATTTCCACAGATCATATTGCGTTTGAACGTGCTGAAGAGGATGTTAGAAAACAAATCGACGTATTTTTGAAAATCAAAGGCAGTAAAACTGTGGATTATTTCCATAAAACACTCGGCAAAATACTCTATGACTATTGTGGGCTGGCACGTAATGAAAAAGGGCTTCGCTATGCTATTGAAGAAATTAGAAAGCTAAAACAAGAATTTTTCAAGGACGTTATTGTCAGCGGCGAGGCCGATACGTTAAATAGCGAACTGGAGAAAGCCGGGCGTGTAGCAGACTATTTTGAGATTGGAGAACTGATGTGTTATGATGCATTGACGCGAAATGAATCCTGTGGAGCGCATTTTCGGGAAGAATATCAAACTGCAGACGGAGAGGCGCTACGTAACGATGCCGAATACCAATTTATTTCCGCTTGGTTATGGAAGGGAGAAAATGAAGAACCTGAGTTGGTCAAAGAACCGTTGACCTTTGAAGAAATACAACCAACTGTTAGGAGCTATAAATAAAATGAATGATTATGGATTTATATCTTAAAATATGGCGACAAAAGGATCGCAATGCTACAGGCAAATTAGTGACGTACACATTAACTGACCTAAATCCGCATATGTCTTTTTTGGAAATGTTGGATACTTTAAATGAACAGTTGATAACAGGAGGAGAAGAGCCCGTCGAGTTCGATCACGACTGTCGTGAAGGAATTTGCGGGCAGTGCGGAATGATGATTAACGGCATTGCACATGGGCCCCTTAAGCATACGACGACTTGCCAGTTACATTTACGTTCATTTAAAGACAAGGATACCATTACCATAGAACCTTTTCGTTCAGCCGCATTTCATATAAAAAAAGATCTGAAAGTGGATCGTTCCGCATTCGATCGAATTATTTCTTCTGGTGGATTTGTCTCTATCAATACAGGACAGGCTCCAGATGCAACAGCCATTCCTATTTCTCATGAATTAGCTGAATCGGCATTTGACTCGGCAGCCTGTATAGGTTGTGGTGCTTGTGTGGCGACGTGCAAAAATGGCAGCGCGGCCCTTTTTACCTCAGCAAAGATCACCCATATGGCACTATTACCACAAGGAAAGGAAGAGCGTAGTCAACGGGTATTAAATATGATCAAACAAATGGATAAGGAGTCCTTCGGTCATTGTTCAAATACAGAAGCGTGCGAGGTAGAGTGTCCACAAGGTATATCAGTACTGAATATCGCACGTATGAATTTTGAGTATAACAAGGCACTATTTTTTAAAAAGAAATAAAGACCAACGGTCGAAAAAAGTGGCACGATAGTTTCTTATATCGGATTTATAATAAAGACTGAAGCCATAAAAAGAGCGATACCGGATCGTTGAAGATGACTCACCTTATCCCTGAAAGTAGGGATTTGTAAGATTTTATGGTTAATAAATAGGTTTTTGTAGTAATTTTGAAAAAAGAAATTCATTAAGTTATAGCGATTGATATGAAGTGTAGTAGGTTGTTTGTGGTACTTTTCATTTGTAGTATAGTGTTTAGTGTAACCGCATGTAAGGATTTTTCAAACAAAGTCTTGGGAAAAGGCGAACTGAAGGACACACTTACGGAGAAATTGGTTGTTAAGGAAAAAATACCACATTTGTTGAATAGGTGGGATTCGCTTCAGAAAAATCAGATACACTTTACAGTAGATAGTCTACACCCTGTTCCGATCAAACAACAAAGACGTGAGCTAAAGGACTCCCTGCGGAAAGCATTTGATAAGCAACCAAAACATATTTATTTGACTTTTGATGATGGCCCATTAATTGGTAGTGCTTTTATTGATTCTATTGCGAAAGAAAAAAACATTAAAGTGAGTGTATTCTTGATTGGTAAACATGCGAATATGAGCAAAGGAAGAAAACGCGATCTTGCCCGTTATGAATCCAATCCACTTATAGCCTGTTATAATCACAGCTATACGCACGCAAACAATCAATATTCAAGATTTTATAGTAACCCCCAAAATGCTTTTGCTGATTTTGAAAAGAATGAAAAAGATCTCCATTTAAAACATAAAATTGTTCGGCTTCCAGGAAGGAATATTTGGATATATGATAATGTTCGTAAGATTGACCTTAAGAATGGATCCAGCACAGCCGATCTATTGCATAAGAACGGATATACAATTTATGGCTGGGATGTCGAGTGGCGGCTTAATAGCGTTACTGGTACGCCCATACAGAGCCAAGAGTCTACCTTGTCTCATATCCGAAATTATATGAACAACAAAAGCTCAATGGTACCTAATAATGTTGTTTTCTTAATGCATGATGATATGTTTCAAACGCGAAAAGGGCAGCAGGAGTTATCCACTTTAATTGATGCATTAAAAAAAGAAGGCTACCAGTTTGAATTGATGCAAGATTATCCGATTAAGTATTAGATAGGTTCGTCAGCTGTCATCTCATCAAAACCCATTTCTTTTGCAATCTGATGAGCACCAAGAATTAATTTACCGCCAATTCCCTGTCCTTGAAACTGAGGTAGCACAGCGACAGGAGCCAAGGCAAGAGAATCGGATGTTTTTTGATTCTCTTTATCGATAATCTTCACCTTTGTCAGGAGTATATAGCCTGCTATTTCTCCTTCAGCTTCAGCTACCATTGACAGTTGTGGTATAAATTCTGCTGTCCTTCTTAGTTTTTCTACTAAAATGTGCTCTTGATGATCGCTATACTGTTCGTTTTCAAAGGCGAGTCGGATCAGTTCGAATACAATCGTTGTGTCACTTGACTTTTCTGTCCTAATATTTACAGTCATAGTTTTTTTGTAGATACAACTATTTCTTCGCTATTAATAAAGCCGTTTTTGGCCCCATTATTTGTAGGTACATAGTTGTTTAGAAAAAATCAATTATAGATCTAATTATATAGGATAAATATGCGTATTAATATTTGAAAAATTGATAATATAGTTTCTAAATGATAAAAAGTACTTTTCCTCAGGACTTTCTATTTGCAGTGTTTTACTAGTTCTTTGATCTTGCGTTGAGTAGCAAAAGCGCTGGAAACAATTTTGAGAAAATGAATTTACAATTGATTTGTTTTTCAATAAATTATCTGATTACCAATCACTTAATAACAATAGTGTTAAATAGTGTAAAAATAACACTTGCAATGTATATTTATTTTCGTATTTTCATGTTAAATAAACAATTATAAATCGCCTCCAGTAGACACCTAAACCGATACGTCTTAGAGGTAAAAAAAATAACTAATTAAACACAAAATTTAAACAATTAAACAGTTTTTATGATTAACTGCCATTATTTCTCAAATCAATGGAAGAGAGCGTTTTGGACTGGATCATTGTGCTCACTAGTGGCCTTGAGTCCCCAAATCGTCGATGCTACAACCCTCGCAAGCTATGGAATTCTCTTTCAGCAGGAGCAAAGTGTTTCTGGAACGGTGCATGATGAATCTGGAATGCCAATTCCTGGAGTAACAGTTTCCGTCAATGGAACAAAGTTAGTAACTAAAACCGACGTTCAAGGTAGATACAAGTTAGACAAAGTCCCCGCAAGTGCGATTATTAATTTCCGGATGGTCGGCAAACAATCTATGGATGAAGCTGTAAAAGGAAGACAGACCATCGATATCACACTTCTTAATTCGGAATCGAATCTCGAAGAAGTCGTTGTTGTTGGTTACGGAAAGCAACGCAAAGAGACTGTCACCGGTGCCGTAGCCACTGTGAAGGGAAGCGATCTAGCACAATCACCGGCATTGAACGTTTCCAATGCATTAACAGGACGCGTCCCGGGCGTTACAGCAACCAACGGGAGCGCCGAGCCTGGCTACGATGGTTCCAATATCAAAATCCGGGGAACGAATACACTGGGTAATAGCAGTCCCTTAGTCGTTATTGATGGAGTTCCTGCGCGTGAAGGAGGAATTGATCGTATTAATCCCCGAGATATAGAAAATATCTCGGTTCTAAAAGATGCTTCTGCTGCTATTTATGGAGCCAGGGCAGCCAATGGGGTTATTCTCGTTACGACAAGAAGAGGAAAAACAGGAAAACCGCAGTTTTCTTATACGTTCAACCAAGGGTATTCTCAACCTACCGTTATTCCTAAATTAACAGATGCCTCCCAGTTTGCGGCAATTAGAAATGAACTCGAAATTTATAACCTCCCTGTTGAAGAATGGTCTGCTGCTTATACAGCGATCAACGAGAAAGGCAGTTACAATAAACAAGGTGGAGGAGTTTTGGATGCGCCGTTTAAACCAGAAGATATCCAAAAGTTCAAAGACGGATCAGATCCTTGGGGGCATCCCAATACTGACTGGTATAAAGCTACGCTAAAAAACTGGTCACCTCAACAGCGCCACAACCTCCAAATCAATGGCGGTACTGAGGATGTCAAGTATCTGATGTCTTTGGGGTATCAAAATCAGGATGCCTACTATAAAAATTCGGCTACAGGTTATAAACAGTATGACTTAAGGATCAATCTGGACGCCAATATAAGTCAGTATATCAAAACACAATTTGGTGTTTTAGGAAGACAGGAAAACCGAAATTTCCCCACCAAGAGTGCTGGCACGGTCTTTAGAATGCTGATGCGGGGAAATCCAACACAACCAGCAATATGGCCTAATGGAATGCCGGGACCAGATATCGAAAATGGCGAAAACCCCGTGGTAATTACGACCAATGCGACAGGTTACGATCACGATAAACGCTACTATTTTCAAACAAATGGTCAGGTTGAGATTACAAATCCCTGGATAGATGGTCTTAAATTAACACTTAATGCCTCTGTTGACAAATATGTAAAAAATCAAAAAACATGGGTTACACCCTGGACTTTGTATTCTTGGCAGGGCGCTTATGAGGCCGATGGCAGCACACCACAACTGGTTCCTGGAAGACGTGGGCCTGCCGATCCAAATTTAAACCAAAGCAATGAAGATCAACTGAATATCTTACTTGGTGGAATCTTAAGCTTTGAGCGGAAATTTGGTGACCATCAGGTAAATGCTATAGCCGGTATCAACAGAGAAACAATTGATAATGATAAATTCAGCGCGTATCGTCGCTATTTTCTTTCAAATGCGATCGACTATCTTTTTGCCGGTGGAGAACAGGAAAAAAATAACGATGGATCTGCATGGAAAAGAGCGCGGCTAAATTACTTTGGGCGATTTGGCTATAATTATAAAAGCAAGTATATCGCAGAATTCCTTTGGCGTTATGACGGATCGTATATGTTCCCTGAAAGTGAAAGGTTCGGTTTCTTTCCAGGTGCCATGGCGGGATGGGTCGTGTCGGAAGAGAATTTCTGGAAGGAAAATGTCCCTGTGATTAATTATTTCAAGATCCGTGCGTCATATGGCCAGATGGGTAATGACAACATCTACTATGATGATAAATTACAAGAATATCAATATTTTTCAACCTATTCCTTTGGTACTTATATCGTCAATGATAAGCTAGCCAAAACCCTTTTTGAAAGCCGTGTTCCTAATGAGATGATTACTTGGGAGGTTGCCAATAACTATAATTTAGGGTTTGATTTTCAATTTTTACAAGGAAAGCTGAATTTCGAGTTTGATATTTTTAAAAATCGCCGTAATTCCATTCTATGGAGAAAAAATGCGTCAATACCACAAAGTACAGGGATGACATTACCGGCAGAAAATATTGGCAAAGTGGATAACAAGGGTTGGGAATTTAACTTAGGTTATCGTGGCAAGGTGGGAGATTTGGGGTACACGGTTGGTGTGAATGGTGGTTATGCTAAAAACAAAATTATCTTCTGGGATGAAGCCCCGGGCGCCCCTGCATGGCAGCAAAGTACAGGTAAACCTATCAAAACGGATATTTATTATGTCTATGACGGCGTATTCCGTGACATGGAAGATATCGCCAACAATAAATTGGACTATAGTGCCATTACGAAAACTTTACGCCCTGGAGATATGAAATATAAAGATTTCAATGGTGACGGAAAGATTACCCCCGATGATAAAGTAAGACGAGACAAGAATAGTGACCCAACATTTCAGGGAGGTTTCAATTTTAGTCTGACCTATAAGGATTTTGACTTATCGGTACTATTTCAAGGAGCTACAGGAGGAGAGATACGTGTAGGAACGGATGAATCTGGATCTATCGGAAATTTTGTGGAAGAATTCTATGATAAACGCTGGAGCATCAGTAACCCAAGTAGCGTTTATCCACGTTTGACAGACCGTGGCAATCAATATTATTCTTATAACAATACCTATTGGATGCGGAGTACCGATTATTTGCGGCTTAAAAATGTGGAAATAGGATATAATCTGGCCTCAAGCATTTGTAGTAAAATTGGCATTGGTTCTTTACGTCTATATGCAAATGGCATGAATTTAATAACGTGGAGTAAGATCAAAATGTATGATCCAGAAGCCGTTAATGCATTAGGGCAATATTATCCGCAGGCAAGATTGATTAATTTTGGCGCATTATTATCGTTCTAACCAACTGTCATATTAAGAACTTAACGAAGAAGAAAAATGAAAAAAATTAAGAATATATCACTTATACTACTTGTACTTTCTGCATCATTACAAGCTTGTAATGATGATTTTGTGAGCACGAAGCCACTCAGTGAAGTTCCACAGGAGATCGTTTGGTCGGATGCTGGTTTGTCTGAGGCTTTCGTGACAGAAATCTATAACGGTTTTGGGGTAGGAGGCTTTTATGAGCAAGAAATGGCATCCATGACCGACGAAGCTTTATTTACACACCCTAATCGGGGCATAAATACCGTGACCGAATCTCGATCAAATCCAGCTGATCAAGGCTATATTATGGATACTTACGAATACGGTCGCATGTATACGCGCATCCGGGCAACTAACATTGCCATCTCCAATTTGAGTGCACCCAAGTTTGACAAAGCAAAAGCCGATAAGCTGTTAGGCGAAGCCTATTTCCTGCGTGGGTATTATTATCAACAGCTCTTACGCTTTTATGGTGGCATCCCCATCGATAATAAGATATATACATTGAACGATAAAGACTATATGGTTCCGAGGAATAGCTATGAGGAGTGTGTCAATGCCATCGTGAAAGATCTAGACAGCGCAGCTCTTTTGTTAAAGGGCAGTTCATCAACAAAGGGACGTGCAAATGAAACTGCAGTATTGGCCTTAAAATCAAGGGTATTACTCTATGCTGCCAGCGATCTCCACGATGCGGGTAAAGCCAAAGCAAAATCAACATTATTGGCAGGGTATAAAAATCCAGAATATCTAATGTACACGAGTGGCAATCAGGTGGAGCGTTGGACAAAAGCAAAGGCCGCAGCAAAAGCCGTACTGGATCATACAGAATTCGCCTATAAGTTAGACCTAACTCAACCCGCTTCGCCTAATGAGGGTACTGCCAACTATATGGCCGTATCGTTAGGAGGGGGGAGCAAGACAGTTGATTTTACAGCAGGAAAAGATATTATTCTGGGGAGATTCTTTATTGACGAAAAGGATGAACGTGGTGGCTGGGTAGGGCGAGACAACGGTCCAAATGGCTATCATAACTGGGCCGGAAATACACCGATACAACTCTTGGTAGACGACTACGAGACTATTGATGGCCAAAAATTCAGCTGGTCAAATCCTACTATGGCAGCCAGCCCTTATCAAAATCGTGACCCACGTTTAAAGGCAACAATTTTATACGACGGTGCGGATTGGAAACCTAGGACAGCTGATGTCGCTGAAAGAGATAAGGCGAATCAAATCCAAACAGGTCAATACGAAATAATGAATGCCAAAGGACAAAAGGTTATCCAATTTGGCCTTGACACAAGAAAAAGCCCGATTGAAGATTGGAATGGTTCACGGACAGGATATTATATTCGTAAATTTACAGATCCGGACCCTACAATGCAGGATCAAAACACAAGACAGCGCATTCCCTGGCCAATGTTTCGCTATACAGAGGCGATATTGAACTATGTAGAAGCATGTCTTGAATTAGGAGAAGAGAATGAAGCTAAAACATGGTTAAACAAAATCCGCTTTAGAGCTGGAATGCCTGCAATTCCAACCGCCGAAACCGGAGCGGCTCTAAAAGCACGTTATAGAAACGAGCGCCGTATTGAATTAGCATACGAGGAGCATCGCTTCTTTGACGCGCGACGCTGGATGATAGCCGCGGAAACTATAGGTCGTAAAGCAAATATTATAAACATCACGGGAACCCTTAAGGCGGGTAAAAATGTAACTCTTTATCAATATAATCCCGATAACTACACCTATACCTATACGGTATCCAATATTGATCCAGGTATCGAAAATAGGAACTGGGATGACAAAATGTACTACACGTCTTTGCATCGCGATGAGGTTAATCGAAATACAAAATTGATCCAAAATCCAGGTTACTAGTATTTAAAGAAGCTGTCCAAATGTGCAGTGCCCCCAGAAAATGTCTAACTTTTTGGGGACACTGCATTTTTTTGGACAGCTTTTTTTGCGGCTAATTTTTAATACGTTTTGAATAGGTCCAATTTTAGTAACTATGCTGTATTGATAAGCGACAGGAATAAGTTTCAGTATATGCTGCTAGTGGCGGCAATATGCCTTAGATACCTATTGTGTTCGTACCTGCTTCGGACAAGCTTCGGAGCTCACCGGATAAGGATTAGCTATTGGCCAGTTCCTGACCAGTATTTTCCTGTTCGGAGACTGGTCAATGACTGTTCAGCATCTGTACGGAATCTATTGATGATCCGAAGAAAGTACGAAGCAGGTACGAAGCAAAGGGCTTCCCATTCGCTTATTGTTGCCATTTTTCACCGGATTTCACCATAGCTCTTTGGACAGGTTGAAACTTTATCTGCTATTCAAAAATAGTTTCCACAAAACAAGTGACAAACTTTTCGGACACACTGATTATATAATTACTTTTTCTGCTGACTTATATTAGGTAATAGCCCTGTAACTACTCCGATTAATGGAAGATAAGCACAGATATTAAATACATATTCGATTGAGGTTTGATCTGCAAGCCAGCCTAGAACTGCTGAACCAATTCCCCCCATACCAAAAGCAAAGCCAAAAAATAAACCAGCAATCATTCCGACCTTTCCTGGGATGAGTTCTGTCGCATAGACCAAGATAGCAGAGAATGCAGACGATATAATAAGACCTATTAAAATAGCGAGGATAATGGTTAGCCCTAGACCCACGTGTGGCAATAGTAATGTGAACGGAGCCGCTCCGAGAATCGATACCCAGATAATTAGTTTACGCCCATAGCGATCTCCCAATGGCCCCCCTAATATAGTTCCCGCAGCTACAGAAGCAAGAAATATAAATAAGTATATTTGAGATTCCTGAACCGAAACATGGAATTTATTGATCAAATAGAAGGTGAAATAACTGGTCATGGAAGCCATGTAAAAATATTTGGAAAAAATGAGTACCAATAAAATTACAAGTGCAAATACTACTTTTGATTTTGGCAGGTCGGCTTTTGAAGCACCAACAGCAGTTGTTTGTGTCTTAGGCTTGAGATGTATTTGATACCAATTACCGACATAAGTAAGAATCATAACGGCTACAATGGCCAATACGCCAAATACACCAATGTATTGTTGGCCCAAAGGGATCACAATAAGCGCTACAAGAAGGGGACCTATCGCACCACCAGCATTACCACCGACTTGGAAGATAGACTGGGCGAGCCCCTTTTTGCCTCCGGAAGCTAAATGAGCAACTCGAGAAGCTTCAGGATGAAATATAGATGAACCCATGCCAATAAGACTTACAGAAAGGAGAATGTAGATAAAGTTTGACGCAAAAGAAATGCATATCAATCCTGCTAAAGAGAAAAGCATACCGACAGCGAGTGATCGTGGTGTAGGGTTTTTATCTGTATACAAACCAACGAAGGGTTGCAAAATAGAAGCAGTAAGCTGAAAAACCAACGTTATAATACCAATTTGGGTAAAACTAAGCGCATAATTTGATTTTAACATGGGATATACTGCCGGGATGACCGACTGAATCAAGTCATTGAGCAAGTGTGAAAGACTAATCGCAAATAAAATCGGATAGACGGTTTCGGAGCTTTTCCAAGATCCACTCGGGTTTAAAGATTGTGTTTTCATAAAAGAAATATTCATCAGGTCATCTGATGTTTTAATTGATAAAAATAACGTATATTGAGATTGATGATTTGCATATGCTATAGGAAAATTACAGCTGTTGGATAATTCGGTTAGCAATATCAACAGCTTTTTTCACTTCTTTATCTTTGATTGCCAACATCAGTTCCTCGTGTTGCTGTTGTGAAGTTAAGAAGGGTACTGTATCCTTATAAATAGTCATGAAGAACTTATTGACATGTTCAGATAAAGTTGTATATAAAGCGGTCAAAATACTATTTGCACATGATTCAGCAATTGCACTGTGAAAGGCAATATCGGCATCCACGCACGCCATCAAATTTCCCATTTCGGCATATTTTGCTCTATTTTTGAGCGCTTGAGCCATATCCTTGAGACCTTTCGAAGTACGATTTAAGGCAGCTTTTTCAATAATTCGCAATTCCAATACGTGTCTAACTTCAAAAATATCGTTAAAATTGGCTTTTTCAATTTTTGAATCAAGAGCATGATGACCTGTGCTACTTTTAACAAAAGTACCAAGACCTTGTTGTACATTGAGATAGCCTGATTGACTTAAATATTTGACCGCCTCACGAATGCTGGATCTGCCCACAGCAAATTGTTTCATCAATTCTGGTTCCGTAGGAAGTTTAGATTCTACCGGGAATTCACCTAATTTGATTTTTTCTTCTATTGCCGCGGCAACTTCCTCTGCCAAGGATCTTCGTACGATAGCTTCAGTCTTCATATAGTCATATCATCTGATGATTGCAAAGGTAGTAGAATTTTTTGAATTCTTATTTATTTTCAAAAATTTGATCAAACCAACCGAATATTGTTACGACTACATCAGATATTTATTACAGTGTTTACTGTGTTAAATTTATTGGCAGTTTTAGGTTAATTAACAGTGAGGCAGGTCCTCCAATGTATTTATCTAAAACTTAGTAACATGAAAAAATTAATGATGAGCGCCGTAGCCTTGGCTTTAATGTCATCTGCTACTTTTGCGAAAACGGGGCCAAAAGCGGCCGACAACAGCCTTGTTGAAAAATCAACGATTTACAAATCACAAAATGGAAAAGCTAATTTGAATATCGTGAGCGAAGCCAAAGAGATCAAGCTCGGAAAGTCTCGTACCCTATGTAGATTGACGATGAGTATCTATAATACAAGCGGTCAGTTGATCGAAACTCAGGTTCTCACGTACACCAGCTATGGAGCCAATGATATGTATTATAGCAGCTGTGGAGCATGGTTTAGTGCTACCATTCAGAATTATCAAAACTATTATGGTAATCCGAATCATTAAGTATCAATTAATCAAACAATGTAACGGGGCTAGTATGCCCCGTTTTCATTTTTCCACAATTCAACCAAAAGGAAACTTCTATTGGCGATCCTAATACGACAATGAAGATGCTACTGTATGCGAACATGCTATGGGGCTGACAGCTGATGATGTTAGAAAAGCGAGATACCGCTTAGTAAAAATAAATTGATCGTATTCGNNCGAATACGATCAATTTATTTTGGAATACTATTTCATAGCATTGTTTTACAGTGACTTATGGTTTTGGCAATAAAATTGGCATCAGCTGTCAATGAAGAATTACAAAGAAGCCAGCAAGAGATAGGAGAGGCGCTTCGTATCACCATTTAAACGATCATAAATAAAATGAAAGCTTCACCAATTACTGGAATTTTTGCGATACTAGTGTCAACCGCATTTGCTCAAACGACCCCTCAAAAAATAAAGGAGATTTCTCATGTCGAATCCAGTCTCATACCGCCTGTTCGTTTTGAGGGTGAGCCGGCCTGGAATATTAAATCGCGCATGGAATTTTATCAGGTTCCAGGTGTAAGCATCGCCGTGATAAAAAACGCTGAAATATTATGGAGCAAAACGTATGGTTTTGCCGATCTCGATTCGAAAACACCAGTTAGGTCAAACACCTTATTTCAGGTGGCGTCCATGAGCAAGCCCGTAAGTGCATACGCTGCATTGAAGGAAGTGGAGCTTGGCAAGTTGGCATCCAATGCCGATGTGAATTTATACCTGAAATCCTGGAAAATACCCGAAAATAATTGGACCAGAGCGAAAACTGTTACACTCAAAAATATCATTAGCCACACTGCCGGACTTACCGTAAGTGGGTTCCCGGGCTATCGGACAACAGACCCAATTCCTACAGCGGTAGAAGTACTGAGTGGTCTAAAGCCTGCTAATACACCTATGGTGTATGTTGATAAACTTCCTGGCTTAAATTTTCGGTATTCAGGCGGTGGCTATACCGTACTTCAACAGATGCTCGTTGATATTGAAGGGAAAGATTATAGTAGCATAATGGAAGAAAAGGTACTCTCACCTTTGGGTATGAAAAATAGCACTTTTGCCCAGCCTCTTCCTGAGTTGAAAAAACAATTTGCGGCGACGGCTTATACTGTAGATGGTAAAAAAGTCGAAGGAAGATATCATGTCTACCCAGAGCAGGCGGCTGCTGGCTTGTGGTCAACAGCAGAAGATTACGCTAGATTCGTGATCGATATTCAACGGACCTTAAATGGCAAAAGTAGTACTATTATTTCCAAGAAGATGGCCGAAGAATTCACAAGCCCCTATATTGAACCTATTATAGGATTAGGTGTCTTTCTGGAAGATTACGACGGTTCATCTTATTTTTGCCATGGTGGATGGAACGAAGGCTTTAGCTCCTATTTTGTTGGAAATAAAACAAGCGGTGATGGCGTAGTTATTCTTACAAATACAAACAAACCTGAATTTATCAACGAACTTGTCCGAGCGGTTGCATTAACCTATCAATGGCCCAATTACCTGGCCCCAATAAATAAAATTTTGCCGCTCAGTTCTCAAGAACTGAATGTCAATAGTGGACGTTATCGATCTGGCAAATACGGTGTTATAAGGGTCTATAGTCAGAGTGGCAAGCTTATGTCAGTCCAAAATCTAGACAAGCCTGTAGAGTTGGTTAAAGTGTCGGCAAATACTTTTGTTATGCGAGATCGAAACGTGAACGTAGTATTTTCAAAGGATACCGAAAGCGGTCAATATGAGCTTGTACAGGTTTTGCGTGATAAAAAGATTTATTCCAAAAATCCGAAAGTCAATGCAAATGACCGGACTCCACTAGAGCTTATTTTAGAAGGAAATTTCGAGGATGGATTAAAAGCTTTTCAAAAAGCAAAAGAACAGGATAGTGACGATGAGTTGCTTTCAGAAGGTTTCCTGAACGGTGCAGGTTATGAATTGCTCAAACAGCATAAAATAAACCAAGCTATTGACATATTTAAGGTGAATACGGTGCTATATCCTAAAAGTGAAAATGTTTATGATAGTTTAGCGGAAGCCTACCTGAAATCTGGACAAATAGATAGTGCCAAGAAGAACTATCAAAAAGTTCGCGAAATTAATCCTAAAAACGAAAGAGTAAGTAAGATTTTAGAAACGTTATAACACAAATATAATGAGCCATATTTTTGTTAATTTGCGAGCATGTCAAATCAAGCTAATAATTATCGATTGTTTTCCAAAGAAATTCTCTCACTTTGGAAGAGCCAGGATGTATCATATGTTAAAGTAGAAGAATTATCCATTGTTGAAGGAATCACTTTTTTTGAACTTATACCAGATTCCGAACTTTTGGATGAAGGTGGGGTAGAAACACTCTATGCCATAGATTCTGAAGATGTAGCGGATATGTTGGTGTTTAGCAAATCTATTCGTTTTGTTGTTCACGACATTTATTTGGATGAAGACTAATAAATTAGTTATTTATGATCGACAATTCAATCTGCATTGTCGATCATTAATGTACGGCAGTAGGCTGAGCTAGGGATAAATTAGCTTCTCATATTCAACCTTTCTTCCTGAAGATCTAACAAACGAAGGTGTTTGCGGATGATCTCTTCGTCCAATAAAAGTTCTTCGCGGTTTTTATTGATAAGCCAAATTCGCTGTGTTTCAAGGATATCGATATAGATTTTACGGTATTCGGCATAATTAATGATAATCTCGGAGCTCCGCAATTGATTTTCATACTTCTGTAGTTGATCCTTTAAGGTCGGAAAACTTTCAACTTTGTCCGCGTAATCATTACGAATCTTGTCAACGGCGACTTGAGCCAATCTATTCTGAATTTCATAATCGATCTCCTTTTCACTTCTTACAAAATCTCTATCTACTAATTTGATTTTCCTCAAGATAAAAGGGAGGGTCAACCCTTGAACAAGTAAGGTTAACAGAATCACAACAAATGTGATGAAAAGAATGAGATTCCTTTGAGGAAAAGGAGTTCCGTCGGCCAAAGTTAATGGGATAGATAGCGCTGCTGCCAAAGAAACGACGCCACGCATTCCAGTCCATCCGATAATCATTGGCGTTTGCCAACCGGGCGATTGAGCGTCTGCAACCGTTATAAAATTTCTCATGATCAAGGTCGTAATTACTGCAGCATACCCTGCAAAAATTCGTACAAGAATAAGGACTATTGTAACGGCGACGCCATAGCCAATAGCAGTGGAGATATTGGTATCACCCAATCCAGATACAATTTCCGGTAAATCTAATCCGATAAGCATAAAGACAATGCCATTCAGCAGAAAGCAAAAGCTTTCCCATACGGTTACTGTCCGGATTCGAGATGCACTGCTCAAAAAATCGTGACTACGATACGAGAGAAATAAGCCGCCACTGACAACCGCAAGAACCCCAGAAGAATGAAGTTGTTCTGCGATCAAATACATCGAGAAAGGTGCAATAAAAGTTAGCAATATGTCTGTATTGGAATCGGTTGGTAAAAGTTTATGCATTTTCAGAAAAACATAGGCAATTGTAAGTCCGATTCCCACTCCGCCAATACACATCCAAATAAAGCTCCCGGCCGCTTGGTACCATACATACTGCCCAGTAGCAGCAGCAATCATTGCAAAGCGAAAAATTATTAGTGAGGAAGCATCATTCAACAAACTTTCACCTTCCAATATGGACGCCAGCCTTTTGGGTACCTTCACGAATTTTAAAATTGCACCGGCACTAACCGCATCAGGAGGGGAAACTATTCCACCCAATAGAAAACCGAGAGCTAAGGAGAATCCCGGGATAAAATAGTTGGCAAAAACGGCAACGGACAATGCTGTAAAAAAGACCACAACAAAGGCAAAGCTGAAGATAATCCGGCGCCATCGCCAGAGTTCTTTCCAGGAAGTTGACCAAGCTGCCTCGTAGAGGAGCGGCGGTAAAAAAATAATGAATATCAATTCGGGTTCTATCTTTATAGGGGGAACTCCCGGGATAAAACTTATTACAAGTCCCGCTAATACGAGTAAAACAGGGTATGCAACCTGAATTTTTCTCGCCAGCATGATCAACATCGTAATTAGTAGGACTAAAAAAAGGTAAAACTCAAAATTCTCTAACATATGTAAATTTTAGGTATATAAATATAGATCAAATTTCTAGAAATATTTAAACTAGCTTGGCGGTATTCATGGTGGTAGATCTTCCTAAATTAGTTAAAGTTTGTCTTTCTCATAACCCACGATCTAAAATATGGGATGGCATTATTATAAAGAAAGGCCCGTCTTTGAGAAGTTTTACTTAAAATATAGTTTCAATAACAGTATAGGACAATACTCTAGGAATAACAACCCGAAGCTGTTCGAATACAACGATAAGTAGCATAATTACAACTAGAGGTATTTCCCTTTTCGCGATAATTACAGATTAGCCTCAATATATTTGTAAAGTTGAACATCATCAATAAACAATAATTATGGATAACAAAACATTAGGTAATAATATTGCCAAAGTGCGGAAAGAGCGAAATATGTCGCAAGCACAGCTTGCTGAACTTTTATTCGTCAGCCCCCAAGCAGTTGGAAAATGGGAGCGGGGAGAGTCTTTACCAGACTTTTTAACACTACATAGACTTGCGGAAATATTCGCAGTCGATCTAAACTACTTCGCCGAAAATTCGAAATTAGGAGATAGCGTAGCAAGTCAAAAGGTGGTCATTGGCACTTTAGATGACACGAAAGGAAATTCTCTGGAAGAGGCAAAATTTTCTGATACGGGACAAAAGCCGCTACTGACAGATTTTAGCGGTAACACGCTAGCCGAAACTGATTTTTCTGGCGTAAATGCGCCAAAGAGAAAATTTCTCGGAAGTGAGCTGCGTGGCACAGACTTCAGTACAGCAGATTTCACGGCAAGCATTTTTAAAGGAAGTGATATCCGCGATGCTAATTTTGATTCGTCGAACCTTACGGACTGTACATTTTCTGCTAGTAATATGACGAACGCAAATTTCAACAAGACCGTTCTCGCACGTACAGAATTTTATGCGTCGGAGTTGAACAATGCTAGATTTAATAGTATAAAGCTGACAGATGTCAAATTTACGGCGTCGGATCTCAGAAAAACCATTTTTGAACACTGTGAGTTCAATGGTGTTTGCTTTAAGTCCTGTGATATGAAAGGCATAAGCTTTGATGGGCAAGTATTTGTCGACGTAAAATTCGATAATGCAGACCTAGCAAACAGTTCATTTAGAGGGGTTATTCTTAGAAATGTTTCCTTTCGGCCCACGTTTGCGCTTACCAATAAATATTATAAGAGTATTAAAACAATCGATTTTGACGGGGCCTCAATGGACAAATTAACCTACGCAGCTCTTAAGGGAGTAGGCGTATCGCTTGAGAATATTGTGCTCTTATAAACAACACGATACAAATAGAAGGCATGGTTCTGCAAGTATGAACCATTGCCTAAGTGTAGGTGCCATACCAATGAAATCCATCAATTCCGGGAAATTAAATTAGGAGAGTCGTCAGCGCAGCATAGTAAAGCTAAAATATGCTAAACTAATTATCAAAGAAAGATTGGGAGACGGGTTGTATTCACGATTTCTTTCATGACAAAATAACTTTCCATATGTCTGATTCCCTTGATTGTTGCCAGTTTATTAAAATTGAATTCATGATAGTGATCAACATCCCTAACCATCACCTTTATTTGATAGTCAAATGCACCCGTTACGTGGAAACACTCGACTACTTCTGGAAATTTTTGTATCTCCTCCATAAATAACAAGGCACTTTCATTGGAATGTTTTTCCATACTAATGGATACAAGGACCATTAGATTAAGATCAAGTTTTCTTCTGTCCAGCAGAAAGACTTTCTGTTTGAGAACGGAGGTTGCCATTAACTTCTTAATACGTTCGTAAACGGGAGTCATGGATAAATTAACACGGTCAGCTATTTCCTTGTTACTTATGTTCGCATCCTGTTGCAAAAGGTCCAGAAGCATGAGGTCTTTCTCATCCAATTTCATTATCGTAGTAAATTAAATCTAAAAAAACTATATCTATGACTGTAGGTTAGATCGTAAACACTAGTAAATAAAATACCACCATATTATTTTACTAAAATAGCCATAATTACAGATATATAATACTATCATTTAAACTATATGTAGTAAATTTAAATTAATTAATTACTATCAATTTACCAACCTAAATAAAATTATGAGTGAGCCTCAATTAAAAAAAGTCCTTGGTCCGGTTATGTTATGGGGATTGGGTGTAGGCTATGTTATCTCGGGAATGTATTTTGGATGGAATCTCGGTTTGGCAGAAGGCGGCACATTGGGATTGGCCATTGCTACAGTGTTCGTTATTATCATGTACCTTACATTTACCTTCAGCTATACAGAGATGGCGTGTGCGATCCCTAAGGCTGGCGGAGCCTTTGAATATGCCAATCGAGGATTGGGCAAGCATTTGGGATTTGTCGCCGGTATTGCACAAAATATCGAGTTTGTTTTTGCTCCGCCTGCCATTGCTGCTGCTATAGGTGCTTATCTACATTTATTGCATCCTTCGGTTGACTATCTTATTTTTGCCATTGGGGCCTATGTGATTTTCACTTCAATGAATATACTGGGCGTAAAGCTCGCTGCATCATTTGAATTGGTCGTAACTGTTCTTGCGGTTATCGAATTACTAATATTTGCCGGTGTTACATTTCCGGCTTTCGAATTTTCCAACCTTGAGCACAACGCATTGCCCAATGGCTTCTCGGGTATTTTTGCAGCTATTCCGTTTGCCATCTGGTTTTTTCTCGCTATTGAAGGTGTAGCGAATGTTGCTGAGGAAACGATCAATCCACAGAAAAATGTATTAATCGGCTTTGGATCGGCCATCGTAACTTTAGTTGTGCTTTGTATCATTACATTTTTGTCGGCGGTGGGTGTCGGCGGCTGGGAGGCTGTTGTTTATCCTGTCGGAAGCACTGAACCCTCCGATTCACCATTGCCACTTGCCATTGCACATGTCATTGACAATCGCCATATTCTCTATAAACTACTTATAGGCGTTGGTCTTTTGGGTCTTATAGCCTCATTTCATGGTATCATTCTCGCTGGTGGCAGAGCTACCTTCGAATTTGGGAGAGTGGGGTATGCACCGTCGATTCTTGGAAAAGTACATCAACGATTTAAGACTCCGGCCAATGCACTCTTAATCAATATGGCTATTGGCATCATAGCATTATTGACCGGAAAGACCGCAGGTATTATTACCATCGCATGTTTTGGGGCAATCTGTCTTTATATAATATCCATGTGGTCATTTTTTGCCTTGCGAAAAAAGGAACCCGATTTGGAACGCCCATTCAAAGTTCCATTGTATCCGCTGTTTCCGGCAATTGCATTTATTATTGCTGTCGTGTGTCTCATTGCAATGATATATTATAACCCCTTGACAGCTCTATTATTCTTTGGGCTTGTCATCTTATCATACCTCTATTTCCTAATCTTCCTTGACAAGGACAAAACCATCAAATTATGATAACTAAAAATGAAATTATTGCCAAATTAACAGCAAGCACAAGTACGCACGTTAAAGTTGCCGTCGCTGATATAGACGGGGTGCTCCGTGGGAAATTTATGCATCGGGATAAGTTTATCTCTGCACTGGACAATGAATTTGGGTTTTGCTCGGTGGTGTTTGGATGGGATGTTAACGATCAGGTTTATGACAATGTGGAAATTACAGGCTGGCATACAGGATACGGCGATTTCCCGGCGCGTATTGATGGAAATACATTTCGACAGATTCCCTGGCAAGAAGATATTCCCTTTTTTCTAGCTGATTTTGAATCTCCGCTTTCTCGCGACCAAAATGTGTGCCCAAGATCACTCCTTAAAAACATAATTGCACAGGCGGAGACTGCCGGATTTAAACCAATTTTTTCACAGGAATTTGAATGGTTTAATTTCGTGAAAGCCGATAATGCCGCTCCCCAAAATAGTTTTAGAGATATGACACCGATAACATCTGGTATGTTTGGCTATTCCATCTTACGGATGTCTGACAACTACGGATTTTTTCAGGATCTTTTGGCTATGCTCGAAAGATTCGGTGTACCTCTTGAGGGCCTACATACGGAGACCGGGCCAGGTGTTCTGGAAGCTGCGATCCAATGTAGTGATGCTCTTGAAGCTGCGGATAGGGCTACGCTCTTTAAATCTGCGGTTAAGGACATCGGAAAAAAACATAATATCACGGCGAGTTTTATGGCGAAACAGACCAAGGACTTACCTGGCTGCAGTGGCCATGTGCATCAAAGTCTTTGGGATCTCAACAAACAGAACAACCTCTTTTATGATAAAGATGATGAACTCGGAATGAGCCAGTTGATGAAGCATTTTCTTGCTGGGCAATTGTATTGTTTACCTGATATTCTACCGTTATTGGCGCCCACTGTTAACAGTTATAAAAGGCTGACTGAAGGAGCATGGGCACCGACAACCCTGACTTGGGGCATAGATAATCGTACCACAGCACTCCGCGTCATCGAAGGTGGCCCCAAGGCCACACGCATTGAACACCGTGTTGTCGGTTCAGATGTGAACCCTTATTTGGCAGTAGCAGCATGTTTGGCTAGCGGGTTGTATGGCATCAAGTATAAATTGCCATTGGATAATCGACATACTAGCGGTAATGGTTATAAAGATCTGCAACACGGCGTGTTACCAAGAAACCTCCACGATGCGACCGCTCGAATGGCGCAATCGCAAATAGCCTCCGAGCTATTTGGCCAAAAGTTTGTCGATCATTTTTGTAAATCACGGTTATGGGAATGGCGACAATTTTCAGAGCAGGTCACAGATTGGGAAACAAAAAGATATTTTGAAATTATTTAACTGAACAATGGATACAGCAAAAATTTACGGTTTTAATTTTCCGACACCGATCCGTTTTGGTGCTGGAGTGATCGATGAGCTACCAGACTATTTATTGACCAATGGACTTAATCGCCCTCTACTGGTAACGGATCCGACTATCGCCCAACTGCCATTTTTTAAGGGAGTCCAACAAAAGCTGACGAACAAAGGGATCGACGTTATTGTCTTTCATGATTTGCATAAAAATCCAATAAAATCTGATGTTCTTTTGGGAGGAGATGTCTTTAGAGGGCAAAATAGAGATTCAATTATTGGCGTTGGCGGTGGAGCAGCACTCGACGTAGCACGGGCAATTGCCTTGCGCGCAAATCATCATCGTGATTTATTTGATTACGACGATCTGATCGGTGGCGATATCTATGTGACCAACGAGATACCACCATTGATTACTGTACCCACGACCGCCGGGACTGGGAGTGAGGTGGGGCGTAGTGCTATTATTTCAGAAGATGAAACCAAGAAAAAACGAATTCTATTTAGTCCCAGATTGATGGCAAAAATTGTATTTGCCGATCCTTTGCTTACAATGGATCTGCCACCGTTTATTACGGCAGCAACGGGAATGGACGCACTTACCCACAATATGGAAGCCTATTTGGCCAAAGGGTATCATCCGATGTGTGATGGTATAGCGCTTGAAGGAATGGCCATGGTGGCGACGTCTATTGAGTGTGCTACGAAAGAATCAGACTTGCCATCCCGCTCTAAAATGCTTTTGGCATCATTGATGGGAGCTGTTGCTTTTCAGAAGGGTTTAGGAGTCGTTCATAGTTTAGCGCATCCGCTGTCCTCGCTCCTTGATACCCATCATGGACTGGCCAACGCGGTAAATCTTCCCTATGGCATGCAGTTTAATTATGTCGGTTTTGAAGATCGTTTCGATAAAATGGCCATGGCTTTAGGGCTCGGCAGTCATGCTGGAGACAGGGTCGTAGACTATCTGTTTGACCTCAATGTACGTTTGGGACTGCCAACACAATTATCTGCGATAGGCGTGCAAAAGGAACATCTGCAACCGTTATCAGAACTGGCGTTTGCAGATTTCTGTCACCCATCAAACCCCAAGCCCGTTAGCAAAGCAGATTTTCTTGCAATTTATGAAACCGCTTACGAAGGAAAATAATATGTTAAAAATCGGTATTAGTGCGTGTTTTTTTTATCCAGACCCCGAGAGGACGGTCTTTGGACACAAATCACTGAGCTATATGGAAAATGATATGGTTCGATGGATAACTAAAAAAGGCGTTCTTCCTATATTATTGCCGGATCTTGAAGAATCATTATTAGCGGACATCTTACACCAGATGGATGGCATAGTTCTTCAAGGTGGAAGCGATATAGCACCCCAGCATTATGGAGAAGAGCCTATCGGACCCTGGAAAGGAGACCCTTATCGGGATCAATATGATCTAAAGATATTGGATTATGCCATCAGAAATCATAAGCCAGTCTTAGGTATCTGTCGGGGATTTCAGTTAATGAACGTCTATTTTGGAGGCACAATGTATCAGGATATCGGTAGTCAGCTTCCTCAGTCGGCTGTACATCGTTCAGCAAGTCTATACGACACCATCAATCATCCCGTACATATAGAACCAGGAACACTTTTCGACAGACTATATGGCCATGTTGCCAATCCATTGGTCAACACTGTACATCATCAGGCTATTAAAGATCTTGGCCATGATCTCGAAGTCTTTGCGCGCTCGGAAGACGGATTTATCGAAGCATTTGGTTATACCAAAGAAGCGGCCGGGAAAGTGATGGGTGTACAATGGCATCCCGAATTTTCCCAAACACAGAAGGGAATACTTTTAGATGAAAATTTAATTCTTAATGTTTTTATCGAACATGCAAGACAACATAGAAATTAGAAATCCTGCAACCGGTGCTGTAGTAGCAACGTTGCCTTCAACCACAACAGTTGAATTGGAAAATACACTCTCCTTACTAAAACAGGGACAGCAAAAATGGGCCAACGTTCCTTTGAAGGATCGTTTGGCGTGCATCATACAATTTGGGGAGCTGATCTTGGCGAATAAACAGGAACTTGCGGAGATCCTTATCAAGGAGACGGGCAAACCCATCACACAATCGCTTAATGAAATTAACGGAGCACAAAACCGTATCGAGCATCTTCGAAAAAATGCTGAAAGATGGCTTTCAGAAGAAATTATTGTAAATGAGGGAGCTACACTAGAACATATTCGCTATGAACCACTTGGTGTAATTGCCAATATTTCTGCATGGAATTTTCCTTATAATGTGGGCTTTAATGTTTTTCTGTACGCCTTGGTTGCGGGCAATGCCGTGCTTTATAAACCTTCTGAATTTGCTACGCTAACCGGATTGCAGTTTGCAAAATACCTTTATGAAGCCGGTATACCTGATGATGTATTTCACTGTATTGTTGGAGATGGGAGGATTGGCGAGCATATCTTATCATTGCCATTGGATGGCTATTTCTTTACTGGATCCTATAAAACTGGAGTACATATTGCTAGGACCGTAGCGCATAAATTAGTTCCAGTCCAGCTTGAGCTAGGCGGAAAGGATCCACTATACGTAACAGAAGATGTGAAAGACATAAAACAGGCGGCGGTGTCGGCAGCCGAAGGCGCTTTCTACAACAATGGGCAGAGCTGTTGTGCGGTTGAACGTATCTATGTTTCAGAACAGATATACGATGAGTTTGTCGAGGCATTTATTGAGGAGGTAGCTTCCTATCAGGTTGGCGATCCTTGCGCTGGAGACACATTTATCGGTCCTTTAACGAGGGCTGCTCAGCTGGACGTCCTTGAGGATCAAGTGAAAGATGCCCTTGCAAAGGGAGCAACACTACGGTTGGGCGGACATGTATTAGAAGGTAAGGGATATTATTATGCTCCCACAGTATTTGAGCACTGTAATCACAACATGCTACTTATGCGTGAAGAGACTTTTGGTCCGTTGATAGGTATACAAAAGGTCACTTCAGACGAAGAGGCAATTACGTTGATGCAGGATACGACCTATGGCCTTACTGCAGCGGTGTTTTCGTCCGATCAGGATAGAGCAATGAATATCCTTAGCAAAATGGATACAGGAACGGTGTATTGGAACTGCTGTGATAGGGTAAGCCCTAATGTGCCTTGGTCCGGAAGACGAAATTCTGGCTTAGGTTCGACCTTATCGGCTCAAGGTATACGAGCATTTGTTCAGCCTAAAGCCTATCATTTAAGACCCGCATAATTTAATGTTTAATTCTATGGATATAGCCCATTATGCCGATCGTTCATTGGATAATGGGCTTTCCCTCAAAAATAAATTTCGGTACCTCATGAGAGTGAGTGCGTAAAGATTATGGGGTCCGCTTCATGGAAAAGTGATCGCCAAGGTGACTTATGCCGATGCAATAGATATGCAAGTCTTTACTGATGAGAGATAGACTGAATGAATTCGCTAAAATGCTTGAAGACTCTCGCAACATTTTCTATTTTTGTTACAAACAGAAAAGAAATGAGCACTGAAGTGACAGGTTTGAAGCGTGTAGCCACACTATATATATTAAGAAATAAAGATAAGTTTCTATTGCTAAAGCGCCTTAAAGAACCCAATAAAGATATGTATGTTCCCGTTGGTGGGAAATTAGACCCATTTGAAAACCCGGATGATGCGGTAGTTCGTGAAGTCATGGAAGAAACAGGGATCCATATCACGTCAAAACAATTTTGTTGCATGTTAACCGAAACATCACCGATCAATTACAATTGGATCAGCTATGTATATGTATCCGATATCGAATATGTAGAGGCCCCCTATTGTAATGAGGGTGACCTCGAATGGATCGCTGCAGACGAACTGGAATCTATTCCGACCCCTTTAACCGATCTTTATATTTATGATTATGTGGCTAAGGGAAAACTGTTTGCTTTTAATGCCGTATATGATTCAGACCTAAACTTGACCGGGTTATGGGAACAATATAATGGCATCAAGATCAAGTAAACTACTTAAATTGAATTAAAATTAGAATGATTATCAATAAAACTGCCATTAAAGTCATCGCATTCGATGCAGATGATACATTATGGGTAAACGAACCATATTTTCAAAAAGCAGAACATGATTTTTGTGCACTGTTAGAAAATTATCTTCCACAGCATGCAGTATCAAAAGAATTATTTGAAACAGAAATGAATAACCTGTCCCTCTATGGGTATGGTGTGAAAGGCTTTATTCTTTGTATGATAGAGACTGCCAGCCGTATTTCGGCAGGACAGTTATCGCTGAAGACAATAAACAAAATCATAGCGATTGGACAAGATTTATTAAAGATGCCGATTGAATTATTGGAAGGTGTTGAAGATACGTTGGTAAGGCTGAGTGCACATTATAAGCTAATCGTAGCCACAAAAGGCGATCTTTTGGATCAGGAAAGAAAGCTGAAAAATTCGGGTCTCCAAAAGTACTTCCATCATGTGGAAATTATGAGTAACAAGAAAAATGACGATTACTCAAAATTATTAAGAAAAATTGAATGCCCCGCTGAAAATTTTATCATGATCGGAAATTCAATCAACTCCGATGTTCTGCCTGTTTTGGCATTGGGGGGACAGGCAATACATGTCCCTTACCATGTGACTTGGACACATGAGCAAGCTTGTGATGAGGTTAAACCAAGCAATTTCCTGCAGGTAGAAAGTCTAGATCAACTGCTACCGATTCTGCTTTAATCGAAAATGCGCATCTAGATGCGCATTTTTCCACCGACTGTTCCCCAGCAAAGAGCTGCGAAACAATTAACTGTATTCTGTTGTTATTCATCAGTACAGTTAACCTCTCACATGGCAATAATTACGAAATATCTAATTATCCTTTTACCCTTTTTTATTTTAAGCTGTAAGAGCAGTCAGCAAAAAGGCGATACGTTGTATTATGGTGGAAATATTATTACGATGGAAGATGATTTTCCCCAGGTAGATGCGTTAGTAGTAAAAGGCGGGAAAATTCTTTTCGTCGGTAGCCGGAAAGAAGCGGGCCCCTATGTAGGGGAAAACACGAAACAGATCGATTTAAAGGGAAAAACTTTACTGCCTGGCTTTATCGATGCCCATGGCCATATCACTTCAAGAGCAGGAATGGAACAGGCAATAGATTTATCGCCAAGTCCATATGGTACCGTTAATTCAATACCAGATCTTCAAAAGACTATATTATCAGTTATTAAGCGAACAAAATTAGGCACGTCTGTTCCTGTATTAGGAAATGGTTACGATGATGCTATCATGCGTGAGCATCGCCATCCGACTCGTCAGGAATTGGATGCGATCAGTACGACAAATCCGATTATTGTCATTCATGCTTCTGGTCATGCAAGTGTTGCCAATAGTGCGATGTTGAAGTTATTAGGTATTGCCGAAAATGTAAAAGACCCGGAGGGGGGACATTACGGCCGAAGCCCTGATAATCGACTAAACGGCAAACTAGAAGAAAATGCCTCTTTTGCCGCACTGGTGAAGTTGACGAATATGATTCCCAAGCCTCAACAGGCCAAAAATGAGCTATCTCAATCCCTAAAAGATTTTGTCAAAGCGCAAGACGAATGGCTTAGTTATGGGCAGACAACAATCTGTGACGGACGTTCGATGGGAGTGGGGGTTGGCCTGTTGAAGGAAGCAGTTTCGAGAAATCTTTTAAAGGCAGATGTGGTTTATTTTCCGGATTTTGAAGCAAACAAAGCCGAATGGAAATCCTTTAAACCCAATTACATGAAATACGAAAAGCGTTTGAAATTTGGTGGATTTAAATTTTCGGATGATGGTTCGCCTCAGGGGAAGACAGCTTGGTTGACAGAACCATACCTGGTTCCACCAGAAGGTCAACCGGCAGATTACAAAGGCTTTCCAATCTTTTCGGACCAGACCCTCTACAATGATTTAAAAACAGTGTTTTCAAATCATATTACGGCACAACTACATGTTAATGGCGATGCGGCTATTGATCAGGCACTTCGTGTGATCGGCAGATTGAAAGCCGAAGGAATTTATAAACCTGAGCTTAGGGCAACCTTGATACATGTGCAGAACAGCCGCCCCGATCATATCGCCAAGATAAGAGATATCGGTGTTATTCCTTCCTACTTTTCATCCCATGTTTACTTATGGGGAGATTGGCACTATCAAAGTGTTTTTGGTCCCAAACGTGCGGCGTTTATTAGTCCAGCTCAGTCGGCAAAAAAAGCGGGAATACCGTTTACCATCCATCATGATAGCCCAGTAACGCCTCCAGATCTATTGACCGGGGTGTATGCTGCAGTCAATCGGACGACACGTTCGGGAATGTTGTTGGGGCCAGATGAACGTATTGATGTCAGGGACGCACTCAAAGCAATTACCATCAATGCTGCCTATCAGTATCAGGAAGAAAAAGATAAAGGGTCTCTCAAAAAAGGAAAACTAGCTGATTTGGTTATTTTGGATCAAAATCCATTAACAATTGATCCCCAAAAATTACGGGACATCAAAGTAATTGAAACAATCAAAGAAGGGAATACCGTCTTTAAGCGAAATTGATCGATCTGTCAATCCCATAATAAAACAGCATTGTAAACTCATTTTGATTCGCGATTGTTTGGAAAAACCCGCTATTGTACTGTTAGTTGCCACTCTGCTGGACTAGTGACGATGAGTCGAAGTCATCGTTTTCAAGAGGATCAAATGTTGGGATAAAACAGGAGAGTTGTATAGTAATACAACAGCGTCAAGTCTTCATCCTTTAAAGAAATAGCGAATAATAAATCGCCACATGCAAATATTAAATGGTCTTAAACTTTTGCGGCTTGTGGCCTATCTTTACACGATGATCGATTCATGATGTCACTTTTGAACAAACAATAGATCTATTTCATCATGCAACGCAGGGAGGGTTATGTTAGATGGAATCCTGTTTTTACTAAAATCCAGAAATAAATATGAAATCGCTATTGATATTTCTTTTTTCGATAAACCTTGTTTACGGTCAATCTATACCAAATTTGACAGTAGGTTATGGAGATTGTTATGATAGCCTTCCCAAATTAGTAATCAAAGCAGCTACACCAGAAGACTATCATAAAGCATTTAGCTCCAACATTATCAATAAAACTCCTGCTGTTGAACGGAAAAGCTTTGTGATTCCTACAGGCAAAGGCAAGCTAAAGTTCAGGAAATATAGTTTTTCAGCCGGTTATGGCGATGGATTTAAGGGTTGGGCGTATAAAGGCTATCTTCCCAAACTGAAAATGCATATTCTCGTAAGCAATCATGTTGCTGAATCATTAGGTTTTAGCGATTTAGTTTTACTCGATAGCATCAACGGTAGTCAACATACAATTGCTTCAGTCGGCGACGGTGCAGTTGAAATACCAATTCCATCTCCAAACGGAGATTTTCTTGCTTATTATTATAATGAGGTCTATGCTGCGAATAGTTGCTTTATAGGGGTACTTGCTGTCCGCAAAGAAAGGGCTCCTTTCCGGATCAAACTTTCCGAATACAACAGTTTTGAAACGGACAATTGGGCGGTGGAAAACATCAGATGGATCGATAGCATGACGATCATAATAAAAGCTTATACGTGTAAAAAAGTTGCCAATGAAAATATGAAGCAGTTTGCGTACTACACTGCCCGGTTAAGCAAAGAAAATACAAACTAAGGTATAGAGATGATTATACAACAAAATATCATCATGCTAACTGTTGCTGCAATTTGCTCTTGTAACAATCCTAGCGTACCCTTACAAAAACGGGATGTTAAGCAATCAGAACATCCTATTGACGGAGAAGTAGTGATATCCGGGCAGCAGATAGATACGGTCCCCGTCTCACATACCACGAATGAGGTTAAGACAACAACATCCATAAAGTTCAATGAATTTGTCGTTTCGATTCAAGGCATGGCCATTTTTGATCCAGAGAGGATGGATCGACTACAACGTGATATCGTAGAAATCGAAGCAGAAGTCGGGGAAAGCATCGAGGGAACTTATATTTCTATTTTAAGTGATCAGGTCCGTGACTTGAAGGTTGAACAACGCTATGAAACCAGCGTAACTATTATGAATGAAGGTCCCCATTGTGATCTTACCGAATGGAAACATTTTAACTCAGACTGGAAGCCTTTAAAACAAAATGGGAATGGCCTTTTTCTAAGTGAAGAATATACTGATCAGGATCATCGGACCTTTCCCAGCGTATCTATGGACGAGTTGAAACAAAAAGTAAAAGAGCAGTGTGGTGAAGAATGGTTTAAACTTTTGACTAAAGTAAAATCGCCATCTGAATATCCATCAGCAGTCGGTATAAGCCGTTATTTCTTACGGATCGCATGTCGTCTTAAAGATAACGGTAAAAAAGTTACCAAATTAATCATTATCAAAACTCCAATGGGATGTTAACAGCTTAATTGCTGAATCACAACACCAGGATTTTCCAAGTTATAAATCTATACAAAGAGATTACGAAAAAAGTAATGCTTTCAAAAGATTCAGTATTTTAACACCGGTTTTATTATTTTTGCTATGGTTGGACCAATGAAATACCACTTCAAGAACACAACAATGAAATTAAGCCTATTGACTAAAGCAATTTTTACTATAGTATTCTTATTTTTAACAAAGAATAATATTTTCGCCCAAACCAAATACCAAAAGGATTTTTATGAGTTTTGGTCTGATATCAATAAACATTATGCTTATTTAGAAAGGCAAAATATCGACTGGAATAAAGTCAAAGAAATTTATTCTTCACAAGTAGAAAAAGTTACAAATGACAACGAGTTTATTCAGTTGCTTGAAAATACGTTGAATGAGCTGTACAATGGACATTCGTCGTTAAGCACAAATCTTAATACATCAAACAGGATAATTCCATCATGGTCCGACCTACGTGTCGAAAAAAATGGAAACAAATATTTAATAAAAGACTTAAGAAAAGGTTTTGGTGCAGATTTAGCTGGGTTAAAAATTGGTATGCAAGTAACTCTTTTCAACGGAAAAGCAATCGATGAACAGTTAAAAAGTTTCTTACCTCGATTTACAGATCATTACAGTCCAAAGATGTATCAGTATGCTTTAGATATGCTTTTTGCGGGAACTCATGATAAGAAACGCGTGATTACTGTCGTTGAAAACGGCGAACGTAAAACATTTGAACCGGTAAGCTATGACAATCGGAATGAATTGTTGTATTATAAAATTATAAATGGAAACACAGCCTATATCAAAATCAATAATTCACTGGGAAATAATAACTTGATCGCTGAATTTGATAAGACGCTTGACAGTTTGATTTCTAATAAAAACCTTATTTTGGATTTGACTGAAACTCCTAGCGGTGGAAATTCAACGGTTGCGAGGGCCATTATGGGGCGGTTTGTCAATAAAGTTCTACCTTATCAAATTCACGAATTTGATGAGAAGGATTATGACACAAAACGACATTGGGTAGAGTATGTAAGTCCACGTAAGGAAATCTTCAAGGGTAATGTGTATATCCTCGTGGGACACTGGACAGGAAGTATGGGCGAAGGGATAGCTATAGGTTTTGACGCGCTTGATAGAGCGACAGTTATTGGCACACCTATGGCCGGGCTATTAGGCGCAATTTCAAACTTCCGTCTCACAGAAACAAAAATTGGATTCCAATTCCCAACGGAAAGATTGTATCATATCAACGGAATGCCAAGAGAGGATTTTATTCCCAAGATTTTGTGTGAAAATATCGAAGAAACATTAAAAAAAGCGAAGGAGATAGCTTGGTAGGTTAGATAGGAGATGATGGCTCAGTTTGCCTGAAAACTCATGGAGCAATGTTAGGATCAATGTGAACAACTAAAGAGTATATGTTTAGTAAAATTAATAAAACCTTTATCCTTCTTGTGCTTGTACTTGTTTCCAACTACAGCAAAGCACAAACCGGATATAAGAATTTAAATATACCTGCATCAGTTGAAGGATCTAACTTTTTTAATACGGATAAAAGGAATTGTATAACGCTTCCATTTGGGTATTCAAATATTTCAAAACAACTACCTGTCGATTCCGTATTGTCGGCTATGCAAGATCACCGTGGTTTAGGAAATCGCTATGCATTAAAATTTGATCAATCAATCAAAAACAATCTCGTAACGATACCCGAAGCATATGATGTTTCTTTTCCATTTGAGCAAGATATCGGCAAAGAATATAATCAGATTAAACTTGCCTCCAATTTCCTCCGTTATGGGGATTATTCGCTTCATTTTCTGGCCATTTATAACGCTGTCCGCTATAGTGAACCATTCATAGAAAAAATATATTTAATTTCAGTAAAGAATGGGAAGCCGGTTGATATAAGAAGAATTTATCTTCATCATGAGGGAGAAATGGGATTCACAGACTATACACTATTCTATATCGATAAAAATTTTATAATCTCATTGCGGGATTATGAATTTAATGAGAATCCCTTTAGGCAAAAACCTGTTTATCAATTTCAGCTCTTAAGCAACGGAACATTTGTCAGATACTATGATCAGAATGGATTATATAAAACAGATGAAGAACAGGGCTCAATTAAAAATCACCATAAAGAAGGAAAATGGATCGAATTTAAAACAAATCGGTTTGTGGACTTACAAGAATATCCATCATTTACAGATTCGTATACGTACTTGGAAGCAAGGTATAAAGGAGGGCTTCCTGATGGCAAATGGAAGTATTATAAATTATTGCAGGAATATAATGAAGAAACGGGGGAACCAATAATCAACACAAGAAAAAGAGGACCGTTGATTTATACTGAACTATACAAAAATGGATTATTGGAAAAACGAGAGTTCCATATTCTTGATAAGTAGCCCCTCCGTTATAAGTGATAAATATGTAACTTGTAGAAAAGGTGAAAAAGGCTCCGAAGTTCCTTCTAATTAGAACTTAAAATATGAAAATAATACTACAGTTGCTATGCGATTTGTAGTTTGCCAGCAGTGGATATAGCCCGAAAAAGGCGGAATAATAGACGCAGAATATTAATTATGGAAATAATCATCAGACAAGCAAAAGAAAGCGAAATCAATGTGTTAATTGAGTTTGAACAAGGGATCGTTGAAGCGGAACGACCTTTTGATAACACATTAAAGCCAGGCGAAATTCATTATTATGATCTCCTCGAATTGATCAAGTCTAGGGAGGCTGAAGTCCTTGTCGCAGTTGTTGACGATCAACTTGTCGGATCAGGATATGCGAAATTATTGGATGCAAAACCTTATCAAAAGTATGAAAAGTATGCTTATCTTGGTTTTATGTACGTTAGGCCAGAATATCGAGGTCAGGGTATCAACAAGATGATTTTACACCGATTGATCGATTGGGCAAAAGAAAGAAATATCTCGGAAGTAAGACTTCAGGTTTATGAAGAAAATACCAGTGCAATAAAAGCCTATGCAAAGGCAGGATTTAAACCAAATCTTCTGGAAATGCGTATGGAAATCGATGACAGATAATAGTGAAAATCCAATGAGATAATATCTATAACAAGTAAAAAAGACTTCTTTTAAAACTTTAAAAGAAGTCTTTTTTTTATTGGTAAGGCATTACACACTCATTTTAAACCGATTTATTCGTTGTTATGCTCAATTTCGGCAATGATTTCTTTGGCAGATTTAATCACCTGATCATTCAGCTGAATAATCATATTTGCTTGAGATGCTGCATTGATAAGAATCCCTTTTACTTTTGGCGATGCGTTAATTGCTTTGTACATTAAATCAGGATTGATATTTGCATTGGGAACGGATACCAGCTCATCTGCGAGATTAAAAACCAATGAGTTATAGTAGGTTTGCCAATCGTCTTTTGATGGTACTACGGTTTGATAATATTCCAAAATTCCTGTTTTTAATTTTCGATCCTTAATGAGACCGATTTTTCCACTAGATCGAAATCCTTCATAATTTCCAGTATTTCTGATCTTAAAGATCGGATTAAGGTTCATCTTAATACGATCATTTGGGTTGACTTTCACCAAGCTATCAATTTTTTGTTGGTTTAATTCCCCGTAAAATTTACATCCTTCCGCTGTGTTCGTTAGGTAGGAATTTTGCTTTTCTAAGTCGTGGACATCTTTTTCGAGATCGACTTTTAGGTCCTCCAAAAATTCTTTTACTTCTTGTTGTTCATGCCTATGCTCACTCCAACCGTGAAGCCATATCGAAAGTGATACTGCAAAAACGATAATGAAGATCTCAATGGATATTTCTTTCAATTTTTCGGTGAGACTATGCTTTGGCTCCTTTGCGGTTTTATAAATTTTCTTCGTGTGCTTAATGATCTCGTCTTGCATTTTACAGCTTTAAGTTAATATAAAGGTGATTTGTTAAATATTGGTGCTAATACGCAAAGATGCAAAAGTTTGGTAAAACACACAAATTAATAACTTATCTATTACCTCTTTTATGGCAGAAAACACCTGTCAAATTGTTTTATCGGGTATATACCATGGATTATACTAAATAGTGACTGGTTTAGAACAGAAAAATTCCGTATATTTAGGTTCGTAAATTAACTGAAAATAGACTTTATATTATGAGAATTCGGGCAGGATTGCTAGTAGTGGCTCTTACGCTTCCTTTCCTCGTTTGTGGGCAAAATCGCTATCAAATTAATGGCACAATACCCCCACTGTAGGATGGTGCTAAAGTATTTTTGATCTACGAAATAGAAGGTAAGTCTGTCGTGGATTCCACTTTTTCCAGAGGAGGAAATTTTTCATTTTCGGGAACCGTAGACTATCCTGTTTCATCATCGTTATATCTCAATAAAAATCCATATGTAAATAGACCAGCTCGCAACGAGCAAATGGATTTTTTTCGTTTTTACCTTGAGCCTGTGACTATGGAAATGCGAGCAAGCGACTCCTTGAAGAACATTGTAATTAGCGGGTCTCAAATTAATCTCGACCAAGATGCTTTAAAAAAAATGCGAAGCGTTGTAGATGATAAATTTACAGCACTTAATAAAGAATTTTATGCACTTTCAGCTAATCAACAGAGCGATCCTAAAGTACGGGAAGCTTTTATTGATCGGGAAAAGGGATTAATGGATGACCTGTATAGCGTTCATTTAGCATTTGCTCGCCAACATCCATCGTCTTAGCTTAGTTTAATCAGTTTATCCTTTGTTGCTGGACAGGAGAAATTTATAGAAGAGGTTAAAGGGATATACAGCGGTTTAGCGGAGGAGCTCAGAAGCTACCCTTTGGCCAAAGAGATACCCATGCAATTAGAATCGTCGATCAGGACGAAAGTTGGACAGATTGCCCCCGATCTTGAACTACAAACGCAAATGGGTACGAGTCTAAAACTAACTGAATTCCGAGGAAAGTATCTATTAGTAGACTTTTGGGCTAGTTGGTGTGGACCATGCCGTGAGGAAAATCCAAATCTTGTAGCGCTTTACAATAAATACAAAGATTCGGGATTCGAGATCTTAGGAGTATCCCTGGACAAGGCGGCTCAACGCGAACAATGGATGAAAGCAATTGCTGATGATAAGCTCAGTTGGCCACAAGTATCTGATTTAAAAGGTTGGGATAGCCAAGCAGCAAAACGTTATGGCATAAATTCCATACCAGCAAGCTTCTTATTGGATCCCACAGGAAAAATTATATACCGCGACCTCAGGGGAAAAGATTTAGAAGAAAAGTTAAAGGCGATCTTTTCCGATAAAGACGATCATAAATAGTGCGTTTAGTAGTGTGTCCGATAAGCCGTATTAAGACTGGAGTATTCTTGTTAGGCCCGGAACGTAAATGCAAAATGTACTAAGAAGAAAGCTGGTAATAAATAGGCTGATCAAATCACTGATTCATCTAATCTGTAAATAAATTCCTCGATTTCGATTTGGCGTGCATTAGCAAAACCTCGGTCTGTACCAACCTTAACAAAACCACAATTTTCCAGTACTTTTTGAGAACCGATATTATCGAAAGCGACACGCCCATAAATCGGACGGCTTGTTTCAAATGAAAGAAGTTCTTTAAGCGCCTTTGTTGCAATTCCACGTCCCCAGAATTTCCGGTCAATCCAATAAGTGATCTCAGCATCACCATCAATAACAAACTTCGCAATACTTCCTACAATTGTCCCATCAACCAGAATCGTTTGATTGTTTATACTTGGCTCATTGAGAAATTTAGCATATTTCTCAAGGTAAGCTTCTTTGTCTGAAGAAGTACTTGAGGTAAATGCGGCGAGATAATTTGCTTCTTCATCAAGCTGAAACTGATAATGTGTTTCTAAATCCGTGTATACTGTCGGTCTAAGTGTAAGTTGAAAGTTGAGGGCATCCATGCTTTTTTAGTTCGGTTTATTCCCAAATATAGTAATAAATACACTATTGTTTAAACTCGCCTCAGGTATATGTGGATATGAAGCAAAAAACAAATTCTATCGTCTTCGAATTGGGCGTTTATATCTTTCCAACCTATATTGTCATTGACCGAGATGGCAAGATCATCTTTAGAGATTCATCCGAGGGTCTTGCCCGCATAAAAGATATTGTACTAAAATAATGATTATAATAGGCCAAAGTTATTATAATCGTTGTGGTAGTAATAATATCTATCGCTTAAAAAGATCAACCATTTGGAACTGCAGTAAGTATGAATATGAAAGTTTTCATCAAAGCCAACTCAAAGTCCAGCTGAGGAAAAGCCGAACAAAGGTAGAAGTTGGTCAGGTCAAGAGCCTTTAAATTTAGACTTCTCCTTTTATCGAAATTTAAGTGGGTATGATGTTCCTTCACTGAGCCCATACGGGGAGAGATGTAGATACCTCGATTCCTAAAGCATTATCTTGGTATTTAAACACAGTTTCAGGTACTATGTGGTTTTCGCTTATATCCACCCCCTTAACAGAGGAAAAGAGATTTAGATGTCTTTTCACAAGCGGCATGGTATGAATATATGAACGGGTTATTTTGTCAGGGTCGGAGTCGCAACTACTATTTTTCTTAGCCTTAGACCTCGCTTGGCATATGTACATATTATCGGTGTAAAAAAAGATCATTTCAATCTTATTTTCAGGATACAAGGCTTTAATGTCTTGTAGCATTTGAAGATGCACCTTATTAACGATATTGACCTCAACAGCAAAATCTTCGTCATGACTCAGCAGCCCCAACAGCTGTTCCTCAAATCTCCGATATCCATCTTTTAAACCTAGTTCAGCATAGCTTTGAACAAAGAGATTTGGGTCAAGTATCTTAATCCCTTCTGGGATGAAATACTGACCACAAGTACTTTTCCCAATGTAAGGGGGACCGGTTATCACATATATTTTCGCCATGATCAAATACTTTGAATCGTGCCATCGCGATGCTCTTCAACCATTTGCCCATCCTTGTTATAAACCAATGGCTGTTCGCGAGAAAATAAATAGGAACGAATGCTCTTTTGCAATTCTTGCCTCCATTGTATCTTTTCATCCGCAGACATAGTGAGCGGATCTTTTTTCATCTTTCCAGTTTTGACAAGTTCTTCTTCTTGAATTATCCTTTTCATTTAAAACTTAATTAACATTAGCTTGTACGATTAATTAAATATAAACATATATTAATATATTATAAAAAAATATTAATATAAAAAACGCCAATAATTTGATGAATTGACTTTTGATTGGCAACAAGATCCATTAATAAAAATTGACTGATGTTGTTAATTCTCTTGATCAAGAAAGCCTACGAAAGAATTATACAGTTCATAGGTAAAGTTATGTGCCTACTTGAATATCTTAAGGTAAAATTTAGACAACTAACAAAATGTAGAGCGATAATGTAAAACTTTCGAACTCATTAATCTAGCTCAGAATCTCGTATTCATAAACGACTCTCCAGTCACCGGATTTGGCTCTTATTACACGTGGGATTTTGTAAGATGAAGTTCTCATAAAACGTTTCCTCCTTTGGTTTGAATTTGGTGCTGTTTTTGGTGCTGGTATAATACTTAAAACAGAAAAACCGTTTTTAACAGTGTTAAAAACGGTTCGTTTTGCGGAAAGGGAGGGATTCGAACCCTCGATACAGTCATCCCGTATACAGTCTTTCCAGGACTGCTCATTCGACCACTCTGACACCTTTCCGTGTTTCAGTGCACAAATGTAGTAATTTTTTAATTTATTGCAACCTTATTCGTATTATTTACCATCCAATTTATTATATTCTATTGAGCCTAAGCCTATTGTTTTTATTTTTTAATGAATAAAACTTATTCCTTATTTTTCGGAATGACAAATAATTATTTCGACATAAAAGGGGAGGTCCTTGAGATAGCGCTAAAACGCACCAAGGAACGAATTACAATGATAGAATCTGCTTTGGAAACCGCACGGGATTCAAGTAATGACGATACAAAAAGTAGTGCTGGAGACAAATATGAGACGTCACGTGAAATGATCCAACAGGACATTAATCGCTACCAGAAACAACTCGTGGAAGCCAATAAAGATCTGCAGCAACTGATCAGTATAGAATCATTATCAAATGATGTAATTGATGTCGTCAGATTAGGAACACTTGTTCAAACCAATGTTGGACTATATTTGATCGCCACAAGTATCGGAGCTGTAAAAATAGGGACCAATAATATCTTCGTTATCTCGCCTGCATCTCCAATTGGACAACTACTTATCGGGAAAAAAATAGGTGATAGTTTTGTTTTTAATAACGTTAATCAAAAAGTTATTGCAATTTACTAGGTGATGAAAATACCGAAAAATTAAACAATATGCCGACGCATCTGTTCTTATTTAGTACAGAAACAAAGAATGACATGAAATTCAATAGTTTACTTTTAATCTTCTTGCTTGGTGCTGCACTATTTATTCACTCTTGTAGATCGCCCGAGTCGGACGAAAAACTAAGATCAAAAATCGAAACAGCGTTGGAAACTACTGCGGGCATCGGAGTCGATGTCGAAGAGGGTAATGTAACCTTGAATGGACAAATAGGTTCAGACTCTCTCAAGCAGGACATAGAAAACAAAACAAAGCTAGCCGGAGGAGAGGATATCAAATCCATTCACAACAATATTGTCGTAAATCTTCCTGAACCAGAAGATGCCCGTGAAAAATATCACGAAATTTTGGGCGGCGCGATAGATTCTACCTTAACACGAGATGTTAACCTTGTTCTGGAAGATTTTCCGACCATTACAGCACAGGTTAAAGAAGGGATTATAATTGCAACGGGTAATCTTGAAAAATCAAAAATAGATACACTCAAGAAACGATTGGAACATATCAAGCCCAAAGGTATTGATATAAAAGGGGTCACAAGCCGATAGCCTAAGAAAAAAAGAAGCTACCCGTCAATTGGCAGGCAGCTTCTTTCATTTCTTCATATGTTTATTTAATACCTAAGTTAAGCATTTTCTATTAAATCTCGTATAGCAACAGAAGCTATCGCCCCACCAAAAGCCGCAGGTAAATAGGACATGGTGCCATAAGCGGACTTTTTAAAATTACTCCCATCGGTATACAATAATGAATCCTTGTTTGGAAGTTCGGTTGAAAATGCCACTTTCACTCCATCACGTATACCATGTTTGCGCAATTTCTTACGGATATGTTGGGCCAACTTACAATTATAAGATTTACCGATATCAGCAATTTTTATTTTTGTTGGATCCACTTTGCCACCGGCACCCATTGAACTCACAAATGGTATATTGGCTTCTAACGCCCTCCGAATGAAAAATAGTTTCGGTGTAATACTATCAATGGCTTCCACACAATAATCTGGCGCCAATTCTAATAAAGCGGGTATCTTTTCTGGAATGATAAAATCTTGTATTACGGTTAAATCCAACTCAGGATTAATGGCCAACAATCTTTCCCGCATAATTTCAGCTTTTGCTTCACCATGATTAGTTGCCAAGGCAGGCAATTGTCTATTACGGTTAGACGGATCCACTGTGTCTCCATCGATAATGGTCATTTTCCCAACTCCCGCTCGGCATATAAATTCTGCAGCAAAGGATCCAACACCACCTAATCCCAAAACCATCACATGTGAATTTGCCAATTTTTCAACCGCTGATCGACCTATCAATGCTTCGGTACGTGACAGCCAACTTAAATCTTTCATCTATCTAAATTTGTTTTTTTATATTTTCATGAAACCTTATAGCTATCCGACAACGTGAATAAACAGACTATGATGGCCTCACTTATTAAATACTTTCTTATAATTCTGGTATAAAGCCCGCTTTAGCTCCTCCAACTCGATCGATCTGATCCGAGCTACGTATTGATAAAGCGTAGTAATTTCTACGGTCGTATCTGTATCCGTTTCTAGAAACAATTGACTGAGTGAAATATTTTCCAAAAGCTCGTCTTGGCTTCCATTTAAACAATGTCCACCTATTGAAAGATAGTACCCCTGATCAATTAATTGCCGAGCTAGTGTCCAATTTTTCCGATAGCCATGGAAAACAACAGCTTCGTTAAAATTCACTTTTTTTAAACAACCGACAATCTCCTGAAAAGCTCGAACACAATGAATAATCAACGGTTTTCGATAAACTTGAGCCAGTTGAACCTGTCGATCAAAGACCTGCTGCTGCTGGATGAGGGGAATGGCAATATTTTTATCCAAACCGCATTCGCCTATCGCCAAAACTTGATCCTGCTTTAATCCTCCTTTCATTAAGGCTAAAGCAAGTTCAGAATTCCCGTCTATATACCATGGATGTAACCCTATGGAGCAATCTGTTTCAGTGATTTCTTCGGCATGATTCAATGCGATATTCTTCACCGAGAGAATCGCGCGCTCTTTGATCGGATAATTCCGATGAGTATGTAGATCGATATAAGGAACTTGTGGTACCAATGGGACAAAGGTCGAAAAAATACTTGAAGCAAAAAATATTCTCTACAAAATTAGTATAGTTTTATTCTTCCAATCTTGCATCTAGGGCTTCAAGGATGGCTGAAGCTTTCAAAAGGCATTCTTGATACTCCTGATCTGCAGCTGCCTGATTGGTGACCGCCCCTCCAGTATGAAAGGAAAGGTACCGTTTTTGTTTATTATACAGCAGTGAGCGGATGACAACATTAAAATCGAACTCATCATGTACAGTGTCAAAGTATCCGATAGACCCTGCATAGATACCTCTCTTTCGAGCTTCAAGCTGATCGCAAATTTGCATAGCTGCAATTTTGGGAGCACCTGTCATCGAACCTGCAGGAAAGGTATTTCTAAATACATCCACATTGGCGACTTCTGGGTCTTGCATGCAGGTAATAGTAGAAATCATTTGATGCACTTGTTCGAAGGATTGAATCTCAAAAAGGCGAGTAGCCTCAACCGTGCCAGGAAGAGCACTTCGTGTCAGGTCATTACGCACCAAATCAACGATCATCACATTTTCAGCAATCTCCTTTTTTGACCGCAACATATCAGCTATAATCTGTCGGTCCTCTTCCGGGCTTGTTCCTCTTCTAGCTGTCCCTTTAATCGGTTGAGAAATCAGCTTTCCCTGCCTTTTCGCTAAAAATCGCTCCGGAGAAGCACACATGATAAAATGATCTCCTACTCTGAAGAACGAACTAAATGGGGTAGGTGATAGGCAATTCAATTGATGATAAACTTCGAGCGGCGAGATGTCGGCGTTCTCCGCATAAAATTCCTGACAAAGGTTAACTTCATAAATGTCTCCACGTTGAATATGCGCTTGCACATCTTCAAATGCTTTGACGTACTCACTTTTTGTCCAACGCGATTGTACTTGCACTACGATTGGAGCTGCTAAAGGAATTTTCGTTTCGGAAATAGCTTGATAGATTTTAACTGGATCTTCAGCCTCTATATGCACTTGATTTGCCGTCCATCGGAGCGTAATCGCTGGCACGAAGAAATAAGCTTCCGGAAATTCGAGCTGATCCTTTCCCGTTGTCTGTAATTCCTCTATCTCATTCTTGAGGTCGTAGGATAGAAATCCAGGGATAAACTGAGATTGATGTAAATTCAAAAATGTATCGAGCTGATCAAATACATTTTCATTTGCACGGAAGGAGAATAATGCCTTGACAGCCAATACTTGCTCATATCTTCCCCATTGATCGGACATCCCATTACTATTAAAGAAAGAAATTTCATCAAATTGCCCCGACCAATGCAGGGCTTTTTGATGAAATTTATCTTTAGAATCGAGAAGATCAAAACTTTCGATCCGCATAGTTTATTTTGATAAAGCTAATGTTTGTTTACGATCAGGACCTACCGATAGGATTGTGATAGGTACTTCAAGAGCTTTCTCTAAATAAGAAATGTAATTTTTTAATGCTTCAGGTATCTCCTGTTCAGACGTTATACCAGTCAAATCTTGTTTCCACCCATCAATTTCTTCCAAGATAGGTTCGGCTTGATGTGTGATGATTTCATAAGGCATATAATCAATCACTTCACCATTATATTTATAATGTGTACATGCATAGATTTTGTCGAAGGTATCCAAAACGTCGGCCTTCATCATAATCAAGTCTGTTACGCCATTAAGCATAATAGCATATTTCAAGGCAGGAATATCAATCCAACCTGTACGGCGAGCACGACCAGTAGTTGCTCCAAATTCATGACCTAATTGACGTAATTTTTCGCCAGTTTCATCGTGAAGTTCAGTAGGGAAGGGACCACCACCTACACGAGTCGCATAAGCTTTAAAGATACCATATACCTTGCCGATTTTATTTGGTGCAATACCTAGGCCTGTACAAGCTCCGGCTGTTGTGGTATTCGATGAAGTTACAAATGGATAAGAACCAAAATCCACATCCAACAGCGTACCTTGCGCACCCTCAGCCAACACACGTTTGCCTTCTTTCAGATATTGATTCACCAAATGCTCTGAATCCACATGTGGGATAGATTTAATGAATTCGATAGCATCTAAAAATGCCTTCTCTTTTTCACTGAAATCAGGTATCTCACCATAGTGCGAAAGAATGCTTAGGTGTTTTTCTTTCAACTTTTGGTAACGCTCTTGAAAATCCGGAAGTGTCGTATCACCTACACGTAAACCATTTCTACCGGTTTTATCCATGTAAGTTGGACCGATACCTTTCAAAGTGGATCCAATTTTTCCTGCACCCATTTTTGATTCTGAGGCAGCATCCAATAATTGGTGTGTAGGCAGAATAAGGTGTGCTTTTCGCGCTAAAACTAAATTGCCTTTACCCACCGGATCAAAACCAGCTGTCTTCAGGTTGTCTAACTCTCTTTTTAAGATAATCGGATCGATAACGACACCATTACCAATAAGATTTAGTGTACCTTCATTGAAGATACCAGATGGAATTGTGTTGAGTACGAATTTCTTGTTATCGAATTCCAACGTGTGTCCGGCGTTAGGGCCGCCTTGGAAACGAGCGATTAAATCGTATTTTGGACAAAATACGTCTACGATTTTACCTTTACCCTCGTCACCCCATTGTAAGCCCAAAAGCACATCAACTTGCATAGCTTTTAAAGTATAGTAATTAAAATGTTATTAATAAAAATAGACTCTATTTAAAAATAAAATGTTCAGGAATTTTCCCCTGAACATTCCTGAACAAATGTACTATTATATTTAAGAAAATATAAGATTAATTTGAAATAGCTTCGTGAGCGACGGTCTCTTCTTTTTTGTTCTTAAGTTGACAGTCTTGACATACACCATACAAATTGAGTGAGTGATGCTTAATATCAAATTTTAAAAGATCTCCCATGAGACTCTGAATTTGGTTGATACGTGGATCACAGAATTCAACAACCTTATTACATTCAATACAGATCACGTGATCGTGTTGTTTGAACCCATATGACTTCTCAAATTGTGCCATGTTCCTTCCAAACTGGTGTTTTGTAACCAAGTCACAAGAGACCAAAAGTTCTAGGGTATTATAAACTGTAGCACGACTGACACGATATTTCTTGTTCTTCATATGGATATACAAAGACTCTACATCAAAGTGATCAGTACGGGAATAAATCTCTTCCAAAATCGCATAGCGCTCTGGTGTTTTTCTTAGATTTTTATTTTCTAAGTAGGCTTCAAAGATTTTTTTTACAGTTGCAAAATTTTCAGCTTGATTCATAGTAAAAATATTCTTGTACAAATTTACCAATTAAGATTGATATTTCCTCTATTAAAAATAGTGCTTAATAGTAGTCGCCTTAGCGTAATTTTCAATCCAACGGTTGGCTACTAATTTTCCGATTCATATCGATTGACACCTGTTATCCCCCTAACTTGCTTTAAATTTCTCATCAAACTTTCAAGCTGAGCAGTATCATTTACATACACCATAATATTACCATCAAAAATACCTTCGTTACTTGAAATTGATAAGGATCGAATATTAACAGCAAATTCTTGAGAAATAACAGTTGTAAGTTTATTTACTAATCCTACATCATCTATGCCAACGATATGTAAACCTGTCAAAAATGCAGAATCCTTTGTAGAAGCCCAGCGTGCTTTTAAAATTCTATAGCCATAATTTGCCATCAGCTTGGAGGCATTTGGACAGCTCGTACGGTGAATTTTTATACCATCATTAACTGTCAAAAAACCGAAGACATCATCACCAGGAATAGGATTACAACAGGGTGCTAAAGTATAATCAACCTTTTGCATATCATCGCCGATCAAGATCGTGTCGAATTCCTTCTTATTTATCTTTTCAACTAGCCCACCTATATGGGTATTAAATTGATTTCCTGATGAAGAACTTACATTAATTTCAACCGCTTTCTCATGCGCAACATATTCTCTCAGTTGCCTGATATCAACAATGCCCTTGGCAACATTATAGAAAAGGTCCTGCGAACTGGGATATTTTAAAAAGTTGGCAATTTTGTTAATATTATCCGTATTGTAAGTAACTTTTAACGATTTCAACTTACGTTCCAAAATTTCTTTCCCATCTTCCGCTACTCTTCTCTTTTCTTCTTTTAGAGAAGATCTGATTTTGGATTTGGCTTTCGCAGTCACAACAAAATTCAACCAATCCTCTTTAGGTGACTGCTTGCTTGATGTAATAATCTCTACCTGATCCCCATTTTGCAAAATATGGCTTAAAGGAACAAGTTTGTGATTTACTTTGGCGCCAATACAACTTGCACCGATATCAGAGTGAATCTCAAAGGCAAAATCTAAAGCAGTGGCATTGTTGGGGAGTTGAATCAGTGTTCCTTTGGGGGTGAATATAAAAATCTCATCGGAGAAGAGATTCATCTTAAAATCATCCACAAAATCCATCGCATTCTGATCTGGACTGCTTAAGACGTCACGTACTTTTTTGATCCATTGATCCAAGCCAGAATCTGAATTTGATTCTTTGTACTTCCAATGTGCTGCAAATCCTTTTTCGGCAATTTCATTCATCCGTTTGGTTCGAATCTGAACTTCTACCCATTGCCCTTTAGGCCCCATCACCGTAGTGTGTAAGGACTCATAACCATTTCCTTTCGGAGAGGAGATCCAATCCCGAAGACGGTCGGGGTTAGGACGGTACAAATCAGTGACAATAGAATAAACTTTCCAACATTCTGTCTTTTCTTTCTCATCCACAGCATCTATTACAATACGTATAGCAAACAAATCATAAACCTCCTCAAAAGGAATCGATTTTTTTCGCATCTTATTCCAAATAGAATGGATTGATTTAGGTCGCCCAAATACGGACGCCTTAATACCCTGTTCCTCCAATATCTCTTTGATTGGACCAATAAAATCGCCTATAAATTTTTCACGCTCAGCTTTTTTCTCATTCAGTTTTCTAGCGATAAATTTATAGGTATCCGGATCAGTAAATTTCATCGAGAGATCTTCCAATTCGGATTTTATCGCATACAGCCCAAGACGATGTGCCAATGGCGCATAAAGGTAGCTTGTCTCTGAAGCAATTTTCAGCTGCTTATCCCTGGCCATAAATTCCATGGTGCGCATATTGTGGAGCCTATCTGCCAATTTAATGAGAATTACACGAACATCGTCGGCCAATGTGAGCAACATTTTCCTAAAGTTCTCCGCTTGCATAGAGCTGTTTGGATCGAAAATTCCTGAAATTTTGGTAAGCCCATCGATAATTCGGCGAACTTTCTTACCAAACATTTCTTCAATTTCATCCAGAGTAACATTGGTATCTTCAACTACATCATGGAGCAAGGCGCATACAATAGATGTCGTCCCTAAGCCAATCTCTTCAGCAGCAATTTGGGCAACAGCAATTGGGTGATAGATGTAAGGCTCCCCTGATTTACGTCGCATCTCTTTATGACTATCCAACGCCAAATCAAATGCCTTGCGGATCTCTTGCTTGTCCCCGCGTTGTAAAGTTGGTTTACAGGCGCGTAACAATGCTCGGTAACGTTTCCTTATCTCTTTGTTTTCTGCTTCAATATCAATCACATAATCTTTCATAAACGTTGCAGGTAAATGATGTTTTTTGAGTAAATTTGTGTAATTTAGTTATTGTATTCTTGAATACTAATTTTCAAGCTAACTATTTTGTAATAAATCTACCAAAATATTATAGCATTGACAAATTAAAAAGCGTTATATAATTGCCCAAATGAAGACGATATTATTTTGTTTGCTATTCCTCACAGCGACTCTGTCCGGATGGGCGCAGTCTCAATCACTCACTCTTCCTTTGTATGGAGAGGGGGCACAGGAGACCGTAAACAGTTATATGACAACAACCTTGGCAAACGGAGAGGTATTACCCTGGTTTCCGATTCCACAGGTCACTGTTGTGGCCAAAAGGACCTGGTCAAGTGAAGAAGCACGAAGAGAATATCTCCGCTTTAGAAGAAATGTCCTCAAGGTTCTTCCTTATGCAATCTATGCGCAAAAAAGATATGATCAACTTGACAGAGACCTAGCGCTGACTTCGGACAAGAAGGAACATAAAGCATTGGTTGAAAAATGTGAAAGTGACGTAAAACAGATGTTTGACCGAGAAATCAAAAATATGACTATTTCCCAAGGCAAAATACTCATTAAATTGATCGATCGTTATACGGGACATACCGGCTATGAAATGGTAAAGGAAATGAAGGGTGGGATTTCCGCTTTTTTTTATCAGGGAGTCGCGAAAATATTCGGTCACAACCTAAAGTCAACTTATGACCCAAAAGAAGACTTTGCCATTGAAAATATCATTAGGGAATTTGAGAAATCGAGACCCCAACCTGTCATGTGACCAATCAAACTAAAACCAGATGAAAACAGTATACGACTTTGACGCACTTCAGTTTAATGGTAAAAAAAAATCTCTCGCTGATTTTGAAGGTAAAGTTTTACTCATCGTCAATACTGCTAGTCAATGCCTCTTTACCAGACAATTTAAATCGCTCGAAAAACTCTACCAAAGATATAAAGACCAAGGTTTCGAAATCCTGGCATTTCCGGCAAATAATTTTCGTAACCAGGAACCATTAACCGGTGGTACGCTAGAGACATTCTGCCGGATCAATCAACAGGTGAGTTTCCCTATTTTTAAGCGTAGCCACGTTATCGGCGAATACACAACACCCTTATACAGTTTTCTTTCAAGCAAAGATCAGAATGGACATATTAACAGTAAACCTTCCTGGAATTTTCACAAATACCTGATAAACAAAAAAGGAGAGGTCATTGATTTCTATTATCCGACTACTTCGCCATTATCAAGTAAAATTTGCCGCAATATCGAGCGTCTTTTACAAGAGTAACCCATAAACTGCTTACCTTTGCCGCGGCTTTCACAACGTCAATCTAATCGTATATCGACTCAGGAACAATAGTATATTGAAGCTGTCTATAGCATCTCAGTAAAATTGTTCGTTGATTAAATGGAATGATTTGTCATTGAAGAGCCAAATAAAAAGAGAGATATCATATGTTAAAATTAGATCTACTTATCATTGCTGTACATCCTGATGATGCTGAATTAGGCGCAGGTGGAGTAATGGCAAAATATGTTGCTGAAGGAAAAAAGGTTGGAATTGTTGATTTGACTCAAGGCGAGCTTGGCACACGCGGCACAGCAGAAACCAGGGCTCAGGAAGCAAAAGATGCTGCCGAAATCCTAGGACTGGCCGCTAGAGAGAACCTGGGCTTAAGAGATGGTTTTTTTGAAAATGCCGAAAGAGAGAAAATGGCAGTAATAAGAGCTATCCGCAAATATCAACCCGAAATTATTATTACAAATGCCATCACAGACCGCCACCCGGACCATGGAAGAGCGGGGCAGATGGTCAGTGAAGCTTGCTTTCTTGCTGGCTTGAGAAGAGTGGAAACTTTTGATCAGGACAATGTTCCTCAGGAGGCCCACCGCCCCCGATTGGTACTGCAATTTGTACAGGATTATTATATAAAACCAGATGTTGTTATCGATATAACAGATTATTACCATGTTAAAGAAAAATCCGTTTTAGCCTATAAAACTCAATTTTACACAGGAGAAAACGTAAATCCTGATGAACCACAAACCTACATTTCCAATCCGGATTTCATGGAATCAACTGCTGCCAGAGCCCGAGAATTTGGACGATATATCCAAGCGAAATATGCTGAAGGATTTACTTCCAAGAAGATACTTGGCGTTGATGATTTATTCCACCTGAAGTAGGAAATAGAGTCTATCTGATACCATGATAAAATAAATGCGGGAGTATTCCTATTTTAAACCTGAATGCTCCCGCATAATTTCTTAAACGAAGTTACGGACTGATTTGATGGAAACAATATCGGTCATATGCTGATTTTGCTAATGTTTATCTCAACAAAGCAATCGTCTTCACAATTATAGGGAAGATATCCCACAGTAGAAATTAAGCCTTTGGCTTATTCTTTTTATCAGCCAATCCTTATTGCTTTCTCATAAACCTAATCCAGTGTCGATGTTTCTTAAGCTTCTAGGAAATAAATCCTTTTACATACTGTTTTGTGATTTCATTCTGCGGATTCAATAAAACCTGTTCCGTCGGTCCAAACTCAAGAATTTCTCCGCCATAGACAAACAGAATATAGTCAGACACCCGTCTTGCCTGCCGTAAAATATGCGTTACCAATACGATGGTATAATCTTTCTTCAATTCAATTAGTAATTCCTCAATTTTAGCAGTTGAAAGCGGATCTAACGCTGATGTCGATTCATCTCCAAGTATAATCTCAGGTTCTACAGCCAAACCTCTTGCAAGACAAAGCCTTTGTTGCTGACCGATGGACAATCCGCTAGCCGAATGTCCGAGACGGTCCTTGACTTCGTCCCATAACGCCACATTTCGCAATTGCGTTTCCACAATTCTGTCCAACTCCTTTTTGCTTCGAGTACCATGTATGCGAGGACCGTAAGCCACATTATCATAGATCGACATTGGTAAAGGATAAGGTTTTTGGGATAAAAGTCCCATTTTCTTACGGATATGTGTTACTTCAGCATTTCTACCATAAATATCCTCACCATTAACAAGTACAGATCCCGTTATTTCAACCCCCTTGGTATCATCTACTAATCTATTGAGTGTCTTTAAAAGCGTCGTCTTTCCGCAACCTGAAGGACCAATAATCGAAGTTACACTATTGTTAGGAAGGGCGAGATTAATATTTTTAAGTATATGTCGGCCGTCAATATAGACATTAAGATCCTTGATTTCAATGTGGGGATTGCTCAAAGGACTTATTATCGACGATTTTTTTGTTTCGATTGAAGGATATGAGTGCATACTACAATAATTAAAATAATGATTGTTAAAACTAAAGCTGAAGCATAAGCGCGCCCCTGAACTTCAGGAATAGGACTACTTAGCTGAAAAAAAATGGACAATGGCAACGTTGCCGCTGGTTCATCAATATATTTTGGAAGATTGTCACTAAAACCTGTTGTCAATAAAACGCCCGCAACATCACCAATAGCACGCCCAAAAGCCAGCAAAATCGCGGTAAGAAGCCCTGATCGGATGCTTCTTAGCATGACCTTAGCCAATTCCCAGCGTGTGGTCCCAAGGGAAAGAGTGACATTCTTTAAATCGTCAGGAATTGTTTTTATCAATTCATCAACCGTGCGAACCACAATTGGAATGGTTAACAGTGTCACTGTAATAATTCCCCCCAATAACGATGCTCGAATACCTAAATAAACCATAATACCAAAACCAACCGCTCCATAAACAATAGAAGGAACACCATACAAGACATCAAACAACAATTTAGCAAGCTGTGTCACTTTTGATTTCGCCCCCAAATAAACGTTAAGGTACAACGAAATCGGAATACCTATAATTGCGGACAAGGCTGTCGCTACACCTGCTAGATAGAGGGAGCCCAAGATTGCGTTCAAAATCCCACCTTCCTTTCCAATATAAAATCCACCTTTTGGCAACTGGCTAACCATCTCCCAACTGAGATAAGGAAGCCCTTTATACAAGATGGTTCCTACGATAAAAAACAAGGAAGCAGTCACGGTTATCCCAGAGAGATGCATAAAACCTTTCGCTACTTTTTCACTCAATAACCGTCTTTTCGTATTATCCATGCTGAGCTCCTTCCAGTCGTCTCAATATAAGACGAGATATTAAATTAAAAACAAATATGATCACAAACAGCAACAACGCAGAGAACATTAACGCAGATTCATAAAGTGGAATTGACATCATTTCCCCGAAATTATTGGCTATTAATGCTGGAATTGGGTATCCGGCATCAAATACCGAAGTAGGGACTTTTGCAACGTTGCCACAGACCATCAACACCGCTATTGTTTCACCAAATGCCCTCGATGTTGACAAAACAATTGCAGCAACAATGCCAGGTCTAGCCTTCTTCAGAATAACATGCTTAATGGTATCCCATTTTGTTGCACCTAAAGATAGCGAAGCCGCTTTTAGCTCATAAGGTATCGTTTGCAGCACCTCCACCATAATGGAAATCATAATGGGAAAGATCATCACTGCCAATACAATTCCACCGGCAAGCACTGAATAACCCGATGTAACAACCCCAAAGATGGGAGCGATATACAGCTGAATTAAAGGTACAATAAACAATACCCCCCAAACACCATACAGAACCGGCGGTATCGCTGCTAAAATATTGACCAACGGAAACATCATATTTTTTAAGGCATCCGAAGCATATTCAGTCAAATAAACCGCAGTCAGTATACAAAGCGGAATCGCAATAACAAGAGAAATCAAGGTAACAGCAAGCGTACCTGCAATAAAAGGCAAAAAGCCAAACGATCCTTTCATTGGTGACCAAACCTTGTCGGTCAACAGTTGAAAGATATTACTGTATTCAAATAACGGAATCGATTTTATAGTTAAACCAATCGCAATAATCACCACAACTGAAAGTGAAATCAGTAGCAGGAGCAAGGTGGATCGCTTGACCAGAGAATCTTTAACGAGACGAGTATTTAGCATGCTATAACTTATTAAGTTCTTCTTTTATCAATGTTTCATTTAGTGGGACATAACCATTCTCAAGGAGTTGCGATTGCGCCTGTTTTTGAAGCACAAAAGAAATAAATTCTTTCAAGAGAAGGGATTCGGTCTTATTGCGCGTTACAAAAGTTAGTTCTCTTGAGGGGGGAGCTGGGTATTTTCCTGTAGCGACGGCCTCTGTCAAATTAGATAGAGTGCCATAAAACTGCTCATCATCCTCAATGTGCCCATTTTTATTGAGATCCAAAGGAACAACCGCAATACGATCAAACACGTTATTGGTTTTCAGATTATAGACGTAGTTAATGTTATTGAATCCAATCCCGTGAGTATCATCTTTAATGGCCTGAGCAATCCCAGGGTCACCAAAAATGCCAATACCTTGCAGATCCTCCTGCTTATGACCAAAAAATTTAGCCCATGTTTCAGCTGCTCCGGCAGCATCCGAACGTACATAAACGTTGATAGGATCCGCCGTAAACTGAGGATCAATTTCTTTCCAGGTCTTAAACTTTCTATTTACAAAAATATTCAGCAATTCTTCGCGGCTCAGACCACGCTTCAAAATAGCGGAATAATTAGGGTTACCGGGATTAATCGTACAGATAACAGCGTCTTTAGCAACAATAACTGGAACAGCCCCTTTTTTTATTTCCTGCTCGTGTAGGTCTCTCGACACCATTCCAATATCAACCATACCTGTCAGAACATCGGCGATTCCTTTTCCAGCACCTCCCGCTGAAATATTGAAACGAACATTAGGGTGTATTTTTTTAAAATCTTCACTCCAAACTACAGCTAAAGGATAAAGGGCAAAGGCACCGGACAAAGAAATATTACCTTCAAAACCATGTTCCTTACTATAACCATTTTTGACTTTTGGCGCACAGGAAGTCATTTTAAATACGATTACATAGCTTAAAATCAAGATTATAAAAAACTTTCTCATCATTACACCTAAAAGTCTACAGGTTTTATATATTAAATTTTATAGGGCAAATATATATTAATTTGGTAGATATTATAGAATATTAAAAAAATATTTTTACATTTGACATCGAGAAAAGAATACTAAATCAATAGATTTTAATTGTTATATGCAAAGCTTCCGCACAGAATTAGAAAATCCTATCGTGGAGAAGGAAATTATCGAACTTGAAAAAAAGATTCGATTGTTCCACGAGGGCAAAATTGCCGACGAAAAATTTAGATCGTTGCGTTTGGCTAGGGGGGTATATGGACAAAGACAACCTGGAGTTCAAATGGTTCGTATAAAGCTTCCGTTTGGAAAGGTTACGTTTAAGCAATTGAACAAAATTGCAGCAATATCAGACGAATACGCAAGCCGTAATCTGCACCTGACCACACGTCAAGATATACAGATTCATTACGTTAGTCTTGACCGTACACCAGAACTTTGGTCCAAATTGGCTGATGACGATATTACATTACGCGAAGCTTGTGGAAATACAGTCCGTAATGTCACCGCTTCTCCAAGTTCGGGAATCGATCCAAAGGAGCCATTTGATGTTTCGCCATATGCTCAGGCGACCTTTGAATATTTTTTGCGCAATCCAGTATGTGCGGAAATGGGACGAAAATTCAAAATGTCATTTTCTGCCAGTGATGAAGACACTGCGTTTTCCTATATTCATGACCTTGGTTTTATTCCAAAACTAAAAATTGTTGATGGTGTGGAAGTTCGTGGTTTTAAAGTGTTATTGGGTGGGGGATTGGGATCTCAGCCTTTCTTAGCATCAGTGACAAGCGAGTTTTTACCAGAAGATGAATTGATCCCTTATATCGAAGCGACACTTCGTGTCTTTGATCGTTATGGTGAAAGAAATAACCGAAATAAAGCTCGATTCAAATACCTTATTCAGAAACTAGGGTTAGAGGAAGTGCTAAGTTTAATTGAAGCCGAGAAAATCGCCACGAAGGTGAAAAGCTATCCGATCGACCGAACCAAAATCGAACAGCCAATACCACCGGACGACAATCAGCTATCAACGATTAACCTAGATAGTGATCTAAATTATCAAGTTTGGAAGGGCACCAATACATTCGAACAAAAACAAAAAGGATATTACGGTGTCTATGTGCGGGTATCCACCGGTGATATAGGTACAGATAAAGCACGCGCGTTGGTTGCAGGTCTGAAGGATTTGGTCGCGGACGATATCCGTATCACACAAAACCAAAGCCTACTGCTAAAATACGCAACAGAAAAGTCACTGCCACATATTTATCAATTACTTAAATCGTTGGATCTAGCGCAGGTAGGTTTTGATAGTACTGCTGATGTAACAACTTGCCCTGGTACGGATACCTGTAATCTAGGCATTTCAAACAGTACTGAAATGGCGCGGGTTATCGAATCTTATATCGCCGAATTTCATCAGGATTTTGTCTTTAATCGGGATTTAAAAATCAAAATTTCGGGTTGTATGAATTCTTGTGGCCAACATGGTCTGGCACATATCGGCTTTCATGGTAGCTCGGTTAAAGCGGAGGGCAAAGTGGTCCCTGCAGCCCAAGTTATGCTTGGTGGCGGGACAATTGGTAATGGTGAAGGACGTGTTGCCGAGCGTATTATTAAAGTGCCGACAAAAAGAGTCTTGCATGTTGTAGAATGGGTGCTGAGTGATTATAAAAAAAATGCGGAAACAAATGAAAACTTCCATGCTTACTACGACAGACAAAGTAAAAATTACTTTTATAATCTTTTAAAGCCTCTATCGGATTTGACCAATCTTGCTGCGGACGAATTTGTCGACTGGGGACATGAAGGAACTTTCCAAACGGCAATCGGAGTTGGCGAGTGTGCAGGCGTGGTGATTGACTTGGTTGCTACGTTGATCTATGAGGCGGAAGAGAAATTACAATGGGCAAATGAAACATTTCGGGAATCCAAATTCTCGGATGCGATTTATCATGCTTATAATGCCTTTGTACAAGCAGCAAAAGCCCTACTATTGGATAAAGGGATTAGCGCCAGCACGCAAAATATTGTAATCAACGAATTCCAAACACATTTCGTGGAAACAGGTGAATATAGTTTTGACCAAACGTTTCCAGAATTAGTTCTACAGATTAGTAAAAATGAACCAACAGAGCATTTTGCAATCAACTACCTTCAGGAAGCAACGAAGTTTATCAATGAAGTCTATCAACGGAAAAATTTAAAACCAGTATTGGTATAGGAGGGAATAGGTATGTCAATAAAAGCAAAAGTAACATTGGTAGGAGCAGGCCCTGGTGATCCGGATCTGATCAGCCTAAAAGGCATCAAAGCAATAGAAAAAGCAGATGTCATTTTATACGACGCCTTGGTGAATGATGAACTACTGGATTATGCACAGGCTGAATGCATCAAGATATATGTTGGAAAACGAGCCGAACAACTCTCTACTTCACAGGATGAAATCAATCGCCTTTTGGTGGATTATGCCTTAAACTATGGCCATGTTGTACGTCTAAAAGGTGGTGATCCATTTGTTTTTGGCCGTGGTGGCGAAGAAATTGACTACGTACAGCAATATGGTATTGAAACTACCGTTGTGCCAGGTATTTCCTCCGCAATTGGACTTACCGGACTACAGCAACTTCCATTAACTTACCGGGGAATCAGTGAGAGCTTTTGGGTCATCACAGGCTCCAAATCGGACGGTTCACTTTCAACAGATCTTTATCTGGCGGCAGAATCCAAGGCCACTGTCGTTGTCTTGATGGGATACGGAAAATTGGCAGAGATCGTGGAAATCTACCGCCAAAGAAATCTTCATAATTTACCAATAGCCTTGATTCAAAATGGTTCATTGCCTAATGAAAAAGTTGTACTAGGTACTATCGATAATATTCTTGATGAATCAACAGAGAAAAGGGTCGGTGTCCCAGCGATTATTGTAATCGGCGAGGTCGTTGCCAAGCATCGTTCATTCCAACACATTAAAGAAAAAGCTTTAGCTTTATAGATATGAACCAGCTATTTCCAATATTCGTCAAATTGAATCAAATTGACACCTTACTTGTTGGAGGCGGGAAAGTTGCATTGGAAAAATTTCAAGCTTTAATTTCCAATGATGAGGGATTAAAACTGACCATTGTGACTCGGGAAATCATCCCGGAATTTAAGGAGCTATTACAAAATTACACACAAATTCAGCTCCACATGCGTCCGTTTAGACCAGACGACCTTACGGACAAACAACTTGTTATTGCAGCAACCAATAACATGGAGCTCAACGAGCAGCTGCGTAATTTAACAGGGCAAAATAACATACTGTTTAACGCCGCGGACAAACCCGAATTATGCGACTTCTACCTGGGGTCCATCGTAAAGAAAGGCGACTTGAAAATAGCTATTTCCACCAATGGCAAATCACCGACGATTGCCAAAAGGGTGAAGGAACTATTAAATGACTTGTTACCGGAGGAAATTGATGAAACACTATCACTCATGAGTGCTTATCGAGAGCAGCTTCGAGGAGATTTTGAATACAAAGTAAAGCAGTTGAACGAGCATACCAAAAATATATTACGTTATGAACGTTAAGGAAATTAAAGAAATTATTGGCGAAAAAAAAGGAGTGGAGCTCTTACAAACAATAGCCTCACTATTTCCTAATGAGGTAGTTTTTTCAACCTCTTTCGGTATTGAGGATCAAGTAATCACGGAATGGATCTGTAAAAATAATATTAATATCGACATATTCACACTGGATACTGGAAGACTGTTCAAAGAAACCTATTCCCTGTGGAGCCGCACCTTGGAGCGTTATCAGTTGCGTATTAAAACATATACTGCGGATACAACATTGTTGGAAGATTTTATCAGCAGAAAAGGTCCAAACTCCTTTTATGAGTCGGTTGAGAATCGGAAGGAATGTTGTAGGATAAGGAAAATTGAACCTTTACAACGCGCGATTAAAGGGAAAAAAATTTGGGTAACGGGCATCCGATCAGATCAATCCATCAATCGTCACGACATGGACTTTATCGAATACGATGAAACGAACCAAATCATCAAAATCCATCCTTTATTTGACTGGACTTTTGAGGAAGTTAAAAATTATTGTAAAGAGCAATATATCCCGTACAATGTGCTACACGACAAGGGTTTCCCAAGTATCGGTTGTCAACCTTGTACAAGAGCAATACAAGAAGGAGAGGACTTTCGCGCTGGTAGATGGTGGTGGGAAGATCAAAGTAAAAAAGAATGTGGTTTGCACGCCGTTAAATCATAAAATAGCGAAGTAGAAACCCAAATTCATTAAAATCAAATTTTATTATTTCAGAGAATGGACTATTTAGATCATTTAGAAGCGGAAGCAATATATATTTTAAGGGAGGTAGCCGGACAATTTGAAAAACCAGCGCTATTATTCTCTGGTGGTAAGGACTCCATTACACTTGTTCACCTAGCAAAAAAAGCATTTAGACCTGGTAAATTTCCTTTTCCACTAGTTCATATTGACACTGGTCACAATTTTCCCGAGACAATTACGTTCAGGGATTCATTGATTGAAGACATAGGAGAAAAACTTATCGTTGGTTATGTTCAAGACAGCATTGATCAAGGAAAAGTCGTTGAGCAAAAAGGAAAAAATGCAAGTCGGAACGCCTTGCAAACAGTTACCTTACTCGATACAATCGCAAAACATGGTTTTGATGCCTGTATCGGTGGCGCACGTCGGGACGAAGAAAAAGCGCGTGCTAAGGAAAGAATCTTCTCCGTGCGTGATGAATTTGGACAATGGGATCCGAAACGCCAAAGACCTGAGCTGTGGAGCATCTTTAATGGCAAAATAAACAAAGGCGAAAATGTACGGGTGTTTCCTATTTCAAACTGGACCGAGCTCGATGTTTGGAACTATATTAAACGTGAACAGATTGCATTGCCATCGATTTATTTCAGCCATGAACGGGATGTTATTACCCGCAATGGGCAACTGATGGCTGCTGCCTCATTCTTAAATATCGATGCAGATGATATCATAGAACGCAAATCTGTACGTTTCAGAACTGTAGGCGACATGACTTGTACAGCAGCTGTAGATTCAACAGCAACGGAGTTAGATGATATTATCGCCGAAATCAAGGCCTCAACGGTAAGTGAACGTGGCGCTAGAATGGACGATAAGGTATCGGAAGCAGCCATGGAAGAACGTAAAAAACAAGGATACTTTTAATTCAAATCAAATACCTGATATTGACAACAATGAATATATTGAAATTTATAACGGCCGGTTCTGTAGATGATGGTAAAAGTACCTTGATTGGCCGATTACTATATGATACAAACTCCATTTTGGACGACCAATTGGAAGCTATACAGCGTGCCAACCGGAAAAATGACGATGGGACGGTAGACTTGGCCATATTGACTGATGGACTTAAAGCTGAACGTGAACAAGGCATAACAATTGATGTAGCCTATAAATATTTCCAGACTGAACACCGAAAATATATTATAGCCGATGCTCCAGGACATATCCAATACACCAGAAACATGGTAACTGGAGCTTCCAATTCAGATCTCATAATCATTCTGGTTGATGCACGCAAAGGCGTAATAGAGCAAACAAAACGTCATTCTTTCATAGCCAAATTATTGGCCATGAAACAAGTCTTGGTCTGCATAAACAAGATGGATATGGTCGATTATAGCGCTTCTGTTTTCAAACAGATCAAGGCTGATTATTTAACTTTAGCTAACAATCTCGGACTTAAGGATATTGATTTCATACCTGTTTCAGCCTTAAAAGGAGACAATATTGTCCATAAGTCAGAAAGAATGAGCTGGTATGCAGGCGAATCTTTATTGGATTACCTGGAAAATGTAGAAATTCACGAACAGGAAGCAGCCAGTTGGAGGTTTCCCGTCCAATGGGTTGTAAGACCACAAACCGATGATTTACACGACTATAGAGGCTATGCAGGCCGAGTACTAGGAGAGGGGCTGACGGTTGGTGACCAGGTTATTGTTTATCCAGCAGAAACATATAGCACAATTCAAGCGATTGAATTAAACGGGCAACAACTTCAACGGGCTGAAAACGGACAATCTGTCATTGTACACCTCAGTGACGATGTCGACATTAGTCGCGGCGATACCATTGCAAGTGTAGAACAGCCGCCAAAGTTTGAGCGCAATATTCAAGCAAACTTATGTTGGTTCGACAATAAACCTTTGGATACTGCGCAAGTTTATCTTGTCCAAAGCCACAGTAAATTAACCAAGGTTAAGATTGTAGATGTGTTATACAAATTTGATATCAATACACAGGAAAAAATATATAATGATCCAATCAAACTAAATGATATTGGTCGAATAGCCATTAAGTCCGCTGAGAATCTAGTATTTGATCTACAGCAGGAAAATCCGGCAAATTCTCAAGCGATTGTTATTGATCCACGGACAAATCTAACAGTTGGTGCTTTAATGATTCAAGCAATCGATTAATATTTTTTTAAACGTAAATATTCAACCTAAATATTATTCAAGGAACTCAGGCATTGTTTGGGTTCCTTTTTTTTATGAAGTTGAACTTATACACCACAGAATCCATTTTAAAGAACCAAGCTTAAAGATCAACTGTATAGAGAGGGCACACTCGGATATTTACTATTTAACATAATATAAATTATAAATACCAAATATATAAAGAAAATAGGGGTCATCTACATTTATCAAATAGTCAGAAAAAAAAGCTAAACGTTAAATATTCATCAATTGTAATGAGTATTCATAGCTATTTTATCAAAAACGAAAATGATTCTATCTTTTAGATTTAATTTCGAATAAAATACTGTTAAATGCTCATTATGCCTTCATTTCGCTATTGATTAGTCTGTTTTAAATAATTTAAAAAAAATATGAAATTTCATTAAAAAAGACTAATAATTGTAAATAATTAACAAATATTGGTTTTTTATTAAAAATTATATAAATTAGTACCAGCCAAAGGGAAATTTTACTAATTAAAACATGTCAAAAAACTTTAACGAGTTCATTTCAATCGTTGAGAAACGCAATCCAAATGAACCAGAATTCTTACAAGCTGTAAAAGAAGTTACTGAGGATTTATTTCCTTATATTACTGAAAATCATCCTGAATTTTTCGACCAAAAAATTCTTGAAAGACTTACTGAACCTGAACGTATTATATCTTTTCGCGTAACTTGGTTGGATGATAATCACCAAGTACAGGTAAATCGTGGTTATCGTGTTCAAATGAACAGTTCAATCGGTCCATATAAAGGTGGCCTTCGCTTCGCTCCTTCTGTCAACCAAAGTATTTTAAAATTCCTCGCTTTTGAACAAGTATTTAAAAATAGCTTAACAGGACTACCAATTGGTGGTGGTAAAGGAGGTTCTGATTTTGACCCTAAAGGTAAATCAGATAATGAAATTATGCGTTTTTGTCAAAGCTTTATGACAGAACTTTATCGTCATATTGGCGCAGATACAGATGTTCCTGCAGGAGATATCGGCGTTGGTGGACGCGAAATAGGCTTTTTATTCGGTCAATTTAAACGACTTCAAAACAATTTTACAGGCGTTCTAACGGGCAAAGGTGAATTATGGGGTGGATCATATATTCGTCCCGAAGCTACCGGCTATGGGCTCCTATATTTTGTTGACTGCATATTCAGATATCAAGGAAAATCTTTACAAGGTAAAGTAGCTACAGTATCTGGTGCTGGCAACGTAGCCTTTTACGCTGTTGAAAAGGCTGTTCAACTTGGCGCCAAAGTAATTACTGTATCAAATAGCTTGGGCACACTTTACGATCCTGATGGTTTTAATGCTGAAAAAATGGCATTTGGGGCTACTTTGGGAAGAAACCTCGATCAATATCCTGCTCGCTATCCAAACGCCAAATTCTTACCTGGTCAAAAGCCATGGCAATTTAAATGTGATATCGCTCTGCCATGTGCAACACAAAATGAATTAGAAGAATCGGATGCTAAAGCGCTTGTAGCAAATGGTTGTATCTGCGTAGCTGAGGGTGCAAATATGCCTTCTACTGCAGAAGCTATTAAAGTTTTTCTAGATGCAAAAATCAGTTTTGCACCTGGCAAAGCTGCGAATGCTGGTGGTGTTGCTGTCAGCGGCTTGGAAATGTCTCAAAACTCAATCCGTACACAATGGTGTACAGAAGAAGTTGACAATCGCTTAAAAACCATTATGGAAAGCATTCACGAAACTTGCTTGAAATATGGCCAAGACAGTGGATTCGTTAATTATCTGAAAGGTGCCAATATTGGTGGTTTTATAAAAGTCGCTAACGCGATGAAAGCACAAGGTATCGTATAACACGCCTTTTTCTAATCATATCATAATCCTGAGCGCTCAAATGCATTGCATTTGGGCGTTTTTTTATACTTTTATGCTAATTTTAAAAAACACAAAATTTAAATGAGATTAATAGCTGAACTCCCCCATCCCGATTGCAAGATTTCAATCTTTGGTATGAATCAAAAATTCATTATTAAATTTGAACAAGGAAACTTAGAACAATCTTATAAAATTGCAGAAATGGATATAATTGGCGGTGTAAATGGGGTCTTTGATTTACTTGACGAAGAATTTATGAAGAGTGTGATCGATCAATTCGCATTGATGCGCCAATCTTTTAATAGTGCTTATAGTAGATACGAATAAAAAATCCATGCTGAACTATATATATTTTGTGGCATTTTGGGCCTGTCAAATTATTTCATCTATCCTGTTTAAACTTGGCGGGATACATCCAAAGTATAAATGGACAACTTTAATTATAGGAAACATTATTCTTTTATCAGCAAGTTGGTTTCTTGTGCAGTTATTTAAGAACGTCTCTCAACCTATCGTAATAGCCTTATGTTCTGGTGGCACATTTCTGACTGTCCAATTGGCGATGGCGCTATATTTTAAAAGTTCATTGAGCTGGCAGCAGGTACTGGGTATGTTTGTCATCATTTCAGGTATGGTTTTGATTACTTTCGGAGGTAAAGAAACGACTTAAGCTACAATGAGGTTAGTTATAGATGTGTTTATTTGTTATAATAAAACTCATCTATAACTAATGAACCTGCCAATTGTTGATTAAAACGATCTAAATCGGTCATTTTCCCAGAAATATCATACATTACTTCTAACTTACCACTAATCTTTTCAATAACACGCCTGGTAGCTTTAATCTTAAAATCCAATGCCAATTGTTCAAACTCATGTAAGTGATAAAACTCATTGGAACTAAACTTTACGTGTAGAGAACGGACTAGGTAGTAACGAGCCAAAAGAATTTCGATCCGCTGAAAAAGCGCGAGTATTACCACCATAAAAACAGCAAAGGAAATCGCATAAACCAGTTGCCCCAATCCGGCAAACATGCCAATACCAGCTGTCGCCCAAATAACGGCCGCTGTTGTGAGACCACTAACTGATAGTTTGCCATTAAAGATCACACCAGCACCAATAAAGCCTATACCAGTCACAATATTTGCAGCAACGCGATCAGTACTATTGCCAATAAACAAACAGGAAACAATAGTAAACATCGCCGAACCGAAACAAATAAGCACTACCGTCCGAAATCCAGCAGATTTATTCCTATACTCACGTTCAAAACCAATTAAACTCCCACACAGAATTGAAGTGAGAGCGTTTAACAAAGGCTCACTAGTCAAAAAGTTAATGATATTCTCCATACCGAACTTTACAGAAAGATGAAACACGGAGCTTCGAACATGCTCAGCTCCATGAAATTAAGACTATAGATAAGCGTAAGTTATACCATCGCCCCCACGATCTTGATGTTCGTCCTCAAAACGGCTTACATGACTATATTTACGAAGGTAATCGCGAATAAATTTGCGCAAAATACCATCACCTTTACCATGAATAATTTTTAAGGACGGATAACCTATCATGACGGCCCGATCCAAAACACGTTCTAATTCATGCAGTGCGTCTTCTGTGCGCATTCCTCTTAAATCAAGTTCTGGCTTGAAATCAGCTACACTGCCAGAAGATAATGATCTTGATAGACTTTTTGCAGACTTCTTCCCTTCCCGCCCTTCGAGTTTAATCACATTCTTTCGCTTTTGAACAGTGCGAAGTTCCCCCATGGCAAGAATAAGGTTGTTCTTTGCAATTTCGACAATCTGCGCTTCAGCACCATTATCTATAATCTGTACCCAATCCCCAATATTTAATTCGGTGGCTTCAGGCGTTTTTTCTTTGACGATTTGCTTCGCCGGTTTTTGCTCTTTGGGAAGAACAGCTTGAAGTGCCTGATCCAAATTGCTGCGCAACTCACGAGTTTTCTCTTTATCCGCTTTTGCAGATTTGATCTGCGCTACCGTATTTTCGATTAACTTATTCGAACTTTTAATAATCTGTTGCGCTTCCTCTTTCGCCTTTTTCAAAATTACGCGCTTATTTTCTTCCAAATAACTTTGTAATTCCAAATACTCCGATTTAATCGACTCCAGTTCCTTCTCGCGCTTATTAATAGCAACCTTTGTATCAAACACCTCTTTCTTTTCTCGCTCAAGATCGATCAATAATGTATCTACCTTCTTCTGTTGAACACCAATTTTACTTTTAGCAGATTCCAAAATATCCTTACCTAATCCTATTTTCTGCGCGATTTCGAAAGCATAAGAGCTTCCTGGCTTACCAATTTGTAGGATATACATCGGTTTCATTTCGCGATTATCAAATAACATTGAAGCATTTTCCAGACCTGTCGTATTGCTGGCAAAAACTTTGAGATTTGAATAGTGGGTGGTCACAACTCCCCTGATTTGTTTTTTGTTAAGGGATTCCAATACAGCCTCAGCAATAGGTCCGCCAAACAAAGGGTCGGTACCGGTTCCAAACTCATCGATCAGTACCAAAGTACGTCCATTTGCAAATTCCGTAAAATATTTCATTTTGGACAGATGTGCACTGTAGGTACTCAAATCACTTTCAATAGATTGATCATCGCCTATATCAGCAAATAGCTGCTTAAAAACACCGACTTTACTTGTCGGTTCCGCTGGTATTAATAAGCCCGATTGCACCATGATTTGCAAAAGGCCAACCGTTTTCATACATACCGATTTTCCGCCGGCATTAGGACCCGATACAACAATAATACGTTGAATATGATCAATTTGAATGTTTAAAGGAACAACAGTATGATGCTGATTTAGCAATAGAAGCGGATGTCGACCATTGACCAAATTAATCTCAGCCTCCTTCGATAATTCAGGCATTTCTGCCTCAATATCCAAGGCAAAAAGTGCTTTCGCTCGCACAAAATCTACTTTGGTTAATAGGCTGTGATAGGAAAGCAAGAGCGGAATATGTGGCCGGACCTTATCCGTTAGTTCGACTAAAATACGGATGACCTCACGCCTACGTTCAAACTCCAGGTCCCTAATTTTATTATTTAACTGAAATACTTCTTCAGGCTCTATATAAGCCGTTTGTCCCGTAGCGGACTCATCATGAATCAAACCTTTGAGCTTTCTTTTATTTTCCGCAAGAATAGGAATACAGAGCCTTCCATCCCGTATCGTCAGATTCCCATCCGCTGTCCATCCGCTGTCCTGTGCGCTCTTAAAGATACTATTGATACGTTTTAGGGCCTCCTGTTCTGCCCGTTGAATTTGTTGGGTTATTTCCAACAGTAATCGGGAAGCATTATTTTTAAGCTTTCCACGCTCGTCAATGACCATTTCGATATCGCGAATAATCCCCTTCTCGATCGGTAAATGCTCAAACAATACCTCTAAATTGGGATAGAGACTTTCCCGCTCATTAAAATAACGGATAATAGCGTAAACAGTCTTGAGGGATAGTAATACCCGAAAAAATTCATCCTCGAGTAAGAACGCGCCCTCGACTCGAGCTTTCTCGATAATGGATCTAAGCGGAAAGAAATTTTCAACAGGAAATGCGCCATCATTCATTAGAAGATCCTTAAACTCACTGGTCTGTCTTAGAAATCGGTCGATTTGGTCAAACCGGGTTTGAGGTTGAATTTTTTCAACTAGCTCACGCCCAGACTCACTTAGGCATTTTTGTTTTATTTTATCTTTTATCTCGGAAAACCCGAGTTTATCAATTGCATTTATTGGATATACCATAGAAATTATATTCTTTGATGGTTAAAGTTCCGTCGGCGGCTTAATGTGCCGTGGCGGTGTAAGAATTGGTCTTTTTTCCAATTCACTTGTTGGTAATTGTGGCTCCACATGGTTTTGTATCACAAGAGTATCCTTGACTGAAGTACCAGGTGTTTTCAGTTGGGAAACCGTATCTTTCTGTGGAGAAGGCGATTCAATTGGTAAATTTGAATTACCGACCGACAATTGGTTCATGAGATAGCCGTTCATGCTTATACCAGTCTTTGTTTGAAAGTTCGTATTAAACAAGGAAGAAGCTTCTCTAAAGGTGAATTTCGTCTTATTAGGCAGATAATGGATAAGTGCTGCAACTCGTTCCTGATAAGCCTGTTGTGCACGCATAACGCGATTGGTGCTATCTTGAATACGCATATTCTGGATTGAATCGCGCGTTCGAATTGAATCTTGCTTTTTCCGTTCTATATCGGCGTAAACCTTATTTTCCTTCGTTAAATTATCCTCCACTTTTTTATAAATCGCAGACATCACTTCAGCATCCTTACCATAATAGTCTAAGTTCTTTCGAAAAGAAACCGAATCCAATCCATATTTATCAAAGGTCACTTGATACAAAGGCAACATTACTTTACGTGCGCTGTCAATGGGCAAAATATTAAGATAGGAGTCTGTCAGTTGAATTTCGGTCAATGCATCCACAAACTTACTTTGAGGGATAATATCTTTCCCCCCAGTTCCGATACAAGAACCAAATAAAAAAATCACTGCAAGTAGATTCAGTATTAATCGTAGCATTTCGTAGTTTTGTACAAATTTACAAAAAGCACCGACATTTGGCACTTTTTACATCATCAAAACTATATCGGAAATGAGTATTGCTAGTAATTTAGAAGCGTTAAGATTGGAAACCGAGGCTGTTGGGGTACAACTTGTAGCAGTTTCAAAAACAAAATCCAATTCGGACATTATGGAAGCCTATGAGGCAGGACAGCGTATATTTGGTGAAAATCATGTTCAAGAATTAGTTGAGAAAGCAGCGCTTTTACCTAAAGATATTCAGTGGCATATGATTGGTCACCTTCAAACTAATAAGGTTAAATATATTGCACCATTCATCAGCTTAATTGCGTCAGTTGATTCATTAAAATTATTAAAAGAGATCAACAAACATGCGCAGAAAGCGAAGCGTACAATCGACTGTTTGTTACAAGTATATATTGCAGAAGAAGAAACAAAATTTGGTTTCGACCATGCTGAACTAATCGAACTTCTTCGCGACGACGAGTTTCTCGAATTAAAAAATATTCGGATCTGTGGCTTAATGGGCATCGCATCCAATACAGATAATGAAAAAGTCATTAAAGCCGAATTTTATGAGTTAAAAATGTTATTCGATGGAATTAAGGTAAGTTTCTACCGGAAGGAAGAGTATTTTAATATCCTATCCATGGGAATGTCCTCAGACTATAAGTTAGCGATTGAAGAAGGTTCGACAATGGTACGGATTGGAAGCACAATATTTGGCAAAAGAGTAATCAAACACTTCAAAAACAATGATTAAAACAACGATACGAGAGGCAATTGAAAGTGATTGCACCCAAATGCTCGAGCTAATTAAAGAATTGGCTATTTTTGAAAAAGCACCGGACGAGGTCACCGTGTCGCTTGAAGAATTTAAAGATGCAGGATTTGGAAAGAATCCCGTTTGGGGTGCATTTGTTGCCGAAGTGGATGGCGAAATTGTCGGAATTTCATTATATTATGTCCGATATTCAACCTGGAAAGGTAGAAGACTCTATTTGGAAGATTTGATTGTTACCGAAAGAATGCGAGGTTTAGGGATAGGCAAGCTGCTTTTTGATAAAACTTTAGCTTACGGCAAACAGTGTGGATTTCATGGCATGGTGTGGCAGGTCCTCGATTGGAATGAGCCAGCTATAAAGTTTTATGAAAAATATAAAGCAAACTTTGATGCCGAATGGATTAATGTGTCAATTACGTATTAAATAACGAGAATCATCAATTCAATGCGATTTTACTTTTTTTTAATAGTATTATTTATTAGCTGCGTTCTGTCCGCTTGCAGTGACCACAAAAAGGCCGCTATAGCGAAACAGCCCACAGACACACTTTCCTATAGTCAAAAAATCATCGATGAGCATAGCAATTATTTTCTAAAAGAAGATGATCGCTTGGACACAACTTATTTTCGCGCAAAATACCCGATTTTCCAAGAAAATAAAATCAATACCCTCATATCAAGTATCGTTCATCTTGAAGGCGACACAAGCATGGCAGATGCAGCACATCGCTTTATAAATTCATACAACGAATATGTGGAAGACAATAATGGCAAATCTACATCAACCTGGAGTCGGGATCTACAGATTGATGTGATCGTCAATACGCCTGTTTTCTTGGGTGTAAGAACCAAACAAGAGGAATATACTGGTGGAGCGCATGGGGACCATTTCACGCTGTACTCCAATTTTGATCGTCAATCTAACAGTGCAATTACAATCAATGATATCATTCAGGAAGAGAACAAAAATAAATTCGTTCAAATCGCCGAGCAATACTTCCGTAAGCAAGAAGGATTAAATGCTGATGATTCCCTAAATGGAAAGTACTTTTTTGAAGACGGTAAATTTTCTTTGGCCGATAACTTCACTTTTGAAAAAAACGACATCCTGTTTTACTACAATGTATACGAAATCAAATCTTATGCTGAAGGAAACACTGAATTACGTATTCCCTATACAACATTTAAACATCTGATTTCAGAAAAAGGATTACACTATATTAATAGTATCAATTAGCAATCAACTAAACTAATAAATAAATGCAGGTTTTTAAATTTGGGGGTGCATCAGTAAAAGATGCTGAAAGTGTCAGAAATTCGGCGCGGATTATTTCTAAATACAAAGGCGACGCCTTGTTAGTCGTCATATCCGCCATGGGAAAGACAACAAACCTTCTAGAGAAATTGACCAAAGAATATTTTAATAACACGGGGAACCAATTTCAGACACTTGAAGAGGCGAAAGCATTTCACTTTCAAATCCTTCAAGAATTATTCCCTGAAGCTGAACATCCTATATTTGATGAGATTTCCAACTGCTTTGTGGAGATCGAGTGGATTTTAGAGGAAGAACCTCAAGATTCATATGATTATCTTTTCGATCAAATTGTTTCGATGGGTGAACTTATCTCCACCAAGATTGTTGCAGCCTACGTTGCATTCATTGGTGAAAAGGTAAAATGGCTAGATGCGCGAGATTACATATTTACGGACAACACCTATCGCGAAGCTGTCGTAGACTGGAACAAAACGGAAGAAAAAATCCGTGCCGAACTGCCAGCCATCCTAGACGAGTTTATTGTGATTACACAGGGTTTTTTAGGTTCTACCTCTGAAAATTTCACAACCACTTTGGGCCGTGAAGGTTCCGATTACTCTGCGGCAATTTTTGCTTCTTGTCTAAATGCCGAAAATGTAACTATATGGAAAGACGTTCCAGGTGTACTTAATGCGGATCCGAAGTGGTTTGAGAAAACCGAGTTGATTCCTGAGCTATCTTATACCGATGCTATCGAGCTTACCTATTATGGGGCTACGGTTATTCACCCGAAAACAATCAAGCCGCTTCAGAATAAAAAGATCGCATTAAATGTGCGATCCTTTGTGGACCCTGACTCACCTGGAACAATGATAAAGAGTACAAACCAAACTTTACCTGTGCCTTCCTTCATCTTTAAGGTGAACCAGATTTTTATTTCCATCTCCCCGAGGGATTTCTCATTTATCGTTGAAGACAATCTGAGAGACATCTTCAACCTATTTCATGAACATCGTATTAAAATTAATATGATGCATAATACGGCGATCAACTTTACGGTTTCCGTCGATGATACTGGAAAAAATCTAGTCGACTTAATTAACGAACTGGAGCAAAAATTCAAAGTCAGGTATGAATCTGGGCTAGAACTCATTACAATCCGTTATTATAATCAAGAAACCATTGATCGCGTTTTGGTTGATAAAGAAGTTATTAGCGAACTAAAGGATACCTATACTTGCCAACTTCTCGTTAAGAAAATATAAATGAACACATTAATCCTTCAAGAGGAGGCTCAACAGTTTTTAGAACGAAACAAACTGGAGTCTCCGACTAAAATCGCTTTAAAAAAATCTCCTTTTGAAGGAATATCATCTTCCGAGCTCGCGGCACAACTCGATGGTAGACAACGGGCGAGCGGCAAAATTCCACTATGGGCCGAAACAGCAGGGATTTACTTCCCCACCAAACTCAATCTCGAACAATGTTCTTCCGAGAAAACCGGATTATTTAAAAGTTCACTCATCGAAAACAACAGCCATTTAATTGATGCTACCAGTGGCTTCGGTGTTGATAGCTTTTACTTCTCTAAACGGGCAAAGCAAGTAACATCCTGCGAACTCAATCCCGAACTCGCTGCAATCACCCAACATAATGCAAAGATATTGAAAGCAGAAAATCTTCAGATCATTGCGGCAAATGGAGTTGAATATATACTAAACGATCCAAAGAGAAGATTTGATTATATCTATTTGGATCCTTCAAGAAGAGTTCAAAACAAAAAAGTGTTTCTACTTGATGAATGTGAACCTAATTTGGTTGTCTTGCAAGATGAATTTTTCAAACATGCCAACAAAATAATAAGTAAGCTAGCTCCACTATTGGATATTTCTGCAGCAATACACATGCTGCAACATGTTAAGGACGTTTATGTCGTCTCTTTGCAAAATGACTGCAAAGAACTTATCTTCGTGCAGGAGAAAGGATACGAAGCTGAACCTTGCATCCACGCGGTCAGGTTATATCAAGAACAACAGCAGATTATATCTTTCACTTACGAAAATGAACGTGCAATTTCAAATGACTACAGTAGGCCGCTATCCTATTTATACGAACCGGATGTAGCTCTCTCCAAAGCCGGAGCATTTAAGACTATTGCCGAAGTATTCAACGTAAAAAAACTCCATAAAAACACCCATCTCTACACCTCCGATCAAAAGATCGAAAATTTTCCCGGTAAAACATTCATCATCAAACAGGTGGAATCATTTACAGATTTTAAGAAAAATAAAAGAGCATTGAATTCCGATATCATCGCCAAAAATTTTCCCTTGAAGACCGAAGAGATCAAAAAGAAATTTAAAATCAAAGACGCTAGTGATTCGTTCACATTTTTCACGACAACCGTGAATGATCAATTTAGTGTCATACATACACAACGTATTTTAGAATAGACATTTTCATTACAATTGTCGAATAACTTCTCCGTAATTTTAATGCATGGATAAAATAGCGTTATCAGCATTGGACTTGGCTCCGATCAAAAAAGGAGAAAATACAGCAAGCGCGTTGGCTCGCACCGTAAAAATAGCCCAACATGTAGAAAAATTAGATTTTGAAAGGATATGGGTTGCCGAACATCATAATATGGAATATATTGCCAGTTCAGCAACCTCACTCCTCATACAACATATCGCATTAAACACCAGTTCTATACGCGTGGGTTCTGGTGGGATCATGTTACCAAATCACGCTCCTTTAGTCATTGCAGAGCAATTTGGAACATTAGAAACCTTGTTTCCCGGGCGTATTGACCTCGGTTTGGGACGTGCACCGGGCACTGATCAATTGACCGCAATGGCTTTGCGCAGAAACAACTTGAATACAGCCTTTCAGTTTCCACAAGAGGTAAAAGACTTACAGCGCTACTTCAGTGGAGACAACTACGACGCAAAAGTACGTGCGTTTCCAGGAGAAGGATTGGACATCCCACTCTATATCCTCGGGTCAAGTACCGATAGTGCCTATTTAGCTGCTAGCTTAGGTCTTCCATATGCTTTTGCAACGCATTTTGCTCCGGCACAGTTTGCCTCAGCAAGCATGATCTATCATCAAAATTTTGTTCCTTCTAATACCTTAGAAAAACCATATTTCATCTCTTGTGTCAATGTTATCGCTGCCGATAGTACGGAAGAAGCCAATTTCTTAGCAACAAGCTTCTATAATCTATTCGCTGGTATTGTGACAAATACCAGAAGACCACTTTCAGAACCTACTCAAGAGGTAATCTACAAAGGCATTCCCGCGATAGAGCAAGCTGTACAAAGTATGGCTTCCTGTGCATTTATTGGCGATGGCCCTAAAATCCTTCCGGAAATAGAAAAATTCGTAAACGATCACAAAGTGGACGAGATCATGGCGACTTCCTATATCTTTGATGATGAAAAGTGTCTCCATTCATTATCATTGTTGAAAGAAATTCTTACGTAAGAATCCAAACTACTTTATATACGGTGAATTTTATATATTTAAGCAAAATTCACCGCATATGAATGTTTTTTTTTCCTTCAGCCTGATATTGGGTTTGCTCTCCCTGCAGGCATGTTCAAACCAGACAACAAAACAACAGCAAGATCGACCTGATGCAAAAATAGTATCAGACAGTTTAGCGGTATCGACTGTGGATGACACAACATCTTCTATTTACCAAAAAGCAGACCCTGCTAAAGGTCAGATTTTCCTTGTTCGTAGTTACCGTATCTGGGAGAAGGAAGATCCAACGGCTGTCTTAAATAAAGAATGGTATGATCTTTACGAAGAAAGTGGACAATATTACTTGGCAAAGGCGGATTATGTGATTAAAGATGGTTTTGACGAGTGTGCTCAGGTACCGTCTAAGAGTGTCGAATCACGCAGAAATTCATTGTTATTCTTGAAGTTAAGCGGACTTAAGCCTGGTCTCATTGAACATGTCAAAATAAATCAAGCCGAAATCTGGCCAAAAGAATCTGTCCAGTATACTTTTAAAAACCAAAAAGTTACCCTCAAAGCAGTGGGTGATATTAGATCGACTGAAGTGCAAACCGACGAAAACGGTCACGAGAAAGTATTTCATGAGGTTGCCAATTATAAACTCAACTATAGCGCAACCAATGGAGGTAAAGAAAAGACACTTTTCCAGGTAGATCAATATGACCATGTATTTATGAGGACATTATTTGTTGGAGATATTGACCGGGATGGCGCGCTGGATTTTATTTTTTCCAATCCAAGGAATTATGAGGAAGAGGCACTATTACTGCTGCTTTCCAATCATGGCAATCCATTGATTTTTGATGCAGAAGAACAGTTTGATTGTTAATAGAACTGAAATGGGAAAAATAAACTATTACCTACATCGAATGCAATCCATTCATAGGGCAATGATTTCGGTCTGTATTTTTTTATTGATCTACTTCATCTCTCCCATTAAAACCATCCCCTTGCTCAATTTAATGTTGTGCTGGTTTGGTTTTTGTCTTGCCTACGTTTCTATATCTTGGTATACATTCTACACCACACCTATTTCTACCATCGCGCGCAAAGCACAGCAGGAAGATGGCAGCCGTCTCTTTGTATCCCTTTTTATTATTTTAGTGACCATAGGCTGTTTTATTTCAGTATTAATGATTATCATATCAAGTAAGGATAAACAGCTGAATGATGCCTACATTATCATTATTTGTATGCTGGCCATGTTGGCTTCATGGATATTGGTTCACACCATATACACCTTTCATTATGCGCGATTATACTACGAACATCACGCAAATGGAGCTGGACTGGAGTTTCCAGGAGATGACCATCCAGATTATTTAGATTTTGCTTATTTTTCATTTGTGATGGGCTGTACCTTTCAAGTATCTGATGTGGAAATATCGTCAAAAAAAATAAGAAGAGTAGCATTATTTCATGGCCTCCTCTCCTTTGCTTTAAATACGTTTGTCGTTGCATTGACCATTAACATCATTTCTGGATTGATCAATTGAGATTTTGGCCAAAAAAGCTTATTTTAGCACAAAAATTACACACATGAAGTTGTTTAAGCCTTTAGTCTCGTCCGTTTTATTCGTTATCTTATTTATCTCGTGTAAAAAAAATGAAAATACAGGTGGTGCTGCGGACGCTTCCGGCAGCTTTATCGGTCGTGTTAAATACCAAGGCAATTCCATTGAAGTGGACCGGGATAATCGCCTGATACGGGTGCTTCGTGATGGTACCGATACCTATAAAATTGAGTTTTTCACAGGCATCCCAAATATTACAGGCGTTCGATTTGATAAAACCAATGATAGCACTTGGACGTCTACTGATACAACACTCTTAAAAGACGTGAAGATCGAAGGAAAGTTGCTGAAAATTAATTATCAATCTAATAGCCAATCTTGGGTTGTGGATAATGCAGTACGTAAATAATAATCGATCTAAATTGTCATATTAACTTCATTTTCTGTTTGAAAATTATCTCTTTCTCCCTATATTTAGGTAAGCATAAAGGAAAAGAGAAATGAAAAAAATAAATAAATTAGGTGCAATTGCATCTGTGTTTGCTATTGCCATTGCTTTGAGTGCATTTAGCTTCCAACAGGAAAAACCTAAAGAAGAACCAAAACCGACTAATCTCAAAGTTCTTCCCAAAAATATCTCCCACGATGAATTGATTTCCACTATGAAGGAATTTAATGTCGCATTGGGTGTAAAATGTGGTTTCTGTCATGCACCGTCGAAGGAAGATCCCAAAAAAATGGATTTTGCGAGTGATGATAACCACAAAAAAGAGATTGGACGAGCGATGATTAAGATGACCCAAAAGATAAACAAAAAGTATTTTAATCGAAGCTGGGATAGCTCGCCTGCCAAAGCTATTTCCTGTAAAACCTGTCATGGCGGAAAAGAAGAACCAGAAATGGTCTTAGCAAAAAACTAATCAAACCACATATTCATGTAACACCATAATACGCTGTATTGTGGTGTTTTTTATTTCTATTACATTTTAATGGAAAAAAGTTTTAGAACCAGAAGAATAAGACCATTCATTTTGGAAATGAATAAGGAACCGCGCGAAACTACGCTAAGCTAAGTATAAAAAATAGTCAGTAAATAAAAAAAGCTTCTCGATTGAGAAGCTTTAGTACCCGGAGCCGGAGTCGAACCGGCACGGTTTCCCACTGGTGTTTGAGACCAGCGCGTCTACCAATTCCGCCATCCGGGCATATCCGTTTGGGATGATGCAAAAGTAAGTAAAGTTTTTATTATTCCAAATCACTATACTGATCATTTTTAAAACTCATTGAAAATGAATGAGAAAATTTTAAAAAAACTTTTCATTTCCCTATAGAACGATTGAAAACGACCTTTTTTACGTATTTTTAATCAGAAAACAATCAAATGATTATGGAAAAAGTAAAACTCGGAAACAGTGAAATTGAATTCAAACCTCTTGTTTTCGGTGGAAATGTATTTGGCTGGACCGTCGATGAGAAACAATCTTTCGCCCTGTTAGATGCTTTTATCGATATGGGATTCAGTCTTATTGATACATCCAACAACTATTCACATTGGGTGCCGGGACACAGTGGGTCAGAATCAGAAACAATCATTGGCAAATGGATCAGCAAAAGAGATATTCGCGATAAAATTCAGATTGCAACAAAAGTCGGCGGACGTCGAATAGACAATAGTAAACCTAATCTTAAAAAAGAGTATATTATTAAATCTGTGGAAGATTCACTCCTGCGATTGAATGTAGACACAATCGATCTTTATCAATCTCATCACGATGATCTGACAACTGGAATCGATGAAACACTGGAGGCTTATCATAACCTGATACAGAATGGAAAAATAAAATGGATCGGTGCTTCCAACCTAAGTCCAGAACGGATTTCAGAATCCCTTCGTATAGCCGAAGACCACAATTTACCGTATTATATCGCTATTCAGCCCGAATATAACCTTTACGACCGGATGAAATACGAAGAGCAGTATGAACAATTGGCCCTCGATAATCATCTTGGCGTCATCAGCTATTATTCACTTGCCAGTGGTTTCCTGTCGGGTAAATACCGCTCTATTGATGACATCAAAGGTGCCAAGCGTTATGACGCACTAAAAGACAAGTTTAACACCCGCGGCCTGCGCATTTTAGATGTTTTGGCTGAGATAGCACATACACAACAAGCTAGCATGTCCGCTATAGCGTTAGCCTGGAGTTTACACAGGCCTTCAGTTACAGCGCCTATAGTGAGTGCAACTAGTATCCAGCAGCTCGAAGAACTTAGCAGAGCTGTAGAAATCAAGCTGACACCGGAAGAGTATTACCTCTTAAACCAAGCAAGCGATTACTAGACCAAAAGCACAAAAAAACAATCTAGTATATTGAAAATAAGAACATTAAAAATATACTAATCAAGTTACCAAATAATATTTGGCTATACCGTATAGGAGAAAGTGAGCTGTTCTAAAATAAAGAAAACAGATGATTTAGATAACGAATATAAACGCCTGTTTTTCAACAACTTTTTCTCAGCCCGAGGCAACTTATCTTATTTTTTCATTCAGCAAGGATAAAATGGAAACAGGCACCATCGCACTGATATCTCCTCCATTAAACCACACGTCTCTAACAATGGATGAAGAAATATGAGCCTTTCCAGATCTACTCATTAAAAAATAACTTTCAACATCATTATTGAGCAACAAATTATTTTGAGCAACTGCATTTTCAAATTCAAAATCATTGGTATTTCGGAGCCCACGCAATATAAAACCTGCTTTAACTTGCTTACAGAAATCTACTGTAAGACCTTTATATTTATGCACCTCAACCCTACTCACATCGTTAAAAACACGGCTAATTGAATCTACCCGTTCGTCATGATCTAACATTCCTTTTTTATTGGCATTATAGCCCACTGCAATAATAATTTTATCAAATAGCGGCATTGCTCTCTCAACAAGATCTTGATGAGCTAATGTAAAGGGGTCAAAAGAGCCCGGAAAAACAGCAATTTTCATATTAGATAGTCTTAGCGTAAAAAGAAAATGATGAATACCCGTATTTTCTAGTTTCTATAAAATTTGGATGATCTTCCATTTGTCTTGTTGACGGATGCTCAACAACAAGGAGCCCATGTTCATGCAGCAATTCCTGTTCAAAAATTAATTTTGGCAATTGTGGCAATTTAGGAATATCATAAGGTGGGTCTGCAAAAATAAAATCATAGGTATCCTTACAACTGGCAATAAACTTAAATACATCGGCTTTCCTTGCTTTAATTTGCTCCAGTTTCATCTTCCCGGCTGTTTCATTGATATATTGCACGCATTTGAAATGAAGATCTATTGCATCTACTGACTCCACATCTCGCGATGCGAGCTCAAAACTAATATTTCCTGTTCCTGCAAAAAGATCCAGACACTTTAAACTATCAAAATCCAGTCGGTTCTGTAAAATATTAAACAGCGCTTCCTTAGCGATATCCGTGGTTGGCCTCACAGGTAAATTGGTTGGTGGGTTCAGCCTTAAACCACCTAAACTACCTCCGATTATTCGCATAGTATAGAATCAAACAATACATTATATGGGGCCAAATTTGACTCGATCTCGCTATCCGCCAATACGACTTTTGTCTTCAAATCCAATATTTCGATATCACCCGCATAAGTAGAGATACGTTTATAATAGGATTCATTTGGAATTTCTCCTGAAAGGAGCACTTTATTGATGGAGTCCCCTAGATTGAATTGTGTTAAAATATTAAGGACATAGTAGCTGATATCATCAAGATTATGAATTTCAAAACTATTATAAAGCTGAAAAACCCCGTTTTTAAACAGATAAAAATCAACTGTATTTTCAGCTACAAAATGAAGCCCCAGCACACTCCCTCTAATAGATACACGCTCCTGGGCACGATCAAGCACAACCGCAAATTCGGGAAGTATAACAGCATCAGGAAACAACCGCTTCCACCTATTTAATAAAAGCCCATCAAACTGGTATACAGCAACTAAATTAAGATTATCTAAAGAATAGCTAAATGTATTTTCAAGATCAGTTGTACCTAAAAACTGTAGGTAATCGCTGATATTTTCGCTCAGAAAAAATTCTTTTGGAATAAACGTAAAAGTTTGATGTGGTATCACAACGCGGACAAATCGAAACGGAAGGCTCATAATCCGTGTGGCATCCAAAATTGGCTCCTCAGACGGATACTCGATCAAAATCGGTGCGATCGACTTTTTATCAACCACCGCCAAGACATCCTTCTGAAAGCCAGCCTTGACCAAAAGATTGTACTCCGGTAAATAATGAATATTAAATTGTTTTGAAATATAATTCATTCGCTGAATTGTAAAAATTAAAACTTCTTAGAGCAAAAATAGCTTTTTCTAGAGGATAAGACAAACCTTTTAAATAACTTTGAGGGTGTTCATCAAAAATCTGTTAATACAGCAATTCCCATGGCAAGCCACCGAACAGCAGTTGGAGGCTTTCGAATTATTGCAAGAATTTCTTCTCGCTTTTGACAAGCAATCCTGCTTTGTACTTAAAGGATACGCTGGTACGGGAAAAACAACATTAATTTCGGCGCTGGTTAAAGTGCTGCCTGCATTACGGAAAAAGGCTGTTCTGCTGGCACCAACAGGCAGGGCGGCAAAAGTGATCACCTATTATTCTGGTCGCAAAGCACTGACAATACACAAAAAAATATACCGAAAAAAATCTGCTGTATCATTTCAGCTGGATTTCACCTTGGCGGAGAACCTGCACGAAGACACTTTATTTATCATCGATGAAGCTTCAATGATATCCAACGCACCTGTGAATGCATTTTCGGCAAGCCTGTTGGACGACTTGATCCGTTATGTACAATCGGGGAAGAACTGTACCCTATTATTTGTTGGAGATACGGCTCAATTACCTCCTGTAGGACTCCTGGATAGTCCTGCCTTAAACCCAAGCTATCTCGAAAGTGAATTTCATCTTTGCGTTTATCCTTTTGAGCTAACCACGGTTGTCCGCCAATCCAAAGACTCCGGTATATTGTACAATGCAACCAAAATACGCGAAGAGATAACCTCGGCAGAAGAAGATCAAGACGACTTCCCTTTTCCAAAATTCATAACAAAAGGATTTAAAGATCTTTACAGAATGACAGGTGAACGGTTAATCGAAGGTATAAACTATGCATATGACAAATATGGACTCGAAAATACCATGATTATCTGCCGTTCAAATCGATCTGCAAATTTATACAACCAAAATATAAGGAACCGAATTTTGTTCCGGGACGAGGAACTGACGGGCGGAGATTATATTATGGTTGTAAAAAACAACTACTTCTGGTTACAGGAAAACAACATGGGCGATGGATTTATTGCAAATGGCGATATGGCCAAAGTACGAAAAGTAAGTAACATCCACGATCAGCATGGATTTCGATTTGCAGATGTCACACTTGAATTTGTAGACATTGACGAAATAGAACCCATCACCTGCCGCGTTATCTTAGATAGCCTCTATACAGACGGCCCCAATCTGCCCTATGAAAGCCAAAAAGCTCTCTACGAAGAGATTGCCTTGGATTATGCCGATATCATGGATAAGAAGGACAGGCTCGAAGCAATCAAAAAAGACCCCTATTATAATGCGCTTCAGATTAAATTTGCATTTGCAATTACCTGCCATAAAGCACAAGGTGGTCAATGGCCAATCGTGTTTGTTGACCAGGGCTATATAAACGATGATATGTTGGATCTTGAATTTTTAAGATGGTTATACACTGGGGTTACCCGAGCAACAAAGGAACTTTTTCTGGTCAATTTCAATGAAAACTTCTATCCATCATAGGATTATTACACGAATCATTCGCAAAAGAACCTAATAATAGATATTTTTACGTTCAGAACCATTATTATACAATTATCTATATTATTAATGCATAAGTACTACTTAATCTTAGCGGCGAGCTTATTGCCCTATGTTAGCACTGCACAACAGGCGAAGGAAGCCCCTATAAAGTCAAATTATCAGCTGGCTGCAAAATTCTCCCCTGAAAAATTAAAGAAAATGATTTTTTCGACGAGCATCAAACCAAATTGGATCAATTTTTCCGATCGCTTTTGGTATGATTACGCAAGTCCGCAGGGAAGAAACTGGTACATTGTAAACCCTGCACTGAAAAAGAAAGAACTTCTTTTCAATAACGACAACCTCGCCGCTCAAATTACTAAAATCGTTAAAAATCCTGTAGATGCCCAACATCTGGAATTACAGGGGCTTCGATTTACCAAAGATGAGAAAAAATTGAGGTTTCAGATTCAGAGTACCAAAGATACCGTAAAATCCAAAGATGAAATACAAAAGCTCAAGAATAAGTCCGATACCACCAAAAAGAAACTATTTTATCTGGAATATGACTTAGCAGCACAGTCTGTGGTAGAAATCAGCGACTCGACAAAGGTAAAACCGCCATTGGGTTGGGCGACATTCTCGCCTGACACCAATACAGTCTATTTTGCGAAAGATTACAACTTGTATTGGATGGACAAATCCAACTATCTTAAAGCGGTAAAGTATGAAAAAGACAGCACCATTGTTGAGCACCAGATAACAAAGGACGGGGTGCAATATTATGCTTGGGGCGGTGATGAATATAGCACAACTACGGGTGAGGAAAAAGATAAAGACAACGATACTAAACGGAAGCGAGTATGGATCAGCTGGTCTCCGGATGGACGTTACTTTACCTTAACCAGAAAGGACAACCGTTCTCTAAAGCCCTTATGGGTAATCAATAATGTTGGCTCATCCCGGCCGACACTTGAAACTTATAAATACCAAATGCCAGGCGAAGTCGATTCGACAGAAACTGAACTATATATCTTCGACGCGGCAGCAAAAACTCCACGCCGCATCAATATAGCTGCGTTTAAAAATCAGACCGTCTCTACCTGGACAAAAACCCCGGATAAAAATTCTTATAAAGAGGATTATTTTACCAACTACTGGCTGGGCAATAACGAAGAGTTTTACATTTCACGCTCCAGCCGTGACCTCAAACGGATTGATCTCCTAAAGGTCAATATAAATGGTACGGTAAACAATATTATCCAGGAGCGTTCCAATGTATATTTGGATGTTCAAAAACCATTCCTGATCGAAAACAAGAAGCAATTAGTTCATTGGTCGGAAAGAGATGGCTGGGGCCACTACTACCTCTACGACACAAATGGAAAATTGATTAATCAAATTACAAAAGGAGCTTTTCATACGGAGGAAATTACCGGTTTAGACCCTGCTTCAGGAACACTATACTTTACAGCGTCGGGCCGTGAGAAAAATGAAGATCCCTATTATCTACATCAGTACAGTGTAAATACAAATGGTTCCGGAATTAAATTATTAAATCCAGGAAACTTTGACCACCAAGTGGAAATGAGTGAATCTTCCCGATATTTTGTCAATAATTCCTCCAGAGTAAACACGACTCCTGAATCCATCTTATACAATAGCAATGGACAGAAAATAATGACACTGGAAAAAGCTGACCTATCCTTGCTATTTGCTGCAGGTTACAAATTTCCAGAACCTTTTAAAGTGAAAGCTGGGGATGGCACCACGGATCTCTATGGGGTTATGTACAAACCATTTGATTTTGACAGTACCAGAACTTATCCAATTGTGGAATATGTATACCCTGGGCCTCAAACCGAAGCTGTCAATAAATCCTTTGGAAGAAGCATGGACAGAATCGACAGGCTAGCGCAGTTTGGCTTTATCGTCATCACAGTTGGTAACCGTGGTGGACATCCTTCACGTTCGCAATGGTATCATACCTATGGATATGGCAATCTGCGTGACTATGGTTTGGAAGATAAAAAAGTAGCGGCGGAACAGCTCGCAGATCGTTATAAATACATCGACATTAACCGCGTTGGTATAACTGGTCACTCCGGCGGTGGTTTTATGTCTACAGCGGCGATGCTTGTTTACCCTGACTTCTTTAAAGTTGCGGTGTCTGGCGCCGGAAACCATGAAAATCAGATTTACAACCGCTGGTGGAGTGAGCGTCATCATGGGGTGACAGAAAAAGTATCGGCTAAAGGCGATACAACATTCTCCTACCAAATCAATAAAAATACAGAGCTCGCAAAAAACCTAAAAGGCAGACTACTTATCGCTACCGGAGATATTGACAACAATGTGCACCCGGCAAATTCAATTCGCATGGTAGACGCATTGATCAAGGCTAACAAAAGATTTGATTTCCTGCTATTACCTGGACAAAGACACGGTTTTGGCGATATGACGGAGTATTTCTTCTGGAAAATGGGCGATTACTTTAGCCAATATCTGTTGGGTGATTCCAAGATGAACGAAGTTGACATGACTGAAATGAATCGAGAAAAACCACAAAAATAACGGTTAAATGACCTACAATGAAAAATTAGCATTTTTATCCGTTACCTTGAGATCTTTCGAGGTAACGGATTTTTCTTTGGAGATGCTCCAAGGAATAACCCTGGCTGATCTGCTGAACATCTCCTTAGAGAAGGATAAAAAGGTTGCCTTTCGCGCCGCATGGGTATTTGAAACCATCGTTTTAAAGAATACAGCGTTGCTAAAATCTGTTCTCCCGCAATTCTTGAACAATTTAAAAAAACAAAAAAACTGGAGTTGTCTTAGAAGTTATACTAAAATTCTATTATTTTTAACGTCTAAAAAAAATAAAGAATATACACTTCAAAATGAGATAGAAGAAGAAATTATCGAGCATTCCTTCCAATGGATGATCGAACCTGCATGTCCTGTCGCTGTATTGGTCAACTGCCTGGACATCTTAAATAACCTACGAAAAAAGTACCCTTGGATACATGAGGAGTTACAGGCTCAGATAAGCTATTTTCAACGAACAAAACCGAGTCCAGCACTAATGAGCCGGACCAATAAAATTATTCAGCAGAAAAGTTAAAGTATCGTTTCTATTCGCGATTAAAACAATGTATTTCCTTTCGAGTGATTGACACGGCCCAAATGCTTATAAGCAGCCTCTGTACATTCGCGACCCCGCGAGGTCCGCATAATGTATCCTTCTTGAATCAGAAAGGGTTCGTAGACTTCCTCAATCGTACCTTCATCCTCCCCAACTGCTGTGGCTACAGTTTTTAAACCGACAGGTCCACCTTTAAATTTGTCTATAATAGTCGTTAAGATTTTGTTGTCCATCTCGTCTAAACCATTTTCATCCACATTAAGCGCGTGCAAAGCATATTTCGCTATTTCTTTATCGATGCTTCCGTTACCCTTTATCTGTGCAAAATCCCGTGTACGGCGCAGTAAAGCATTGGCTATCCGGGGTGTACCTCTGCTCCTTCGTGCAATCTCATAGGCACCTTCATCAGAAATCGGTGTGTTTAAGATATGTGCCGAACGCAATACGATAGTTGTCAGGAGTTTTGCATCATAATATTGTAGGCGTGAATTAATTCCAAAGCGCGCACGCAAAGGAGCAGTCAAAAGCCCCGAGCGTGTTGTTGCCCCGATCAGGGTAAACGGATTAAGGGAGATCTGCACAGACCGTGCATTCGGCCCTGTTTCCAGCATAATGTCGATTTTAAAATCTTCCATTGCCGAATAGAGATATTCTTCTACTAAAGGGCTTAAACGGTGGATCTCATCGATAAACAAGACATCCCCTTCTTCGAGATTTGTCAATAATCCTGCAAGATCACCCGGTTTATCCAATACAGGTCCCGAAGTAATTTTAATGCCAACACCCATCTCATTAGCAATGATATGGGATAAGGTCGTCTTTCCTAAGCCTGGGGGGCCATGTAGCAAAACGTGATCCAGCGCCTCGCCTCTCAGCCTGGCTGCCTTCACAAAAATATTGAGGTTCTCTAATATTTTAGCCTGACCTGTAAAATCTTCAAAAGCCTGAGGCCGCAATGCCCGTTCAATATCACGATCTGTGTTGCTCAGACGGTCTGGATTTGGATCTAAATTCTCGTTCATTGTAGCGATCTTTTAATTTCTCTTGTACCGCTTTCCGATACTTCCTAATTTCAATTGGATAACTCCAAAAAAAGCTTCCTTAAAGATACTTGTGCTCATCTTTGATGTGCCTTCGGTCCGATCTGTGAATATAATGGGTACTTCGACTACATCAAAGCCATATTTTATGGCGGTGAATTTCATTTCAATCTGGAAAGCATACCCTACAAACTTAATCTTTTCGAGTGGGATTGTCCTCAGGACTTCCCTGGTGAAACAAACAAATCCTGCGGTAGCATCCTGGATATTTATTCCCGTTATAAAACGAACATATACTGAAGCAAAATAGGACATCAACACACGGCTCATCGGCCAATTGACAACATTCACGCCCTTGATATAACGCGAACCTATGCTCATGTCTGCACCATCCGCACAAGCCTGCCGTAAACGAAGTAAATCCTCTGGATTGTGGCTGAAATCTGCATCCATTTCGAAAATATAGCGGTAATGTTCGCGGGATAGCGCCCATTTAAATCCATGGATATACGCTGTTCCTAAACCCAGCTTCCCGATTCGCTCTTCGATAAACAAACGGCCAGAAAATTCATTAACCTGTAAATTCTTGATGATTGTAGCCGTCCCATCGGGCGAACCATCGTCTACAATTAGAATATCAAATGCGTGTGATAAGGAAAAAACTTTGCGAATGATTTTTTCAATATTTTCCTTTTCATTATATGTTGGAATGATAACTAAACTATCCGTCACTTTTTTATATTTAAGACCAGTAAAGGTAATCATTTACGTTAAATTCTAGTACAGGAATTCGATGAAATCTACAGGATAATCAACAATACTCGCGAGAAAAGGCAGTAAACCCTTCAAGCTCAAACCAACACACCAGTATCATAAATACACAGCATCAATAGATTGCACACTATAAAAAAGAGAAGCCCGTTACTTTGGGAGTAACGAGCTTTCATTAACCAATTATAAACTTAAATTATGAGACTGCAAATATGATGAAAATTGCTTTCAATTACAAATTTAATTGCGTTTTTATGCAACATTTTCAATACAATATCTATTTTATTTTGCTAAATCGTTTATAAAACATGCACACTACCGCAGTCTAACGATCAACCTCTCCCAAAACGATATCAATCGATCCTAGGATCGCAATTAAATCAGCAATCAGCACCCCTTTTCCAAGTTCTGAAATCACGGAAAGGTTATTAAAGCTTGGGCCCCTTGACTTGACCCGCAACGGGATATCTGATTTATCTTTTGTGACAAAATAAAAGCCTAATTCTCCTTTCGGATTTTCAGCACGGACATAGTAGTCCTGAGCTTTCAGATTCACTTTCTTCGGGACCAAAGCGCGCGGATCAAATTCGGCCGTACGTTTAAAGTCTTTCTGTAGTCGTTCAAGGCATTGTTCGACAATGCGAACCGATTCCTTGACCTCGTCCACCCTAACTTTATAACGATCCCAGCAATCACCGATTACCCCCATTTCACCTTTTCCCACAGGTATCTCGAAATCAATTTCCGGGTAGACAGAATAACCATCTATGCGTCTCAAATCCCATTTTATTCCCGAAGCACGCAGCATAGGTCCCGATACACCATAATTTATGGCTACATCAGCAGGAAGTACACCTATTTTAGCCGTACGGGAAATAAATATTTGGTTCTGTGTCAATATCTCATCCAGTTCGACCAATTTAGGTTTGAAATACGTGATAAATTCTGTACAGCGCTCTTCAAAGCCAACGGGCAAATCATAAAATAACCCGCCTACCCAGATATAGTTGTACAGCATCCTGGAACCTGAGGCCCATTCCAACATATTCATGATATGTTCACGATCCCGAAAACACCACAAAAATGGCGTTGTGGCACCGATATCAATACCATATGTACCAATAGCAATCAGGTGGGATGCTATTCGGTTGAGTTCACAGACCAAAACCCGAATGTACTCTATTCTTTTAGGTATTTTGCTGTCAAGGCCAAGCATACGTTCAACCCCCATAACGAAAGCATGGCTATTATTCATCGAAGCCAAATAGTCCAAGCGATCGGTAAAAGGAATTGTTTTTGCATAATTCAACGATTCAGCATGCTTATCGAAACAACGATGCAGATAACCCAAATGTGGAACAACCTCTTTCACGATCTCTCCGTCTGTAATCAGTTGTAACCGAAGCACACCATGTGTCGAAGGGTGCTGAGGTCCCATATTCAACACCATTTCCTGACTTGAGATCTCTGTAAGGTGTTTTTCATAGCGCAGTAATGCCTCTTTATATTTTGGATTCGCCATTTCTATCAATTAATATGAATGCCATGATATTTCTCCGCTTCCTCATAATCCTTCCGTAAAGGATAGCCCTCCCAATCGTCAGGCAGCAAAATCCTTCTAAGGTCCGGATGTCCCTCAAAATAAATCCCCATCAGGTCAAATGCTTCGCGCTCATGCCAGTCTGCCGTGCGCCACACCGAAGTAAGCGAAGGAATCTCCGGTAGTTCATCCAGCGAACGATGACCAGACAACTCAACTTTTAAGACCAAACTGTGTTGATACGGCAAGGAATTTAAATGGTAGACAATGGTAAAATGCGTTCGATAATCCACTGCAGTAAGGTTGCTTAAAAAATCAAAATATAAGCTTTCTGTATCCCGGAGGAATAAACAAACGGCTACAATATCTGCTTTATCTATAAATAGTGCAGGCTGCAGCCCATTGCGATCTTCTTTAAGAATAAGTTGAGTTCCAAATTTGGAAACAAGCATCGATTTAATTTCGTCAAATGTCATATTTATGGAGCTATACGCGTAATCTTCCAGGAATCCGACACCTTTTTATAGACTATGCGATCATGTAGCCGGCTTGCACGCCCCTGCCAAAATTCAAAATAAATCGGTTTCAACAGATAGCCACCCCAATGTGACGGTCTCGGTACAGAATCGCTTCCATTGTATTGGTTTTCGAGTGCTTCCACCCTGTTTTCCAAAAAACTACGGTCGGGGATTTCATGGCTCTGCGGGGATGCTAGTGCACCGATACGGCTTGCTTTTGGGCGCGATTGGAAATATTCATCGGAATCGGCCTCACTTACAAAATCAATAACACCTTCAATTCGGACCTGCCTTTGTAATTCAGGCCAAAAAAACAACATGGCAACATGCGGATTCACTTTCATGTCCTCCCCTTTACGGCTTTCATAATTTGTAAAAAAGACCAGTCCTTCAGCTACAATGTCCTTCAATAAAACAACTCGCGAGGAAGGTAATTGATCGGATGACACCGTTGAAAGCACCATGGCATTAGGCTCGATTACCTCGCTGTGAATAGCCTCATCAAACCATTTTTTAAACTGTTGGACTGGATTACGATCCACATCTGATTCAGATAGGCTACCTAATACGTAATCCTGTCTGATTGCTGCAATATCTTTATGTTGAATGGACATAGAAACCTGTTTTTATATCCCACAAACTTACTAAAATCATTGCTTTTTCTCTATAAAGTTAGTAGAAATTGACAAAATCTCAATTTTGGCACAAATCTCGCATAGATTAAATAAAAAAGATTAAATTCAATAAATAATTAAAATTCGCGCTATATGTTTACCGAACTAAACCCACAAAAAGGAAGTCTATTGATTTCCGAGCCATTTATGCTAGACCCTAGATTCCTCAGATCCGTGATATTGTTATGTGAATACAATACAGAGGGTTCCCTCGGATTTGTCCTAAATAATCAAACAAATGTTCGCATAGGCCAATTATTGGAATCTATACCGAATTGCAATTTCCCCATCTACGTCGGTGGTCCTGTGGCTCAGGAAAGTCTTTTTTTTGTACATAGCCGTTTTGATTTACTGCTAAGTGGCGAGGAAGTGGCTCCTGGAATCTATTTTGGAGGCGATGAAGAAAAGCTTATTGAAGCCATACAAACCGATAGTATAAAACCTGACGAATTAAAATTCTTTATCGGATATTCTGGATGGTCTGCTGGTCAGTTGGACGGCGAAATCAAAGAAAATAGCTGGGCTGTACAAAACAAATACCACCATCAGCTCATTTTTGAAGGTAATGGCGAATTGCTATGGAAGGATGCCATCATTGGATTAGGTCCCAAATATGCACATGTCGCCAACTTCCCACAGAGCCCAGGTCTAAATTAGCGAAAGGGACTTACGCTATATGACAGTTTGCTTTACGAGTCCGTAAATCACCGAATGAGCCTATGACAAAATAGGCGGTTTTCTGCCATCATGTCCTGTAGGGACGATTTGGAACACTGATTGTATGTTTTAAACAAATCATAAAATTAAAATAGCGACATACAAATTATGAATCCAGAAAAAGGTAGTATTTCAATTCACACGGAGAATATATTTCCCGTAATCAAAAAGTTCTTATACTCTGATAATGAAATTTTCTTGCGTGAACTGGTATCTAATGCCGTTGATGCTTCTCAAAAAATCAAACGTCTGGCTTCTTTGGGTCAATACCAAGGGGAAACAGGAGAATTGATTGTAGACGTAAAATTTGATGAAGCGGCCAAAACCATCACTATTTCCGATAATGGTATTGGTATGACAGCCGATGAAATAAAAAAATACATCAACCAGATCGCTTTCTCAGGAGCAACAGAGTTCATGGAAAAATTCAAGGAGGCAAATGACGCAAATGAAATCATTGGTCGCTTTGGTTTAGGCTTCTATTCCGCATTTATGGTAGCCGATACCGTAGAAATCCAATCTTTATCCTATCAAGATGGCGCAGAACCGGCTCATTGGACTTGCGATGGTAGTACATCTTACGAAATTTCTACAGGCTCAAGAACCACACGTGGTACCGACGTCATCTTACATATTAATGAAGAATCAACAGAATTTTTAAGCCAGGCACGACTACAGGACATTTTAGATAAGTATGCTAAATTTCTTCCTGTTTCAATCCGTTTTGGCACCAAAACAAATTCTGAACAGGACGGTGAAGACGAAGAAGGAAAACCAAAATACAAATCTGTAGAGGTAGATAATATCATCAATAATACCAATCCAGCCTGGACAAAATCACCGTCTGAATTAAAAGACGAAGATTATCTAGCCTTCTACCGCGAACTCTATCCATATTCAATGGATGAACCTTTGTTTTGGATACACCTCAATGTTGATTACCCATTCAACCTGACAGGTATCCTCTACTTCCCTAAAGTTAAAAATGAACTGGAAATCCAGCGTAATAAAATCAAACTCTATTCTCGACAAGTGTTTATCACCGACGAGGTGAAAGATATTGTTCCTGAATTCTTGATGTTACTTCATGGGGTAATTGATTCACCGGACATTCCATTAAACGTATCCCGTTCATTTTTACAGGCAGACAGTAACGTAAAAAAAATCAACAGTTATATCACCAAAAAGGTGGCTGACAAATTGAACGAAATATTTAAGACCGACCGTAAGGGATTTGAAGAGAAATGGACGGATATCGGTTTATTTATCAAATACGGTATGCTTAGCGATGAGAAATTTGCTGAAAAAGCAAATGACTTCTGTTTAGTAAAAAACACAGGTAACCAAAGCTTCACCATTAAAGAGTATTACGAAAAGGTCAAAGATATCCAGGTAGATAAAGATGGTAACATTGTCTACTTATATACACATGACGCCGCTCAACAAGATGGCTTTATCCAAACGGCATTAAACAAAGGTTATGATGTTTTGATGCTTGATGGGCCATTGGATACACACTTTGCAGCTTATTTAGAGCAAAAGGGCGGCGATAAGGTACAGCTGAAACGTGTAGATGCTGACGTTATCGATAAGTTGATCCAAAAAGATGAAAAGGTTGAATTGGCCCTTTCAGAAGAAGAATCCAAAAAAGCGCTGGAGGTTTTCGAAAAAGCAATTTCGCGCCAAGATATGAAAGTTGAAGTTGACGCATTAAATGAAAGTGACCTGCCTGTATCGGTAACAATTGATGAATTTATGCGTCGAATGAAAGATATGGCCAAGACAGGTGGTGGCATGAATTTTTATGGTTCATTGCCCGATAATTATAAGGTAACAGTCAATGGGAACCATCCGCTGATCAAAAGAATTTTATCGTCATCAGACGAAGAAGGTTCAAAACTGGCAAAACAAGCTTTTGATTTAGCACTCTTATCCAGAGGTTTATTGTCTGGAGCAGATCTGACATCTTTTGTGAAGAGAAGTGTAGAAATGATTTAAGGGTATTCCTTCTAATAGAAAAGGCGGTCTCTTTAATAGTAACCGCCTTTTTTATTAAAAATTGGACACAAATGACAAATTTGGAGCAGCCAAATGCATAGCACTATCAAAATGCAACCCTTTAGATGTTTTTTATTAAAATTTAATAAACTAATCTTCACCCAGTTGGCTTTAAACGCTGTTTTTTTTCAGTCAAATATTTGGAGGGAATAGGGTTTAATCGTACTTTTGTATCATCAAAATCACGGTAGGTATAGCTCAGTTGGTTAGAGCACTAGATTGTGGTTCTAGGGGTCGTCGGTTCGAGCCCGATTACTTACCCAAAAAGGCAGATCAAATGATCTGCCTTTTTTAATTTGATAAGTTCTCAGCCAACTAAACAAATGCTCCTTGACCAGCTACCCATCATCCGAACAAGCTTCAAAGGCAACTTCTTCCCTTTTACAGTTCAGGCACAGGATCCATAAGCCCTGGATGGCGCGGATCATAAATAGCCACAGCAACTTTAGAGTCCGCACAACCATAATATAAAAACCATTTTTGTTTAAAAAAGACCAATCCTTCGATAAAAACCGTTCCATCTATATATTGTCCACTTTTTTCGAAAGATTCCATGGGGCGCAAAAACGGAACATCCATTCGAGCCAATACGCTTGTCGGATCTCGTGGACTAAATAAAACCTGTCCAGCGGAATAGGTATTTTTATTAAAACGCACATCCCCTTTCTCAGCATGATTCTTACCATTGTATAGCAATACAATTCCTTTATCAGTCAAAACTGCTGGAGGACCGCACTCTGTCAACGAACTATCAAAGTAACCATCCCTCGGCGAAATGAAGGCTTTCAGTGTACCTCTATTATCTGTTACGGGTTCCCAGTCAATCAAATTATCGGATGTGGCGCCATAAACACCATGTTCTCCCCAGTACAACCAATATTTCCCATTGATTTTAGCTATAACCTGTTTGTTACCTTTCAATGTAGTCACAATAGAAGCCGATTTATGCGGTTCATTGACTAGAGTGCGCCTATTTCTCGAGTTCTTAAAAATAGGACCGTATTTAGTCCAGTGTTTCAGATCAGTGGATATTGCTACACCAAGCCGCGGTACCTTTCGGTTCCATTGGGTATAAAATAGCACAAAACGCTCATCCTCAGTCTGTGCTATCCGGGGATCTTCTGTCCCGCCAGGCCACTCGTTATCCTGCTGCTCATCAGGCCCCGGATAGAATATAGGCGTTTTCAGTCGTTCAAAATGAATACCGTCAGCACTAGCTGCTAACCCCAATCGGGAGGTCCGGTGGCCAATAGCTTTTCCTGTCCGATCTTCTGCACGATAAATGACATAGATACTATCTCCCCTTACCACTGCAGCAGGATTAAAAGTGTCGTTGTCCTCCCATCGAATTTCTTTCTTCAGCATTGGATCATAAAATACGGAACTCGTATCGGGCTCAATAATTGGATTGACACCTTTGGGCCGTTCAAAGCCTCCTAATACCCATTGTTCTTTTTTAAGCTTTCCAGCAGGCTGCACGCTGCAGCCGCATAAAAAGACGAACAGAATAGAGCCTGCAATTTTTACGATAATATTCATATTTTAATTGATTTCTATGGTTTTACATGTAGTAGCAAACAACAGCCTGTAAAAGTGAAAATTATAAATTGGTTACCACTGAAGAGCGATCGAAACTATTATTGATCATTCACAAATATAATGCTAATAGAAAAAAGTACCGCAAAAACAAGTTCAACAAAATTGAATTGGGACCAAAACTAAAAAACACAAATAAACAATTCAACGATAAATAACTCGAAATATTGCAATATATCGCAACACTACAACGATTATAATGACAAATATTGCAACATATAGCACAAAAACACTACATTTATAGCATGATATCCAAAGAAGAACGTCACGATTTTATATTAGTTAAAATCAAAAAGGAAAGGAAATTAGTAATGACAGAGTTAGCGGCCGAACTTGGTGTCTCTGAGCATACCGTCCGACGTGATCTTAAAGAACTATCTGACGCTGGCTTGCTCCGCGCTATTCGAGGGGGAGCCACTTTACGGTCAAACTTACCATTCGATATATACGACCGAAATAACCTTGATGTTATGGAGAAACAAGCCATAGCAGAAAAATCGATCACACTATTGAAAGATCATCAAGTCGTCTTTTTTGACGGTGGCACAACAACACAGGCAATTGCTGGCAATATTCCAGATAGCCTAAACCTTACTGTGGTCACACATAGTCTCCCGATAGCCAATATACTTGCAAACCTCCCAAACATCAGCTTGATTTTCGCGGGTGGCGCTTTCTGCAAATCATCTCTTACGATGCAGGGACAGCAAACTATTTCTACCTTTGAAGAAATATATGCGGATGTCAGCTTCATAGGTGTATGTAGCCTGGACCCCTATCGTGGACTTACGGCAAGAACTCGCGAAGAAACAGCTATCAAAAGAGTACTATGTAAAAATTCAATGAACATTGTTGCTGCCACAACGAGCAATAAGCTCGATACCCTGGCATCTTTTCTAACATGCCGCGCATCTGATATCAGTTATTTAATTACAGAAAAGGATCCTTCTGATCGCATTTTGCAGCCTTATGTCGAACAAGGTATTACAATTTTATAAGTTTACCATTTATGAACAATCTCAAACAGGAAGCCGCCAAAGCTGCTCTTCAACTTTTAGAACCTGATCAATTCATTGGACTAGGTGTTGGATCAACAATAGCTTATTTCATTGAATTAATTGCCAGTAGGGTCAGTTTTAAATCCAGCCTGAAATTTACATCGCCTTCTTTGGAAACCAAAATACTGCTCCAAGAAAATGGTCTTATTTGTATTGATAACAGTACCATAGCAACGCTGGATTATTATTTTGACAGCTGTGATCAGGTGGACATTCATTTAAATGCGTTCAAAAGTGGCGGCGGCGTACATACAGGTGAAAAGATTATGGCGAATATGGCAAAGCAATTTATTCTCTTGGTCGATGGCGCAAAGATGGTCGATAAACTGACCACAAAATATCCGCTATGTGTTGAAATTATTCCCGACGCTTGGCTATCGGTACTTAAAGAACTAAAATCAAGCTATTCTTCAGCGATATCAAACATTGTATTACGAAAATCTGAACAAAAATCGGGGCCTCTACTATCTGAGAGAGGTAATTTCCTGGCAGACATTTATTTTTCTAAACTGCCTGATATTTTTGATTTGAATAAACAAATCAAACTCATTACAGGCGTTGTAGAACATTCACTTTTTTATCAACTGTGTTCGGTATGTCTTCTAGCAACAGAAGATGGCGTAACACATCACTTTGCAAACCGCATTGAAGAATCGAACACGGACAAAAAAAGCACGCAATAGCATTAAATTTTATATTGAAGTCTAACAAGTAGCAAGACTGCGCTAAAATATTTTAAATCAACATGAAACACACTCAAATTAACACAGGAATACTAAGTTTTGGCATGTCAGGACGTGTTTTTCACGCGCCATTTATACATACCAATCCACATTTCAATCTCAGCGCTGTTGTAGAACGGTCGAAAAAAAACGCACATGAATTTTATCCGGCAATAAAAAGCTACGATAATATAACTGAATTACTAGCGGATGAAAGCATCGAACTGGTCATTGTGAACACACCAAACTATACCCATTTCCAATATGCAAAAGACGCCCTAGAGGCAGGAAAACACGTTTTGATAGAAAAACCTGCCGTTGATGATTCTACACAATTCGATACGCTTCTTGCCATCAGCAAAAAACAAGGAAAAGACTTATTTTTCTATCAAAACAGACGATATGATAGTCACTTTTTAGACATTAAAAAAGTGATCGAAAGTGGAGAATTAGGAAAGCTGATTGAAGTGCATTTCAGATTTGATCGCTATAAAATGGAATTGGGACAAAAATACTTTAAGGAAGATACGCAGTATATTTCCAATGGTATCACTTATGACCTAGGCCCGCACCTTATTGATCAGGCAATCTCACTTTTTGGAAAACCGGTTAAATTTACCAAGACAACATCCATCAACAGACCCGATTCTAAAGTTGCAGATTATTTTCACTATCATCTTTATTATCCAGCTGGACTGAACGTGTATTTAACAGGCAGTTTACTTGTCGCCTCTCCGCAGCCCGCCTTTGTCTTACATGGTACAAAAGGGAGTTTTATCAAGAATATGACGGATGTGCAAGAACAGCAATTGGTAGATGGTATGCTGCCCGACGATCCATCTTATGGCCTTGAGCCAGCCGGCCTCGAGGGAAAACTTGTTACGATAGACGTATCAAATCAAAAACATGAGTCTTTAGTAACGCCACATACAGGAGATTACAATCAGCTGTTTGAAGCCATTTATGAAAGCTTAAGAAATAATATCGATTACCCTATTAAAGCGGATCAGATTAAATGGCAGATTCAATTGCTTGAAGCTGAAAACACCTAAGTTTTTAAACAATCAAATGGCAGCACGGTTCAAGAAAAATAATAGGTGCTGCCATTTTTAATTTGATTCCCAAAGGCATTCGTTCGGTTCAATATGGATCATCACATGACCAAGATCAGGAATATGCGCAACCAAGTGGTCTTTGAGTTTATGCGCCAGCTCATGCCCTTCTCTTACCGTAATTTCACTATCGACAATAGCGTGCAGATCGACGTGATATTTAGCCCCCGATTTGCGGACAAAACATTTTTCCGTGGCTTTTATCCCATCTACTTTTAATGCTTCTTGCCGGATATTGTCAATGACCTCATCGTATACATTTTCATCCATGATCTCGCCAAGCGCCGGTCTGAAAATATGGTAACAGTTATAAAGTATAAATCCAGCGGCAAATAATGCCGCGTAGTCATCCGCATTTTCATATCCCTTTCCGAGCAACAATGCAATAGATATCCCAATGAAAGCTGCAACTGACGTTATCGCATCGCTTCGATGATGCCAAGCGTCTGCACGAAGTGAAGAACTATTAGTTTCTTTACTTTTCTTCATAACGATCCTATAAGAAATCTCTTTCCACACAATGATCCCACCCAGAACAAATAAGGTCCAAGGCTTTGGCAGGTCATGTGGCGTTCCTATATTCTCAATACTTTCATAAGCGATTATGGTTGCAGAAACAATAAGAAAACCAACGACAATAAATGTAATGAGTGGTTCTACCCGACCATGGCCATAAGGGTGATTGTCGTCGGCAGGTCGTTGCGCATATTTTAAACCGAGGAGCACTAGAAATGAAGAGAAAATATCTGCCGTTGACTCAATTGCATCCGCTATCAGCGCATAAGAGTTTCCAAAGAAACCAGCTAACCATTTTAATAATGCCAGTGATGCATTACCTACAATACTAAAATAAGTCGTTCTGACTGCAGTCTGCTCTTGAAGTTCGGACATAGCTATAAATTAACTTGACACCGCGAAAATACTGTTTTTCTTTTCAAATTCTATTCTCCAGCTATAGAAAATAGTGATCACAACCTTCGAGCTTTAGCTACCGCTCGCGATATCCTCCAATGCTTTTTTTATCTCAGGGGCCCCATAGTCACGGCTTCCTTCCAGACGCTCTACGATCTTACCCGCTTTATCCAAGATAACCGTTGTTGGTATGGACTGCCCTAAGAATTCTGCAGGAATTTCACCCGCTGCTATGTAAAGTGGTAGATCATACTTGTTTTCGGCCATGAATGCTGAAGACTTTTCTATGTCGCCATCAACATCTACCATGAGAAAAACGATATCTTTATTATCTTTAAGCGATTGCCTAAGCTGGTCAATAGAAGGTAGTTCATGAATACATGGGGGACACCAGGTCGCCCAGAAATTAATAAACACGACCTTACCTTTTAAAGCACTTAATTGAAGAACCTTACCCTCTTTATCCTTAAAAGATAACTCCTGCGTTGTGGTTGCAGTATCAGCAATAGCTTCAGCAGGTCCCTCTACCTTTTCGGCCTTGGCCTCATTTTTAGTGCCTGTGTTTCCACAGCCAAAAAATAAACTGGTCGATAAAGCCGCAAGACCAAAAAAAATAATTCCTTTATTATACCTAATATTCATCGTCTTCTGTTTCATTAAATTATGCTATTTACAAATATATTACTGTCCACCAATCGCGGAGACCTCGTCTATCCAATCCTTCTGGGAGAAATTTCTCAAAACATTAGCTAATTTAACCTTAATTATTCAAGACCACAAGTATTACACACAACTCCACAACATAAACCATTGATCAATAACAAAATAAGCAACAATAAAATTAAAAAATTAACAAGAACTTTTCCGACATTTAAGAGCGTGAACATATCGTTGACCAAAAGACAATTAATTGAATACACCATGAATCTCCCAGCAAATCATTTCAAAAAATGCGTATCAATATGTTTCCTGTTATTCATCACCATCCAGCTTAATTTCGGACAATCCTCCTCAACTAAATTCAACAGGCTATATCAGCTAATAGCATCAAAAGATTTCTTCACTGCCCGCGACCTGTTTAGGGTAAATAAACCTTTCTTAAACGCCAATGAGCAAGTTTTTATTTTGGCAATACTCGATAACGCCTTTAACAAACCCATCGCTTCAAACAAAAAAATAGCACTATTGAGCGCAGCAACAGAAGAATTACCCGACACACTGCGACTAAAATTACGGCGTGTTCAGGAAGATAATTTTGTCAAACTGAAAGATTACGCGGGGGCAAAACAGACAACCCAGAAAATCCTACTCGACTTCGATCCTTTGCTGTCAACAGATACAAGAGCGGATCTCAGAAACAATCTAAAAATCTGGTCAGCACTTGAACATGTGCGGCCACAGCTTATAGAAATCAACGCCGATACCCGTCTTAAAATGACGAAAGATAAAGCCGGGTTGAAGAATCTAACACTAACAGTCAACGGCGATACCGCAAGTTTTATATTTGATACCGGAGCAAACCTATCGACAGTCACAGAGTCCGTGGCCAAACGTCTTCATATGGATCTTATCCGTGCAGATATTGATGTAGACGCCATTACCGGTGTTTCTATCAAAGCCGATTTGGCCGTTTGTAAACAATTAAAACTTGGTAGCATCAACATTTCAAACGCAATATTCCTGGTTTTCCCAGACAGCGCACTTTGTATCCCGCAAATTGGCTATCAGATCAATGGTATAATAGGCTTCCCTGTTATTGAAGCACTGCAAGAAGTACAGCTTACACAGGACGATTTTTTCATTGTACCCAAGAGACCTACAGTTTCATGGAAAGCATCGAATCTTGCAATAGATGGGTTATCACCGCTTATTGCCATTGATGGAAAGCACTATACTTTTGATACAGGAGCTGAAAAAACAATCCTTTATGCACCATTTTACGAAACCTACAAACAACATATCGAAAAACAGGATATACCGACCAAGGTCGCCATGGGAGGCGCAGGCGGTCAAGTTGAAGTCGCCATGGGAGGCGCAGGCGGTCAAGTTGAATATGACGGATTTGTTATACAACATACATTCCATATTAGCGATAAACCGATCGCTCTTAAAAATATAAGCCTATTAAAATCGAAGATTAAGAATGAAACCGTGTATGGAAATATAGGACAAGATATTATTCGCCAATTTTCTATAATGATACTAAATTTTAAAGATATGTTTATCCAATTTAATTAACAGAAAGCTAAGCTCGGTTTAGTCTCATCACAATACCCCATAAAAAACCCCTAAAGGTTGGAGAAAACTTTTAGGGTGTTTTTATGGGGTTCTATAGATTTATTGAACAATTAGGCGGAGCAGGCCATGGCATTAAAGCCCTTCTTTTTGATAATTTCAATGATTTCTTCCTCCGAAACGCCTTCAGCTTTTACAGTCAGAATTTTGTCTGCATTTGTGGTGTCAACATTCCATTCATAGATACCGTCTACACTATCCAGATCAGCGCTTACTTTGGACACGCATCCCCCACAAGTAAGGTTTGTTTTAAATTGAAATTCTTTGCTTTCCATGTTATTTAATTTTAATGTTATTAATCTATTTAATTATCTATGCAAATATCCCTTTAATTCGATGGGTTGTACTTACAGTTTTTCTATTTTGTTTTGCAATATTTACCGTTTAAGATGAGGTCTAGACCTCAACCATAGTTAGCTATTTTTTCCAGCGAAGTCGCAAGCTATTACTGACAACACTTACACTACTCAATGCCATTGCAGCTCCAGCTATCATCGGGTTTAAAAGGAAACCATTGAATGGATACAGAATACCTGCAGCGAGGGGAATCCCAATTAAATTATAAATAAACGCCCAGAACAAATTTTGTTTAATCGTCGCGACCGTTTGTTTCGAAAGTCGAATGGCCTGCGGTATCTTCGTCAAATCAGATGAAATAATTGTCATTTTTGCTACATCCATTGCAATATCACTTCCCTTCCCCATTGCAATACTGACATCGGCCGTTGCTAAGGCTGTACTGTCATTAATACCGTCCCCAACCATAGCGACCACCTGCCCTCTTTGCTGCAATTCTTTAACAAAATCAGCTTTGTGCTCTGGCAATACTTCCGCTTTGTAATGCTGAAGACCTGTTTCCGCGGCAATGGCCCTAGCCGTAGCCTCGTTGTCACCAGTCAGCATATATAGCTCAATGCCCATGGCCTGCATCTCCTTGATAGCACGCACAGAAGTTTCCTTAATCCGGTCCGCAATGGCTATTACCGCTAACGCAGTATGACTGTTGGCAAACCAGATCACTGTTTTGGATTGATTTTCCCACTGGGTGCCATGTTCCATCAAATCCGTCGGAATTGTAATCCCATTCTCATCCAACAACCTGCGATTACCTACAGAGTACGTTTCGATTCCATCACTGCCTTTAACACCTTTCCCAGTAATACTTTCGATAAAGGATACTGGAGTAGCTTTTACATCTTTAAAATACCCGACTACAGCTTCTGCCAATGGATGCTCTGACTGTTTCTCCAGGCTCAACAAGATACCTTTCAAACTATCCTCATCATTTTTCCAATAAAGGTCAGTGACCACAGGCTTTCCTTCCGTAATGGTGCCGGTTTTATCCAAAACAACTGTATTTACCTTTTTGGCCAGCTCCAGACTTTCCGCATCTTTAATTAAAATACCCTGCTCAGCTCCCTTACCCACTCCAACCATGATTGCTGTGGGAGTTGCTAAACCTAGTGCGCAAGGACAAGCAATAACCAAAACCGTTACTGCCGCCATTAAACCCTGTACCAGATGGTTTTCTCCACCTAAAGTAAACCACAGTAGAAAAGTTAAAATAGCAATACCAATGACAATAGGAACGAATACAGCAGCAATTCGATCGACCAGTTTTTGCACAGGGGCCTTGCTTCCTTGTGCATCCTGTACCATTTTAATGATTTGGGCAAGCATTGTTTCCCGGCCAACTTTTGTAGCTTTGAACTGAAAACTGCCCTTCTGGTTGATCGTCCCTGCAAATACCTGCTCATTGCCCATTTTTAAAACAGGGACCGGCTCTCCGCTTAACATACTTTCGTCAACATAGGAATTTCCGCTGATAACAACCCCATCAACGGCGATCTTCTCCCCTGGTTTCACCAGAATAATATCGCCAGTATTAACGGCTTCTATAGCGACCTGACGCTCTGTTCCATCCGATTGAATGACCATCACCGTCTTAGGCTGCAGGCCCATTAGCTTTTTAATGGCGGATGAGGTGTTACCTTTAGCCTTCTCTTCCAGTAGTTTACCCAATAAAATAAAAGCAATGACGACTGAGGCGGCCTCAAAATACACATGTGCATGCAAGCCACGCTGATGCCAAAATTCAGCAAAGAGCATATTAAACACACTAAAGATGTAGGCTATTCCCGTGCTTAACGCAACAAGCGTATCCATATTGGCCGAACGATGTTTTGCCTGTTTCCACGCGTTGACAAAAAAGTCCTTGCCCAGCCAAAGAACTACTGGCGTGGAAAACAGCCACATAATAGGATTTGCGTACGGCATATCCATAAAGAACATACCTATCACGACCACGGGAAGCGAAAGTATTACTGCCCATCGAGTTTTGATTTTAAGCTTACGGAATTTCTCGGCGTGAATAGCCTCCAACGTTTTCTGCTGAGTAGATTCATCTTCGATTAATAAATCATAGCCACCAGCCTGAACCGCTTTCTGGATTTTTAAATGATCCGTAATATTAGGCAAATACTCCACCGTAAGGTTTCCTGTTGCAAAATTTACAGACGCATTGACAACCCCTTGTTCATATTTCGCCATACTTTCAGCGCTACTGGCGCAGGAGGCACAAGTCATCCCAAGAACTGGAAATGTTTTGGTTAATGTAGAAACACCATAACCAAGATCTTTGATCGTTTTTACACTGCTAACGACGGCTTCACTATCCTTCGGTACGATAGCAGCTCTGTGGTTATTCAATTCCACCCGATAGCTCGCTAGGCCTTTAACTTGGGCTAGTCCTTTTTCGACAATTGATGCACAATGTTCGCTTTCAACATCTTCTAAAGGTAGATAAACCGTATCCTTATAAATATCTGTCGCCATAACTTATTGTTTAATTTTACACAACAAATTTGGCCACAAATAAGATTAAAGTCATTACACAATTAAGGAATTGATTTGTAAAATTTACTCGATAATAAAATACGAAAGGTCAAGCTCAATGGAAAAATCATATGGAGAACTCTTCTTTAGCTTTCAATTTTCTCAACAAAACCATAGATAATGTAATCACCCCGTTCTTCGAGTTTAATCTTTTCCATTCCACTCCAGCCGGATGCACTGGTATCTTCATCGATAAAATTTTGAATTCTGTCAAATGCGACACCGATCTTTGTTTTCCCATCTCCATAGATTTGATATCTCGCAGAGGTCTGCCAGCTTACTTTTTTTCTAAATAACCGTAAACCTTCTCTTTTCAAAAAACCATACATTTCATTAGATAAATTCATATTCTCATTTGTTTTACGCGCCCACACTACTCACCTATTTTTTTGGTAGATGCTTTTTTGGTTTAAGGAATTACCTCAAGCCCTCTCGTTGGTTTATCTATTTAAGCTACATGGCTTTAATGGCTAAAGAAATGGTTTTTTGATGCTAAAATAGACGAATCTAAGATAACGAACCAGATGGAATACTACAATGAAGCTACTGCTGTTTCATCGTACTCAAATGCTATTTCGTCGAATTTTCCAGAAACACACAATAGAACTTCTTTCAATGTCCATGATGATCTGGCAGGCTCTGCAAACAAAGTCTACTACATCGCGAACATAAATAGCAACAGACACTATTTTTTTCGTCGAATAGATTCTTTAGTTCGTCTGATTCATTTTCAATTCTGTCGATATTTTTCGTTGTTCTTTTCCATAGCGAGCACATTTGTTTACAATTTAAACGTATAACTATGGAAAACATTGAAAATTTTTTAGCAGAGGATTTTGTACTGGATGTACAAACTGTCTGCGCGGTAGAACCGATCTCATTTTTTGATTTTGATGATATGGAACTGGTAACTATTAAGACAGTTACATCTTCAAAAGTAATATAAAAGAGGATAACGCTGTGAAGGCGTTCTGGTAGGCGCCTTTACAGCAATCGTCTTTATTGCCTAATAAATAAAAAAGAATCGAGTATATGACTTCACCCAAGCTTAAATGTATTCTCATTGAGGATGAACCACTGGCGACAAAAAAAATAGTTGAATACATTCACATGTTTCCAGATCTTCAATTGATTAAGATGGTTGAAGACATTGAAAATCCAGCATTATTTAGCCATGATCTAAAATCTGCAGACATCCTATTCCTCGATCTCATTGTTAGCGGCGGTAATATTAATACACTAGCCGAATTGATCGCTGATATTCCAATCCTGATCATCACCTCCGCCGTGTCACGTTGGCAATATCCAGAATTTATCAAAAACAGGAAGCATTTTGCGCTGCAAAAACCAATTTCGCCCCAGATTTTTCAGTCTTGTATAAAACAAGTCATGCAATACTAGTCCAACTAATTCATGTCATTATTCCACTTATCCGATTATTTTCTTCTGCGCACGCCGCTACTTCCAGCTGCATCTGCCGTTGATCTTTTAACGATAACTGAGCGACATGAAATAGAAGAGAAACTTCGTCATTTGTTTCAAAATGAGCAATTAAAAGAAGCCTTATTTCTGGCAAGCCCGGCCTTCTCGGCGGAAGTTCAAAAATGGCTTGAATACAAGAAAGAAAGCAGCTCAAAAATGATCGCTTCACTACTCAAATATGCGATTAGGATGAGCACCAGAAGTACGCCTTTCGGTTTATTCGCAGGGGTATCTTTTGGGAACATTGCCGTCTCCGAAAAAAAGGTATCGTTAATCAGGTCAAATGCAAATCAAGCTGTTTTAAAACTGGATACCACCATTTTGACAAAAATTATTGAACAGATATCAAAAGACAAAAGAATTTACAGTCAACTCTATTATCGTCTCAATCCCACCTTATACTTAGATGGTAAATATTACAAATATTATCAAAAAGTGACAAATGGGAAGAAAGGACAGCATATCCTGAAACGTATAAGGCTTACTCCAGTTTTGGATCGAGTCATCCAATACTTTGAACACAATAAGAAAACTAGTCATTATCAATCATTAATCGATCTGCTGCAAGGTCTTGGAGCATCGATAAGGCATGCGGCCCTATTCGTCAATAACCTCATCAGCCTTGGAATCATATCCTCTGAATTACAGCCCAATGTCATTGGCCGAGGTTATCTGGACAGCCTGATAACGACGCTTGAAAGAGTGGATAAGGAGGGAAATTATTTAAATCCTTTATTAACGATAAGAAAATGGCTTCATAGTTCTCAATCTGTCATTGAGATCCGAACCGCCATCCTTAAATTATTGCAGCCTTTGGCTCCAGACCTCGATATGACCAATTCGTTACAGGGGGACCTTCTCATAGGGATGGACGAAAACAATTTATCAGATACCGCATTAGATCACATAAGAGATCAATTTCAGGATTTACTACCACTTTGCAGCCAGGCTAAGTTAACAGATTTTGATCGGTTTAGAGCTGCGTTCTCTGTTAAATATGAAGATAGAATGGTTCCGCTAACGACAGCTCTAGACCCCGATATTGGGATTGGTTACGGACGTCAAGAAGGTGTTTACAATATAACGGATGAAATACTCGGGGAAGTTAACAACATCACCCCGGCGGGCGAAAAAAAATATGGCGACCACCATTATCAAGATCTGGTCATTGAAAAATTTGTAGAAAGTGTAAAAAATCAATTCACCGAAATTCAGCTGACCAGCAAAGATCTAGATCATATCGCTAAACAACGTAAACAAACTGTCAATACGATCCCTTCTTCATGCTATGCCATCGGCAATCTCCTTAGAAGTTCATGTCAGGAAAACTTATTCTTCAATCTGGTTACCATTGGTGGTTCGTCATCAGGAAACTTAATTTCCAGATTTGCACATCTGGATGAAAAATTGAATAACAAGTTGAAGGAATCTGCCGACACAGAGCAACAGCAGTTTCCAAATGCGATACTTGCCGAGATTTGTCATTACCCAGACAATAATGCTGGAAATATCATTTATAGACCTGCGCTGCGAAAAGCATCAATTTGTCTAAGCCCGACAATCGATAAAGAACAAGAGCAAATTGATGTTAATGACTTATACCTGTTCATCAAAGACCAGCGCCTAATCTTGTGGTCCAGGAAATTCAATAAAATGGTTATACCCCGTTTAACTACCGCCCACAATTTTGAACAGGGTATGAATATATATAAGTTTCTCGCAGATTTTCAGTTCCAAAATAATAGGTTGGATCTTTCCTGGAATTGGGGGATTATGAAGGAGCAGCCGAGACTCCCAAGAATAAGCTACAAAAATATTATCTTGTCTAGAGCACAATGGCGAATTCAAAAAATAGCGAAATACCCCAGTACCCCTCAGGCTTTCATAAAAAATATACAAGCGGAGCTAGCAATTCCTGCAATGGTCATCATCAGCAGTGGCGATAATGAATTGTTGATAAATTTAGACAATCCTTTTTGCATAGAAATCGTATTGGATCATATGTGCAAAAGAGAGATCATATTAACCGAATATATCCTGAATGACTATTCATCAGTAGCCTGCGATAAAGATGGACATATTTTTGCCAACGAAATCATTATTCCAATAGAATCACAGCAGGAGACTTTCACAAATGAATCAGCCCCTCAAGAAAGTAACCTAAAAAGATGCTTCCCCTTGAGCAGTGAATGGCTTTACGCCAAGATCTATTGTGGTTTACATGTTGCAGACACCTTGTTAAAGGAAATTTTCCCCCTAATCGTAGCGACACTTAATCAACAAGATGTCCTAAAAAAATGGTTTTTTATACGCTACAACGATCCATCACCCCACATTCGATTTAGAGTTGAGCTTTCAGATCCAAGCCAGTATTATTTCGTTATATCCACGCTTAATACCCTATTGGAACAGTTTATTAAAGATGGACAGATATCAACGCTATCCTTTGACACTTATACACGGGAGATTGAACGATATACCCCATTTTGTATGGAACTTAGTGAGGAGCTATTCTATCAACAGAGCGAAACGGTACTGAAGGTTATCCAACAAAGTACTTCAATCAATGATCGATGGCGCCTGGCTTTCGAAAATATTGAGTCGCTATTAGAAGCTGCAAAATTTACACTGATCGAGAAAAGAGATTTCTGCATACAGATGAATACCCTTTATCAGCAAGAATTTGATAATAATAAAAACCTTTGGATTCATCTCAACAATAAGTTTAAAGAGAAAAAAGACTGGTTCGACAAACCTTTAGACAACCCTGAAGAATCGAAAAAGAAACTAAATGCACTTCAATACAGCATATTTAACACCTTACGGAGTCATACCGATCAAGATGAATTCAAGTCAGCCCGAACATCGTTACTATCAAGCTACATTCATATGTTCATTAACCGATTGTTCATGTCCGATCAACGCTTACATGAACTTGCTGTTTACCATTTTATGGTTGGCTATTATAAAATGCAAATTGGGAAACAGAAAAAACGTATAACCTATGAACCCGATAAATTATATAAGTCCCATCTTCGCGAAGAGCTGATTACGATATTGTAAACCAATACCGAGTTCTGTCCCATTTTTCAGAATGACTTTACTTGCCTCAACACCCTTGATCTGTTTGATATTGACAATATAGGATCGATGCATACGAGCAAACATATCCCAAGGCAGTTCTGCTTCCATATCTTTCATGGTCGACAGCAAAGTCTGCATACCTTCTAACGTATAAATTTGAATGTAATCCCCCCAGGCTTTTAGATAGAAAATATCTGCAGGATCTATAAAAATAGTTTTGTTCCGATCCTTTATCTTAATCGCTTTTCTTTCACCCTGTGCCCCTCTTCGAGAAAACAAGATTGCCTTTTGAACTTTTTCAATTGCCTTGATCAATCGCTCTTCCGTCAGGAGTGGCTTTAAGATATAATCGATTACTTCCAATTCAAACCCATCAACCGCATACTCATAATGCCCAGTTATAAAAACAACAAATGGTGGATGAGCAAGTCCTTTGAGAAAGGTAATTCCATCCATTTCAGGCATATCTATATCGGACAAAATGAGATCTACCTCCTGCTGCCTTAAAACGTCAATTGCTTGCAATGGGTTTTCAAATACACCCAATATTTCGATCAGGCCTAATTTGGAAACTAATTTCTCCAGGCGACCTCTCGCAATAGGCTCATCTTCAATAAGGATAGTTTTAATTCTATTCATAAGTACTTCGCAACCCGCTGCTTTGGTGCTACGGCTCTGTTTCCGAATGTAAAGTTACAACAAGATTAACACTAAATACACCCTCATGCGACTTTATTTCCAAATTATGATGATGAGGATAATGAAGTTCCAGTCGTTTTTTTACATTTTCTATCCCTAATCCGCCGATATAATTTTCTGGTTTTGAAAGTTCCCTATATGCATTAGCCACGTGCATATACACCTTGTCATCCTTCACCTTAATGTCTATGGATATCCATCCCGCCGAAGAGCTTAGCCGAGGTCCGTGTTTGAATGCATTTTCTACAAACGGAAAAAAGATCAAAGGAACCATCATGCAGCTTTCGTCTTCAGCCGCCAAATTAAGATTGATCTGCACGGTCTCGCTATAGCGTAACTTTTCCAATTCAACATAATCCTTTAGCAATTGAAATTCGCGACTAATTTCTATCCTGGGTTGATTACTTTCATGCAGTAAATACACCATCATACTGCTTAAACGCATCATACTTTCGCCGCCTCTTTCATCATGATCGGATACCAGCACATAGATGCTATAAAGTGTGTTAAGTAAAAAATGTGGATTAATCTGGTATTTTAGAAAAGCAAGTTCCAACTGGACATTGTTCAACTCAAGTGCTGAATTTTTCAATTCGAGTTTCATTTTTGAATTTCGGACAGACATAAACGCCTGTACAATTTTTACGGTCAAAGGCAGGGCCACCAGAAAAATAAAATCCAACAAATAATCGCTAATGGAAGAAAGGCGAAAAGCACCGAAGATTCCTTGACTTAGTATTATTTCAAGATAGCTTGACAGGCGAACATCTGGTGTTAGATATTTCAATGTTAATAGGGCTGCAAAATAACTTAGAAACGACCACCAGGCATAAATAAACAATAACCACAATATACACAACACAAACTTTCCTGGAATAAACCAGCGCGGAATGATGACATACGCTGTTACATAAAATATGGTCAACAAAGAAAATACGTCCTTTACAAACAAAATCCAGGAATTATCAATATCTATCCGCTGATAGGAAATGAATTGCATTCCCAAAACCAAAAACCAAAAACACAAATGAAGAATAATACGTTTTCCCGTATTGTAATTTTGGAAAAACCTGTTCATAGATAGCATACTTTTCGATAATATCAGTCTAATATAATGATATCCTTTAGTTTGTGGTAGTCTGACTTGCTATGCGAGAACGCAAAAAGACATTTCTGCGACAAAAAACAACAACCTATAACGCTAACAATCTGAATATATCTCAATTAAGATCTGAACAAACCAAAAAATAGAATTACGCAGAAAAGAATAAAATTGTAACAAATATATTGCTTTAAATTTTCAACCATAAATTGTCCATAAAATGAACGATTGATGGGGTTGGCAAAAAATTTATTGCGATCTTCCGTATATTTAATTTTATAGAACCCCCATAAACAACAATTAGATGTCAACTACTTTTATGCAGCTTTGGTTATCGGAGAATACCTTAAATTTGAAACAAAATGAGTTACAAACATATCTTTAAAGCGTCCTTGGCTTGGAATCATCCTGAACAGCCTAGTGCTGTAGGTTCAAAAATTTATACAAAAAGCCATCACATCGCGATCGAGGGGAAAGCTGACCTGCAAGTTTCCGCAGCAAAAGCATTCAAGGGTGACCCCGCATTGTACAATCCGGAAGATTTGCTGCTGAGCAGCCTGATTTCTTGCCACATGATGTCCTATTTATACGTCTGCTCGAAAAATAGCATTGAGATTTTATCCTATAAGGACAATGCTATCGCTACCCTGGAAACGGATGGAGATGGAAGTGGTCGTTTTACAGAAGTTATATTACACCCCGAGGTTCTCATCACAGATGAATCCCAGATAGAACTTGCTTTATCCTTACATACCCAAGCAAATAAACTGTGTTTTATTGCGAATTCATGTAATTTCACGGTGCTGCACCATCCCAAATGTCAAGCGATTTAACCAGAAATGGGCACGCTATCGAAAGAAAAAAGCTTCCTCTTTTCGATTTGTTAACGGTATCGAAAATGCGACACTCACCACAAATTAGTAATTAAATAACAAACAAGTTTTTAAGGATTTCATTACTTTTGAATCATGATGGAAAATTCCAAGAAAAAAGCAGCAATCGGATTCATATTTATTACACTACTAATCGATATTACGGGTTGGGGAATCATTATTCCTGTCGTCCCAAAACTTATCGAGGAATTGATTCATAGCGATGTTAGTGAAGCGGCAAAATATGGCGGTTGGCTCGGCTTTGCCTATGCTTTCACGCAATTCATCTGTTCTCCCGTCGTTGGTAACCTCAGCGATAAATATGGCAGAAGGCCAATTATATTGATTTCACTTTTTGGCTTTGCGGTAGACTACATCTTTCTTGCCCTCGCACCAACTATAGGTTGGCTATTCTTAGGACGCGTTATCGCCGGATTGACAGGTGCTAGTTTTACAACGGCAAGTGCTTATATCGCCGATATATCTACGGATGAAGATCGGGCAAAGAACTTTGGCTTGATAGGCGCTGCATTTGGTCTAGGCTTTATCATCGGCCCAGTTATTGGCGGTCTGCTCGGTCACTATGGTGCCAGGGTTCCCTTTTATGCGGCCGCAGGACTGTGTATGCTAAACTTTCTATATGGCTATTTTATCTTACCTGAGAGCTTAGATAAAGAAAAACGTAGAGCTTTTGAATGGAAACGCGCAAATCCAATTGGATCCTTTAAGTTTCTTGGAAAACATCCAGAAATATCCGGATTAATCGTTGCCTTAATTTTAATATATATCGCAGGCCACGCAGTTCAAAGTAACTGGAACTTCTTCACCATGTATAAATTCGACTGGACAGAAAGAATGGTGGGTATCTCATTAGGTGTTATTGGATTATTGATTGGACTGGTTCAGGGTGTTTTAATTCGATGGACAACGCCCAAACTTGGTGAACAAAAAAGCATTTTCTATGGATTGACCCTGTATGCTATTGGACTACTGTTATTCTCGTTTGCAAGCGAAGGATGGATGATGTTTGTATTCCTTATCCCCTATTGCTTGGGTGGTATTTGTGGACCAGCTCTTCAATCGGTTATTACAAAAAATGTTCCTTCAAACGAACAGGGTGAACTTCAAGGTGCATTAACAAGCTTGATGAGTGCAACATCGATTATTGGTCCACCGATGATGACAAACCTATTTTATTATTTCACCCATGACCAAGCACCATTTAAATTTTCGGGTGCGCCGTTTTTCTTAGCATTTATCCTGATGACGATTAGTGTGATCATTGTCTATAATGCTTCTCGCAAAAAGAGAAATCAGCAAATAAATCTTTAAACCTGATTGATCAGTGCACAATATTTTCGCCTATCTTCATTTAAAACTCAACAGGCCTATGCATCTAAGAACTGCATAGGCCTGTTGAGTTTTACACTATTGATGTTAATCAAACTTCAATTCTTCAATTCATGGATCGAATTCTTCATTTCTGCCAACAATTCTCTCTTTAAATTTGCGGCCAAGGAAATACAATTCGAGATGATACATACAGCAAAAATAGCAGATCAAAGCAAAGAACCTCAGGTAAACTCAAAACCGGATCTACCTGTATTGACGAAGCCCCTTTTATGGCTTATTACCTTGACAACGGGAATTGTCGTCGGCAACAACTATTATAATCAGCCGCTTTTGGGATTGATGGCAAAAGACTTTCACGTTAGTGAAGCGGCAATTAGCATGATTGCTATGCTCACACAGATCGGTTTTGCAACTGGGCTACTGTTTATCGTCCCTTTGGGAGATATGATAAAAAGAAAGAAATTAATATTAACCATATTTCTGCTCATCATAGCATCCTTAATGACTATGGTTTTAGCACCTAACGTCGAGCTGCTTTATATCGCAAGCTTTATGGTTGGATTCAGCTCTGTTGTTCCTCAAATGCTGGTCCCCCTGACAGCCGAACTTGCTGCTCCGGAAAAACGCAATTCATCAATCGGAATGGTCATGAGTGGCTTACTATTGGGTATTCTGCTTTCCCGTGTCGCAGCTGGATTTATTGGCGATATCTGGGGATGGCAAGCAATCTATTATATAGCTATAGCATTAATGGTTTTATTCATGTTATTATTAGCTTTCGCACTACCTGATGTAAAACCGACATTTCAAGGTACTTATCTACAATTAATGCACTCCTTGGTCCATCTGACAAAAACTCAACGGGTATTACAGCTATCTGCACTCAGAGGGGCTTTAGGCTTTGCTGGATTCAGTGCTTTTTGGATTACATTAGTATTTCATTTACAGGAAGCTCCTTTCTACGCAGGTTCTGCTGTAGCGGGATCCTTCGGATTAATAGGGGCTGTTGGCGCGCTGGCAGCATCAGTGGTCGGCAGGATTGCAACGCGTGTTTCTACGTATACCATTATTCTTGGTTCCATATTTATCCTGCTATTGAGCTGGATTGTATTCTACATCGGAGGGAATAGCTATATCGGATTAATAACCGGTGTAATCTTAATCGACCTGGGTTTACAATCCATGCATATCAGCAATCAATCTGCTTTTTTTGCCTTAAATCTAGGGGCAACCAACCGACTAAATACAGTCTATATGTTTAGTTACTTTGCCGGTGGATCATTTGGTAGTTACTTGGCCTCCCTGGCTTGGAAATACTTTCAATGGAATGGCGTGGTATTGACCGGCTTTTGTTGTACACTACTGGTCCTCATCGTGCATGTCGGCTATGATAGACGACCAAAAAACTTTTCTTAGTCGTTGAGCACGACAATCCAAAGAAATGCAAGTTAACGGACAATCTTTTCTATTTTGATTTCCATACATGGCCTACATATTAAGGATATAAGCCATGTATGGAAATTTATTTCATTTATTCAAGTACGCCAAACTTGCCAGCTTGAAAATCTTCAAAGGCTTGGTAAATCTCCGCCTGTGTATTCATTACAAATGGGCCATAACTCACGATAGGTTCATCAATGGGTTCACCACTTAACACAAGTAAAACTGCATTCTTATTTGCCCTTATCGAAATCTCTTCACCATCATGACCAAATAAGACAAAGCTATGCTCCTTAGCAAGTTCACCGTTGACTACAACCTCGCCATTCACAACGAGCATCGCTGTATTATGATTTTGTGGAACCAAAAAGTTCGTTTCATGCTGTTCTTCCAATTTGATGTCAAATAGATTGACAGGGGTATAGGTGCTCGCTGGTCCAACCATATCCTGAAATTTCCCCGCGATGACATTGACTACCCCTGCCGCATCGGGCAACACGACTTTCCCCATCTGATCGGCAGTAATTGCCTGATAGTGCGCCGCTGTTGATTTATCTTTCGCTGGTAAATTAACCCAGAGCTGAACCATTTCAAATAATCCGCCTTTCTTTGAAAATTCCTCTTCATGGTACTCTTTATGCAATATGCCAGCGCCGGCAGTCATCCATTGTACATCACCCGGACGAATAACACCGCTATTCCCCGAACTGTCATGATGGGCTACACTACCTTTGTAGGCGATAGTCACGGTTTCAAATCCTTTATGCGGATGTACATCCACGCCTCTAATATGATCCGAAGGTCCAAAATCAAATGCTGCATTGAAATCCAGTAAAAGAAATGGACTCATCCTCTTTTGGGAAATCCCATTCCCTGGTATCATATTAAATACACGAAATCCATCTCCTACCATGCCAGGTTGAGCTGGACGTTGGAAAATTCTTTCAATTGATTTTTTCATGTTATAATCTCCTTTTTTATCGTTCTTGATGAATTTAAGTTGAAGCCTAAATGATCACTTCATTTTAAATTGCTATCTCAAAGGTACGACAAGAAGAAGTCTGCTTCCAACAACCTAGATTAAGGCGTAAACTTAACCTAGATTAAGTTTATAAGAAAGATACCGCTAAAACTAGGAATTCCCACATTTTCTGGATGCCACAGAAATGTGTAACTTAAATAAAAATCATAGACCAAGTATATTTATGCAGTTAAACAATACCACCGCATTAACAAAATTCTATCGTCACCTTTGGTCACGTCCAATGCTATTACTCCTGCTATTCATCTTTTCATACCTCGTAGTACATGCGCAAGCCAATAGTAAGGCTAAAGTGAAACCAAACTGGAATGAGATCCTTGAGGAACAACTATTTCCAGGCAAAAAGCTCCAAGATTCAACCTTCCATTTTCAGGGCAAATATGAAGAAAAATTTAACACAACAGCAGATCATGTTAAACTCCATGGGATCTTGTTTAAGGCAGACAAGAGCAAAGGACTAATTTTCTATTTGCATGGCAGTAATGGGGCGGTAGACACTTGGGGTAAAATTGCGAATATCTATACTGATAACGGCTATGATCTTTTTATGTTAGACTACCGAGGTTACGGAAAAAGTGAAGGTAAAGTAACCAATGAAGAACTACTTTATAGTGATCTGCAAATAGTCTATGATAACCTGAAACAACATTATCCGGAAGATCATATCATCATAATTGGTCAATCGATGGGTACAGCACTGGCTTCAACTATTGCTTCGCATAACGCCCCAAAAATACTTATTCTTCAGGCACCTTACTATAGTTTTGAAGATTGGACGCAACATATCGCTCCTGAGCTCGATACAAGCGGGCTCCCCTTTCATTTCGACAATGCTTCGGCATTACAAAAAGTAAAATGTAGAACGATCATCTTCCACGGAGACCAGGATAAAGCCGTCTATTTTGACTCTTCCATTAAACTGAGTAGATTCTTTAAAAAACAGGATAAATTGATTCGGTTGGCAAAGGAGGGACATAATGATTTTTCTAAAAATAAAGACTATCTGCATGCAATTGCCGATCTATTGCGATAGTGTTATTTTATCCCTAAAATACATCATGCCCCTGCAGCAATTTTATACATTAAATTCAGGATAAGGAAACCCTTTTCCTTTTTCACAGAAAAATTTTAAACTCCTGAAAAATAGCGCCCAATCAAAACTACAGGAAGCGAATTCCGCACTATAATTTGTCCAGCCATCATGGTGAAACAGCAGCATACATCCCTTTTGCTGAGGTTCAAGTTCAAAGGTCAGTGTCGTTCCAATCCATTCCTCAAATGCCTTGACACAGCGCCACTCGACCCTGGAATAAGGCTTCAGCGAAATAACTTCCATATTTTTAAAATAGCTGGGACCAAATCCAAAGCGCAGGATCGCACCAATCTCTGGCTTTGCCTTCGTATCTGGTGTCCACCAGCCTGCTAGTCCTTCCGCCGTTGTAAGCGCCTTGTAAACAGTCTCTACCGGAGTTTCAATTAACAATCTATGGTAGATACTTTTTGTCCCAGGATCATGTGGTATGCGATTCTCTTCCATAGCGTCCAGCGCTATTTCCTCCTTTGGAGTAGGCTGTCCCATCCCCGTTAAAATCAATTGTCTTAGGCTGTCCGCTATGTAATATGTCCAGGCATCATGACATACCTTGTAACATTCCATATCGGAATTAAGCCCCTGGTGGGTAAAATGTAATGTAGTTGTACCTGCGTCTTCTACAATATCGAATATAATGGAACTATTCGTCCATTCTCGTTCATCCTGGGTAAATTTAAAATAGTTTTCGAGCACCCGCCAGACTACTTTACGATCCGTTTCCATCGTTTCTATATTTATTCGACAACGATGTACATCCTGATAATGATATATAAACTCGTCATGCAAAGCGGTAGTTGGCCCGTCAATATTTTGAGACCACCATCCGCGGACATTATTGATTGCTTCAAATACGCGTTGAGCTCCTGCTTCAACGGTAATACTCATTTTAAAATCTTCCTTTTTCATCATTCTTCGTATTTTTAACCATTAACTCATACTTCTTATCTTCCTATACCTCAATCGAATCAAATATGTAAATCTGAACATCATCATCATGAGGTGCCAAGATTCTTCGGTCAACTTATATATTGCGATCATTTGTACCATCCTGTCGTATTAATTTAAATTTATAGATCAAATATAGTGGAGTTCAAAACACAAAAAGGGGTGTAAAATAGACATTCTCAGCGGTTGATTTAGACAAGTCGTTTCGGTATATTTGAATAGTATCAAATAAGCGTACTATCGTTTATTCAATCTTATAAACTTTCAACATGAAACACCTAACGATCTTAGTTCCAAACAGTCAGACAGGCCCTAATACCATATCGTGCATTATTGGAACATACCATGTATTCACCGAAGCGAACCGCTATTACGATCAACTGAACAGGGAGCCTATATTTATTATAGAATTAGCAGGAGTTTCTAAACAGAGTAACTTTGTCAATGGATTATTAACGGTCATGCCACAGAAAGATATCACTGCAATTCAAAAAACAGACCTCATTATTGTACCCGCTGTCATTTCCAATTTTACTGCAATAGAAGCTGGGAATAGCGTTCTTTCAGAATGGATATTACACCATCATGCCAAAGGAGCAAATGTTGCAAGCATGTGTACCGGTGCATATCTGCTCGCATCCACGGGACTTTTAGATAACAAAAGCTGCTCTATCCATTGGAAATCAGCAGCAAACTTCCATAAGCTCTTCCCCAAAGTCAACTTAAAAACAGAACAAATTATTACCGATGAGCAGGGAATCTATACCAATGGTGGCGGTTATTCCTTCCTCAACCTCCTCCTTTACCTGGTTGAAAAGTTTTACGACAGACAGACAGCGATTTATTGCTCCAAAATATTTCAAATTGATATTGCCAGACAAACGCAATCCGATTTTATGATCTTTAATGGTCAAAAGTCACATGGCGATGAAATGGTCATGCGTGCACAGGACTATCTCGAGAATAACTTCTCAGAAAAAATCTCCATGGAGAAGTTATCTGAAAAATTCACCGTCGGACGCCGGAATTTCGACCGTAGATTTATTAAAGCGACAGGTAATACACCTGTGGAATATCTTCAACGGATAAAAGTGGAATCGGCAAAAAAGGAATTGGAAAGCTCGCGGAAAACGGTAAATGAAGTAATGTACGCTATTGGGTATACTGACGTAAAGGCTTTCCGTGAAATATTCCGTCGGTTTACGGGACTATCCCCCCTTGAATATAAAAACAAGTACAATAAAACCGCAATAAAATAGAGGCTACATGAATTTTGATCCTATTCAGTTTTCCGATCTTCCCATAATTACAACGCTAAGTCCGGAAGGATGGGGCAATATCACGATCAAAATACAACACTATATAGAAAGCCCTTTTTGTTTTCCCATAAAACTCCTGGTCGATCAGAAAATTGTCGCCATAGGTACGACCATTATCCATAGTAACGTAGCCTGGTTGGGACATATTATCGTTGCTGCCGATGAAAGAGGAAAAGGCTATGGGAAACACATCACCCAAGAACTTATTCGTATAGCAAATAGCAAAAAATGCAAGAGCATCCAACTCATTGCAACGGATATGGGCGCACCAGTTTACACAAAACTCGGCTTTAAGGAATCTTCTTCCTATCTTTTCTTTGATGATATACAGATCACTCAGCTTGAAGAACCGGACCACAGCATACAGCACTATCAATCCCGTTATAGCGAGCAACTTTTGGCACTCGACCAGAAAACTGCTGCCGAAAATAGACGGTTCGAAATAGAACCACATTTCACGGCTGGCTTTGTCTATGTGGAGAACGAAACTGTCCGCGGCTATTATCTTCCCACTTTGGGAGAAGGTCTTATTGTCGCCAATAAACAATCCGCCGGAATGGCTTTGTTAAAACTCTATTTAAGGCAAAATTCCAAAATTGTACTACCTCAAGAGAATACAACCACAGTTTCCTTCCTATTGAACCAAGGAAATCCTATAAAACGCCGGGCCAAGCGCATGTACCTGGGGGAAAATATCGATGTTCAATTTAAGTCTATCTTCAATAGAATTGGTGGAAATATTGGTTAACATCAATTCTATTCGCTATTTTCTTAGGACCGACAACAAATTTCAAGACGACATGAAGGGTTATGAAAGTTGACCAACGGCATCCTCAAGAACTTCTTTGTTATCCATAGTCGGCTGCTTTTTGCTTCGTTGGATGTAACATAAAGAAATGACTATCCCTAATGCCGCCATTACCGCACCAACCAAAGCTGGAGAAGTGTAACCATAGCCTTGATTAATAGGCACACCACCTAAAAAAGCACCCAACGCATTCGCAATATTAAAACATGCAGGCCCCAGAGAAGCAACCAACATTTCAGCATCACTCTTTACCGAATTAAGCAATAATAGGGTTAACGAAGGTACAAGCGCAAAAGTAGTGACTCCGGTTAAAAAAGTCATCACCAAGGATATCCCAACGTTGTCGGACAGGCCATAAATAGCCAGCATACATAAAATCTGAACCACCAATACGGCTACGACCACCTTTGTTGGCGAAAAAGTATCCGTCAACTTCCCGCCGATCAAATTCCCCACAAACATACCCAATCCAGCCAACACCATAATATACGGCAGGTATTTATCAGCAATCCCAGACACTTCAGTCATCAGCGGAGCAATATAACTTATCCAGGCAAACAACGCCCCTGGGGCCACTGAAAATAATAAAACCATAAACCAGACATTCACATTGCGAAAAATGCCAAAGTCCTTCCAGGGATTATTTTTAGGTGCTGCTTTCATTTTAGGCATCCACAACTTTAAGGCTAACATAGTCAAAATACCGACGACAACAATCAATAAGAAAGTATAACGCCATGAAAAATGATGCCCAATATAGGTACCCAATGGAACCCCAAATAAATTGGCAACGGTCAATCCCGAATACATCGTCGCTACCGCCTGCGCTTCTTTCCCAGGATCGGCTAATCGACTAGCAATGACAGACCCTACACCGAAGAAAGCACCATGCGGCAATCCTGAAATAAATCGTGACACCAGCAAAAGACCGTAGTCTGGAGCAATCACAGATAACCCATTAAACAGGGTAAATAATCCCATGAGGGTAATCAGGGTTTTAAGGGGCGAGAACCGATTCATAGCAACTACCAATAGTGGAGCACCAATAACAACACCCAAAGCATAAGCGGTAATGAGATAACCAGCTTCCGGAATTGAAACTTGCAGGCTTTGGGCAACGTCCGGTAACATCCCCATCATACTAAATTCGGTAATACCTATCCCTAATCCCCCTAGTGCAAGTGCTAATAAACTCTTCTTCATATATAAGTAAAATTATCAATACTGCAAATTTCTATCAGAATAATAAAATAAACAAATCATTTAAATAGTAAAAGGTATCATTAAACTAATAGCATCATCTTTGTCTCAATGAAAACAGCTATATTAGCTTGTGGTAAAAACGATCGTCGCAACACATACAAACCTTAACCATGAAATTGCATCATTATATTCTTACATTCACCTTGTACGCATGTGTACCTTTTTGGGCATTGGCACAAAAAGAGCAGACAAAAAAGCATCCAAATATTGTATATATCATGAGTGATGACCATGGTTATCAAGCGATCAGCGCTTATGGTTACGGATTAAATGAAACACCCAATATTGACAGATTAGCAAAGGAAGGTGCCATTTTCACACGTGCGACCGTGACAAATTCATTATGTGCGCCCAGTCGGGCTGTACTTTTAACGGGAAAGCACAGTTATATGAATGGGAAAATTGATAATGAGGCAAAATTCGACTGGAATCAGGACAACTTTGCCAAGATTCTTCAAAAAAATGGGTACCAAACAGCATTAATTGGTAAAATCCACATGGATGGATTGCCACAGGGATTCAACTACTCCGCGGTACTTATCGACCAGGGCGAATATTATAATCCTAACTTCATTATCAATGGTGTGAAACAACAAATGCCAGGCTATGTATCGGATCTCACCACCGATATGACCTTAGATTGGATCGCTAAAAGAGATACTAGTAAACCATTCTGTGTGCTTTATCATCAAAAAGCGCCACACCGAGAATGGCTACCTGCTTTACGGCATATTCAACAATATACATCAAAAACCTATAAAGAACCGGACAATCTATTCGACACCTACGAAGGAAGAGGAACCGCCGCAAAAACCGCGGAAATGAATATCCTTAAACACATGAACTGGGCTGGTGACAATAAGATACCGCCTACGCTAATGGATGAATTGGGACTAAAAGAATATCTATCTTGGGATAAAGCTGCCTTTAATGGAAACTTAGGAAGAATGACCGCAGCACAACGTGCAACATGGGATTCAATATACAACCCAATTATGGCAGATTTTAAGATAAAATATCCCAGCATGTCCAAAGAAGACCTGATGCGCTGGCGATATCAACGCTATATGCAAGATTACCTGGGTACCGTTGCAGCGGTAGACGATGGTGTTGGACGCCTATTGGAATTTCTGAAAGATAATAGACTTGACGAAAATACCATTGTCATTTATACCTCAGACCAAGGATTCTATCTAGGTGAACATGGTTGGTTTGATAAACGTTTTATGTATGAGGAATCGCTTCGAACTCCCTTATTGATCCGCTATCCAGCAGAAATTAAAGCTGGCCAATCCTCAAAAGCACTTGTCCAGAATCTCGATTTTGCCCCAACAATCCTAGATTATGCAGGACTTGCAATCCCGAAAGATATGCAGGGAAAATCTTTTCGTGGCCTACTCAATGGAAAAGAAAAGCAATGGCGCGATGCCGTATATTACACCTATTATGAGTATCCTTCCATTCACATGGTAAAACGACATTATGGAATTCGTACCGAAAGGTACAAACTGATCCATTTCTATTATGACAAAGATGAGTGGGAATTATACGATCTAGAAAAAGATCCACAGGAAATGCAGAATGTATACCATGTACAAGGATACCACAACGTACGTGAAGAAATGCATCATAAACTGGACGAAGCGCGAGCCTACTATAAAGATTCCGATGAGAACGACAAAAAGTTTTTACCAAAGGTGAAACACTGATTTACTGGTGTATCAAGCCAGTAAATCAGTGTTGATAAAAATTTAAACAGGGTTGAGTTTGAAATAGCGTCTCAAAATACGTCTAACATCTCTGTTCTCGGCCTTGAAGACGATGGCTTCTCGCTTTTTCTTTTCGCTAGAAACACGCTTATTGCAGTAGCCAAATCCTTTATACCGACCGTCCAACAAGTAAACAAGGCCCTTTTCATTTGGATTACGCCCTAAAAATTCCAAAAATATTTCGCCCAGCGGAAGCTCCGAAGAGACGACAAATTCCTGCACTCTTCGATTATAGTCTTCTGGAAGCTCCTGCGCAATACAAGCCCCCTTGCAGGTCTTCAACATATACTGAAAACAATGTTTCGTATACGTCTGTAACTTGTTTATTTTTTGACACAGCTGATAAGCTTCCACGATATGAAATAATTGCTCCCGCCCCTCCTGGTAACTCGAAAAAGTCATTAACTCTTCACGTTCGGGATCAAGTGTCTCAACCTGCAAGACTTGATAACCTGACGGATTCACAGCCAGATAAAGGCCAAATCCATAGTAAGTTCGACGCTGCGCTCGATTGTAATAGGGTTGGTGTTTTTTGATCAGGTCAGATTCATACAATAACGCAAGTAATTCATGACCGGTCAGTTCAAATCCAACTCTGCAGGCTGCTCCTTGGATTTTACGTTCCTTAAAATCTGTACTTCTAAAATGCTGCAATAACCTATTTCTAATATCGATACTCTTGCCCACATAAATTAGCGCATCATGCTTATCATAAATATAATATACGCCGACTGCTGAAGGTACTCCTTCAAGCAATCCGGCAATTTGCTCTTTCGTCATTACATAAAAATCACGCCCAAATATACTAATATATTTAGTGTTTTAGATGATGGCTAATAAAAATAGGCATACACCCACCCTTCATTTCATCCAATGAAAAGGGCGGGTGCAACTTGATGCTAAATGTCAAAATTTCATTTTCTGAATTCTTATGGCATTCAATATCGCAATCAACGATACGCCAACATCGGCAAAGACTGCCTCCCACATCGTTGCCAATCCCCCAGCGCCAAGAATCAACACGATCCCCTTAACTATAAAGGCAAGGCCTATATTCTGATAAACGACTTTTTTCGTCTCTTTTCCAATGCGAATCGCCATTGGAATTTTCGAAGGTTTATCATCTTGTATCACGACATCTGCCGTCTCGATCGTCGCATCACTGCCCAGTCCCCCCATCGCTATTCCAACATCGCTCAGTGCGACAACCGGAGCATCATTAACGCCATCCCCCACAAAAGCAACAGATTCGTTTAGTCCCTTTATTTCCTTGACTTTATTCACTTTATCTTCCGGCAGCAGATCGCCATAGGCCTGATCTATTCCAAGTTCCTTGGCAACATAGGCGACAACAGTCGTCTTGTCCCCGCTCAGCATTGTGGCTTTTACACCGAGTTTATGCAGTAGCTGTATGGTAAGCGCAGCATCCGCTTTGATGCTATCAGCAATGGTCATGAATCCTACAAATTTACCATCCAAAGCGATCGCGATGGTCGTATATACGATACTATTGGGATCGATATCATAGACTACATTAAATTTGTCCAGCAATTTAAAGTTGCCCACCAGCAACACTTTGCCATCAGCCATAGCTTTTAGTCCATGTCCAGGGATTTCTTCTATGGTATTGAGATCGACAGACTCATCGATCGGACCGACATATTCTCTAATCGCTGTTGCAACTGGATGGCTACTGTGGCTCTCTATTTTATTGACGAGCTTTAAAATCCTTGCTTCGTCGTAACCGGCCTGTAGCTTAATTTCCTGCACTTTAAAAACGCCGGCAGTCATTGTTCCGGTTTTATCCATCACGACATGGCGGATAGCTGCCATCGCATCCAAAAAATTACTGCCTTTAAAAAGTATACCATTTCTACTTGCAGCACCAATTCCACCAAAATACCCCAAAGGAATTGAAATGACGAGTGCACAGGGGCAAGAGATCACTAAAAACACGAGGGCCCTATACAACCATTCGCTAAATACATATTGATCCACAAACAAGTAAGGCAGGAGACAAATTCCAATGGCCAAAAACACGACAATTGGGGTATAAATCTTAGCAAATTTGCGAATAAACAGCTCTGTGGGTGCTTTTTGAGCCGTTGCATTCTGTACGAGCTCGAGGATTTTGCTCAACTTGCTGTCCTGATATGCTGTTGTCACTTGAATTAGGCTCACGGTGTTCATATTAATCATTCCAGCCAGTACAACATCACCCTTCATCTTTGTATCTGGCTTGCTCTCGCCAGTCAGCGCAGCTGTATTAAATGCACCTTGCTCAGACAACAATTCACCATCAAGCCCAAGCTTTTCACCAGGTTTCAGCTGAATTATTGCTCCAATACCTGCATCGGCAGCTTTGATCACTTTGCTCTTTCCATTCTCCAAAATGGTCACCTCATCCGGACGCTGATCCAGTAGAGCCTTAATATTACTTTTAGCCCTACTTACCGCCAAGGTCTGAAACACCTCTCCTACGGCGTAAAACAACATTACCGCTACAGCCTCGGGGTATTCTTTGATCCCAAAAGCGCCTATGGTAGCAATACTCATTAACAAAAACTCCGAAAAGATTTCCCCTTTGGCTATACTCTTTAAAGCATCCCTGATAACAGGAAACCCAACCGGTAGATAAGCTAATATGTACCAGCCTGTACGGACCCAATCCTTAAACCAGGATTGTGCAATCCAATTATCCATGGCTATAGCAGCAATGAGTAAGATAAAAGAAATTAGCGCAGGTAGAAATAACTGCATCTGACTGGCCCCTGCCGTCGAGTGATCGTGACCGTCCTCATCATGGCTATGGTCATGACCTTGGCTGGAAGCCGGAGCTTTCCCAATAAGATCCTCAGCTCCAGCCTGATTATATATTTTTTCTGTCTGTGTACAACAAAGCTGCCTGCCTTGTGCATCATAACGATGTTTATGTTCCATCACTTGCTTTGATTATGTTAACAAATACGGTCAATTAATGTTCGTGCCCACCTGTATTGCTCATTTTGGCATTGATAAAAAAAGCACCCTTCACAACAATTTTTGTTCCAGCAGGCACTTCTGTAACCGGGGTAATCGCCGTATATCCCAAAGCAGATACGCCTTTTTGAATCTCAATTTTTTCAAAATTGATGTTTTTAGCCTGTTCTTCTCCATGCTGCCCGGCTTCTTGCTCATTTTTATGTGCATGTTTTGCTTCACCTTCATCGTGCGCATGCCCGTGATCGTCATGCCCCTCCTCATGCTCTTCCGGTTTCTTGTTGGTCTCCACAAAAATATAATACTTGCCGTCAGCCTCCACGATTGCGTCATTCGGAACAGCCGGAGTCCGCACATTTTTGACACCGATCATACCCGTAATGTTCATCCCATCAATCAACCCCACTTTGCTGCCCACAACCGTACTGTGTACAGCGATGGTCTTGCTGTCATTTTCAAATGAAGATCCAATTGTAAAAACTTTAGCGGTATAGGTCTTATCCGGATTGTTGGTCAGCTGAAAGTTGATGAGCTGTCCGACTTTAACCAAAGGTAGATCCTTTTCAAATACCTGCAGATCCAAATGCAACAGACTATTGTCAACAATCTCGATCACCGGAGAAGAGACATCCACATAACTCCCTATTTTCGCAAAAACATTACTAACAGTTCCATTGATAGGGCTTGTTACGGCCAGTGAAGTTCGCATATTGGACAGATTCACGCTATTGGGGTTAATACCCATCAATTGGATCTGTTGTTGCAAGGAAGCCTTTCGGGCCCTTAAACTGTTGAAGTCTGCTGTTGCGGCCTGGAGATTTTTCCGTGCGCCTGCATTGCCTTCATTGAGTTCCTGTTGCCTTGCCATTTCTTGTTCGGCCAAGGTAATCTTACTTGCCAGGGATACATATTCCTCCTGCAATTGTACAAACTGGGGGTTGGTAATCGTGGCGATCACCTGCCCCTTACGCACATTGTCCCCCAGCTGCACATTCAATGTCTTTACAACACCACCATAAAGCGCCGTCGCATTCGCTTTATTGTTATTGGGTACACTCAAAAGTCCATTGGCCTTAATGGTAGCTGTTAGTTCCTTCTCTTCAATCCCTCCAAAAACGATTCCCACAGCCTTTATTTGTGCAGCACTCAATGCCGCCACCGTAACCGGCCCTTCCTCATGCTCCGCTTCGGCTTTGGGTACTTCCTTTTCTTCCGGTTGACCTTTACGCTCCGACTCATTAGAACCGCAACCGTAAAAAACAGTAACGGCTACACATACGATAAATATCTTTATGAAAACTTTCATTGTTGCCTTATTTGTTATTGAAGTAATTATATTGAATTGCTGATTGATTATACTGATTGAGGACTTCTAAATAATTCTGGCGAATGCCAATGGCCTGACTTAAAAATTGGCTTAATTCAGCAAAATTGATCTCCCCCGTTCTATAACCCAAACTAGCTGCTTTAATAATTGCATCAGCTTGTTTTAACCCCGAAGACTCATAAAATTGCAGCAATGCACTATTCTTGTCAATTTCAGCAAGTGCATTCCCTTTATTTGTCTGGAATACCTGCGTATCATATTCCAACTTACGCTGTTGAACTTCCATTTCAGCGTTGGCAACCTTCACTTTACTTTTATAGGCGCCCAAGCTAAAGACCGGGAAGGATGCGGAGACCGAGAATCCCGATAATGGATCTTTGGCTCCCCAAACACGTTGGGAGAAAAATCGACCCGAGAACTCAGGCTTATTGGTATTTTTCTGAACACTGATGTTTGATGAAGCGATATTTACATTTTGCTGCTGTAAAACCAGTAAAGGATGCGCCGTTTCATCTGATGGACTTGCGTCCACGACAATCTTCTCCAAGGATTGATCCAAGGGGAGCATCCACTCATTACGGTCTAACAACATCATCAATTGCTGTTGCTGAATAATGATATCCTTTTTGTTTTGAACAAGTTGTGCCTGCAGCTCTTTCAGCTTTGCTTCAGCCGCGATCTTATCCAGCGCAGCTACGTCACCTGTTCTAAAGCGAAGTTCAGTTGCTTTGAACATGGCGGTATAGATACTATCCAACTCCATGTACAGTTTTTGGCGATCCTGAAGATACCAGAGCTGAAAATAGGCTGTCCTCACGTCTTTGGTAATCGCAGTTTTCAATACATCTGTATTTAGGTTCGCATATTTTAGTTGTTCTTTAAAATACGCCTTACGCGCAGTGTAGAGTCCAGGCCAGGCAATACTTTGCGTTATACCAATTTTCAATAAGCCGGCCTTATCCGTAGGACGGTAATCTTCATTTTCTGCAAAAATCCCGGTCTTGGGAATTTCAGTCGCCGTCTTAACATTGAAACCAGCGCCCACGATTTCAGCCTGATTGATCTGAAACTGACGATTGTTCTTCAGCGCAGTTTCTACAGCTTCTGTGACAGAAATGCGCTCCTGTCCAAACACCTGAGATCCCAAAGCCATAAATAGGAAAGCAAGTATTGTGACGATGGTCTTAGCACCTCTACTTCGTTTCATATTCAATTTAGAATTAAAAATTATATACAATAAGGGTAGCACAAACAAGGTCAGGAAAGTTGCCGTTACCAATCCGCCAATAACAACCGTTGCCAAAGGTTTCTGAACTTCAGCGCCGGCACTTGTACTTATTGCCATCGGTAAAAAGCCCAGTGAAGCCACGGTCGCAGTCATGAGTACTGGACGCAGACGAGTCAACGTACCTTCTTTAACGCGTTGAAAAATATCATCGACACCCTCTTTTTTCAACTGATTGAATGTCCCAATTAAAACGATACCATTGAGTACGGCTACGCCAAACAAGGCAATAAAACCGATACCGGCACTAATACTGAAAGGCATGCCGCGCAACATCAACGCAAATACACCCCCTATAGCACTCATTGGAATTGCAGTAAAAATAAGCGTCGCCTGCTTAAAGGAATGAAACGTGAAATACAACAGCATAAAAATAAGCAATAAGGAAACTGGCACAGCAATCAACAAGCGTGAGCTCGCCTTCTGTAAATTCTCAAACTGCCCCCCATAGGTGAAATAATACCCTGCAGGAAGTTTTACATTTGCAGCCAATTGTTGTTGGATATCTTTTACGACGGTTTGAACATCACGCCCGGCCACATTAAATCCAATCACAATTCTTCGTTTACCCGCTTCGCGGCTGATCTGGGCCGGCCCCAATTTATAATCAATGGCAGCGACCTGAGAAAGCGGAATCTGCGTACCCGTATCTGTAGGAATCATCAGATTACGCACATCATCAATGCTGTTTCGATGCGTTGTATCTAACCGGACGACCAAATCAAAGCGACGTTCATTTTCATAGATCTGTCCCGTGCTTCGACCGGCAAAAGCAGTACTCACCACGTCATTGACGTCCTGAATCGTCAAGCCATAATTTGCAATACGGGTGCGGTCATAAACGATATTGATTTGTGGGAGGCCGGATACACGCTCCACTTGTGGCGAAGTCGCCCCTTGAACGGATTGAATCTGCGCGGCAACCACATTGGCGTAAGCGGCCAGCGAATCGATGTTTTCACCGAAGATCTTTACAGCAACATCCTGACGGATACCCGTCATTAGTTCATTAAAACGCATTTGAATAGGTTGGTTTTTTTCGAAGAAGACACCCGGAATTACTTCTAGTTTCTCCAGAATAGCGCTCCCCAGTTCTTCATAAGAACGGCCCGACTTCCACTCTTTTTGAGGCTTCAATACCACCATAATATCTGTCGCTTCCGGTGGCATAGGGTCTGTTGGTACCTCAGCAGCTCCTGTTTTACCGACAACCATCTTCACCTCATCGAACTCTTTGATAATCCGGGATGCCTGCATCGAGGTTTCGATACTTTGCGAAAGTGAGCTTCCCTGGGGAAGTATGCAATGGAATGCATAATCACCTTCCTGCAATTGTGGAATAAATTCGCCTCCCATATTCTTAAAAAAGAAGGCCGACAAAGCAAAAATGGCAACGGTTAAACTCACGATCAAGTATTTAAACCGAATGGCTTTTTGTAATAAAGGCTCATAAATACGTTGCAGTCCCGCAATCATCCGGTCGCTCAACGTTTTCTTGTCGCTGTGTTTTTTCGGCAGGAACAGAGCGCACATCATGGGGATATAGGTTAACGAGAGAATCAATGCGCCGAAAATAGCAAACCCAACTGTTTGTGCCATTGGACGAAACATTTTCCCTTCAACACCCACTAATGTTAAAATTGGAATATAGACAATAAGAATAATAATCTCACCAAAGGCTGCACTGGTACGAATCTTTGAAGCAGACTCAAATACCTCATGGTCCATTTCGGCCTGGGTCAATTTCTCGGTAGACTTTCGTAAGCCTAAATGGTGTAGTGTAGCTTCCACCACAATGACGGCTCCGTCTACAATCAAACCGAAATCTATCGCGCCCAAACTCATTAAATTGGCGCTTACGCCGAAGACGTTCATCAGTCCAAGTGCAAATAGCAGCGCCAGTGGAATTGCCGAAGCAACGATAAGACCCGCACGCAAATTCCCAAGAAATAAGACCAGGACAAAAATGACGATCAGGGCACCTTCAATCAGATTTTTTTCAACGGTACTTATCGCACGCCCAACGAGGTCTGTCCGGTCCAAATAAGGCTCTATAACCACATCGTCAGGTAGCGACTTTTGAATAGTCGGTAGTTTTTCTTTCACGCGGTTGACCACCTCATTGCTGTTTTCACCCTTTAGCATCATGACGACACCTCCCACAGCATCAACCTCACCATTGTATGTCAAGGCACCATAGCGCACAGCATGACCAAAACGTACATCCGCAACATCTTTAACATAAATCGGTATTGCTCCTGATTTTCGGATGGCAATATTTCTGACATCTTCCAAGGAGGTCGCCAGCCCAATTCCCCGAATAAAGTAGGCATTCGGTTTTTTATCAATATAGGCACCGCCTGTATTTTGATTGTTTTTCTCCAGGGCAGTAAATAGCTCTGGAATGTTGATATTCATCGCCTTAAGTCTATTCGGATCAACAGCTACTTCATATTGTTTGAGCTCACCACCGAAACTATTGACCTCGGCAATTCCAGGTGTGCCATAGAGCTGACGGGCAACAATCCAATCTTGCATGGTGCGCAAATCTTTTGCGTTGTATTTCTTTTCGCTTCCCTTTTTGGGATGTATAATATATTGATATACTTCTCCCAGTCCAGTACTCACTGGAGCCAGCTCAGGTTTACCAATACCTTGTGGAATCTGATCCACCGCTTCTTTTAAACGCTCACCAATCAGCTGACGGGCAAAATAGATATCTACATCATCGTCAAAAACAACAGTAATGACAGAAAGTCCAAAGCGCGAAATACTCCTGATCTCCTCAATTTTGGGTACAGTTGCAATACTTTGTTCAATTGGAAAAGTAACCAATTGTTCCACTTCCTGCCCGGCAAGCGTTGGACAAGAGGTAAAGATCTGTACTTGATTATTGGTAATATCGGGAACGGCATCGATTGGCAGTTTCGTTGCACTCCATGCCCCCCATATGATAAGCAACAAGGTCATTAAACCGATAATGATCTTGTTCTTAATGCTAAATTTTATAATATGATCTAACACAATTATACGTGATTAATGCTTAAATAATAGCTCGTTAGAATAGCTCATCTTTTGTCGTAATACCATACAACAAGCGTATTCCGAGCACAAAGCTGAATAAAGAACAGCATAGCATGCTCTATCAGATTTGTTTCTAGAATTTTTACGAAAAATTAAGCATTAACCTTTGGCGGCTGCCAGATGCTCCCAAAATAACTGGAAACAATCGCTGTATTGAGGACAGGATTACGATTATCAAAATAAATTGAAACCGGGACACCATCTATTTGCGGAAATTGATACGCATAAGCCGTTATATTTCCACTACAACAATTGCAATAGCAGAAAATCGAACAAGCATCGGACGCGTCATCATTATGTTTATGAGTTTGGTTTAATTGTCTTTCCATAGCAGTCTGCTCGCAGCGATTGGTAGAATCACTGCAGGGAACAAAAGAAAGTCCCATAATATATGCTATCAATATGAAAACAATTAACCTCATGAATGCACAAATTTAAAAAAATAAATTAAAATCTCCGCTTAGTCTCAGAAATCTATTGCGATCATCACATCCTATTCTTCCTAAAAAACAATGGAACAGTTGCCCTCTATCGAACGCTTTTCTTAACCTTAAATCCACACAAAACCGCATAACCCAACAAAGAACAATCACTCGATACTAATATTAATTACAAGTAAATTATTATTCAAATAAAACGAATTGTAATTAACAGAAAAACAGCATAAAACATGTTTAAACAGCTTTAAAGCAGCAAATAATTGTATTGTAGATATTTCTCTACAAGAAAAATAAGATAATACAAATACGTCATATTAAGTAAAATGCTATTTATATAATTGCATCGATAAAAAATAATAGCAACAAAAAAAAGCAATCGTATACCATATTTTAAACACAAACAGGCATACACCTGCAAAGACAGTACAACAAATAAATCAATAACTAAATCAAAAAATCAATAACAAAACAAAATGTCAATTAACATGAATCTAATCCCCCATCACCGACTGACTAACCTGTTCATGCTGGGTTGCAGTGCTTTCGCACTTAGTCTCTACTCCTGTAACAAAAGTGGAGAAAACACCGCATTGACAGGAGAAACTGTCGTTAAAGTCAATCTTTCGGGTGTAGAAGCTTACACTGAAACGGACAACAATGCTGTTCAAAAGCAAGCATCTGCAAAAGCTTCACGCACATCAATCGAGGCACCTGATGTACAGGAAATGACAGTACCGCTTGAAAACGGTGGTTCTGTCGACGTGGTCCTAACAAACAATTCAGCGATCACAAAAAGCCTCGTCGCTTCGTCCACCCCCAAACTAGCGGCTGTCCAGACACAAGAGAAGCCATTGGACAAAAACGTTAAATATAAAGTTGTTGTCTATGACAACCAAGGCGCTTACGTAACGGAAAAGATTTATAGCTATGGTGAGGAAGCTACTGCTGCAGGTATCGTTCTTGACGCTGGAAAATCTTACACGTTCATTGCCTATTCAATCAATAGTACCACAGCATTACCGGGTATCAACAATCAAAATACACTGTCCACTGCCAGCTTAGACAATATAAGTGGTGATTTGATGTATTACACGGGCACATTAACGTTAAAAAGTGGTGTAAATAACTTAAATGTTGTATTAAAACACCGGTTTAGCCAAATCACCACAACATTGACCATGGATCCAAGTATGACCGGAGCTATTACTCAAATCGGGACTGCCGTATTAAAACCTAGTCATGGTAGTGCAAATTTGAAATTCTCAGACCAAACACTAACCTACAATGGCTTGAACAACGCAGGCGTGACCACGCAATTCCCGGCTTTAGGAAATGGCCTGCGTACCGTGATCAGTAACCCCTCTTTATTGATCCACCCGGCAACCAGCAATGGAACACTGATGCTCGGTAGTCTAACACTGGATGATGAGACTAAAACAAACATCACCATTCCAAATGTTAAGATCAATCCCGGACAGAAATACGATCTGAAACTCAATTTCAGAACCTGCACACAAAATGTAACCAGCAATGGCCTGGACTGGAGTTATCCGGCAACTACATCGGGAGGTAAAACGGGTATTATGAAAGATGGAAAATTCTATGCCAATGGAACGACAATCGATAGAAATTTCACTGCCCCAGCGGCAGACTATGGCTTTGTTTTCGACATTACCGAACTGGACAATGCATTTAACATGGAAGTAAATGGTGTCAAATTGGCGAAACAAGAAATTCAATTTGAAGTGGGTGCCTCTTCTGCTCAAAACATCCAGTTTGTTGATGGAAGCAAATACGCAGGCAACAATATTGAAACTGGTAAAAGAATTGATCAGGTCTACAACATGAAAGGTACAAGTGCAGCCCCATTGATCAAGCTTGTCATCAGCAGAACTGGCCAGGTTACCATGTTTGGTAGCAAAACATCCGGCGGTCCTCTATATGAACTTAAACTCGTTAATGGCAACAGCTTCAACACATTCCCTTGGAGCGCAACGCAAAGCAACACCGTAAAAGTGACCCAACTTGTTGATGGACGTACAATTATCAAAGGTGTAGGCGCTGGAAAGAAGAAAATCCCTTGTCAGTAGTCACCAATAGTCAATAAATAGGTCAATAATCTTATAAATTAAATACACGCTGAGCATAACAATAGAAATTCAGCAAGGATAAAAAAGGTATTATGGAAAAGAAATTAGCATACATCGCCCCTCAAATTAGCGTAGCCACGATCGAGCTTGAACAAGGTATCGCCGCCGGTTCGGCATACGCCAGACCAGAAGATGCCAACAGCGGTAAAGTGAGCGAACAATGGGAAGTAGGTTCAACAGACAATAGAAATATCGACTGGTAAACTATTTCCAATGTGGATAAAAAGGGGCTAGCCGAATGTGGATAGCCCTTTTTTATGCTATATTATAATACACGATCGTGTCAGCACTATGTATACTCAAATCGTTATTGAACCCAAATGCAGACTGTCTGTATTACCTCCACCGTAACTCTCGATAAAAAAGATATACACCTGATAGGTCACTTCCTTTCTATGTTTTGGCATTTCAATATGTTGTTTGCCAGATAGTAGGCTACCTTTGAAGTCGTTCATGACAAGTGAATATCCGTTCCCGTTATCCGCTACATTATACAGGACCAAGAAGGAATCGTAAGTTCTGGTATTGAACTTTTCCTCCAGATAGGCGTCATATTCCCAGGTAACCTGAAGTACTTGGTTTTCTTTGTCAAAATCCATTGTGTAGGAAGTGATGGGATTGGGGCTTCCTTTGGCAATCATAAATTTCTGCCAGTCAATCAAAAAACCATTTTCTTCCTGGATAAGCGCTTCTTTCAAATTATAAGACATCGCGACATCGTATGCCCGTTTAGGATAGCTGTACGCTTTATACCCCATATTGATGATCGGTTTTAACTGGCTAATATGTGACCTCACCATTTTGAAGCGTTTTCTACTGAGCAGTTGTTCAGGACTGGGCTCCCGTTTTTTAACACGAGGGAGAGATCGTACATAATTTCCTGTTTTAGTCGACACAAATACAACAGAACCTGCTTTCCCGGAAACAGTTCCATTAACACCATTTTTAACGATCGCCATAATTGCTTGATAATGTTATAGATATTAAAGATAAACATTATCAAGGAAACATACTCATACCAAATTAGGTGAAAAAACAATTTTTATTCAATATTTGGACAGTAATTAGTCATTGTTTATTCAGTCTCCACTGAGCAAGCACTGAGCAAGCACTGAACGAGCACTGAACAAGCACTGTTAAAATCGCGAATTTGGCCACCGATTGATCTACGTTTGCTATATCGAAAACTTAATCATATTACATCAAAGCCAACTAGCTTTTATGTCAAACTATAAAACAAAAAATGTCTCCTACATTTGCTTCATACAAACATAAGAGACATTCTCTTCTTTCTATGGTAGGCCTGATTCCCACCTCAACGCTGGATCGAAAACTCGACCTGCTACAACGGTTACAGGACAGCCTGTAGACGTTGCGGCAAATCTTCAATCTTTGAAAGACTCAATTGCTTCATAACCTGATACAAATGTGTCTTGAACATATTGATTGTATGTTCCCCACCTTCATTGCCCAATGCGCCAACGCCATACATAAATGGTCTTCCCATAAAATTGAAATCCGATCCAACCGCATGGGCGCGGGCTAGGTCAACTCCCGATCGAATACCACCATCTAACATGATTTTTATCTTATTTTTATATTCTGGGTTGCTCGCCAAATGGATCAATGAATTGATCGAAGATTCACTTGCGTCGAGCTGTCGTCCACCATGATTTGAGACAATGACTCCATCCACGCCCAATGCGATAGAAGACTGCATATCTTCGTCGGTGGCAATCCCTTTAAGCACCAATGGCCCTTTCCAAAGATCGCGAATAGCTTTAATTTTCTCAACATCTACCTTACCGGTAAATGTTCTATTCATAAACTGTCCCAGCTGCGCTAAATCAAGACCTTTTTCCATATAAGGCTTCAATGTTGCAAAAGAAGGAATTCCATGTCTTAATGTTTCTATCCCCCAAGTTGGGCAGGCAAAAGTTTGCAAGATATTGGCGATACTCATTTTAGGCGGCATAGACAATCCGCTTTTTATTTCACGATAACGAAGTCCAAAAGCAGGAACATCGACCAAAACTACCAATACGGGACATTCAACAGCCTGTAGACGTTGAATAATATCATCGCGCAACCTGTTTTCTGTCGGATGATAGAGCTGGAACCACGCTTTCCCATCAGATACCTCGGCAATACGTTCAATACTACTTGTTGATACAGTACTTAAAATATAAGGAACATCATTTTTTGCAGCCGCTTTCGCAAGAATCTCTGGCGCATTCGGCCACATCAATCCCTGAAGTCCAATAGGCGAAACCCCAAAAGGCGCACTATAACGGCGACCGAATAGTTCGACCGAAAGGTCTATTTCTTCACTCGCAAGCAGATATTGAGGCTTCAACAGAATATTATCAAAATCGTTTTCATTTCTGGCAAGGTTCAATTCTTCATTGGCTCCTCCGGTCAAATAATCAAATGCAAATTTGGGAATCCTTTTCTTCGCTTTAATCTTTAGATCTTCAACAGAAGGATAACGGGTATTATATATAAATTTCTGGCTCATGATTGATGTATTATTTATAAGCAGTCTACAACTGCGCGCCAAACTTAGATAAATTGCTTTTCAAATGCAAGCTAATTATAGTTAATATAAAAAAATCTGTCACACATTTCTGCGGTAGCCCAACTCGGCACCTCCACTTACAGGTAGATTTACCCCTGTAATAAAGCGCGCTTGGTTTGACAGCAGAAACACACAGGCATCAGCAATGACATCACCGTCAGGACAGTATCCAAGCAAATGAATATCCTTCAAAAAATCAAAAACCTGTTTCGGCTGTGGTTGCTCCAGTGTCCATTTATTGAGCATGGGTGTCATAACAGCTGCAGGCATAACCGAATTGACACGTATGCCGACAGACGCATAGTCTATGGCCATCGATTTTGTCAACGCATTGATAGCCCCTTTTGTGGCAGCATATGCCGCATGGTTCTCCTGGCCTATTTCCCCTACTAAGCTACTCGTATTTAGAATACAACCGGCAGATTCCTTTAAATGGGGGTAGCCATACCGTGTAGTCAAAAGAACACTTTTCATGTTGGTATCCAGTAACCTTATCCATTCATCGTCCGTCGTTTCATGCAAAGGTTTTGATGGACTTGCCAAGCCAGCATTGTTATGGATTGCATCAAGCCGCCCAAAAACAGCAACGGTCTTTTGGATAGCTAATTCAACTTCCCTGGCCTGCGTGACATCCGCACAGATGCCCATATGTGGTGCCCCGATCAGTTCAGCTGTTTCATCCACGGATGTTTGATCGAGACCAATAAAGGCAACCTTTGCCCCCGCTTTGACATAGGCTTTTACACATTCCAAACCGATACCAGCACTTCCTCCGGTAACCAATATGATTTTATCTTCTAAGATTTTCACGTTCTATTATTCTTGTATTTAGCATCAAGTTCCAAAGCATTGGAACAAATTAAAAAATCAGTTGAAAATTACATATAAAATCACGACAATAGCGAGTAGCAATGTCGACAAAATGCGGTAACTCCCGATACCCGACCAGGCTTTACCCCGAAGTGGGTCCATGGGATTCTTCCAGTACAAATCCCGACTTTGTGCAGTGTGCTGCACGGGATACTTATACGATAATAATACCTGAAGTACCATACAGATCAAAAACAGATAAAAAGCCATCATCATAAATGGAGTCTGACCTATCCACGAGTCAGGCAGCAGCTTGTTCAGTAAAAATACGGCAACCCCCAAAACAGAACCTATCCACAAGGTAAGTTTTGCAGCTATTGCCGATGCCCCTTTCCAAAACACACCTAAAAGAAATACGCAGGTTATTGGTGGCGCAATGTGTGCTATCACATCATTTATGCCGTAGAAAATACTCTCATAGCGATCCAATAGTGGTAAAAGAGCCAAGGAAAATCCCATGGCAATAACTGCAGCAATTTTCCCGATACGAATCAACTGACCATCGGAAGCGGCAGGTTTCCGCTGTCTAAAGATATCGTAACTCACCATGGTCGATATCGAATTTAGCGCACCCGATATCTGGCTCATTAAACCCGACAGGAGCGCTGCGACCAAAACACCGATCAATCCGGAAGGCAAAAGTTGTGTAATCATAAGTGTATAGATGCCTTTTGAATTGACCTGCCCTTGATGGTCCACGCCGAGACTGCTTAAATCCAATTGACCTGTTTTAAACAAGGTATACGCAAATAGGCCTGGAAGCACAAAAATAAAAACAGGCAAGATTTTTAGAAAACCACAAAAAAGAGCGCCCACACGTCCATGGTTTTCATCTTTCGCCCCTAAAACACGCTGAACGATGGTCTGATCGGCACACCAATACCAAATACCCAAAATCGGATAGCCAAACAAAACGGCATACCAAGGCATTCCACTTCCATCGTTGCTACTGCGAAGCATAGATAGACGATCAAGAGCATTGTCCTGTACCAGTACAGCTTTCATCGGCGTCCAACCGCCCATCTTATCAAAAGCCGCAAAACTGATAATGAAAGCCCCGCAAGCAACACAATTGTCTGTATAGATTCCGTCACCACAACAGCACGCAATCCGCCCAAAATCGTATATATTCCAGTTATCACACAGATTACTGTAATACTTAAATACATATTAAATCCAAAAAGTGTGCGCAGCACAATCCCTCCGGCCAACATCGAAAAAGCGATATGAATAACAATTGCCGATAGTATAGAGATAAACGTAAGCCAATCTCTGCTGGCACGATCATAGCGCCGTTCCAGAAAGTCGGGCAAGGTGGCAACACCCGACTTGAGGTAAAATGGCACAAAAAAAAGCGCCAGTAAGATTAAAGTAAAGGCCGCCATCCATTCAAAGTTACCATTAAGCAACCCGGTATCGAATCCGCTCTGTGCCAAACTGACCAGATGGACTGTTGAAATATTGGTTGCAAAAAGCGCTAGTCCAATGGCTGGCCAACGAAGTGTCTTTCCAGCCAAAAAATACCCCTCTGCACTTGTTTCCTTGACTTTCTTAAATCGCACCGATCCTGCCAATACGCCGACAACTAAAATCAACAGTATGTAAAAGATGGCGATACCTAAATCTAAATTTCCTAACATAATGTCAACTTATAACAAATCACAACTGCTTCCCACATCCATTGGGGTACGATAAACGCCATTCTCTATAGCCACTGGATGTACAAAATGAGACTTTAGATGCGGAATATGCTCCAAAAACAAAGCCTCATGCCCCAAGCTTATGTGGTTAAATAAAACCAGGTGCTGATGGAGCTGCCCCATATCCCCAACATGTGGTACAACAGGGATATTATATTTTCGACAAAGTAGACTCACGGATATAAACTCGCTTACGCCGCCAACGCGAACAGCATCGACCTGTACAAATCCCGTCGCACCCATTTGAAGATAATTTTTAAACAAAATGCGGTTCGGCACATGCTCACCCATGGCAACTTTTATCGGCGCAATATGTTCGGCCAAGCGTTTATGACCAACAATGTCGTCCGGGTGTGTCGGCTCCTCTACCCAAAACGGGTTCATCTCTTTAAGCTCTTGACAGATGGATAGTGCCTGCGGCAGCGTCCATTGCTGATTCGCGTCGAGCATTACTTTAGCTTCATCACCAGCAACCTCACGCACGATATGCGCACGACGAATATCCCGCAAGGGATCTTCACTGCCCACTTTGAGCTTCATTGCGGAGAAGCCGTTTTCTAAAGCACGCTTACAATTCTCCCGTACCTTTTCATCAGAATAGTTAAACCAGCCTACTGACGTATCATAGCCCACATAGCCCTTTTCAATAATCCCCATTCTTTTATGACCTGTAGCCATATTTGACTCCAGTAAGCTGATGGCCTCCGCCTTTGTCAACTCATCTTCCAAATAGGAAAGATCCAGCGTATTGACAATCTCTTCGGCGCTGAGCTCGGTTAACAATTTCCAAAGTGGAACTCCTCTCGTTTTAGCCCAAAGATCAAAACAGGCATTTGTTACCGAAGCTAAGGCCAAATGAACAACCCCTTTATGTGGACCCAACCAACGATACTGCTGTTCATTGCTCAACCTATTAAACAATTGACCAAAATCTGCCATAAGATCCTCAATTGGAATCCCTTTCAGTCGTTCGGCATAAAAAGCTGCGGCACGACAGACCAGCTCGTTCCCTGCACCCAGTGTAAAAGCCAGACCTGTCCCAACGCGCCCCTTATCATCGGCCAATCGGGTCACTGCATAAGAATAGATCGGATCTTTGTGTATCGCATCACTGCCTGCACCTGTAGCCAAAGGAAATCTTCGATCCTGAATATCAAACGTCTTTATCATAAAATCGTAACGTGCTTATTTTTAGTATTTAGGTTAATCTATTTTGAATTATAACTTTAATTTCTCTTTTAATTTGCGTAAAATGTCAACATCCGAATCCTTTATGCGCCCCATTCGATTGGGACCAACGTTTAAGATCAGGATATTGTCTTGCGCAGTTGCGGTCTGATAAATCCCCGCAAGCTCTTCCAAAGACTTATACTTCTTGTCTGTCGTGTTATAGAACCAGCGTTCTCCAAGTACCACTGTTGTCTCAAAAGGCATATAGTAAGTGTTCCCCTGTGCCATAAAAAGCTTAGGGTCAGGATCGACCGGAAGATAAGGGTCGCCTAGCCTAAAGTCACTTGGAAAATAACGTATTGGGTAATAATTCTGCTGGTCTTTCGGCAAAACAATGTGTTTGTCCGTATTCTCAGGCGATCCGATGCTCCAGTTTATACCAATTTGACATCCAGGAACCTTTTTCTTGATTAAATTATAGATCTCCTGCGTGGGCCATCGATAATTCTCTTTTTCCCAGCCTCCATCCAGCCAAAGCTCAACGATATCCGTATACTTTTTGGTTATATCCACCAGCTCATTGAGCTGGTTCAACATATATTGATTATAGGCTGCATCTGTAGACCTGTCTTTAACATTGGGGTTCTGCTTTCGGTCCCATAAAGAATAATACAAGCCAAGGCGCATTCCCTGTTTGGCGCATTCCTTAGCCAGCTCCAGTACAACATTTGTTGCGTTCGAAGAGTTCGCTACGTCATAATCCGTATACTTGCTATCCCATAAACAAAAACCCTCGTGGTGTTTCGTTACCAAAATCATGTACTTCATCCCGGCTTCCTTTGCTGTCGAAACCCATTGTTTAACCTCAATTGCTGATGGAGCATATGTGCTGGCGGGTTTAGATCCGTCTGTCCACTCCTGATCATGAAATGTATTCATGCCAAAATGAACGAACATGCCATATTTTCGGTCGATCTGCGCTCGCTGATATGCATTGGGCCGTACCGATGGAACAGGTACTATAGCCTTTGTTTGAGCACCGACATGTATACCTAAAACAGCGAGTGCCAAACTAAATAATATTTTTTTTCTCATGGTTACATTCTATTGGTTATTACAGCGTTTATTAATTTTATTTCTTTAGTCCGTATGGAATACCTCCGTCATACCAGACCAAATCTCCCCTTTCTCCTGTGCATCGGATAAGGGTTGCTGACAAGGATCCGTTTCCTTCCACCACCGCTGTGTCTCAGGATCGGAAGCCATTTTTTGCATATCAAGCTTGAAATTTTGTCCTGCATATTCAAAATAGCTGAAAAGAAAAAATTGACCATCTATCTCCTTCAAAAAAATAGAATAATTGCGGATATGACATGCCTTGATCTTTCGAAGTACTGTGGGCCAAACTTTGGCATGAAGCTTTTTATAATACGCTACTTTCTCGGCTTTCAATCCTGTTATGGATGCATAGCGAGTCACGGAGCGACTGCTCTCTGTAGACCGGAAGGCTGTTGTACAGAGTACGACCAAGACGATCACAAGGATGTAAGGATACAATTTAGGATACATAAGTTCTGCGTTATTGTATAATTATACGTAGTTGTATAGTACTACTAAATTACGCGCTTAGCAGGACGGAGACTACTGCTAGATTGCTCATTTCTCCCACTATATTAACAATTTTACACATGTTTACTTATTTTTAAGGCAAAATAGGCTATATTGCCTGTTCTTAATTTAAAAATAACCAAACACATGAAACCTGTCTTCGCCAAAATTTTGGAAGGTGCAGCTATCACAACTTTTGCGACCAAAGATGTGCAACGCCCATTCTTCTCAACTGAATTTCATTTTCATAGCGCCTGCCAGATGACCTATATTGTGGAAAGTGAGGGAAAGCGGATTATTGGCGACAATGTGAGTAACTTTGTTTCCGATGAACTTACTTTTGTAGGACCTGATCTGCCACATGTCTGGCACAATAACATGATAAATTGCGCAGGCTCTACTATTGCGGAGACAAAAACTTCCCGTTCTTTAGCCTTGTATATAGAACCTAAATTAATGATTAAACTTTTAGGGCATTTCTTTCAAACACACAAAGTCGAAACCTTCTTTTCAGTCTCCAAACGCGGTCTCCTATTCCGTGGCGCAACAAAGGAACAATTGAAGGTAAAGCTAAAAAAGATCGTACAGCTGGATTATGGCTTTGAAAAAACTATTTTGTTACTAGAGATTATCGAATTGATGTTATCGACAGATGAATTTGATTACATTTCCAGCGCTGGATACACCCACAACTATAGCCCTATTGACAATAGTAAAATTGACAGCATCTTTAAATTCGTATTTAACAACTATACCGGAGAAATTCAATTGGATCAAGTTGCGCAGCTCGCTAATATGTCAAAACACTCCTTTTGCCGTTATTTCAAATCCCGTACGCAGAAAACCTTCGTCCAATTTGTCAATGAGGTTCGCATCAGTGAATCCTGTAGATTGATTGTCGAAAACAAGCATCAAATCACACACATTGCTTATGCCTGTGGCTTCAACAGCCTTTCAAACTTCAATAAAATTTTCAAATCAATTAAAGGGATCACGCCAACCCAATATAAGTCCCAGATATGTTAGAAAAGCGTCAAAACAAAGTTGCACTAATCAAAATTGACACGACCAAGATCTACACTAGCAGGACCATTCAAAAGCTTTCCATTCATTCCGAACCGTGAACCATGACAAGGACAGTCCCAGGACATTTCGGATGGGTTCCAGCTTACTGTACACCCCATATGCGGACAGACTGAGTTTACAGCATGCAACTCCCCTTCCATATCCCGACAAATAGCCAGTTTTCTGTCCCTATAGTGAACAATTTTACCTTCCGCTGGCTGTAAGCTTTCGACCTCCTTCAGCGTTTCAGCCGAAAATTTGTCCATGATAAAATGTTTTGCAGCATTGACACCTTCCGATAATACCTGCTGTGCGCTCGCAACAGGTTTGATGCGGCTTGGTGACAGCAGTTCAGCCAGCGGATTCTCCTTTCCTTCCAATAAGTCAGGGATCACAAGTGACGCCATTGATCCAAATGTCATTCCATTACCGCCATAACCGGTGGCTATATACACATTATTTTCATTTGGCATACTGCCGATAAAGGGTAAGCCATCGGCTGAATCATAATATTGCGACGACCAACTTGCAGTAAGTTCATCATAGTCGAAATGCTGATCAACCCAAAGTTTTAGGTCGGCAAAATGTTGCTCTGTTTGTTGGTCGTCGCCAGTTTTATGATCAAAACCACCCACGATAAGGTAATGTTCTTTATCAGATCGATGATACCTAAAATAGTGGTAGGGATTATACAGATCCGCAGCTTGTCCCAATGCTTCAGGTTCTCCATGAAGCTTTAACGTCAGGACGTAACTTCGATAAGGTGCCAGTAAAAAATTGAATCTGTTTTTGCCTGGTGGCACATGGGTAGCCCAAATGATATTCTTTGCCGTATAAACCTCTTTTCCACTCAGCTTCAATTTGACCCTTCCATCTTCATTGCTATAGGCTTCAATTCCTCGACCCGTCAATATTTCGCCGCCCTCACGACGATAGGCTTCGATCATGCCCGCAATATATCTCATGGGATGAAATTGTGCTTGTCCCTCAATGCATATTGCTTTTTCGAAAGGTATATCAAAAGGTATGGTTTCGACATAATGGGTAGGCAATCCCAATTGCTGATGGGCCGCGTAAATTTGCTCAAGCTGCTCGTTCTGTCCAGATTCTGCGCTAAAGAGAAAAAAGTCACATGTCGAATATGCACACTGTATGGAATATTTGGAAATGTTATCTTTTATATAATCTAAGACCTCAAGCGTCGCATTCAGAAGCAGCTGAGCGGGATCCTTTCCAAAATTTTCAATAATCTCATTGTAAGAAGCGTCATAAAAGTTATTGATATGGGCAGTGGTTCCTCCGGTTGTGCCAAACCCTGGATTCTCCTTGTCCAACAGTAGGCATTTTATGCCTCTATTCTGAAGTTCCTTGGCCAATGTTACACCAGTTATACCCGCCCCCACAACAATGGTATGGAAATCTAAAATGGCAGGGTCAGTCGAAAAATTTTCAATGTCAACATCCTGCCAAAAGCTCTTGTTCGTTCCGTCACGCTTCATAGTCATTATATTAAATTCAAAGAATCAGTCTTTGCTTTATTGCAAATACAACACGTCCAAGATAAGAACCATGCTATTCCACTTTCGTTTTAGCGGTTAAATACGTAAAAAAAAGAAGAAGTACGTCTTCCTTTGCGCCCCCAAACCAATGTATAAAATAGGCTGTTCCTTCATGAAATAACGAAGTGCTTCATTGCACCTTTAACACGATATACATTATGAAAATAAATGCGAAGGATTACGTCAACTCCATTTTACCGAGTTGGGTAAAAAATAAGAAAATAATTATTACTGGCGGCACCACCGGAATTGGCCGGGCGACCGCCCTACTTTTAGCCGCGATGGGTAACGATATTTTAATTTGCGGCCATCATCAAAACCAGTTGGACGATACGCTCCGTGATTTTAATCAATTGGAATGCACAGGTAAGATGGAAGGGATTGTAGTAGATCTGGCGACGGAAGAAGGCATACACATGCTCTTCAGGACATTTGACGAACAATATGACCGTTTGGATATTCTCATCAATAATGCGGCTATAGCCTTTCAGTCGGTTAAGGACGGAAGTTATTCGGATCAGGCCTACCTCCTTCGCACGAATGTGCTGGCCTATTTGGCTTGTACCCAAGCCGCGTTGTTACGGATGGAACCCCGCGGAACAGGACATATCCTTAATGTCGGATCAATGAGTGCAGATGTACGCGAAGCGCAGAGTTCTGTCTATGTCTGCTCGAAAGGAGGTATTCAAGCATTTACAGAATCGTTACGGAAGGAAGCCAATCCCAAGGGTATCCAGGTGTCGCTTGTTGAACCTGGATCAGTTGGAACAGATATGCAACCTTTTTCACCGGAGGAGCAGCAGGAAAAAATTGATCATTTAGAAATGCTCTATGCCGAAGATATCGCGCGTACCATAGCTTATATCCTATCTCAACCACTACGTACTTCCATCGTGCATACACAGGTTAAACCTTTGAGACAAATCATATAAGTCATCTGCGATTTTATCAACAAGAAAACAAATCCACTTAGTTGAACGTCCTTAAAAAAATTTGTGTCATGGGAAAAAAGAAAAACTTGTTTGAACGATTCTCAAACTGGGCAACGCATGCCACCGGTAGTTCAGCCGCATTTATTATCGCAACTTCGACGGTGATTATCTGGGCCGTGAGCGGCCCCATATTCAATTATTCTGAAACCTGGCAACTGGTCATCAATACAGGTACGACCATTGTTACTTTTCTAATGGTATTTCTCATTCAAAAATCCCAAAATAAGGATTCCAAAGCAATCCACCTGAAACTCAATGAACTGATAGCGTCGCATGAAGGCACCAGCAACCGAATGGTCAATCTGGAAGACTTAAGTGAAGAGGAATTGGATCAGCTCGCTAAGTTTTATGCGCACGTGGCGAAGCTCGCTCTGGAAGAAAGGGATCTCACTTGCACACACTCCATAGATGCCGCAAAGGAAAACCATGATTATAAAGTAAAGGTTCAAAAAGAAAAACACAACCGCTCAGCAGATAAAAGACCGAACACCACGGACTAGAATTCAGCTTATTGATGATAAAAAAATCCCCTTGAAGGGGATTTTTTTTGTCATGCTGTAATCGCTAATTTTTAGGGCTGTCCACCGCCGCCCGCGGCCCCATAAATTTGTCCGTTCGCATAACTTGCGTCTGCCGCAGCCAATTGCACATAGATTGAAGCAAGTTCGGCGGGTTGCCCCGGACGTCCCATGGGGGTATCACCTCCGAAATTCACCAGCTTTTGCTGCGTAGCACCACCACTCACCTGTAGTGCAGTCCAAATTGGACCGGGAGCCACGCCATTGACCCGTATGCCCTTTGGACCAAGCTGCTTGGCCAATGACCGAATATAGTTGGTGGTCGCAGCTTTTGTCTGTGCGTAGTCATACAAATCTTCCGAGGGGTCTGCGGCCTGTACCGATGTTGTACCGATAATTACAGCTCCAGGTTTAAGATGAGGCAAGGCTGCCTTAATAAGCCAGAAAGGTGCATAAATATTGGTTTTCATCGTGGCATCAAATTCCGCAGTGGTGATATCCAATATCGATGGTTTTGTCTGCTGCCGTGCCGCGTTGCTGACCAAAATATCCAGACCGCCGAGTTGAAGTACGGCGTCCTCAATCAGCCGAATACAAAACTCTTCTTTACGGAGATCTCCCGGAATAGCGACTGCCTTTCGGCCCGCCGCTTTTATCAAAGCGATGACTTCCTTCGCATCTTTCTCTTCCTCGGGCAAATAGTTGATGGCAACGTCGGCCCCTTCTCGGGCGTAAGCGATAGCTGCTGCACGTCCCATTCCCGAATCGCCCCCGGTGATCAATGCTTTGCGCCCTTGGAGCCTTCCTGATCCTTTATAACTATCCTCGCCATGATCCGGCCGGGGCTCCATTTCACTGCAGAGTCCAGGCCAAGGTTGAGATTGGCTCTTGAACGGCGGTTTTGGGTATTCTTTAACCGGATTGACCGGTCTGTCTTGGGTTTGGCCCGCTGAGCGATCGGGACTTCCAATGATACTCAATGCCAAGATTCCAGAACCTATTTTACCGATAGCAGCTCTTCTTCCCATATTATCTGAATACTTCATAGCTTTTTTCGTTTTTGGAAAAGGCCCAATGAAATTGAGCCTTTTATATTTATTCTACAGATGTGTTTTTACAAAAAATGCACGTTAATCATGTCCTTCAGTTTTCACAATCTTGTTATAGATGCCCAATAGAAGGAACGGTGCAGCCCATTGGCCTACAAATAGGGCGTTTTTATCGTTCGACATGCATTTTAATGCGGCAGATACACCCATCGCCAGCAATGCAGCGCCTAAAAATACGGTGGATGGTAGTTTAGAAGTTTGATCTTCTATCTTTTTGGTGATTTCACCTTCGTTTCCTGTATTTAATGCCATAACTTAAATTTTTGATTTTTTAATAGTGTTCACGCTAGGTCTATTGTACACTTATTCAGCTTTTGAATTGAGGTTTGTATCGGCCAGCGCGCTAAGATCTTCATCACATTTCTTTTCTTCACCCAGTGTTTCAAGTAGTAATTTTAAGGCATCCTTATGTGTTAACACTTTCGCAAAAGCCGCCAATGTGCCATACGTGGCAATTTCGTAATGCTCCACCTTTTGGCCGGCAGCAATAATTGCTGCATCGCGGACAGATCCAGCTTCTGTTTCTTTCATAAGGCTTTCCGCCTCTTCAAGTAGCCCCGCCATAGCTTCGCATTTTTCGGCTTTTGCTTTCACTCCGATAAGCTCAAAACATTGCTCTAGGCGATCCACATGTGTTTCCGTTTCTGCCAGATGTTTAGAAATAGCAGATTTTAATTGTTCTGAACTTGCATTTTTCTCCATCTTAGGAAGTGCTTTCGTCAGCGCTTTTTCTGCCCAATAAATATCCTTTAATCCATCCTCAAATAATTCGGCTAGATCCTTCGCTGCCCCCGCTTCGGCAGGTACTTTTTTTCCTTCTGAATTAGCGTTTGAAGTTGCTGTGTTACCTGATTTTGTGCTTGTTTTACTTTTTTCTGCTGTTGCTGTTGCTGTTGCCATAATACTAAGTTTTTATGCTCAAACGAGCGGTTCGTCAAATAAACAGCTCTCAAACTTTTTTCGTTCGCCAGAACTGTGTAAATCCTGCAAATCACGCATATACCACATTTTATAAGTAAAAACACGTTTTTCCAACATGTGAATGATAGCGAACAACAAAGCTATAATTAACGTACAAATCATACGACAATGCGTACTAACACAGTTAACGATCTGGCAACAACAGTGGTTCATCAACAAACGATTATAAATTAAACGCAGTATGAATAAAAAATGTACAGTTCAGGATGTCCGTCCAGGTATGGCCATCCTCGCTTTAGCGATTGTAGCACAATCAGGCCCCCAAAATCTACCGAACGATATTCCGGAAGAGCATGAAGAAGAACTACCGGAAAATACACCGGATCAGAATCCGGAAATTGATCAGGAAATTGATCAGGAAGATTTGGAAACGGATGAAGAATTAGACTTCGCAGTTGATGCAGAAGAACCTGAAATACCCCGACAGGATGATTTCGGTTTCGATGAGGAAATTGGTTCAGCAGGTGAAGATGAATTTCCAGAAGAAGATGAAAGAGATGAAAACGAGGGTGCTAATGATGCGGAAGGGCTGCCTACGCAACCGGTGACAACACCTTCTGATTTAGATGCAACACCCCTATAACGTGGACAAAAAAACAGAAGAACCCCGCTCTTTTTCCAGTGTCGGGGTTCATTGCGCCCTATCCTATCTCAATAACTTTTTCTGAAAACCAAAACGGACAAGTCCCGCCGTATTCTTCGAACCGGTTTTTTCAATTAATTGCTGCCGATGGCCCTCCACGGTCCTTTTGCTCAAAAAAATTTGATCGGCTATTTCCGCATTTGTATGTCCTTCCGCAATCAATTCCAATACAGACAGTTCGCGTTCAGAGATATCGTATCGTGCCATTATTGCTGTACGATCAATATCCAACTGCGCATACTTTGATAAGTTTCGGATCAAATCAATACTTAATGCTGCACTGATATATTGTTGCCCACGTTTTACCTGCTGAATTCCGAATAAAATCTCTTCTACATTGGAATCTTTCGATAAATAGCCATCAGCGCCAAGATTTAAAACCTCCTGAACAATCTGGATATTGTCTTCCATAGATAAAACAATGATTTTTATGGCTGGATAATGTTTTTTTACTTCTTGTATAAACTGAATGCCATCCATTACCTCCATATGGATATCAGTCAGGATGATGTCCGGTTTGGCTCCCTTGAGAAATTCCAGGGCTTTTTGACCATTCTCCATCCCCGCAATTACAGTTATATCTTCTTGCGCCTCTAATATTAATTGGAAACCGGATCGTACTAACGTATGGTCATCTACCAAAAGCAACTGTGTCATAGCTATCTGTTTTTCTTTCTTTTTCGTTTAGTGATTGATTTTTGAACGAAACAGCTTTCAAGCCAAAAATGTTTTAAAAAAATAGCTCTTGGCAAATGCATACATAACATCAACGGAAAGATTTTGACCGCCGCCGCATTCTTTTTTCTGGAAAGGCGTGAGAGATGTCTCTGCTAGAGCATATAAATAATTGAAGTCTCGCTATTCCTCCACGAGGGAATTAGTACGATATTTTTGCGTAAGCACCACAATTTTTGCTTTAAATACGCAAAATAGGCTCTTTTCAAACGCTACCTTCCTCGCCGCTGTTCACTTGAAAACACAACGAAAGAAGAACATATGTTTACATCCATCATTATTGGCATCGTCTTTATTTTCTTAGCATCCTATATCGTCATCAACTATAGAAGAAAGGGAAATAATACGCGAAACAGAAAAAATCGTTAACATTTAAATAATAGTATCATGAAAATCATTTTAAAAACCCTGGGAATATTACTAGCCACCCTCGCTTGTATAATTGTCGTTCAGGCGCAAGACAGTAATCCCGCTCAGCCACAGTCTGGAGATCTGGACTTTGCCAGCAAAGCCACGGCCAGCAACAATTTCGAACTGCAGGCGGCAAGCATTGCTCTTGCTAAATCACAAAACCCAACGATCAAACAATATGCACAGATGATCACTGATGACCATACCGCTGCAGGAAATGAACTATCGACCATTGTAAAAAATAAAAATTGGCAGCTGCGTACGAGTGACGATCAAAATTATAAAGCCATGATCGACCAACTCAATAAGGCCGACACAGCCAATTTTGACCGCGTTTACACTGATCTGATGGTTAAGAGCCATCAAGATGCAATTTCACTTTTCAAAGATGCAAGCGCAGGCACAGCAATTACAGATGCTGACCTGAAGAAATTTGCCACCGATAAAATTCCGGCGTTCGAAAAGCACCTTGATCAGCTTAAAAATTGGCAACCTTCAGATCCTTCGATAAGTGACATGCCCATTACACCAAATGCGCCATCCCCAGCAATCAAGAATAAGGTACCAAAACCGACATTAAAATAACAACATATTTTTTCCAATAATTCACTCCGGAGGACAAAGCCATTACGGCTCTGTCCTTCGCTATTTCTTACATCACATGGAACAGACATTCGACTACATACACGAACTCCTTAATAGACAAATGGCACTACGTGCCAAAATTGAAGAAAGCCCTATTGCAGGCGAAATAAAAATGAGCTATGGACGGGATTTTTATCAGGAAGAAGTGCGCTCCATGGGGCTAGCGATGATTCGCGACGGCTGGGATATGGAGGGCGAACAACTGATCCTCGATTTTGTGCATGAACACTATCCGATGCGGGTTAAAGATGAACTTACCTGGATTAATAAAATGATGCATTATCTAGCGGCTGTTACCGACACCTTTATCGATAATCTACATGCCGAGGGCTACCGTTTTTTACAGGGAAATGTAGACATGCCCAATGAACACGCGATATTCTACCCAGTCCATGAACTAGATGCATTCGGAAAATTATCCCAAGAACTCGGAATGAATACCCTCGTAGATCTGAAAATACCAAATCAATTAGAACAGTTGCAAGGTTGGATCTATTATCGTTAGGGAAGTAACTAATTTTGTTTAAGCCGAGGTAACTTTTGAATCATGAAGTACGGCTTCGGCTTTAACTTGCTCAAGAAACTTACTCCTAAACCATTCAATCTGTTGCACGTTCTGTATACCTACCTGAATTGATACAACATAGGCATCCGCCGTAATATCCTTTGTTAAAATTTTCATGGGCAGGCTTCTGTCGATCTCCTTAAAGCTAGTAATGGTATCTTCCAACCACTTTTTCCACTCTTCGATGCTGCGTGCCGTAACGATGGTCAACTGAAGATTCAGACGGATATCCGATTCTTCAAATGTCCAGTTGACCAGGCGACCGGAAAGGAGATCTCCATTTGGTATAATAACTTGGGCCCCTTGGTCTGTTAATAAGGTGCTCGATCGGATACCCACCTGCATGACCTGCCCTTTTTTATCAGCAAGTTCCACATAATCCCCCACTTTAAACGGACGTTCAAATACCAAAATCACACCTGAAACAAAATTGTTGATAATATTCTGCAGGCCTAAACCTATCCCCACACTTAATGCACCGACAATGACGGTCAGCTTGTCAACTCCCAACCCCAGAATACGTATTCCTATGAGGAAGCCAACAATAAAAATGACAACACGTACGAGTGGTAATAAGGCTGTTCGACGCTGATTTTTTTTCGCGTCGGGCTGATCAAGAAGGTCTTTTAAATTTTTTTGTATCCAATTTGCTGTCCATATGACTGCAAATGCTAAAAGCACATCGCCATACGTATAATTAACGCCACCAATGGGGTGGGTATTATTTAACAAGCGATCCCCAAGTCGACGAATTTCACTTGTGATATGCAAGGTGTTGGCCCAGATAATAATGACCAATATACCCGCAAATAGGCCAATAATACGACGGAGTGCGGCAAGTATCTTCTGCTTATCAAAGCGATTTATAAAACGGTCTTCTTTCGAATTTTCATAAGAGTTGAGTAAATCATGAGACAGCATGTCGCGGAATGCATGCAGGGAGAATGCTTGCAATAACCCTACAGCTCCAGCGATACTGCATGTACGGGCCAGATTTAGAAAACCAAACAGATTAAATATAATGGCGGCCATACTGATAATTAGCAGTAACCATCGTGAAAAGGGGCGCAGATAATCAAAAGGTATTTTTCCGTCGACCTTCCGCCCGAGGTGCCAAAGCAGGCAAATACCAGATAAATTGATCAACATGACAATAATTCGCGACATCCAACCTGTATCCAGCACTAGATTGCTGGCAAGTACCAATAGATAATAAAAAAACACATATTGCATCATCTTCAGATGCTGATTGGATAACTCCGAGCGAATCAAAAGATATAGAAAGCCGAAAATAAGCAGATAGCTCAATTCGAGCACGATCACGGGGATTCTAAGGGAAGTCAGTGGCAGGAGAATAAGGAAAAAGACCGCAAACTTGAGGACAGGAATCCACCACGGTTGATTGCGATGTAAGGGCAATGTCTCTTCGGCCCCTATGGCACGTCTGCGCATCTGATATAGCCAATAAAAGTAAATAAGGCTCAGTAGGATAAGGAGGAAACGGCCATCCCAGGCACTATCATAGTAACGCTGCGATAGTCCATCCTGCTCCAGGTTCTTTTGTATTATACTTTTCCAGTGATACCAAAAGGTTCCTTCTTGCGCTGCCTGAGTCACATTCTGCTGCTGCTCGGCCTTGTCGCCAAGGTCTTGCATGTCCAACAGGAGCGATTCAATATCCCGTTCTAGTGTTGCGGCACTATCTTGCACAGCCCGCCATGAGTTGGCCGTGGAGTCCTGGGGCACCGTTTGCTTGCGCAACACCGTAACTTTTCCCTGTAGATCGTGCACAGCGGGTTTAACCAGGCTGATATACTGCTGTACTTGACTGGGCACGAGCCGGCCATCATCCGGCCGCTGCCAGGCCACTCCTCGCTTTACGCTGTCCAATCCAGTATAATAACGATCAACCTGCTCACGCCATTGTTCCAAAAAGTTTCTCGCCGAGGCCAGTGGATTACTCGGCAACGAATCAAGAATACTGACCGAATCCTTCGATCGCTCAACGGAATCGACCTCTTGAGCGTGCATCGTAGAACAAAATAGGCTAAGCTGGATGACCAAGCTTAGCCTTAGCATGGCGCAAATTATTGAGCCCATAATCTTTTACGTTTTAAATTTGTCTTTATGTTTAATCGGGCTTAGCCGGAGAAGGCTGCCGCTGCAAAGAATCGGTGCTGTCCCGGCCAAGCGAGTCATTTATACCAACACCAACCTGCCCATCATCGGGTGTATTGGAGGAATCATAGCTGCCGTTTGCCTGATTGCCTTTATTGCTGCTATTGCCGCATCCCCATAGTCCAAGGATTGCCAATATCAATAAACTAATCTTTTTCATATGTTTTGAGTTTAAGTATGAAATTATTCGAAAAGTGAACAGTGCAAAAAAAACAATGGTTCTCTTTAGTTCGCATTTAAGTAAAAATATCTCCCTATCGTAGAAGTACGCAACAGGTCAAACGTCTACAAACAGGTGTTCATGTTAATCAACGCTGCCTGTTCAATCCTCAGCTTTAGTTCGATCCAAATTGTCCAATGGTACAGCTTCCTGTGCGGTCCCAGCCTTATTTTTAGTCGTATCTTTTCCACGGCTACGGTGAATATTGTCTAATGGTAGACCATTCTGGTTGACTGTTGTATCTACTTTCTGTTCCTTTTCGCTACTTTTGGTTCTATTATCGCAAGATGTTGCTGCCACAGCTGCGAATGCGATGGCCAAATACAAATATTTAATCATAGTTTTTACCTTTTATTATTATTCGTTACCCCTTCCCCGTTTCGCTATGTGGAGCATCAACGGGCTTTGATTCAGGTGATCCTTTTTGACGTAGGAAAATGGTGAATACAACAATGGCCAAAACAGACAAAAATTCACTTTGCCAGTTCTGGAAAGTTTCAAACCAAAATTGAGGCATAATGAGGTACGTACATGCGTCATCTACCGGTAAACCTTCAAGCCGCTGTTCGGTGTTGTGCTGTCTCCAGCTTCCATAAAAGTGCATAACCCAACTCCCCAAAAAAAGTAGCGCAAAGCAAATGAATAGCGATGAACTATATAATTTCAACAGCCAGCCACCTTTTCTAACAGGATAAGGCGTATTCGGGCCGGGCTGCGGTTCACGGTCTACCTCTTCTTTTTCCCCTATTTTTTTTGATTCAGCAGAGCCCCATTGGCGTAATCCCACCGTCAGAATCACATACATCGCCATCTGAAGAAATTCACTCTCGAAATTTTCAAAAGTTGCGGATGTAAAATGTCCTGTGCTCAAATAATCAATGATGTCCAGTGGTGCACGATTGGCCTCCAGCAACTCTTCATTATGTACTTTCCAACCCGTAAAACATTGCATGCCTAGGGAAAAGACAAAAAGCGCTGCAAACACCAGGCTTAGGCCATTACGATAAAAAAAAGAATAATTTTTCTTGTTTTCCATAGCAAGATTTATTTTATTATTAAGTACATATAACTTCAATAACAACTTAACAATTAAGTATTTATGCCTTTTCCTTGAGTATAAAACTTATTCGCCCATTCGGCTCCATCAAAGCCATATCCACTTCATCGAGGTGCTTACTATTTGTCTCTAACCGCAAGCTCGTCAGTAGATCAGTACGGCTTACCCCCAACCGGTCCATTTGATCCCATTGGATTTTACCGTTCTTGTATAAAACAGCGGGCTTACCTTTTACCATATTACCCAAATAGGGAAGCCTGGCCGATACCTGGGCTAGGATTTTATTGACAATAATCATCACGAAGCCGGCAAACACGGTTGACAGGAATGGCGAAGCGCCAACTATTCCCCGCGCTAATACCGCACCTAGCATAATAATGATGACGAAATCTACTCCAGACTTTCGGCCGAGAATTCGAATTCCGCCCAATCGAACCAAAAAAAGTGCGATGATAAACATCATAAACGCACGCGCCCCCATTTGTATCATCGTCAGGTCTTCACCAGAGCCAAAAAAACTGTCCATATTTTTATACCGTTTAGATCGTTGTTATACGCCCATCTTCATCATGAAGCAATGTGCTCTTTATTTATTTCAAAATAGCCTACTTTATCTCAGAACATCGGTAGGAGCCTTCCCTGTTCCCTCATTTTTCAAATTGAGTACTTTTACCTATTCAACAGGCGGATAATACGTTTTCATCGACAGTCAACAAACTACTGCATTTAATTGACTGTCTTTAAGAAAAGCAAACGATATGATTCATTTAGATAATCCACCTGAAGATTGTCTCGCCTTCTTTCAGGATACATTGCGGCTGCTCCAGGATAGCGGAGCTCAATTTATGGTGGGCGGTGGTTTAGCCATGTTTCACTACACGGGGATCATACGGCCTATTAAGGATATGGATATCTTTTGCAAAAGCAGCGAATACCCAAAAATTCTTAAACACCTTGCCGCTAATGGTTATGAGACCGAATTGACAGATGTGCGATGGCTCGCCAAGATTTACAAAGACCCCTATTTCATTGATATTATTTTCGATAGTGTTAATCACAATTGCACTGTTGAGCAGGATTGGTTTGACAGAGCACCTGAAGGTACTCTTTTTGATGCTGATGTACGTTATGTACCAGCAGAAGAGCTAGTATGGTGTAAGCTATATGTACAAAACAGAGAGCGGCATGACAGCGCCGATATTAACCATATTTGGCTAAAATATGGAAAAAGTTTGGACTGGAACCATTTACTAACGCGAATGGATCAACATTGGCACCTCTTGTTGGCTCAAATGCTCATCTTTCAGTTTACTTATCCGCATGACTATCGCGATATTCTCCCAAAAGACTTATTTGATGAGCTCATTAAACGCGCAGCGGATCAATATGAATTGCCTCCTTGTTTGGAGAAAGTTTGTCTGGGACCCTTTATAGATCAAACGCAATATGAAATTGATATTAAAGAATGGGATTATAAGTCATACACAATAAAAACTGTTTAATATGAACAAGAAGACAACCATAGCCGCATTGGGCGATATACATATGAATGCAAACCAGCACGGAAAATGGAAAACCAAATTTGAGGAGATTTCGGAAAAGGCTAAAGTCCTTTTACTTTGCGGTGATCTAACAGATACGGGGGATGAAGAAGAAGCAGAATTACTCGTTGCTGAACTCCAATCCATTAAGGTTCCAGTCATCGCCGTACTGGGAAATCACGACTATGAGAAAGGACGACAAAAGCAGATCCGCCAAATTTTGACAGACAGTAAAATTACGGTCTTGGATGGTGAAGCTATCGTGATCGAAAATATTGGTTTTGCTGGCGTAAAGGGCTTTGGCGGTGGTTTTGACCGTTATATGTTATCAATGTTTGGTGAAGATGCCATGAAAAGTTTTGTGCAGGAAGCTGTAAACGAATCGTTGCTTTTAGATCGAGCTTTGGCGCGCCTCGAACAAGAACATGCAGACATAAAAAAAGTTGCCTTAATGCATTACGCGCCCATTGCTGAAACTGTTTTAGGTGAGCCCGAGCAAATTTATCCTTTTTTAGGGTCAACGCATTTAATGGAACCTTTGCAACGGCGTAAAGTAAGTGCTGCCTTCCACGGGCATGCGCATGCCGGAAAATTCAAGGCCCTGTCCCCTTCTGGAATACCGATTTACAATGTGGCAGTGCCTGTTTTAATGGCCCAGCATGGAAGTGAAGCCGGCTTTGCATTCATTGATATTTAGCATTATTTTTTACTCGTCCGAAATTGCGTTATCTGATGCATTGGTTTTTCGTTTAACAATCTGCTTGAGTTGGGTATGAAGCGTGATAATATTCCCCACAAGTAGGCTTTCTTTCAATCCGGCACGAAAACGTTTTTTCATAATACGTTTGACAAGCTGTGGACTTACTTCGCCATTTTCCTGTACCTTTCCCAGCCAACGGAGCGATATAAATGCCAGAAGTGCGGCAATAAGGAATAGAAAATTCCATTCATGCAGATAGATCAGTTTGGCGATAGTCTGGAGGTTGGGACTTTTCCAGGAGATGCTAATCTGAAGCTCGCGAGTTGCAAAATAATCAACTAACAATCCTCCTAAAATAGGTCCCAAGGCTGTAAAAAACGAAGCGACCATATTTTTTACAGTGATATAGACAATTGCATCTGTCTTGGGAGCGAGTTTCAGGCCAATGTTTGTGAGGGCGAGATTAATGCCTCCAGTGGAGATTCCCGTCATGATATGCAGAAATAGGAGTAAAAGTAAATTGGGCAATGCACGCGAATAGATTCCGACAAATATCCATAATAAAATGCAACAAATGTAAATGGGTGCTGTGAGGTAGATAATACTTTTGTTACTATAACGATCCGAAAGGTTTCCCCATAAGCGTAGGCCCAGGACACTGGCTATCTGACTGACAACAGTAAGGAGGATGACTATTTTCATCGAAAGCCCCAATGTTTTTAACATAAAGACCGTAAAAAAGGGTATCGCTAAATTAATCGCCAACAACCAAGCCGCATTGAAGATCAATAAATTTTTAAAATTTTTATTTTTAAGCGGCTGTAGCAACAAACTTCCCAAATGTCCCCCAGACATCTGTTGTTTGGGCTCTTTGGCCTGTACCAAAAAAAAGGCACCAACTGCTCCTATAGCCCCTGCGATTAAAAAGTATATGCCGTAGAGCTTTGGTAGTTGCATAACGGCATGATTGGTATAATAGTCAACTAACGCTGCGACAATGATGCTAACTGTAATATTCGTCAATTGCATGATGCCCGTGCGCTTGGAAAAATAAGTACCCAAACGTTCCTCAGGAACGAGGTCTTTAATCCAGGAATTCCAGCCTGCGCCACCTATCGCGCTGAGAAGGTAATGTATGAACATAAAACTGAGCAAGGTCGTAAAAGAGAAATCGACTTCCCGCCACATTAAAAGCCCAACCAGGACCAAAGGCATTTTTGCAAGAAATACAGCGAATACGGTTATTACTTTCCGATTCGGGTAAATCTGCATGACGAGAATGGTTAACAGCTGGGCAAGATTACATAAGGTTGGAAAGGCCGCCAACAGTCCCAGCTGAAAGTTACTTGCTCCCATCAACAAACCTGCTCCGACCAAAATAACACCGCTGCTCAAACAGACAACAACCTCTGAACATACACCGTCTATGATGACCATTCGGAGGCTTTTGTCAATATCTTGTGTTTCGAGATGATGTACCGGTCTGAGATCCATAGCCTTTTCTCATGTAACAGCTGCTCCAGGATGTTAGTTCCCTTAAAATGAATTAATGAGCTTAATACGTTCGGCGAAGTACTTCCAACATACAATTGGGTATTAGTCCATCCAACCAAGTCGTTACCACAGCCGTTCATTAAGCAAAGGTTAAAAGCGCGTTTCCTTCTGCGAAATTGAATCGCTAAAAACGGCGTTTTTCCATTGTTGAAATTAAAAATTGTTTATGACACACAAACCACGCGTATTAACATGGCATATCCATGGATCGTACTTGTATTATTTATCCCAAGGTGACTATATCTTATATATTCCATATACGCCCGAAAGAGGACCTCGCTATGGCGGACGGGGAACAACCTTCCCTTTTGGCGACAATGTGATTGAAGTTCCTGCCGGCGAAGTGCGTAATCTCGACCTAGATCTTATCCTTTTTCAATGCGATGAAAATTACTTGGAAGATCAATATCTGATCCTGTCTGAAGTGCAGCAACAGTTACCTCGTATCTATATTGAACACGACCCGCCATGGCAGCATCCCTGTGATGAAGTTCATCCAGTCACCAATCCAGCCGTTACACTGGTGCATGTGACACACTTCAACCAGTTAATGTGGAAGGCAAATATTCCGGATGTACGTGTCATCACACATGGTGTAGATACACACGATGTCGCTTACAATGGTCGATTGGAAAAAGGGATTGTCGTTATCAACAACCTTCCCTCCCGTGGACGCATGCTAGGTAGCGATATTTTCAAGTATGTACAAAAGCAGGTACCATTAGATCTCATCGGAATGGGTAACGAACCCTATGGGCTTCGTGAAGTGCTCCATCCGCGCCTACCCGAATTTATTAAAGACTATCGTTTCTTTTTCAATCCAATACGGTACACAAGTTTGGGCTTAGCAATCTGCGAAGCTATGATGGTGGGTCTTCCGATCGTTGGATTGGCTACCACAGAGCTTTCTACCATTATTGAAAATGAAAAAACAGGCTATATCGGCTTAGAGATCGAAGAGCTCATCGCTAAAATGAAAATGCTGCTGAATAATCCCCAACATGCACAGCAGCTCAGTGTAAACGCACAGCAGAAAGCAAAAGAGCTTTTCGACATAGTTCGATTTGGACAACAATGGGAGAATTTAATTAATGAAAAAATTCATCAATATATACTATCATGAAAAAAAGAATAGCTTTTATTAGTGATCATGCCTCACCCTTAGCGACCCTCGGAGGTAAAGACAGCGGCGGCCAAAACGTTTATGTTGCCGAGGTTGCCATGCAGCTCGCTTTGATGGGCAATCAAATAGACATCTATACGCGATGTGAGCATCCAAGCCGAGAAGGGGTCGTCCTCTGGAAACAAAATATAAGGGTCATTCATATTGTCGCAGGCCCCAAAGATATACTCCCAAAGGAAGAGCTTTATGGACATATCGATGAATTTACCGCCCATACAATCGAATTTATGACCGCTAACCAGCTGAGCTACCAGTTGGTACATGCGCATTTTTGGCTGTCAGGTATGGTGGCCATGGAAATCAAGAAACAACTGCATATCCCCTTTGTTATTACTTTTCATGCCCTAGGTGCGGTGCGCCGCTTACACCAGGGGGGCTCAGACAAATTTCCGAAAATTCGTGAAAAAATTGAGAAAGATATCATTTGGGCAGCCGAACGCGTCATTGCCGAATGCCCAAACGATCTGAAAGACTTGATTCAACATTATCAGGCGCCACAGGATAAAATAGAAATTATTCCCTGTGGTTTTAATCCGGCTGATTTTCATCCAACAGATCGCACCGAAGCAAAGGAAAAGCTTGGACTTGATTCCGCGTACACCTACATTTTGCAACTTGGTCGCATGGTGAAACGAAAGGGAATAGACAATGTGATCGAAGCCTTTTCCCATGCGCACCATGCGCTGCCCGAATTGCGGCTATTGGTCGTTGGTGGAAATCTGACGACAGCGGAAGACCGCGCAGAATTTGATCGTCTGCATCATCTGTGTATCGAGTTAAAAGTGGAAGATAAGGTCATTTTCACGGGACAACAGCGTCGTGATCTGCTTAGGTACTATTATGCTGCAAGTGAGCTTTTTATCACCACGCCGTGGTATGAGCCATTTGGGATTACTCCGCTGGAATCCATGGCCTGTGGTACGCCCGTAATTGGTGCCGATGTGGGCGGTATATCGTTTACGGTAAGGCATGAAGATACCGGCCTTTTGGTAGCGGCACAACAGCCACAACAATTGTCTGCTGCGATTGTTGACCTGATAAATAACGACCGTAAACGATTGAAATTTTCTGTTAATTCCCTACGCCATGTTAAATCCTTTACGTGGAAAGTGGTCAGCGAAAGCATTGCGCAGCTTTATGCACAATGTTTGCCTCAGGATACCGAAAAAGAAACAATTACACAAATCAAGCAAAGCTTTTTGGGTTCCTCAAAGACCTTCGAAAAAGCGGCAGAATCTTTGGCGCTTGGCATAGCCAGACTGTCATCTAAAATGGTTTCCGTCTTGCGTGAAGGTAAAAAAATCATGATCTGCGGCAATGGTGGTAGTGCCGCGGAGAGCCAGCATTTCGCTGCCGAGCTCGTGGGTCGATTTGAAATACCACAGCGTCCCGGCTATCCGGTGATCTCGCTTAACGCTGATGTGGCGGTTCTCACCGCATGGGCAAACGACTTTGGCTACGAAAGCGTATTTGCAAGACAGGTACAGGCACTTGGGCAACCAGGAGATATGCTGATCTGTTTAAGTACAAGTGGCAACTCGCCCAATATCCTAAACGCATTGAAAGAAGCCAGTAAAGCTGGGGTCATTTGTGCAAATTTGCTGGGAAAAGATGGTGGCGATGCCACGCAATTCGGAGATCACAATCTCATAGTTCCTTCCGATCACACGGCCCGTATTCAGGAAGTACAGCTACATATTATTCATCAGCTCTGCGCACTGGTGGAACAGCGGATGGCAAATCTGAGCAGGAAAAATGAACACTTCGTTATACATAATAAATTGATCGCATCATGATGGAGAGCGCTGTATTTCTGGATAAGGATGGAACGCTGATAAAGGATGTTCCCTACAACGTTGATCCCGCACGCATCGTTTTTTATTCCGACATTTTTGAGCCTTTAAGAGGGTTACAAAAAAGGGGCTATAAGCTCATTGTCATCAGCAATCAGTCGGGTATAGCCCGACGTTATTTTACAGCTGAAGATTTGGATGTCGCTTTTTCAGCATTGCACGAACTACTCCGCTACGAGCACATCCAATTAGACGGTATCTATTATTGTCCACACGGCTATGTCATGGACGAACCGCAATGCTCCTGCCGTAAGCCTTTACCCGGCATGCTCTACCGGGCTGCCAAGGAGCTGCACATAGATTTAAAAAAATCTTGGATGATCGGCGATATTTTAAGTGATGTCGGCGCCGGCCGTGCGGCAGGCTGCAGGACCATATTGGTAGACCGAAGCCAGGAAGAAAGGAAACAGGAGCGAATTTCTGATCCTAAATATACACCAGATTTCATCGTAGATGATTTTTACGGATTGGCTCAACTTATCAACTCAGAAAAAGTAGATTATGAAAGATATAGCATTAAATAAACTTGTCGAAAATGGTTTTGACAATCCAAGGGTCCTTGTTTTGGGAGACTGCATGCTGGATATTTATCTAGATGGGGAATGCAAGCGGCTTGCTCCCGATGTCGCCGTACCCGTGCTCGATGTCCAATCCGTAGAACATTGCCTTGGCGGAGCCGGGAATGTGATCACGAACCTCAGCAATATGGGGGCCGTCGTGTCGGTCGTTAGTCTGTTGGGCGACGATAGCAGTGGACAGACAATAGCACGCAGTGTGCAGCGACAGGGAATTGACACCGGTGACCTGCTCTATAATAAAAATTGTCAGACACTAACAAAAACGCGATTACGTAGAGATGGACACTGTCTGCTGCGTTATGATATTGGTCAGAAGTATCACTTTAGTGCAGCGCTAGCCAACCAGTATCTGACAGCGGTAAAAAAAGCCCTTCAAAATGTCGACATTGTTTTTATTGCAGATTATGGAAAAGGTAACATCACGGATGAGCTCATTGTGCTGCTCGCCGAAGAACAGCAGATTGAGCCCAAAATTATTGCCATAGACAGCAAAGATTACGACAAGTATGCATGCCTAAATCCCGACTTAATTAAGCCCAATTATGACGAAGCAAGAAAAATCCTGAGCCAGGAAGAAGAGGATGACCGCCTAACACAAGCATCGAAATGGCCCGAAAGCCTAGCTGCCTTGTCTCAGGCGAACTGGGTGGCACTTACCCTCGATAAGGATGGTGTCATCCTGTCAAAAAAAGGTGGTTCAGCAAAGCACTACCGGGTTCCTGCTTTAAAAGAAGGAAATTTCTCCGGCGCTGGCGACACCTTTCTGACCGTGCTTTGCTTGGCTTACTATAATAAACTTGATGCGGATATTGCGATAGCACTGAGTGTAAAGGCAGCACAGATCGGTATACAAAAAAATGGTACAGCACATTGTAGCTGCACGGAATTAGCCCAGCGCCTTACGAACAAAGATGATAAATTAATTACCGACCTGAATCATCTTGAAGCACTATGCGATGGACTTCGGAAAGAAAATAAACTCGTATTCACCAACGGTTGTTTCGATATTTTCCATGCCGGCCATGCCCATTACCTCGGTGCAGCTAAGGCACAGGGTGATATTTTGATTGTCGGCATCAATACAGACGAGAGCATCAGACGTTTAAAAGGAGCAACAAGACCTGTCAATTCGCTTGACGATCGAATTGAAGTATTGCGGGCGCTTGGAGCTGTAGATTATATTGTACCGTTTGGTGATGAATTATCGGACAACCCTATCCCGATCATCGAAAAGGTTAAACCGCATATCTTTGTAAAAGGTGAAGCATACCAAAATAAAGAACTGGCCGAACAAGGGCTACTGCAAATACTAGGGACACAACTCGTGTTTATTCCGCATGTCCATCAGCAGTCGACTACTAAAATCATTCAGCGGGTGAAGGAAAAGGACAATCAACTGTTAAAGAAAATCAGCTAAAATGGGGACTTGGAAAGATTGTAAAAACATGTTGATCATTCGCTTAGACAATATGGGCGATCTGATCATGAGTAATGCAGCGCTTCAGGAAATTAAATCAGCGAATGGAAATTGTAAAATCACATTACTTGCGTCAGAAATGGCTGTTCCCATTATCCCCTACCTAGGCACTGTCGATGACTATATACAATACGATGCCCCTTGGATGAAATTGAGCTCGCATGACACGGTTGCTTCGACTGAAGCATTGATTAAAACCATTAAAAACCGGCAATTTGATAGTTGTATTATCTTCAACGTATACAGCCAAAATCCAATGGCTTCGATCATGTTGGCATATCTAGCGGAAATCCCCCTACGAGCGGCTTATATGCGCGAAAATCCCTATACGTTGCTTACCCATTGGATACCAGACAAAGAACCTTTGTTTGAGGTACAGCATCAGATAGCACGTGATCTCGAACTGGTTAGACTGCTTGGCATCAGCCGGTCGATCAATCGATTACCGAGCCTAATTGTACCCCGAGGTCAATTATCGAATTTAATTCCTTTACGTGGGGGGAAACAGATTATTGTCAATTGTGATGTTTCGGAGCAAAAAAGACGAATTCCCCGTGCTGTCGCACAACAATTGACGCGGCAGCTGCTTGATTCAGCATTTCAGGTCATACTTGTTGGCAAGGAATACAACGATTACCTGAGATCATGTTTTTCAGAACTCGAAAGGGAAAATCTGATTAACCTTATTGGAAAGACGACAATTGATGATCTCCTACTCCTCGTAGCACATGCAGATGCTGTGCTCACGGTCAACACGGGCGTTGCTCATATTGCCTGCGCGCTACAAAAACCAACGTTGGTTCTTTACGCTCAGACAAACCCGCAGCATATCCCATGGTCGCAGGATACTGACTTTATCCTTTACCCCGTCGACCCTGCTCTGCGCTCCAAAAATACGATTAGCAGCTTTGTCGATAAGCAGAATGGATCATCTAGAATGACACCGTTAAGTGTTGAAAATATCATGGATAAATTGAATTCATTACTTAAGCATTCCTCCCAAAAACAGACAGCGCCGGAAGTACCCGTCTGATCTCGCGTACAATATGCTCTATGGCGATAGGTTTGGTCAGATCAAAAGTGGTATGCAGTGCTGTGTTGAGTGGCCCCCAACGCTCGGGCTCACCATCTAAACTTATGACCACACTTTTTGCTTCTAAGGCAGCGGCAATATGGGATATTCCTGTGCAGTTGCATACAAGTAAAGTCGATTCCTTCAAAAGACAGCCAAGCGTACCCAAATCAAGTCTGGAACAGAGGTTAAGCACAGGTCCTTCAAGTAAGCGCTGCAGTTCATTGACCAAAGATTCTTCAGCACTTACCCCAGTCAGGATAATCTGATATCCCATTTGCTGCATTAAGGTCGCAAGAAATCCGAAGTTTTCAATAGGCCAGCGTCGTTTGGCGTCCCGACTGCCCACATGGATAATAACGAAAGGATAGTTTATTTCAGCTTTTATTTTCCTATAGGCCTCCCAATCCTCGGGAAATAAGGGGAAATACATTGTACGATTTGGAATTTTTAAACCTAGAAATTCCATAAGAGCTAGGTGCCTGTTCACCTCGTGAAGCTTTCCTGGATAAGTCATCCAGTCGGGGTTGTCAATTGAAGCTCTTGGTTGAAATCCTACCAGTCGCTTTGCCGCAAAATTCTGTAAAAAATCATTCACCACAGTTCCATCTCCCTGCATCTGAATCAGAAGGTCAAATTTTTCCGCTTGCATCTGCTTGACGAATCGTTCAAGATTGTCGGGATTATATGCAATTTCGGGAAGCTGCGGATGCCCGGGAAAATCCACATATTCATCGATGCAATCAAAGCGTTCCATCAATGTACGCATATGGGGCAAGCCGATAAAGTAGAGCTTGGCATTGGGATAATGCGACTTCAATGCCCTGACGGCGGGGATGGAACACAGGAGATCGCCCAGCTGAAGGGCCCGAAAAATAGCTATCTTAAACATACCATCGATTTTAAGGATAGACAACCCCCAAAGAAATACAGTTTGATTTATTCCTTTTTATCAATCAAAACGCTTTTCCTACGCTAAATCATATTATTTCAAACCTTCGCAGATTTACATCCGTTCTCTTGAAGTATAGAAAGAACGTAAATAAAATTAGTGATATGGAGAATTTAAAGAATAAGCGGATAGCGATATTGGTCGCGGATGGATTTGAAGAAATTGAACTGACTAGCCCAAAGGAAGCCTTGGAAAATGCAGGCGCCAAAACAGACATTATATCACCGGCTGAAGGAACAGTGCGGGCAAAAAATGGAGATGAATGGTCAAATGACTATCCTGTCGATGTTGCTCTGCAGGAGGCAGAAGAGAATCGATATGACGGATTGCTGCTACCAGGCGGGGTCATCAATCCTGATAAATTGAGGACGAATAAAACGGCTATTGCATTGATCAATGCTTTCTGGGAACGGGATAAACCGATCGCAGCCATTTGCCATGGACCTCAATTACTGATTAACGCGGATCTGGTGCGTGATAAAAAAATAACGTCCGTTGAAGCCATTCAAATGGACCTGATTAATGCAGGCGCATTATGGGAAGACAGCGAAGTGGTGGTTGACGACAAACTTATTACAAGTCGTACGCCAGACGATCTGCCCGCTTTTAATAAAGCCATCATTAAAGCGTTTGCGACAGAAAAAAAGAACAAAGCGTAGTAGTACAGTTTCAATAACGTATAAAATCGGCCAACCTTTAGATCTTGTAACATGTTCAGCATATAAATAACACATAAAACAGTATATTATGAATACAACAAAAAGTTCAAGCCATACGACTGCCAAAGGGCAATCGCAAAGCAGCAACGCTAACAAAGAAAAAAAATCAGCGACAACAACAGGAAAAAGTGCTTCAGCGTCTAAAGGATCGCAAAACGGAAGTTCTGATAAAACCAAAGCTGAACTCTTGGAAATGGCAAAGAAAATGGAGATTACCGGGCGTCACGATATGACGAAAGATGAACTTGCTAAAGCCATTGAGAAGCAGGGCAAAAAATAGAAATGTCATTCACGGACAAGTGCCGATTAGTCCTGAAAATAGATACAGATTTTCAGTTAGAAACTAAGCTTAACAGAAAGACCCGCAATTTTAAATGCGGGTCTTTCTTATTTCTTCCTTTCTTTTGGCCTATCTGTAGGATCATTGGGCATGTCGTTCAACTGATCCACCTGCGGGTCTACTCCGGCCTCGGCATCGCCCTGATCCTTATCGCCTACATCTCGCAGTGTCTCTCCATTTACACCTAACTTGACCTTTTTCTTTTTTTCCATTTCGGTTCCGACGACGCGGTTTTCATTTTTTGTTGCCATATTCCTCTATTTTTTGTTTTTATTGTTTAATCAACGTAAGAGCATGTGATGAAAACCGAAGCTGACAAGACCAGCTGTATTTTTTGTATTCGTTTTCTCGATCAGTTTCTGTCGGTGCCCTTCCACTGTACGTTTGCTCAAAAAAATACGCTCTGCAATTTCGCCGTTGGTGTATCCCTGTGCGATAAGTTCCAAGACATGCAATTCGCGCTCTGAAATATCATATTTTAACAAAACACGATTTAGGTCTGGAGCCCTGTCCGCAAAGTTTTTATAATCGTTAAGGCAGGAAACACTTAAGGAACCACTGATATATTTTTCTCCTTTGGCAACCTGCCGTATACCAAAAAGTACCTCATCACAACTACTATCTTTCACTAAATAGCCATCTGCTCCTGCACGCAATACATCTGCGGCAATGTGTTTGTCATTTTCCATCGTCAAGGCAAGGATTTTTATATCGGGGTATTTCTGTTTAACGAAATCAATGAGGGCTATCCCGCCCATTTCACCCATATTAATATCCGTAAGGATCATATCTGGTCGCTGATCGATATTCAACACATCCAAAGCTGCTTCAGCACTTTCAACATCAGCCAAAACAGTAATGTCATCTTGTGTTTCTAAAATCAGCCGAAAACCACTTCTTACCAAATGATGGTCGTCAACAAGCACTATCTGAATCATAGCTATCTGTTTAATGAACTTATGTACTTCTAGGAACAGCACCCAATTGTAAAAAGTTTTTTACAATTGAATTTATCTAAAAAATAAAGAAAATAAGATTGATTTTCTTTTTCTATCATAATAGCAAATATAGAAAGCGAAACGCTTTTGACCTGAGCTTTGTTCTCCTACTAAGTGCATGCAGGTGGCATGCCATCATTAAACGATAGATAATATGAAAAACTTAACAAAATTAATTGCCGTCAGTCTATTATGCTTAGCAGCCTATGGATGTAACGGCGCTAAAACTGATGATCAAAAATCACAGGAACTGATGCGTGATTCCGTTCCCAACGATACCACGACGATACAATATCGCGACACCACATCTGCCGAATCCCGTGGAGAAATCCCGCCGACACCACAGCCGGATACAACGACAAAAAAATAAAACGAATGTAACTTGGCTATTGTTCTTGGCTTGATAATAGCATAATTATGAAGTCCTCCCGTCGTGAGATGGCTGGAGATTAGATTTATTGTAGAGAGCTAGACAATGTAAACATTGTCTAGCTTTTTTATTTGGGCACTATTCGAAGGTCAGATTGATTTTCGAAAATCCCAATCCCTGTAAGAGTGGTTTAAAAACGGTGGTTGCATTGGCCTTGGTCTGCTGCAGGATATCCGATTTCTTTACATCATCAGCAACAGCTTTTTCCGCAGCTTTATAAGCTTCATCCACGAGCTCTGCTTCGCGCAAAAAAGTCATTTTCGTATCATAGACTTTCGACGCCTCGTGGTCGATCTTGATGTAACAAATTTCTGGAGCCGGCAATTTGATGGAGACCGAATCCCCCAAAACCGTGATATCTTCCGGACTAAGTTTCGTCAGATTCACACAGCCTACAGCATCTGCTTTCACGATGAGTAATACACTTGCATCCGGTAAAAAAGTATTCACGTTTTTGTGCTCTACAACATCACTGTAACGGTATTTGACCAATTCCAGTTTTCCCATGGCTTCAATACGGTCCACCAACAGCTGATGTTTACTTTCCACTGTCGGTCCGCTGTTATATTTATGATACACAAACCAGGCGCCAACTGCCAAAATGGCTACGATAATTAAAAATTTTAAAAATTTTCCCATAAACTATACTATACAAATTAAAGACCAAGCTGCTTTTTTAGACATTTAACCTGAAAATATTACCTCAATATTATTCTTCAGGGTCACTAAATGGGCATACTTGAAAATTATACCTTTTGATAGACAATTGTTTAGTTAAAAAGTTTAAAAAACATTTGGAACATATGAGCTATAATACTACTTTTGTGACATCAAAATCACGGTAGGTATAGCTCAGTTGGTTAGAGCACTAGATTGTGGTTCTAGGGGTCGTCGGTTCGAGCCCGATTACTTACCCAAAAGGCAGATCAAATGATCTGCCTTTTTTGTTTCTAGTCCCGTCTGTTTGCTCCCGTCTGTTAGCGCCACATAAACCCGCCAATACGGAAAAAGCGGAGCAACTTGTTGATCACGGTTAAAGCAGGTTTTTTAATCTTCCATTTTAATCCATCGAATCCTGTGGGAGCCGCATTGAAATCTTTCACTGTCGCCGCCCCTGTTTTCATATGGATCGGCGCTTCATCCCTTCGATGTTTCTCCACTACCAGAATGCTATCATAGTAGTGTAGAGAGCCTACCGAACGCGTAAATCCATTGACCTTCAATCCACGTTGCTCGGAATGGTAAGCATTGATGTAATCAATAAAATTTTTACTATACTCTATAAAAGTACCATTCCTTTTATGGCCACCACCATAAAATACCTGATAAGATGTATGTAAATCTTCACAAAGGTATACGCCATTGTCTTTCACATGATCAAAAAGCTCCTCAAATGTCACAATCTGTTGTTTCATCGTATGGCCACCATCATCAATCAATATATCGATCGGCGGAATAGACTCTTTTACCTGACGCAGAAACTTTCGGTCGGACTGCGAACCAATAAAGATCTCGACATTTTCTTCTTCGAGTTCCTTACAGTGCGGATTGATGTCAATACCATATATTTTAGCACGATCGCCAAAATAGTTCTTCCACATCTGCAGACTTCCACCCTGAAAAACCCCAACTTCCAACACCACGATCTCTTTGCCTTTGAAACGACTAAAATGTCTGTCGTATATATCGAAATAATGCATCCATTTATTGATTAGCTTCGCATTATTATTTCGGAAATAAGTTTCTAACTCGTTCATGTCCTTCGGTCTATTTTAAGGGGTTCTGGTTTTTTATGTGTTGAATTTATTGAAATATAACGAAAAAAGCAACGATATATTTTTCTTCCAGTCGAATTTTAAAATTCAATTTTAAAACATTCAAATTATTTTCCTACATTTACATAACTAGTTATATAATTACTTATAATACGATGGAACTATTTGAAAAAACAGGAAAAATAGCCTTAGGTAGCAGATTGCGCTACATGGCTTCCAACATCACAGAAGAAGCCGCCCGGATACACGAGCTTTATCAGATTGAATTTGCACCCAAATGGTTTCCCGTATTCTTTATTTTATCGGAAGGTGATTCCAAGACAATTACTGATATAGCAACAGAGATTGGCCACTCCCAGCCATCGGTCACTAAAATCGTTAAAGAAATGATCGAAGCGGGCCTACTTGAAGATAACCTTCGCTCTATGGATAAACGGAGAAATATGGTTGGATTGAGTAATAAAGGAAAAACGCTATGGGAAAGAATGAAAATTCAATGTATCGATATCGATCGTGCCATTGATGGGATTATCCAGGAAGCTACGCACAATCTATGGGAAGCTTTAGCGGAATGGGAATTTCTCCTTCAACAAAAATCCTTATTAAAACGGGTGCAAGAGCAAAAGAAAATGCGTGAAAGTAAGGATATCAACATTGTGCCGTACAATCCAGCCTACCGCTTAGCATTTAAGTCCTTGAATGAGGAATGGATTTCCACCTATTTTGAATTGGAAGAGGCGGACCATAAAGCACTTGACAACCCTGAGGAGTATATTTTGGCAAAAGGCGGCAAAATTATGGTTGCTCTTTATAATGACAAGCCCGTAGGTGTATGTTCACTTATCAAAATGAATCATCCCGATTTTGACTATGAATTGGCAAAAATGGTGGTTTCCCCAACAGTGCAGGGCAAAAATATAGGCTATCTTTTGGGAAAAGCAATTATTGAAGAAGCAAAGACTCTAGGGGCTTCAAAACTGTTTCTCGAGAGTAACACCATTTTAAAACCTGCGATCAATCTCTATCACAAGTTAGGTTTTCAAAAAATCAATGGCTTTCCAAGTACTTATCAACGCTGTAATATCCAGATGGAACTGGATTTAAAAAAATAGCCTTGCGCAGTAGAAACATACACTGGAATGAGTCAACTCAGATAAGCGAATGAATGCTTCCTCTTTTTGGGGAAGCATTTTTGTTTAATTAATTTTCAAATAAAAGGTGATACTTTTCGCTAAATTGGTACATGTCTATAAATGATATTGCTATGCAACAATTGATCAATTCAAATCGAACAATAGACCGGCAGTTGCTCTTTATGAACTTGTATAAAAGTACATTTCCTATCGTGGCTAAGTACGTCAGTCGCATGGGCGGTAATTTAGATGAAGCCAAAGATGTATTTCAGGACGCTTTACTAGTGTATTATGAAAAGATACATTTAAAAGAAACACCACTAAACAACGCTATTGGTTATTTGGTCGGAACAGCCAAAAATCTATGGCTTAAACGGTATGGTCAATCCAGCCCAAACCTCCCCCTAGATCAAGTGGATATTGCTTTGACAACCGAAGAGTCTCCTTCTAGCGCAAGGCTGTTTCGCTTTTTGGAGATTGCCGGGCGCAAATGTTTAGAACTTTTGAAAAGCTTCTATTATGATCAAATGTCCCTGCAAGAAATTGCAGATGAATATGGCTATTCGGGCGTAAGGAGCGCCACTGTACAGAAATTCAAATGCCTGGAGAAAGTTAGAGAATCCGTTAAAGAAAAATCCCTGGTTTATGACGACTTCATGGAATGAAACCCAGCAGATAGAAGCATATATCTTTGGAATGGCTGAACCAGAAGATGCATTGCTTTTTGAAGCGCAATTGGTATTGGACGAAGAATTGGCAGACAAGGTTATTGCGCAACAAAAAGCTTATGAAGCTATTCAGCAATTTGGGCGCAAACAATTAAAAACTGAAATTGAAGCCATAACGCAAGCATTATTTACATATCCTGAACATGTCTCTTTTAGAAAAAAAATACTAAAGTTATTTCGCAAATCCTAAATTCTTAACATCATGACGATTGACAAAAATGAGTTCCGCAAATTTGCGGTAGGGCACTGCTATGTCCAAAAAGATCTGGTGGATCATTACATTTCCGGTATCGAGCAATCCCACATGCCGCTGGCCATGACTCCATATATCACCGAAGAACGCGAATTGCGCGTATCACAGATGGACGTATTTTCCAGATTGATGATTGACCGTATTATCTTTATGGGTGCTGCCGTAGAATCCAACATCGCCAATATCGTACAAGCCCAGCTGCTATTTCTTCAATCTGTTGATCCCAAAAAAGATATACAATTGTATATCAACTCTCCTGGCGGCGAAGTTTATGCTGGATTAGGTATTTATGATACGATGCAATTGATCAGTCCTGATGTTGCAACAATCTGCACCGGTATGGCACTCTCTTTTGGCGCGATATTACTCTGTGGCGGCGCCGCCGGCAAGCGTAGCGCCTTGCAGCACGCACGGGTGATGTTGCATCAACCGCTGGGCGGTGTTCAAGGGCAGGCATCTGACATTGAAATTACAGCCAATCAAGTGTTGAAAATAAAGAAGGAGCTGTACGATATTATTGCCAAACATAGTGGACAAAGCTATCAACGTGTACATGATGTTAGCGACCGGGATCACTGGATGGTTGCTGCAGAAGCAAAAGAATTTGGAATTATTGACGACGTACTGATCTAAAAACAACCATTAAATTTATTGACAGTTTCGAACGGACTATTGACAGACTATTGTCAATAGTCCGTTTAATTTTGTTATCAATAAATTTAGATCATCATGAAATTAACATCCATTCGGCTGATTGCAAATGACATCCAGCAATCCATCACATTCTATGAAGAAATCCTGGGCCTCACCGCGCAATGGTTTACACCAGATTTCGCTGAAGTTTCCACCAGTTCGATTACCATAGCTATTGGAAGTACGCGTACGATGCAAATGTTTAGCGACAGCCCCACAATATTTGGCAACACGGCCCCCATTATTATTGAATTTTTAGTAGAAAATGTAGATCATGAATATATTCGGATCAAAAATAGTGCTTCAAAAATCGTTCAGGAGCCGACAACAATGCCTTGGGGCAATCGCTCATTGCTTTTTTGTGACCCCGATGGTAACCTGCTTAACTTTTTCACGCCACTGAGCCCTGAGGCCATCAAGAAATTTGGTTTAGACGCTACTAACTAGTCTGCTCATCGCACAAGATACTAACATCGAATATAGTATCTTGTCTTCATTAATTGACATTTAACAGCTATTCAGCTCATGGCCCTCATTAAAGATATATATACACGGGAATTCTATCAGTTTATTGCCGATCAGTTCCACCGCGTTGATAACAATTTTAACAGAGAACAGATTATCAAACGTGTTTTTGCAGGCAGTTTTCATGAAATGGAATGGAAACAGCGCACAAAACATAGCACAGCTGTCTTGCACGAATTTATGCCGACCTCCTTTCCTGAAGCAGCGGCCTTACTAAGACAAGTTGTGGAACATCTCCTAAAAACGAAGCATCCGGGAGGACTTGAATATGTTATTTTTCCAGACTATATCGAAACTTACGGCATCGAAGATTTTGAAACAGCTGTACAGTCATTTGAAATCGTCACGAGATTTATCAGCTGCGAATTTGCCGTTCGTCCATTTATTATCAACTATGGATCTCGAATGATCGCGGAAATGGAAAGGTGGTCCAAAAGTCCACATGCTCAGGTACGACGCCTTGCAAGCGAAGGATCTCGACCCCGACTCCCTTGGGCGATGGCAATTCCATCGTTGAAAAAAGACCCTACTCCTATCCTGTCCATCCTACAAAACCTCCATAATGATTCATCCGAGAGCGTCAGAAGAAGTGTAGCCAACAATCTCAACGATATCGCTAAGGATCATCCCCATCTTGTCTTGGGTATTGCCCAGCAATGGAAAGGTATCAGTAAAAATACAGATGCTATCATCAAACATGGCTGCCGTACCTTACTCAAACAAGGGCATCCAGCAATTCTAAGCTTTTATGGACTGGATAGTAACGATTTTCACGTCACGAATTTCAGCATCCATACAGCGACTGTTAAAGTAGGTGAACATCTTATTTTTTCTTTTGAAATCGAGAATGGAAGCAGCACCGCTAAATCACTACGCCTGGAATATGGGTTATATTATCAAAAATCAAATGGTCAGCTATCTCGAAAGGTTTTTAAAATTAGTGAACGAATTTATCAGGGAGCTGAGATAAACCGCATTGAGCGAAAGCAATCTTTTAAATTGATTACCACCCGGAGATTCTATGCAGGGAAGCATAAAATCTCCATTATTGTCAATGGGCGAGAAATGGTCCTACAGGAATTTGAGCTATTGCACATTTAATGGGACATAAGAAACAAACGAAGGGCTTTCGTGTTCTACTAGAAACAATAGAATATGCGCTGGATGACTTTTTCCAAGGTATATGTGGTAGGTGGTTTATATTAATCTGAATTCTGTTATGAAGAAAATTCTCTTAATCTTTTTTGTCTTACTTATTCTATTTCTCATTGGGCTTTTCATTAGAACGCTGACTTATCCGTTTACGCGAGTCAAAAAATCGGAAGTGGCGCCAATGCCGCCAGCGGTCAATGACAGTATTGTTGCCCGAATTGCTGGCGGTATCAAAATAGCCACCATCTCTATCGGCGACTCGACATTATTTAATCATGCTCCTTTTGAAGAACTTAATAATTACATCAGGTACAACTTTCCACTGATCTATCGCTCGCTGGAAACCTATACAATCAATGGTCATGCGCTGGTCTTTCGACTCAAGGGAAGCGACAAGAGCTTGCTTCCGCTACTCTTTCTTTCCCATATGGATGTCGTCCCTCCTGGTTCAGCTGCTATAAAAAACAACGATTCATCACTATTTCGGCCTAGCGACCAGGCGATACCCCCTGTAAGCGAAATCGCCGAAGAGTGGGACTATGCACCTTTTTCGGGGGCAGTAGCCAACGGCCGCATTTATGGACGTGGAAGCTTAGACATGAAAGGCATGCTTTTCTCCTTACTTGAAGCGACAGAACAGCTGGTTCGAGAACAGGTACAGCCCAAGCGGGATATCTACCTCGCTTTTGGTTTTGATGAAGAAGTTGGGGGCGTACGTGGCGCAGCCAAAATAGCAGACTACTTCAAAGAAAAGGGCCTTAAATTCGAAGCCGTTTATGACGAGGGTGGACTCATTCTGGAAAAGGGCTCGGTCGAGGGAATCAGCTCGGATGTAGCGTTGATCGGTTGCGCGGAGAAGGGATTTTTATCCCTGAAAATAAAGGTTAAAGGTCTTGGTGGGCACTCTTCGATGCCCCCAACAACGAGTGCAATTGGTCAAGCGGCAGTCATCATGCAGCGCTTAGAAAATCACCAGATGAAAGCACAGATCAACCCCATTATCCAAAACTTCTTTCAACAGGTTGGTGGCAGCATGCCTTTTGCCTCCCGCTTTGCGATCGCTAACCGCTGGCTTCTTGAACCTTTACTTCTGGCTCAACTAACGAAAAACCATTCGACTAATGCTCTCGTGCGAACAACTACGGCACTGACAATGATGAAAGGCAGCGATGCCCCCAATGTCCTTTCACCTGAAGTTGAATTTGTTGTCAATTTTAGACTGCTACCCGAAAACACCCTACAGGAAGTTCGGGATCATGTCGAGCAGGCTACAAGCGGGTTTGATGTTGAGATCGAACAAGTCGACAATGCCCGAGAAGCATCCAAAGTCTCACCAACAGACGCTAAAGCCTACAAAATGATGGAAATTGCTATCCGCAGATTATACCCCGATCTTATTATTACGCCCTACCTGACGGTGGGCGGAACCGACGCCATCAAATATCAGCATCTCAGTGATCATATCTATCGTTTTATGCCCATTAAAATTAATCACGCCGAACAGCAGAGTATGCATAGTACCAATGAATACATCAGCATTGAAAACTACCTGAAGATGATAGACTATTTTTATTACATGATGCGTCACTACGACGATGAAACGATTTAACCATGGACAATATTCGCAATTACATTCACACACTGGTTGATTTTTTAACAAACACAGATAAGAAATATGAAAACAGACAATAACGCACTCTTGGAATTCGAAAAATTTATGGCTATCCGATTGAAATCCTCAACAGATTTTGTGGAGGGCCATTTTGACTCTCTTAAAGACATTTCTGTCTCGAATGAGCCGGCAACAATTTATCCGCCCAATGGAATATACATCTCTGGGGTATCCGAGGTCAATGATTTTAATCAAAAAGGAGCTTCCAATTTCCTTCCGGGTGCAGAGAACAAATTTGAAGTGATCCATCAAGATGCATGTGATTCGCTAGCTTACTGGACGGGTATACAACGTTCGACAGTCAACGTAAAAGGGAGAGATACAGCAGTGATTTTCAATCTCAGAATCACCGAAATCTTCAGAAAAGAGCAAGGCAATTGGAAGCTTATGCATCGACATGCCGATAAACTGGCCGAATAATCGAGATGGCTTAGCAAATCGTCAGATAAAACGGCTGTGTGCAGCAAACCACTAGAGACTATTTAAGCTATTGCGCATTGCAGCATTTACCTAATGATAGTTCATTAAATAAACAATGGCGATTATCTAACGTATCCCTTTTGTTACAAAAGCAATTCACACAAACGATTGCATTGAATAATTTTCGTTTAATTTAATTGTATTTATAAAATTAGAGTCAACAATTAAATTTAACTTATGAGATATCCCAAATTTACACTATTGCTTTGTGCAGTATTGGCAAGCTTTCTGTCTTGCAAAAAAAGCGAGGTGCAAACCAATTTAGAAGAGAAATTATCGCTCCGTGCTGCATCCCCTGGAGCAAGCGGATACGAAGTTCCCTTAGGTGGTAATGCCTTTGTTACTTCAGCACCTTCCGGTGCAGTTGAAGTCATCAATAGCAATGGCTTGGCAAACTGGACCAATGCCAATAGCGTGATCAGTACCTATGCAAAGGTCCCCCAAGCAGGCGCTTTACGTGTTAAAATAAGGGCTAAAGTATTACCGTCCGGCGATAGCAGTACGGTGAAGTTAACGATCAACGGTGTAAGTAAACAAATCAAACTTAAGGGTGGAACCCTTAAGGATTACACTGTTGGTACCTATTCGCTAAATGCGGCGGGTTATATAAAAATGGATCTTCAAGGTGTATCCAAGTCAGGTGGTTACTTTGCCGATGTATCCCATTTGATTTTAGATAGTTCGGCAACGAATGGCACAGTAATTTATAGTGACAATAATGTAGATAATACCTACTATTGGTCGCGACGGGGTCCATCCTGCCATTTGAGTTATACCATTCCAACAAATCAGCAAGTTTCCTATTATTATAGCGAGGTGAAAGTCCCCGCAGGAGAAGATAAAATAGGATCTTACTTTATGGCAAATGGCTTCGGCCAAGGATATTTCGGAATGCAGGTCAATTCAGCGACAGAGCGCAGAATATTATTTTCTGTTTGGAGTCCATATAGCACCGATAACCCATCACAAATACCTGCAGAGGACCGCATTACATTAAATAGAAAAGGTGCAAATACCACGACAGGAGAGTTCGGTGGCGAAGGTTCTGGCGGACAAAGCTACCTCAAGTTTAATTGGACTGCCGCTACTACCTATAAATTTTTATTAAAGGGAGAACCTGATAATAATGGAAGTACTGATTTTACAGCATGGTTTAATGATCCTTCGACCAATACTTGGATACTCATTGCAAGTTGGAAACGTCCCAAAACAAATACTTATTTAACAGGATTTCATAGCTTCCTCGAAAATTTCAACGCCGACAACGGCTTTCTGGGACGTTCGGCAGAATATAGTAATCAATGGGTTCGAACATCTGCTGGAACTTGGCTGAAAGTCGTGGAAAGTACCTTTACGGTTGATGCAACCTATTCCAATAACCAGCGGATAGACGCCATTGGCGGAATAACCGGGAATAGCTTCTTCCTGAAAAATGGTGGTTTTTTCAATACTGTCGTAAATCCCGGAACGAAATTTACACAAGCAGGTACTGGCACAGCACCTTCAATAAATCTAACAACACTGCCGTAATACGCCTGTTTACAGCAAATTATTAGTAGTTTATATTCCATGTAAAGGGGCAATACGTTCAAATGAAGTATTGCCCTTTTAAAAACTTAACCTTGTGATATTTACATAACAATTCGTACCTTTCACTAACACTTTAATAAAATTAGCTAATCCCCCGCCTTGGGCAGGTTGTAAACCCAATGCTTTTCCGAATACCGACGATAGATTCCAGCATCAAGAACGATTAACTTGTTTATGAATATACTATCCAAACCCTTATTTATCCTATTGAGCACCCTGTTGCTAATTAATAGCCTTTCATCAAACGGACAGTATCTTTCACCCATCAATACTGACCATAAACTTAAAAACCAACTCGATACAATTGTAAACTGTTCTGTTGTTGATTATCTTTCCAACAACAATACATTTAGTGTGTCTATTGGGATTTATATTAAAGGGCACAAAACAACCTACACCTACAGTAGAGAAAAGTTACCAAACGCCGATAACTATTACAACATTGGATCGGTGGCGAAAACCTTTGTCGGCGCTCTACTTGCGCAAGCGGTCCTTGATAAGAAAATCAACCTCGATGATGATATCCGTAAATACTTGCCAGGGGTTTATTCCAATTTACAATACCGCGGCCATGGAATCCGCGTTAAGCATCTAGCAAATCATACTTCTGCCCTTCCAAAGACTTTCAGATCGCTACCTACCAAAGTTGTCGATAGTTTAAGGGGGCTCACTATTCCGGAACAGGTAGACTATCTTGGAAAGTACAGTCGTGACAACCTATTGGATGATCTGAGGAAAGTCAAGCCCGACACCGTCCCAGGTACAAAGTTCAGTTACAATAGCACGGCTGTGGTGGTAATTATTGCGCTATTGGAAAGTAGCTATAAAGATTCCTATGAACATCTTATCAGCGCATATCTGAAGGGACACCTCGGTATGCATTATACAGCGCCCTATTTAGATGAGTCACAAATAAACGACGTTGTACAGGGCCATGACAATAAAGGTCAGCCTGTTCCATTTGCGAATCTGAGCGGGTTTTACTTTGGCCCCACAATGAATTCAACGATCAATGATATGTTGATCTACATCGAAGCCAACCTCAAACTAAACGATAGAGCCCTTGGTCTAACACATCAACTGACTTATGGAAAAGACGATGGATTTGGTATGGGGCTCGGTTGGATGATCAATCGTGATGAACGTGGGGTTCGCTATTTCTATCACGATGGAAATACTAAAATAGGCTACAATACCTTATGTGTGCTGTATCCCACAGATGATTATGGTATCGTTATTATGGTCAACGACACCATTGATCAACGCAAGGTCAGTGAACTTGAAAATGACATTAGACATCAGTTATTACTGTATAATCGACGACAGGTTCAGCCTTCATCTTCAGCAGAAAAGAAGGATTAAAATTAAGTTATCATTAAAAAAATATGTTTTTATTTTTAATTCAATAAAAAATAAAATTAAAATAAGAGAAGTAATAATAAATTCTCCCAAAATATTATTAATTTTCGGAAACTAACCAATGTGGAAATCGGTGAATGTTTATTTTTTTAACTAAAGAAAGGAGGCAAACAAAACAACGACAATGAGAACCGCTTGAAAAACCAAGCACAATTAAATTAATGATTCATTCACAAATCTTAAAAACTAAGTTATGTTAAAATTAACCAGTCGCTGGAACAGACTTTATGCTGTTTTGGCCGTAGTTTCCACATTTTCTATTTTTAGTTGCCAAAAAGCTTCATTAACTCCTGAGAGTCCAGAAGCACAACTGAACAAAAAAGCTGCTGTATCCGCACAGGCAGGAGCTACAATTGCAACATTAAATTGGGATCAAACCTATCAAAAGATTGATGGATTTGGTGCATTCGGAGGCCGGATTGTTCCATTCTTTGAATCCGCAAAAAGAGATAGTATTCTGGATTATTTATGGGGAGGCAGTGGATTGAAACTGAATATCCTTCGTGGAAAAGTACTTCATACCTATCCTTTTAATCAACAGACCAAGGTCGTTACCATTAAACCGGCAGGAGTTTCGATTGACGTAGACCCCAATAGTGCGACTTATCAGAATTTGACAGCAGATGAAAAAGAACAGCTTGGACAGGTCTGGATCATCAAGAAAGCAAAAGAAAGATTCCAAGTTCCCTTCGTTATGGCAAGTACCTGGACTCCGCCCTTATACATGAAGACCAATACGAGCAGTATTTCCGCGAAATGGTTTAATGGACTTAATTTTAATACTTCTTCAACAGCTTTCGCGCGCTACCTGACTGGATTTGTAAAATCATTTCAAAATGAAGGAATTACAATCAATGCCATCTCCCCTTCAAATGAGCCTGAAAATGTCTTTTCAGACTGGGATGCTTCTTATTGGGACGCTTCGCATTTGGGACAATTTATTACCAACAATCTCCGTCCAGAATTAAACAGCGCTGGTCTACAATCCACCAAGATTATATCTTCCGAAAATGCGGCCTGGGGAACTGCCGATAATTTCCTCTCAGGCATGGACAGAAGCAATGTCGACATCCTTGCGGGGCACGGCTACGTTGAAATAAGTGGCATCATCACTGGTCAACGTGGGTTTAACCAGAGTCCGTCCATGTGGAATTTTAGTATTGGTGGTAAACCAATGTGGGTAACAGAAGCGTCCGATGATGGCGGCAATTATGACAGTGGCATTGAAGGCGGCTTGAAACTGGCCGTTAATATGCACAAACTACTGGCGGATTGTAACGCCAATGCCTATGTGTTTTGGCTAGGGATGCTGGCATTTCAAAATAATGAGGCGCTTATTTGCACAAAGAGTAATGGTTCTTTGGAGTTTCCAAAAACGTATGATGTGATGGGACATTATTCCAGGTTTATCAAAGCAGGTTATATGCGTATCAATGTAGCGGTTCAAAATGGAAATGGCTTATTGATTTCGGCTTACAAAGATCCTCAATCAGGTAAGTTTGCCTTAGTTGTCACCAACACGGGTACTGCAGCTGTTCCATTGGATATCAACCTCACAGGTTTTGCAAGCGGCGCGCTGAACAATTACCAAACCACGGCAAGCAGTTCTGGCCATTGGGGTAACGTCGGAGCTGTAACACCAAACAGCTCAGGTGTCTATTCCTTAACAATACCTGCTAAAAGTATAAGCACTTTAGAAGGCAACAAACTTTAATTTGTTCATCATACTGAGGGAGCTGTCCTCCCTCAGTGTATTGTTCAAAACACATATTCTAGTTCTAAATTTTGTGCCATTGCCTGTTTCCCTTTATCTTGAAAACTTAACTTTCCATAGCATCTGAAGATATGCCTTCGAAAGCATAAAAATTTGAACGACTTCTAAAAATAAGAATTTAAAGAACAAAATCCAGCTGGCTTTCGTTCTTTAAAAAATCAATTCTAAATCATTAGGAGATATAATGCTTAAAAAACAAATTGAAGAACGCACCTGTTCTTTCCGAACTAAAATATATTCCAATATCTTTGCTACCTATATTTTGGAAAAACTACTATGAAATTGCGCTACCTTACGATGCTTACTCTTGGGATATGTACTATCTCTGGATTAAAAGCACAAGAAAAATCAAATCTTATCAAACTAAATCTTTGGCCCCTATCTGTCGGGAATATTGCATTGGAGTATGAAAGATCGCTCAATGAGCACCTATCGATCAATGGAACGATAAGTTATCGTCCAAAAACCAACTTACCCTTTAAATCCCTATGGGAATCTGTTTTTGATGATGATAATAATATTTTGGGCGAAGCTAAATTAGGCGCTTTTTCCATTATCCCCGAAGTACGTTTCTACCTCGGGAATAAAGAAGTGTCAAAAGGATTCTATATCGCGCCCTTTGTCAAATACGCCAATTATAGTGTACACACAAAGATAACCGTCGATGAATCAAATTATCACCGTGAAGTACCTCTATCGGGCAGCTTAGATGCTTTTACCGGTGGGGTAGCTGTCGGTAACCAATGGAAACTTGGACAAAACATCTATTTAGACTGGCGCATTGTCGGTCCCGGTTATGGCTTCAACAATGGAAAGTTCGAAGGGAAAACTCCATTAAATGCAGACGAACAACGCGAAGTAAGGAGACAACTGGATGAATTTGATAGTAATCTCATGAAAATCAAAAAAGAAGTAAATGCGGATGGCGTAACACTAAGCACTAGCGGACCGTTTGCGGGTATTCGCACCGCATTATCCATAGGCTACCGGTTTTAATTACAAGATCCTACGTTCCTCGTATCATCTTTTCCAATAAGCGCACAATATTGGTGCGCTTTTATCCATAGCAATCGCTAAGGATCCTTTGTGCAGTTTTCATTCCAGTTTCGGGAAGAAATAGATCAACTATTTAGTAAATACCCAAGGATTTCTATCTTTGCACAACGGATCACCAGAATATTTAAACAATTAATTAATAACGATTATTTCGCCGCGAGGTTAGTTTCAGACTTGTTTAAACCTAATTTGATTATGTACGCCAATTTTCAAAGTCAGCTAAAGTCTTCAACTAAAACCGCCATTATCTTGGTGAGCACTATTAAGGAATAACATCCCTATCGCTAGTTTTTTAAATTAGATTATGCTCACGGGCATACTTAAGCACTTGTCCTATGGTTTGACATTCTGCTTTTGCCATCATCTTCCTGCGATGTGCAACAACTCTGTGTGGGCTCAAAAAGGTGTAAAAAGCAAATAAAAGACCGTTTATTATCCAATAAAAAAGCAATGGAGCGAGACCTGAGCTATTGACCTCTTCTTGCTCCATTGTTTTCTTTAAATGGTGCTGGATTTTATGCAATTATTCGATCCCGGATTCTGGTAGTTCCAACAATCAAATCCACTCAGTCTTCTATCCGCTATTTAGAATGGCCCTTGGGAGGTGTTTCCAGAATTTTAATAAAATGTCCCTAATTTTATCTTTAATATCATTTTCTCCAAATACTCTTGCTACCTTTGTTCTTCAAATTAAATTAACATGCCAAAAGAGACAAGAACAGGGCTTTATCAGGGAATCATCGAAAAAGATGACAACGGGAATTACTTTTGTGGTCCCTACCTACTGGATTATCAGACCGTAGAAACTTACTATAAATTGGGCGATCGCGTTAGTATCAAAACCATTATCAAAAATACAAGCCGCAAGAGTATGGAAGCTTATCCGCAAAAATCAGTTAAATTTTCCTATGCGTCAGAGGATCATGGAAATGATTAAAACCCATTTAGATTGAAAAATATAAATAACAAGGCCAGTTCTACAGAAATGGCCTTGTTATTTTCAAGATTGTTTTTGACGCGAGGCGAAAAACAAAGCCTCTGATTTTTGGTAAATCAAGAGGCTTCAACATAATCAAATGGATCGATTACTTTATAAAATAGGTATATTTTTTTTCAGCATAAAGAATGTACATTCAATAACTTATCTAAATGATGCATCTAAAATTCATTTTCCATAAAAGCTATTCTAAATTCACATTCTTTTTGAGCGATTCAACCCGTCGTCGCTACCATTTAGTGTAAGTGTCATTACTGATTTACGCTTCAAATATAAAAAACTAGTTTAATAGCTTCCGAGCGGAGATAATTGCTTGTGTCTAATTTTCGTTGAAATAGCGATTCAGTACGATGAAATTAAAGAGCGAAGTAAGGCGATATATCTCGATAATAAAATTATATTTGCAAAAAAAACAATTAACCAAGCAATGAATAATAAATGTCTTAATTGCAATTGTGCGATAGAGACCAATTTTTGCGGCTATTGTGGACAAAAAGCTGCAACGCACAGAACACGATATTAATGCCGTAATCAATACCATTGGATTACGCAATCTAAATTATATTGGAATTAATATATAAGTATACACGAATCACTAACCAATAAGGTCTTATGCTACAAAAACGATCAAGTTTTTTTCTACAATTTGGTATTCTATTAAATTTAATTACATGTAATTTTTGCTTTGCACAAAGACACAAATACGATAATAGACGAATAGATAGTGCAACATTTGTTGAAACTAGAACAATATTAAGCCAGTTAAGCACGGATCAATATGAGAAAAGGATATTCACCAATGAGTTCGTTACAATACCTTACCGGCATCTCTTACCAAAAAATTTCAATTCAAAAAGAAAATATCCCGTTGTCATTACATTTCATAATTCATCTAGAATGGGTAGTGACAATGAAAACCAATTAGAGCATTTGGCAAGAACCTGGATTAGAGAAGATATTTATACAAGGTTCAACTGTTTCGTTGTTGCCCCACAGTTTGAAAAGCGTTCATCAATCTACGAATTGAATAAGAATGGTATACTTGAGGCAAGACCTTCAAGAGATGCACGGCAAATTTTAGAATTGATAGAAAATATTGAAGACGAGTTTAAAAATATCGATAAAAATCGAATTTATCTCGTCGGTTATTCTATGGGAGCGTCAACAGCACAAAACCTCATGAGCCTGGCCCCAGAAAAATTCGCAGCAATGATTTCTATCGCCGCTGTACCAGATCTATCTAATATCAACGCACTTGTTCATAAAAACATTTGGCTTATCCATGGTGAAAAAGATATAGAGAACCCTTATATTGGAAGCGAAGTTTTGTACAAAAAGCTGCACGGAAATCGTAAACTCAATTTCACAACTTTTAAAAATTTACAGCATAATAATATTGTCATTCCGTTTCTACTAACGGACGAGCTCCAAAAATGGTTATTCACTAAGCATAATTAACTTAATTGGACTAGTACCGAGTCTTCAGGGCAATAGGTTGTAATTCCTCATTCGGTATCTGAGGAACATATACGGTCTGTCCTCCCCTTTCGTCGATCAACAAGGCCAATAAACTACTGATGTCGTCGATCGTGTCCAATCCTATAGGGCTGTCTACTATAGCTATATCCCGATCCGAAAGAATCTTTACGGCCTGATGGAAGCTTTCTTGAACCACTAAGATATCCCCGCGGCCATCCTGGCAGGCGCGATAGATTTCTTGAAGATCAGTGATCACTAAGCCCTTGCCCACAGCTGCTTCCAATTCTTTAAAGTAGTCCTCATTTTTTCGTACAAGCTCCTGTTTCATAAAATTCCAAGCACGGCTCTCCAACTGATGTGTTTCAATGTTGTTATAATCAATAGGCAGGTATCCGTAATAGACCGAGGGGCGATCTGCAACCTGTAAGAGCTTGCTATAGTTATCTTCTGTACAGAAAACGAGCGTGACAATCCTCTCTTCACCAATAAATCGTAAAAGCGCTTTATCAACCCGATTAAGATATTCCCTGAGAAGATCATCAAGATGTTTGGCATCACTGCTCTTATCCGGAAAAGTATTATGGAATTGATTTTCGGGAATCGGGAACTCTTCGCTACTGATATCCTCAACAATACGACCATTGGTGGCTCGAAAAAGGTGGACACCGCTTTGCGAAAGGAGCATCACAAGATAACTGGTTTGACGGCCAATCTCCTTAACCAAAGGACGTACTGCAAATGTATTGCTGATATGGACTCCTTCTTGGTTTGTCTCCCAAGAGGACTTGAAAACTTCACTGATGGTATCAGAAACGAAAATATGTAGACTTTCAAGATTATAATTGATATCGAGCTCTTGATCTATTTTTTCCAATTTTTCAATCAGACCAACAACATCTTTCTGATCATGTTTATCCAACAACCTATCAATCGCTTCTCTTTTAAAATTTTTGATTTTTATGCGGTCACTGAGATTATCAGGATGTGTGCGATGGGTATTGACAGAAATGGTGACACATAATTTATCCTGAACCCGAATAAGGGTTTGCAAAAGTTGTTTTTCGAACATTATCATAAAGAAATACGTTAAGAAATAAATACAGTTATATGTAACAACAATTGCAGGAAGCTTCTTGTTTGAATAAAATTGAAGTGAAACAGTTTCCGAGAACTTATTTTCAAAAAACAATACATCCCCTTGACAATTATGCTAGGTAAAAAAGCATCTACATGAAAAATATTTTTATCGCGGAGTGACAGGTTGTGTCGATCTCCAACACTCCTGTAGATACGATAAAACTGCTATTGAAGAAGTTGATTTTGATATTCTGATTGACTTTACCACAACGTTTATTGCAAAGGAAAATGTCCTCTTTCGAGGAATAAAAGCTAGACAATTGAAGCCTAGCTTTTATTTATAGTTGTCGAAACAGTTAATTTAAGCGGTAAACTTTGAGCTGTTTTTGCAGCTTTTTACGTACCATGTGAATTCTGGTCTTTATAGTGCCTTCTGGCATATTAAAATAGGAAGCGATTTCATGGTATTTATAACCATCTAAAAATAAACGGAAAATTTCATAATTTTCGGGCGTAAGACTGGTCATCGCTTTTTCGATGTCTTCGGCCATAAATTTATTGATCCCTTTGTTAAGTTCAGACGTATTGGTACTTTCTAAGGCAATATAATTATCCTGAATTTCCGTCACCCGCTTGGCTTTTCTATACTTATTAATATACGTATGCTTCATAATCACATATAGCCAGCTCATTAACTTCGGATGCTGCACAAAGTTGTCTATGGACTTCAATGCCCTTATCCAGGTTTCTTGGATCAAATCTTCCTTTTCATCCGGATCAGCTGTAAATTTAGCAGCAAAATGATTAAGCAAACTTCTTTTTTCGTTGATGAGTACATTTAAATTGTAGTTGTTCATAACTTATCCTCTTTCTTTTTTCAACTGATTGTTTAAAATGGTTTTACATGAACAGAGGTAACAAGAAGGATGCTAGATTTGAAGTTCCATTTGCGCAAAAAAATAAATAGCAGCGTTGAGGGTAGAAATACGTTTTCCTATTTTATAAAGCTAATTAAGCAAAGTTTAATAGCTTTTTGACATTTATTTTAAATAATGATCAAAAAATAAGCAACTAATAAAAAAAGATAATAAGGTATTTATTTACTGCTGAAATGTTAGAAATACGTTTATTCTGCGTTTTAGCAATTTATACTCAGATGAACATTGTATACAGTTGTTGAGAAAACTGAACATCCTATTGATCGAAATACGATATAAAAGCAAACTATCACTCTTCGAAAGCTGTTCTAAATAAAAAAATCATATTATGGGAAATCTATTGTACATCATCGCCGTTATATTGGTCATCATTTGGGCGATAAGTTTTTTTGGAGGTTACGCTACGGGAAATATCATCCACGTGTTATTGGTCATTGCCATTATTGTCGTTTTATTACGTGTCATTCGTGGTGCTGCTTAAACTGAACTCAAAAGATGAAACAAAGCCGAACGTAGTTTACGTTCGGCTTTGTTTATTTTAAAGATTTACAGACTCGCTATTCAATCCATAGCAAAAAGAATAGTGTGATATTGTCGCTAAGTTTATGTTCTTCATCAGTAGCTGACGTAAGAATAATACCTTCACATTTTAATTAAGCTTTTCAAAACATCGAATGAGCGCAAACGTTTCGGTTCCCAGTTTTGTTCAAATTAAAAAGGAACGCCAGGAAGCATTTTTGCCGATCCCATTTAACGCTTTTTACGATATAAACTGAACCACTATGACACAAAACTCAGAAATCATGATTCATGCTGCCCGACTGGGCAATCTCGAAGTCTTACGTGAATTGATCAATCAGAATACCGATGTAAATACACGAGACGACAAAGGCTATACCCCATTGATCATTGCCTGTTATAACAATAAGCAGGCTGCAGCCCAATTACTATTGGAAGCTGGTGCCGATGTAAATGCACAGGATAACGGTGGAAACACAGCCCTGATGGGTGTTGCTTTTAAAGGTTATCATGATATTGCCAAATTATTAATCGGTTATGGCGCAAATTTAAACCTGCAACATGGGAACGGTGGCACCGCGCTGATGTTTGCAGCCATGTTTGGTAGAAATGAAGTACTCAAGCTTTTACTTGACAATGGTGCAAATACTAGGCTACTCGATACCCGTGGCTTGTCGGTGTTAGATCTTGCAGCGCAGCAGGGAAATGATACCGCCCTCACACTGCTACAGCATTAGTATTTATTTAAATAGGATGGTCCATAAATATGCCCCAAATAGTATAAAACTTTTTGGGGCATATTTCTACATTGGATATTATTTAGATACTACGCAGGCACTTTGCGCGATTTTTCCCGCTCCCAAAACCGGTGTTGGGCAATTGCTTTAATGAATTTATCCACTAAGGACTTCGGATCCTGATCAACTATGATTCCGTCATCAAGTACAGTCTCCGCTGAAAACTCTTGGTATACCTTGCTAAAAAAATAGGTCGCTTCCAAAACTGGACTTGCCTCGACATCTGCTGCAATTGCTTTACAGTGTTTGAACGCTTCATTTAGAAAATGAACAGCATCGGCATTGGACTGTAACGTAGCAACGCTATCCTTTCCTCCAGGTATATATATGGCATCATACAGCACCGATGCTCCCGTTAGAAAGCTTTCTTCCACAGGGATCTTCTTTTTGTCCGTGCCCGTAACCTCCCCGAGCTTAGGTGCAATAACGTGGACAATTCCACCTTGAGCCCGGATCGTATCTACCACGGCCTGAAATGATTTCGTGTCTACTCCATCAGCAGCAAGCACGGCAATCTTTCGACTCTTTATCGTATCTTTTATCGTATTTTGCATACTTAAGGCCGCCGATTTTTTTAATTTTTCCTTAACTTGAATAGGTTCATAATCGGAAGGATCAGCATCGGCTGGGAGGCTCTTATTAATCGGCTTTTCAACTTCTTCTTGCACCTGCAGCCCCAAGGCAAACGCAACTTCAGCTGCCAGCCCCTGATCGACCAGCGACAGTATACCAATCATGCGTTGCCTTACCGAAACGGCCTTCACTTTACCCAGCTCAAAACTGAACGCATCTACAAGATGATTTTTTTCCGGCTCAGACTGACTATTATAAAACAGCCTTGCTTGACTAAAATGGTCGCGGAAACTATCGCTCCTAGCCCGCACTTTTCTGGCATCAATACGCTCTTGATAACTTTTAAAACCACCATCTGCCTCGCCTACCTGCGCAGGATCATTATTCCCCAATGAATTTGGTCCGTAACTCGTTTTACCCCGATCAATCCTTTGCCGCATAAATCCATCACGCTGGTTGTTGTGCGAAGGACAGATGGGCCTATTAATCGGAATTTCATGAAAATTAGGTCCACCTAAACGAATAAGTTGGGTATCTGTGTAAGAGAACAATCGTCCTTGCAACAACGGATCATTTGTAAAATCAATTCCAGGTACAATATTGCCAATATGAAAGGCAACCTGTTCCGTTTCGGCAAAGAAATTATCGGGATTGCGATTTAGAGTCATTTTTCCGATAGGCTGAACAGGCACCAGCTCCTCAGGAACAATCTTCGTTGAATCTAGCAGGTCGAAGTCATACTTAAATTCATCAGATTCGGGAATGACCTGTATGCCGAGTTCCCATTCCGGAAAGGCACCGCTTTCAATGGCGTCCCAGAGATCCCTTCGATGAAAATCGGGGTCTTTACCGGATATATTTTGAGCTTCATCCCATGCGACTGAATGAACTCCGAGCAGTGGTTTCCAATGAAACTTAACAAAGTGCGATTCGCCATTGGCATTGATCAACCGAAAAGTATGAACACCAAATCCCTCCATCATGCGGTAGCTGCGCGGTATTGCTCGATCACTCATCAGCCACATGATCATGTGTGTCGACTCAGGCATTAAAGAAATGAAGTCCCAAAATGTATCATGGGCAGAAGCCGCTTGTGGAATTTCATTGTCGGGTTCAGGCTTGACAGCGTGAACAAGATCGGGGAACTTCATTGCATCCTGAATAAAGAATACAGGCATATTATTACCCACCAGATCGAAATTACCTTCTTGTGTATAAAATTTGACGGCAAAACCACGAACGTCGCGAGCAAGATCCGTCGACCCCCTCGAACCAGCAACCGTAGAGAAACGCACAAACACTGGGGTTTCAGTTTCGATATCATTAAGAAAACCCGCTTTTGTCCATTCAGCTAAAGGCTTGTATAGTTTGAATACGCCATGCGCGCCCGAACCTCTTGCGTGTACAACACGTTCGGGAATGCGCTCGTGGTCAAAATGTGTGATCTTCTCTCGAAGAATAAAATCTTCCAAAAGCGTAGCGCCCCGATCTCCAGCGCGCAGTGAGTTTTGGTCGTCATTGATCTTGACTCCCTGATCAGTGGTCATTTGCTGTCCTGTGGCGTCCGCCGTATGTGGTCTTAGGGCGTTGACCTTTTTATTTTCCACTGGATCAACTTGTTCAGTCTTCAATTCTTTTTTTTTCATTATAATCGATTTTTGGGTTTAAACATCGTTTGTTGTATAAACTTTGGAGAAAATTCAGCTGTAACTTTTGCATATCCATCTGGACGGGCAATATTCACCATTTCATATAGGAACTTTTCCAATCGACTAATCGTTTGTTTTAATTCTAAAAGTGTTCTTAAATTTTCGTATCCCAGAAGATCGGATGGCCTGTCAATAAGGCAAAGTATAGATTGGATGAAACTTTGAATAAGAGTAGGTTGGGCAGATAGTAACTCTACCGCTCTTAAAGGTTGCTGCTACGTTCAAACAAAAAAAAGGAGCTTTCGGGCTCCTTTTTTGGTTTATTGATTTTTTTCTTCGTCCATTAGGCTTTAAATGTTATACAAAAAGTTGTACCAATATTAAGCTCACTATCGACGGTGACTTTTGCCTCTAGACGATCTACGATGCGTTTTACTATAGAAAGCCCAATCCCCGACCCTTCGAATCCCTGCGAGTTAGGCAAGCGTTTAAAAATATCAAATATATTACTATCATCTTTAATATCCATTCCGATACCATTGTCTTTAATGTAGTAGTGAACGAATTGTCCCTGCTTTTCACTATATACCTCGACTCTCGGGCGATCTTTTTTGCTGCTATATTTTATGGCATTGCTGATCAGATTTAAGAACAACTGGTATAACAGTGTTCTCTCCCCTAGAATCGGCAAAGTTTCTCCCAAAACAAATTCAAGATGGGCGCTTTCAAACTGCTGCTTACAGCTTTCGAGAATGTTAAGAATTTTATTCCGTGGATCGATCAGTTCCGTTTTGAAGGCTACATAATTCGATTGCGTGAGCTGATACACCTTGTCCATCATTTCAGTGATCAGCGCAGTAGCATCCATAATATTTAGTGCCATTTTGCGTAACATATCCTTCGGAAGATCATCTTTCATCAACATCATCTGGGCAGCAAGCTTTATCGATGAAAGTGGATTTTTAAGATCATGGGTTAATGTATAGCCAAATGTATCCAAAGCATTGTTGGATCTGACAAGTTCTTTATTGAGCTGAGCAATCTCTCCGCCGCGCTGGGCAATAGCTTGTTGGGTTATTTGTGCGACTTTCTCCATAAAAGAAAGCTCGGCACTTTTCCACTGGATAGATTTGCCTTTCATCTTTTCACGCCAAGCTTCAAAAGATGTCCGTGGAGATGGAAATTCGACTTTCCTTTCGGGATCGTAATGATATATTTTTTCGGGTTTTCCAGCCCATACATCTTCGTAAACATGTTCTTTGCGGAATAAATAGATGTGCCATTTATTGCTGGGAAGGATATTTATCCGCAAAATGCCAGGCAATATAACCGGTTGCGGGGGTTCACTGTCGCCATAGACAAAGTTTGATGTGAAAAACAAGTCATCTTGACCCTCCTCTTCTATAAAGCGATCGATCTCACGCAACTGCAATTCAGTGGGTACATCGCCCCAACTTTTAGAACCCCGGTCGTGCTTGATCATTAGTCCATCTGCGCCCGCAATTTCTAGAATTTGTGGTGCAAAGCGTTCAAGCACAATTCCAATATCGCTATTAACTAATAACTCAGACTTCAGATCACGTTCCATAACACCCATAATGGTTTGCGCTACCAGGTTTTCTTTTTGATGTTCTGAAAGATAGTAGTTTATAGCGTATTGCGTTAAAAAAGCGCATAAATGACGTTGGGCGAGATCAACATTCAAAGGCTCGCTATTCTGGCATGCCACCAAGCCCCAAAGTTTTCCTTCGATAACGATAGAAAAACTGGCACTGGCCCGTGCTCCAGCGTTTTTAAGATATTGTAGATGTACTGGAGATAATGCTCTGAGGCTACAGCGCGTCAAGTCTACCTCACCAGCCTCCAAACCCTGTATACCAATAGTCGGACCATCAACATCAGCTACGTGGCGCGCAAGAAACTTCACATAGAGTTCTCGTGCTTGTGCCGGAATATCAAATTCCGGATACCGGTAGCCCATCAATGGGGTCATTCCATCTGCGATGGACTCTGCAATGACCTGTCCGCTATTGTCCTCCTCGAAACGGTATACCATAACTCGGTCAAAACCAATGATCTGACGAATCAGTACAGTCAATGATTGCCAAGCATTGCCACGACGTTCTTCAAGGTACTTCGCATAATAAAATAATCGCGTCGCTTTTAAATGATTTTCATTACAGATTTCTATTTCAAGGTATGTCCGCTCGTCGTACTGGTAAATACTCAGGTAATAGTCTACATTTTTAATGCGGATACGCTCCACAAAACGCGTAAAGATCTCTCCTCTAATTTGCTTTTCAATCTCTTTAAGATTCAACTCCTTTTCGGACGATAGCAATGGTAATAGCTGAGCAATAGAGCGTCCGAGGATTTCCTTCATGGGAATATCAAGGACGATAGTTAAGTTTTCACTTGCGGCAATACATCCGCTCTCATCAAAAATACAAAGGAAACCGAAAGACTGGATCTTACCGCATAGGTGGATTTTCTCTTCGTGACACTCCAGTTGACGCATAGTTTGCTAGTTTTTAATCATTTAATTCGCTAATAATAGGAAATTCTCGAAAGAGATAATTTGCCATACATCATAAATCTAGCACCCCTCTTCAAACATGTCATATCTTAGGCTAAGATAAAAAAAAATTGCGACGAATAACAGATCAAACGTTTGTTTAAAATTTATTCTGAATAGCTTATCGTTCAAACCACTGGTATTCAAAGCTATGAGCAAATGTTCCTTTTAAAAATAAAAAAGCTAGGTTGGAAAGGACCTAGCTTTTAAAACTTTCTTCACGACTGGACAAGCCGTATTTAAATAAGAAACAATACTTTTAACGAAGTTGTTTGAATAATTTGTTTTTATCTTTTAATAGCTTTCATTCCTGAAGATCAACTCCCTTAAATCTTTCCAAAACGATCTATTTCGAAGTGTAAGCATACCCTGACCATGGTAATAAGGAACAGTCCTTCGCTGCAACAGCGTCAGTCTCTGCCAAAAGGTCGGCGTCCTGCACATTCGTATCGAATGACGAGGTCCATTGTACAGCCGCTGGTAGATTGACATGTTGAATATGAGCTGAAAAGTTCATTAGGATAATCATTTGCCTCTCCTTTTGTTCCACATAGATACTAAGTACCTTCTTATCACAGAGGCACTCAGTCCTGATATCACTTCGTTGCATATTTTTTAACAACGGATTGCTTTTCCGAAATGCGATCAACGATTTATAATAGGACAACTGTTGCTGATATGGTTGCCTGTTCAATTCGTCCCAATCCAACACAGCTTGCCTAAATATTGTTTCATCCTGTGGATCGGGAACCTCGTGATCTGTGAGAAAATCTTCAAACTCCCGCTTGCGGCCCTCCCGCACCAGCTCTACTAGCTCTGGATCACTGTGACTGATAAAATACGGAAAAGGTCGCGCTGTCCCCCATTCTTCGCCCATAAATAGTAGCGGAAGATAGGGTGACATGAATACAGCAAAAGTCATAAGACGTGTTATTTCTCTGGCGTAAAGCGAGGCCGCACGATCACCCAGCATCCTATTGCCGACCTGATCATGATTCTGACTGAAAACAATGAAGCGATCGCCTGGAATACCCGCCGTATCTGTTCCAAAAAATTTCTCGCGATGAAAAGAATAGTTCCCATCAAAAACATAGGCCTTCTCGTAGGCTTTTGCGAGATCTTCCACGCCATTAAACTCCCGATAATAACCTTTCTTCGGCTCACCTACGGCTACGCGTAAGGCATGGTGAAACTCATCTAGCCACTGCGCATCCATCGCAAAGCCATTTTTTGCCAAGGGGTCTAAAAATCTTCTGTCGTTAAGATCGCACTCAACAAAGAGATATCGATTTTTCCCTGTTTTAGCGATCACATTATCCGTTTCCGCACGGATTTCCTGAAGGATGTGAATTGGACTGAAATCCTTGATCGCATGTACTGCATCCATGCGCAGCGCATCAATGTGAAAGTCTTCAAACCACATCCGTACATTGTTGACTACCAAATCCCGCTGTCCGTGACAGAAACGGTCGTCATAATTGAGTGCATCGCCCCAGGGCGTTCGATATTTCTCAGTGAAATAAGGACCATACTGCGCAAAATAGTTTCCTTCGGGGCCCACATGATTATAGACCACATCGAGAATTACAGCTATACCAGCCTCATGACAGGCATTAACTAGCCGTTGCAATTCGGAAGCGCCACCATAAGAATGCTGTACCGCGAATGGAAATACGCCATCATAACCCCAATTTCTCTCTCCGGGAAATTGAGCGACCGGCATGATTTCGATAGCAGTTATTCCCAAATTTTTCAGATAAGGAATCTTTTTGATAACTCCATCAAAGTCATGGGACGACGAGAATGTACCTACATGAAGCTCATAGATGATAAAATCTGATTGTTGCGGCGGCTGATAGTCTTGATCGGTCCATGAAAAAGCGAGGTCTACAGCTTGAGACGGTCCATGAACACCTTCCGGTTGTGAACGAGAAAGCGGATCAGGGAATTCGTTGTCGTCTACCCGTATTCTATACAAATCGCCCGCACGGATTAGATCACTTTCGGCATACCAATAACCGTAGGCTTGCTGCTCTAGCGGGATTTCGACACCCATATTATAAAGCATGCAATAGACATTCTTTGCATTTGGCGCCCATACGCGAATCTCCCATAGCGCACCATTGTATTGAACTCCTAATTGTCTAATTCCTGTTTTGCTCATAATCCAGTGGTCGCTCTATTGTGATTGAAATAAAAGAATCGAGCGCGAGGGAACTAAAACCGTATCCCCAGCTGGAAACTCCCCAAAATCACCTATCCTATCGCTATTCGTATCTATGATCTTATTCCAGGAAGCCCCATAGATTTCACTAGGGAGTTTATAGGCGACATCTTCCCAATGGGCATTAAATAAAAGGTAAAAATTGGCATCCACTATTTTATTACCAGCGGTGTCTACTGATCGAATTCCCTGACCATTGAGAAATACAGCAAGGGAACGGGCATAATCCTCCTGCCAATGATGATCATCCATCTCAGATGCGTCTGGGAGAAACCATACGATATCCTCGACACCCGTACCACGAATGGGTATACCTTGAAACCATTTACGACGGCAGAATACAGGATGTTCACGGCGAAAATGAATTAATTTTTTAGTAAAATCCAATAAAGTTCCATCCACGCTGGTCCAGTCCAGCCAAGAGATCTCATTGTCCTGGCAATACGCATTATTGTTGCCTTGCTGTGTTCTGCCCAGTTCATCGCCAGCGACGAGCATAGGCACACCTTGCGACAGGAACAAGGTCACCAGCATATTTCGTTTTTGTTTTTGTCTTAGGCTATTAACTGTAGCATCCTCTGTAGGTCCTTCGACCCCGCAGTTCCAGGAGCGATTGTGACTTTCACCATCTTGATTATCCTCGCCATTGGCTTCGTTGTGCTTATCGTTATACGATACAAGGTCATGAAGTGTAAATCCATCGTGTGCAGTAATAAAATTAATGCTGGCGGAGGGTGTTCGATTATCTCCCCTATATAAATCGGAGGATCCTGTAAGGCGATTGGCAAATTCAGCAATCATGCTATCTGCCCCGATCCAATAATCTCGGATACAATCACGGTATTTTCCATTCCATTCGGCCCAGCCGGCAGGAAATTCGCCAACTTGGTAGCCGCCTTCTCCGATATCCCAAGGTTCCGCAATGAGTTTAACCTGTGAAATCACCGGATCTTGATGAATAACGTCAAAGAATGAACTTAATTTATCGACCTCGTGTAACTCCCGTGCCAATGCTGATGCCAAATCAAAGCGGAACCCGTCAACATGCATTTCCTCAACCCAATAGCGCAGACTGTCCATAATCAGACGTAATACATTGGGTTGACGTGTATTTAAGGTATTGCCAGTTCCGGTAAAATCCATATAATACCGTGGATCTTCCGCCAAGCGATAATAAGAAGCATTATCAATCCCTCTAAAAGACAGTGTTGGCCCCATTTCGTTACCTTCGCCGGTATGGTTGTAGACAACATCGAGGATCACTTCGATACCGGCATCATGTAAGGCCTTGACCATTTTTTTAAATTCCATAACCTGCTCACCATGTGTACCTGAAGCGGAATAGCGCACATCGGGAGCAAAAAAACCGATGCTATTGTATCCCCAATAGTTAGTGAGTCCTTTGTCCTTTAAATGACGGTCAGTCAAAAAATGATGGATCGGCAACAATTCGACGGCAGTAATACCCAGTTCTTTCAGGTAATTTATAGCAACAGGATGTGCCAAAGCAGCATAGGTTCCTCTTATTTCTTCGGGAATGTCAGGATGTGTCGCTGTAAAACCTTTTACGTGGGTTTCGTAAATCACACTCTGATGCATCGGTACCCGCGGCGGACTGTCGTTCCCCCAATCAAATTTGTTATCAATAACAACAGCTTTGGGAACAAAAGGAGCGCTGTCCGTTGTATCGAAGCTCATATCGTCCTCCCCTATAGTGTACGCGAATAAAGCATCATCCCATTGTACAGTACCTGATATTGCTTTTGCATACGGATCAATCAACAATTTATGGGGGTTAAAACGGTGTCCCTGCGATGGATCGTGCGGACCATATACCCGATAGCCGTAGCGTTGTCCTGGCTTAATTCCCGAGAGATAGATATGCCACACTTGGTGCGTCTTCTCGGTTATTTTAAATTTTGCGACTTCCTCCTCATCGGAACTAGTATAGAGGCAAAGTTCAACAGCCTCAGCATGTTCGGAGAAAAGGGCAAAGTTAACCCCTTCCCCATCGTAAGTAGCTCCTAATGGATAAGGGCTTCCGGTATAAATTTTTGTTTCCATCTGTATGTTTAACGGTTGTATAATTTCGTGTAGTAAGCTAATTTTTCCTGGTGGTTTGCTGCAAATGCCCCTTTTTGCATACGCCATACCCAATTGCCAGCTGTGCTGGCGGGACGGTTCATGCGGCAAGATCCATCAAGATTCAGGATATCTTGCATCGCGATAATGACGCTGTCTGCAACGGATGCGTAGAGTGAACGTATGAGGACATCATTTAGATTTGTATTTTCAACGATTTGCCCATAGTAATTATTGATCCTTTCTTTGCCCGCTCCATCGAGATCTTGATTAAACCAAGACAGCGAAGTATTATTGTCGTGGGTGCCCGTATAGGCGACAGTATTGCGGTTATATTGATGCGGGATATGAGGTGAACGGGGCATATCGTTGCCAAAAGCAAATTGTAATACGGCCATTCCCGGAAAATTATATTCATTACGTAGCTGATATACCTTAGCGTCTATGTCACCAAGATCTTCGGCGATAAAAGGCATATGATCCAACGAAGTTTTCACATGATCAAAAAAATCCGACCCAGGCCCTACAACCCAGCTTCCATTTTTTGCGGAAGTTTCTTCATGGGGCACTTCCCAATAGGAAGAAAATGCTCGGAAATGGTCAAGCCGTAACGTATCGAATAGCGTACAGTTATGTGACAAACGTTCCACCCACCATTGATAACCATCTTTTTGAAGTGAGATCCAATTATAGGTTGGCATACCCCATAATTGGCCGTCGGCGTTGAAGTAATCGGGTGGTACCCCCGCAACATGATTTATAGTACCGTCTGCTTTTAATGAAAAGTACTGCGGATTGACCCACACATCGGCAGAATCATAGGCAACATAAAATGGGATATCCCCTATAAACCTAATCCCATAATCACGCGCATAGTTTCTTAACGCACTCCATTGCCTAAAAAATAGGAACTGAAACCATTTTTCCTGTTGCAATTCATCTGCAAATCGAGTGGCGAAATCTTCCAGCGCTGCGCTATCGCGAAGCTTATAAAGCGCTGGCCATTGATACCATGGACGATCGTCATGTCTATTTTTCAAAACTTTGAAGAGTGCATAATCATCAAGCCAGGAAGATTCGCGGTCTACAAACTCGGTAAATTCATGCGTAGGCTGCGCTGGAAGACGATGGAATGCCTTTTCAAGGAGCCGATATTTTGAGCTGTTTATTTCCGCGAAATCTATTGTTTGCAAACCCTTCATTTTCAAGGTCTTTAATTCATCCTTATTCAGCAAGCCAAATTTTAATAATTCCTTTAAATCGATGAGTAAGGGATTTCCAGCCCTGCTACTTAGCGTGCTATAAGGCGAATAACATTGTGCTAAGTCTGTAGGCCCCAATGGAAGGATCTGCCACCAGCTTTGGCCACCACGTTGGAGCTGTTTAACAAAACGGCGAGCTTCATTCCCGAGATCTCCGATCCCATAAGGTGACGGTAATGAGCTTATATGCAACAATACACCGGAACTCCTTTTCTGAGTGGAATCTTTATATTTTAAGATCGCCATGGGAAGATCCTTAAAAATAGCATGGATAGGAATTTCTGTGCCTTCGCCACTGCTATCCATCAAAACATGCTGCCAAGTCACAGAACGATGAGTTAAGAGATGAACTTTTGTATCGGACCAATCAAATGAACAGGGCACAAATTTTGAGATTTTACCAATAGCGGCAAGATGTAGCGGTAAAATCACCACTAACCACTCATCCCCTGACCTACGTGCGAAGGCCAATATATGTTTCCGATATCGACCAGTCACCTTCAGTGGAATATAGCTGCTATCCGGTGCAAGTGTATGATCGTCCTTTCTCAGTTTCACCAATTCCTTTATCAACCAAAGCTTTATTCTTCCATCGTGTCTATTTCGCCATAAAAATGGAATTCGCTCTTCTTTGGCTGTCTCTTCGATCGTGTCGAGGAGACTTTTACTTAATTCATAAGCTATAGGTCGTCGGTTGTCGGGATCAACAAAGCTATAGTTCCAAAGTTCTGATCCCTGATAGATATCGGGTATACCAGGACAAGTAAACTTTAAAATTTGCTGAATAAGTGAATTCAATATTCCATAATCAGCGACTGCCTCAATAAATTGATAAAAGCTCGTAAAAAAAGGACGGTCTTTGTCCAGCAAAAAAGAAGCGAAGTCCCGAACTGAAGCTTCATAAACTAAATTTGGATTCTCCCAGCTTGAGCGTTCTTTACCTTCGCGAAGGTATTTCACCAAGTAGTCCAAGAAACGTTTTTCAAATGCTGCACATGCCTTCGCATCCTGTTTCTCCATTGGATAAGAGGAGACCAAAGACTGATAGATGAAATATTCATCATTTGGGTGCGGAAGGTCCTTTCGATATTCATTCCAGACCACATCCTGCCAAATGCGCAGTTGTTTTACCCACTTTTGCGCCATAGCAGTTAGGACCAAAAGGCGGCTCCGTGAATCCTCCCCTCGCTTGGTGTCGTGCGTTGAACTGGCGTTGATTGACAGTGGCCAATCTTTTTGCCGATCCTGCATAAATCGGTGAAATTGCTTGATACTAAGCCCTAAATTCTGCGGATGGTCACCCACTTCATTATGTCCAATAAACCGGTTGTAGGTGTACATCAAGGTATCTTCTACCCCTTTTGCCATTACTGGCCCAGTCAATTGCATGCAGCGGAGAAAGAAATCGGCTAAAGCAGTTTGGTTCGGCGATTGATAAGCTACCTGCGCTTGCTGAAACTGATTTCGAAATTGATCGACCAGCTCTTGGTCGAGCTCGGGGTTCTTCATCAACTTTTCAAAAAGTGAAGACACAAGTTCGAAGTTCGTTATTGACAATGGAAAGCAATCATCATAAAGCCGATAGACCGGAAAAAGTGCAATAAAGGACTTTAAAATGTCCTTTAGCGCATCCCGCTTCTCTTGGTCAACAACACCCAGAAGTGATGCTAACGATTTGGCAAGATTGTCGAGCTCTCCCTGCATCTGATCTGTAAGAATCTTACATTTTTTTGCATATTGATCTATTTTAATTGATAAGTTTTCGCCAGTAACTTTGCGATAATAGTTATTCAATATTTTCTTTCCCGACTGGCAGGAACATACATTATTACAAACTGATAAAAAATCATAGCCCGTTGTTCCCTGTATAGGCCAGTCGATCGGGAGCTTCTCTCCTTTCTCCAGTATCTTTTCAGCGACGATATACGTTTTCGGACCGATATATTTTCTCAAATTGTAGAGGTAGGCTGTGGGATTATAAAGTCCATCGATATGATCAATGCGGAGTCCATCAATCAGCCCCTCGTCAACGAGTGTTTTGATTAGCTCATGAGACTGCTTGAATACTTCTTCGTCCTGCACATTTAAACAAATTAGTTCGTTGACCGTAAAAAAACGTCTATAATTTATTCGTTGATGTGTATGCCACCAAGGACAAAGCTCATAATTCTGACTAGTTACCAATTCAAGAATACGATCGGGATCCGCATTAAAGCGTTGCAGCGTAGACGTAAGTATCTCGCCTGAGAGACCTTTAAAGATGTGTATTCGCAACTGCTTCCACTCTTCGTTATCTCCATTGGCTTGAGCGGTATTTATCTGAACCAAAAGGCCGCTAAAATCGGCTTGTGTGTCCCGTAAATAATCGCCCAATATAAAGCCATAAGATTCTGGTGAAATTGGATAAACATTTCCTTGATAAGAAAGTCGAAGACTATCATCGGAAGAAACGACTGTAATTTCATTGTCTGATATTGCTTCATCCAAAGTCTTTGCTAATATAGGTACCATTAATTTTCCCTGCTCAAATAAATTAGAACTATAGCAGGTATCAAAAAAACGGCTAAATGTTGATGACTGTCCAAATTCCAGCAAATCCATGAGCCATTCGTTCGCTGGATGAAATGCCATGTGATTTGGAACGATATCCTGAATCCATTTGATATTGGATTCTCTTAATTGTTTCTTAATAGCCCTGAGCTCGTCGAGTGTACCTAATTCTGGATTTATCTGATGCATATTAACACCGTCATAGCCATGGACACTCCCCGGCGTTGATTGTAAAATAGGTGCAGCATAAATCGTATCTATACCTAGATTAAGCAGGTAAGGAATTATGGCTTTAAAATCAGCAAAGTTAAACGCTTTATGAAATTGAATTCTGTAGGTTGTATTTGGCTTATTAATGGATACATTTCTATTCGTCTGCATAGTGCTGGATTTCATTTTAGTTCAGAACGCCAGCCAGCCATTTTAGTTCAATCGTTTTTCAAAAAAGGGAAGTTGAAATGAGATGGAAGGGTGTTGAAAATAATAAGGCAAAAAAATAATTTAAAATTAAAACGAATCTTTCTGAGCTGCGTTCTACCTGTACTTCTTCAATAATTGCAGTTTAAATTATTATAATATGAAAAAAATAGGAATTACGTTTTCCGCTTTTGATCTGCTTCATGCAGGTCACATTAAGATGCTCGAAGATGCCAAAGAACAGTGCGACTTTCTGATTTGCGGTCTGCAGACAGATCCAACGCTGGATCGTCCAGAAAAAAACAAGCCGACACAATCGGTATTTGAACGCTATATGCAATTAAAGGCATGTAAACATGTGGATATGATTATCCCTTACGCTACTGAGCAGGACCTAGAAGATGTTTTACGTTCATACAAAATACATGTTCGCATTTTGGGTGATGAATATATGGATAAGGCATTTACAGGCAGACAGTATTGCGAAGAAAAAGGGATACGGCTTTATTTCAATAGACGGGAAAACAGGTTCTCGAGTTCGTCTTTGCGAAGAATAATTGCATCGAAGGAAAACACTAGTAAGGGCGCCGTAGTCAGTATAAACGATGGGGCTAATTACGCGTTAAAGCGCATAAATGCATAAACTAATATTAAAAATATGATTATAGGTATTATTTTCGGCGTATTTGACATGTTGCATGTAGGCCATATCGTTGCGCTACAGGAAGCGAAGAGTCAGTGTGATTATCTCATTGTGGGACTTAAAACTGATTCAAATGTACAGGAAGCTGATGGCCATGACACGGCTCAGACCATGGTCGAAAGATTCATCAAATTGGAAGGCTGTCAGTTTGTTGATGAAATCATCCCTTTTGAATCGGATCACGACATTACAGATATGCTTCAGTCACTACCTGTCCACAAATTCTTTATAGGGGAAGACTATAAGATGGTTGATTTTTCAGGCAGAGATTATTGTATTTCAGAGGGAATTGAAATTTGTTATACCAAGAACAAAAACCGATTTTCAAGTCAGTCGCTTCGAAAAATTGTGAGTGAAAAAGAAATTGAGAAGGCGGAAAGGAGTTTTGGCGCAAGTTTAAAATGCCATTCCGCAAATATTATTTCAACCACACCCCAATAAAGTAGCAATGAAATATAGATACTGCAGGCTTGTAAACAACAACAATATCGTTCGTTATGGAAAAAATCAATATCGGTATTATTACGAGTTTAAGAAAGCAGTTGTTTGCCTATCGCATCCTTTTTTCTGAACATATACAAAGTCCCGCAAGGGTTGTACTAGAAGCAGCATCTCTTGAATCTATTAGCAGCAATTCTCTCATTCATGAAAAGCCTGAATTGCTGCTGCTCGATTATCGTTTGGTATTTAAAGATACCGCCCTTTTCTTTTCGCTTCTAAATAATCGCTATCCAAACCTGATCGTTATTGTTCTTGTGGATCAAACTCAGCTAAAAGAAGCGAAGCGATGTCAACAGTTTGTTGATGCCTATGTAGCCCCAAACATAGAGATTCTCCAGCTTTTTACACAAATTAGGAATCTAACAGTACGCTCTCCCTTCATGAACGCACATTAGTATAACAAGTGATGGCTTCGTTTTTTAATGAAATACCTGAGATAAGCGTATAAATAACGTGTACTTTGAGGCATTACCGAGAAAATTCCAATCGCAAAAATTTAATACGGTTTTAAATCCTTAGCCGATTATGTTGGCGCGACTCACACAGTGAATATAACATACTGATAATGAGCAGTTATAACCAATATTAAGTATAAATTACATCTTCCGTAATATTTACCTAAAGATCGTATCAGCGTTCCAACACGCAGCATTTTGACTAAAATCTGCACTGTTGTTGTTCTATAATAGCCGTAAAATTTAGAAAATAACAACATGCAGCACATCGAGATAAACTCATTTTTTAAAGAAAAAAGAAGCCTACTCAAAAATTTCGCTTCGCAATTTACTTCAGATCCGGAGATTAAAAATGATCTTATACAGGACACCATGGTTAATGCATTAAAATCCATCGAAAAGCTTATACATAATCCTAAGGTGGGCTCATGGTTGTATGTGATTATGCTCAACATTTATATTAACCATTACAGAAAAACAAAACGTACTGAGAACTATCACCATGAGTATGCAGCTTTAGCCAGTGCGGATTCTGTTTCAACAAATTTAAGCAGCAGCAAATTTATCCAGGATGATATCCAAAAAGCATTGCGTCAGCTTTCCGAAGATAATTATGAAATTTTCAACATGTTTCTAGAAGGTTATAAATATCATGAAATCGCTGAATATATGCAGATGCCTGAAGGTACTATTAAAACACGCATTCATTTTATTCGAAAGACCATGCAAAAGCAGTTAGCAATATATCATTAATATAGGGGATATATTAAACTATAAAAAAATAAAAATTAAAACTATTTACAAATAAATCTTGTTATTTAAACATTATCACTAAATAAATAAATATTATGATTTCAAACAAAACATTACTTGCTTCACTAGCTACCGCAGCGATTTTAGTTTCGTGTAATAATCAAACACCGCAGGAAAAGGCGGCTGAGAAGATGGAGCATGCGGAGGAAAAAGCAGCTGACGCCAATGAAGAGGCAATGAAAACTTCCGAAGATGCTGCGACGAAAGATGCAGAAGCCGTTGTTTATTCCGATAAAGCGGCGGCTAATGCAGCCATTGCTTCAGTGACAGCCCCTGTCCTTTCCAATGATAAAGCCAAGGAGCTTTATACAAAATTAGGTAAAACTTGGGTGGATCGCATCAATGCAGAGTCTGCAGATCAAGCGTTGGATAAAGAGAAATCACTGTTGGATATTAAAAACGAGATCGAAAAAAGTCTTGCTGATGGAAAAATATCTGCTTCGGATAAAGATAACATCATGAAATACCAATCGGATTGTTTAGCCGCTATTAAAGCTGCGCTCTAGAACATACGAGCATAATAATCAATAAATCATAGGATATTTTGCGATTCACTTTCAAATCGTAAGATATCCTATTATTTTTGTTGTTATCCTTACGGCTCCATTGATTAAAGAAAGATGAAAATTATGAAAATCCATTCGACCAATTATTTTAACACATTGATTGAAGCTGCTGCAGATACCAAAGTAGTTAAGGGCACTATTCCACCATCAAAAAGCAATAAAACCGTTGCTAAACGACAATATGAATTAATCGCCTCTGCACCTTATCAGTATACATCTGACGATATTATTTTCCAAGTCTATGCGGAAAGAAGGGATCTAACGCCAGATGAGTATCCTGAAGCAAGAGCAGTTTTTTTCTCAAGAGGACAAGCTTGCCTGCGAGCTTCCCCGCTTACAAAAACCTATGGGTATGGGATTCATAGTAATAGTGAAGGCAAGATCGCTCTATATGGAATGGAAACAGCAATTTATCAGAAGTTTGTAGCGGATGATAATACAGCGAAAGTTAAAGCAATGAGGTCTACTAGGTAGCACTTGCAAAATAAAATGGTGTTGAAAAAATTAACATTTCTCATGAGCAATCACTTGCTCCAAAAAAGAAATCTGCCGTTCGTTTATTTTCTTCCTAGCCTCCGCAAATGTAAACCAACCTCCGCGATCTACTTCTGGATAAGTTTGCATTTTTCCGGATTTCGGCGGCCATTCCATTTCAAAGGTATTGCTTACCAGATCAGCAGGATCTATATCTCCTTCAATTGCCCAGCACTTAACTATTTTTCCCCCTTTCTGTTGAATAGCTTGTAGCGCAATAAAATTTCCGCTGGGAAGATAGCCTGTCTCTTCAATAAATTCCCTTTTGGCTGCTTCAAGTTCATCTTCATACAAATCGATTTCTCCCTTAGGGATTGTCCAAGAGCCTTCATCTTTTTTCGTAAAATAGGGACCACCAGGATGTACTAAGAAAAAATAAATTTCTAGCGCCTCAAATTTATACAATAACAATCCAGCACTGGTATTTATCTTTTTAGCCATTGTTGCTGCTATTCCGTAACCGAATCCATGTAGGGGCATGATCGCTGCTCTTTTCCCAGCCGCGAACATGGCGATCAATACCGCCTTCAATCAAACGATTCTGAATTGAAGGGCTTAATAGGATATGATCTATACGCAAACCGGCATTTCGACTATAAGCCTGACGAAAGTAATCCCAGAACGTATACACCTGCTGATCCGGAAAAAGCTGACGAATCGCATCCTGCCAGCCCGCTTCAAGAAGTTGACTGAAAGCCTCTTTAACCTCCTTTCTGAACAATGCATCGTCGACATATTTTTCAGGTTTATAGGTATCCATTTCAGTTGGAATAATGTTAAAATCGCCGATGAGTATCGCTGGACTATCCATACTAAGCAACGTTTTGGCCCGCTTAGCTAAGCGCTCAATCCACGTCAATTTATACTCAAATTTGGGCCCGGGAAATGGGTTCCCATTGGGCAGATAAAGACAGCAAATCGCGACTTGCTGGATCATAACCTCCAAATAACGGCTTTGAACATCTTCGGCATCACCTGGAAGCACTCTAGAGATTTCTTCGATCTCATATTTAGAAAGAACCGCAACCCCATTCCAGCTTTTTTGACCGTGCCAAACGGCATGATATCCGATGGCATTAATTTCTTTCAGTGGAAAACGTTCCTGCGGAGATTTCAACTCCTGGAGGCATACAACATCAGGCGATTCTTCGGCCAACCAGCGAAGCAAGACTGGTAGACGCGCATTGATACCATTAATATTATAGGTAGCTATTTTCATGAACTCATTTTTAACTTAAATAAACAACCAAAGGAACCTCTTTATTGTTTGAAACTGCTAAGAAAAATTTAAGCGAGGAAAATTGAACATCTTTAGCAAAACAGCACTTATTTATGAAATTTGTATGGGATTAAATGACTATTTAAGTGATACGACGATAAATTCATTTCTCCAACGCTATAAATACGTATTTAACCTGTATTTTTCGGAAGTTCCTTAGCTACCCTACGCTATTTCTATTCAAAAACTACGGTTAAAGCTTCATAAACATCCTTTAGGTATAAATTTTGTTTCAATTACATCAAAAGAATTTACACTCAAATAGCGTACGGATATGGAAAATATTGAAAAGAAAGCAAAAAAAATAGGTTTGGAAAAAGGCTACTATTTATTGCTAATGGCCATTTTGGATCTTCCAGTTGAAGAAGTACAAAATACAGTAAAGGAGGGTTAAATCATATGAAAAAAATAGCAATCATCAGTACTTGTCCGCCTCAAGAATGTGGGTTAGCAACTTTTACGAAAGACCTTAAACAAGGTATGGAATTCGATCCTACTGTACAAATTGACATCATCGCTTTATCTAAACATGGATTAGAGGATTTTAATGAATCTGTACGCTTTGTCATCTTTCGGGATCGACTTGATAGTTATCATCAAGCAGCTCGTATCATCAATGAGGAATATGATTATTGTATTGTGCAACATGAATTTGGAATATTTGGTGGTGCCGACGGTATTTTCATCACACAAATCGCCAACAATCTTACTATACCATTATTAACCGTATTTCATACTATTCTGCAAACCCCTTCATTGCAGCAGAAAGAAATTATGGAATTACTTCTGGAAAAATCTCAGGTGGTTGTCAGCTTATCGCCAAAAGGAGTAGAATTGTTAAAGGAGCAATTTGATTCGGCTCTTACGGATAAAATTAAAGTTATACCGCATGGCGTGCCGCAGTTTGACTATAATCAGGGGTTAGCCAAGTACAGGTTGAATTTACAGCAAAACTTTGTGATGATGACTTTTGGTTTAATCGGAAGAAGTAAAGGGCTTGAATATGCCATAAAATCCCTGTCGGGTATCGATCTTCCTGGATTCAAATACTTGATTGTTGGAAAAACACACCCCAATGTGCTTGCCCATGAAGGTGAATCTTACCGATTCGAACTTCAAAATTTAGTTGATCAACTAGGTTTACAGGATAAAGTTGTTTTTATTGATAAATTCTTAACGGATGAAGAACTTAAAGAGTATCTGACAGCATGCGATATATACTTATCCCCATACCCTCACGAACAACAAATAAGCAGTGGAACCTTATCTTTTGCAGTAGGCGCGGGAGCTGCAGTTATCTCCACTCCTTACTGGCATGCCAAAGATCTATTGAAAGATGATCGTGGCATTCTCACTCCGTTTAACGACATAGAATCCATGCGTGGCAACATCAAATTATTGTATACCTCCCATCGACTACTCGCTTGGCATCGTTTCAAAGCACGCAGCTACGGAGAACAAACTGTATGGAAAAACGTAGCAAAAATGTATATCGAGCTTCTAAATGGAGTAACAACACCGGTGAGATCTTTAATTGATTATGAAAAATACCTCTCTTTTGATTTGAAAAGAGAAGCATAAAGTTAAAGGGCTGTCCGAGGAGTCTAACTTTTCAGGGCAGTGATTAACGTGGACAGCCCTTCCTTTTTACTATTTTATGTACATCCCATCCAATTCAACAGCCTTTCGGATAATCAGTTCTCAAACGGATTGGCTTGACTTTTTACTCACCCTATTTAGTCGTAATAGCCTATTTAAAGTTTCGAATGCCTTTATGGTATAAATGGCCTGCGCTTCTTCCATTTTGACGCTCGATTGAAGTTCAATTTTTTCGGTAGATATAATCTTGTCCTTTTCAGCAATTGAAATATAGGCGAACAATTTACCAGCTGATTCGGGCACGGCTGTTGCATATCCGGTTGTGGCAATAGCCCATGTTGTACCAAACAGGTTGCTTACTGCAAGTGCCATTTCTTCGGTAATTTTCGGAGATACGCAGTCGCATCTTTCGGCTTCCTTTGCATCTACCTTTAGTATTTTTATCTTAGCATTAATCGTATAGGTGGTCACTCCCCCAGCGAAAACTTCCATTGCTCCCTCCATCTGTGAACAGGCTAACTGCAACAATCCCGCTGTCACACTTTCAGCAACGGCAATACGATCTTTAGCATCTTTGAGATTTTGAGCGACTTCGCGCAGTAACAATTCTGGAAACTCTATTTTCATTATATATTAATATAAGGTCATCTACATATGAAGGCATTGCCTACGCTATCTTTATGCCACATGGTATATTTTAATCTCAGGATTATTGCTTATTAGTGGCTTTAGTGCAACGAGGATGATATTATTGTATAATTCTGTTGACAAAAAGGCCTCAGCATCTTCATAAGTATCAAAGCCATATAAGAGCTGTATATCCTCATCGCTGAAGAGTAGCTCTTGTGTTTTCGCTCCTTTTATTTGTTCTCGAAATAAATCTTTGAACTTATTATATGTACTTGTCAATTCCCCCCTATTGGAAGAATTCATTTTTAACACAATTTGCAAATATGCTGTCGTCATTTGTTCCTTATTTTTATTGTCCATAATGGTTTAAATTTCCCTGACCCGGTACGAATGGATTGGAATTGCCCAATCCAAATGTCTCTAAAAACCAAACAGCTTCTAACCAAAGATCGTTTGTAATAAATTAATATTCCTTCGTTATCTAAGCTAACTTTAGCATAAACATTTTAGATGATATGCATGTTAAGTAAAAGGACGATCTTTGCATACTAACATTGAGATAAAATCTATCAGCACATGATATATTCAAAAATAGCGCTGTCAACTGTACTTTTCGTATTAATGGCACTCACTTGTACAGGCCAGAGTTTTGATCGCCAACTGAGGAATCAAAAGGAAAAGACGCAAAAGGAATTTTTGAAGTTTATTACTGAAATAGGAAGTAAAATAACGGATTCGACCTTAACGACCGAACAGCAAAATGCACTATTTAACCCGATCGTTGCGTATGCTCATAAAGAACATACTGGCTTAACACGATTGCGCAAAAAATATTTTGAAAAAATAAAGGCTCCACCAACAGCACTTAATGCATTTATTTTTGATAGCAAGCCTCCTGAGGAACTGTCAAAAATGTTGGAAACCCCACAATTCACGACAGTAAACTTGCTACAGTGTTATCGACCTATCGAAATAGCGCGACTTATCAGCGGAATTATACAACCTATGATTTACCAACAATCGAACATAGGAACAAACGAATCTACAATAGCTTATGCCTTTGGAAATCAAGTCTTCGCTAAACAATTAAAGGAGGAGGTTTGGCAAATTTGGCTAGTAAATAAGCTTTATATGCTTAAGTTCAACCTTAATCTACAAACGATGGTTATCCAAAATTCGGAATATACGCTACCCAATAAAGTGGAATATTTACGACTTGGGATTCCGTTCGTGCCCCAGAAACCAGCCAATGAATTAGAGAAACTCTACCAGGAAATGGATGAAATACGCTGGAACAGCTATTCATCAACTTGGATACAACAACTCAGCCCTCAAGAATGGCAAGATACTATTGATAAGCGATTAGGTACATTTTACCTAAAAAATCAGCCCCGCTTCATAAAAGTTCAAAATGAAATACTCAAGGATCTGGAAAAAGCAAGCAATTTGGATACGAACTGGCAAGAATTGCACTTATCTTCCGATGAAAATATACAATTGACAAAAACCTTAAAAAACCATATTTTGCAACCCGATGAAGTTGCACAGCAGCTATTTTCATTTTCAAACGGCATTATCCCCTTTAATCAAGATGTTGAAGAAATTGGAAAAAATGCGATGTCAGGGTTTTTACACTATATCGTTGGACATGAAAAAGACCAGGTGTGGAAAATTAGATCTTTAGGTTATTCCATTGCATTCGAATATAAGTGGGACCTAAAGCAAGGCCGGTTCTCTGAAATAAAAATCTTTCAGAGACCATCCTAGTGTAAATTTCCATTGTGGCTATACTAAACTTTTTTGAATTAGGTATCGATAAAAAATCAGTGCTGAAAACAAAGCCGTCTTTATGTTATCATTTTATGCTTGGCGCCCCATTTTTCCAACTGACACCAAATAGGGATAAGTTCTGCCGCAATTTCAGTCAATTGATACTCCACTCGAGGGGGCACTTCCGCGTAAGCAATCCTTTTAACCAGTCCTTGCTTTTCCAGCTCTTTGAGCTGCAAAGTGAGCATGCGATCTGTAATCCCTGTAATCAATTGTTTAATCTCACCAAACCGCAGCTTGCCATGCTGTAATTTAGCAAGTATCAACAGCTTCCATCGGCCACCGATCTTACATACAGCATACGCTAAATCACATTCAATAATATACTGTTCATTAATCCTATTGGTTGAATTTTCTTTTCGTTTTCCCATAATTTAAAATCTCTTTAATAGCATACAATCCACTGCAAATAGGGACAAATTTAAGACTTCTACCCTACATCTGTGGCACCACATTCGTCAATAATATGACACAAAGCGAAAGGAGGTTATTGCTCCAAAGCTAATAGTCATCAGCTTTGAAAATAATTTAAAACTGAAATTATGATTATGGAGAAAAACAGCTATTTTAGATTTGGTAATCCAATTATTCATTCCAAATATGCCAGATTCAATTTTAGACTTCGAATATGATCCAACAATTCTATGCCTATCTAAAAATTTTAATGCTATTCATTTTTTTAGATCTTCTAATATTTCTAAGAATACGGTCATTATCAACTTGGAAATCCAATCGAAAGCTACTGAACATAGTCTGGTGGTCTATCAGTATACTTTCCTATCTATCCATATTTCTTAATTTATTTTTTAGATGGACTAGTTTTGAATCTGCCTGTTTAGTATTTTTTCCAGTTTCGTTGCTATTGTGTAAGATAATCTGCCTTTTTTTTATTGGTATTGATGCGGTTGTGCATATTTTCAACATAATAAACAAACGAATAAAAGAAACTAAATCGTTGCCGAAACAAATTGGAAATTTACCCTCCATAAAAAGATCAGATTTTATAGTCAAAAGTGGTCTCCTGTTAGCCAGTGTCCCCATCGTTGCACTTACACGTGGATTTGTCTTTGATTTGTATAAGTACGAGGTCAACCACCTCGATTTAATTTTACCTAATTTACCGAAATCATTTGAAGGAATTACTATAGCCCAAATTTCCGATATACATGCAGGTAGTCTATTTAATTCAACTGCTGTAAAAAGAGGGATTGACCTTTTGTTAGCACAGAACCCTGACATCATCTTTTTTACCGGGGACCTAATCAATGATTTTGCTGCTGAAATGGAAGATTATTTATCCATATTTGATAAAGTGAAGGCTCCATTAGCTACGTTCTCTATCCTCGGGAACCATGATTATGGAGATTATCATTTTAACAGACATCATTTCTTTGATCAGAAGCATTTGACCAAACAACAAAACCTTTCAAATCTCAAATCCATTCATCAACAACTGGGTTGGCAACTACTTCTCAATGAATCGAAAGAACTCGTACTGAATAACGAAAAGATTACGATTATAGGTGTCGAAAATTGGGGCGCAAATAATCCACAAAATTATGGGAATATCGATCTGGCCATGTCTAAAGTAGATAAATCCTCGCCTATCAATTTGATGCTTTCACACGATCCTCCCATTGGCGCGCAGAGATCCTACCCAAATATCCCACAATCGACGTCACTTTCAGCGGGCATACGCATGGGGGACAATTCGGCTATAACAACCCGAATTATCAGTGGAGTCCGGTCAAATATGCTTACCGCGAATGGGCAGGCCTGTACCGTGAAAAGCATCAGGCACTGTACGTAAATGTTGGCTTCGGTTATCTAGATTATCCAAGCCGAGTTGGGATACTACCGGAGATCACTATATTTCACCTGAAGAGTAAAGGTTAAAGCAAGTTAAATACTGTCCCTGATGGATTTTTCACCCAGTACATATTTTCGGGTAACTCATTAAATTCATCACAGATTTCAACACAATTTCTAATCGAATTTCCTATCGGCTGGTCTGAAATACCAAGAAGTAGCAATTAGAATAATGTATAATAGTGCCGGAGCCATTAAAGCGAAAGAATCTCCCGATGCAATATGCGAATACAAGGCACCAGTAGCCGTAAAGAAAATACCCGCATATGCCCATTCTTTCCAAAGTGGTCTTTTAGGCCAAAGCAAGGCAACCACAGCTAATAGTTTCCAGATTCCTAGTAAAGGAAGTATATAACTCGGATATCCCAAATGGTCTATATTTTGTATCCCACCTGCTCCTTCTGTTTGAATTTTAAAAATCTGTATGATAGCAGTTGACAATAACCCTACAGCCAACCATATGGTTGCTATCCAATAAATTATCCGATTTCTTTTCATAATGCGTTGATTTATTTATTATCCTGTTAATTACTTTACATTCCTAGCCACCTCTCCTATCTTCAACACCCGGTATTATCCTTGCCACCCAAAATAAAGCAGCTCTTTTACTGACCGTTCTTTATTATGTAGCTATTTGACTACAAATATAAATGTAGTTATGTAACTACGCAATATTATTTTCACTTTTTTAAAGCGAGGCATTGAATACAACGGCTATCCTGCGATACCCCAATTAAACCTGCTAATTATTTTTTCATTTATTTGAGTTAAGATCAATCCGACGTCACATAGTAACAACAAAATAACCGTAGTTACTATTCATCGCTGCGGTGGGCCGGAAATTCTGGAAGGATGCCGTAACATTGGGGCTAAACAAGGAGGCTGCAAGGTAGGTGAAGCCGTCATCACAACTGCAGGCAAGCTAGCCGCTAAATATGTAATTCATACAGTTGGACCAGTGTGGAATGGTGTCATTACACCGTTTCTGATGGCCGATACAACACTTAAGCAGATCAAAATAGTATGTTTGACGATGATACCTTTCTACTGATCAATCAAATAATAATATAAACCTAGCATAAAACTAAGACTACTCCGCTTCAAATTCCCATCTATATTCATAGGAAGGAACAGGCTTATCAATGTGTGGAAATTGCAGTTTTTTGAGTTCCCTAATATGTTCAAAATCTTTATTTAGAAGTAAATATATACCTGCGTTCTTACCTATTTCTCTTAATATTTCTGGGGTAATCTCTTTTTCTCGACTGTTGGCAGATATGATCATTTTTACAAATTGCTTGCCCGATGAAGTTATATACGGATTTAGCTTATAGGGCCCCGGAATACCAGTATTTTCGTGAGATTGTCCTGCCAATACATCATTGATATAGATAGCATAGTCTACATTTTTTATTTCATGGTAGAGAAAGTATGATTTTACGACCGAGGCTATTCCGCTATGAGCAACCTCAGCAACCTCATCATTTTCCCTATCTCCACCGCCACTGTTACACGACATAAACAACACAACACAGTACATAGCAATGACGATAATTTTTTTCATTTCGTATTTTCTCCTTATTTTTAAAACTGTCGCAATATTCCTTTGATAGCGATTCTAAGCCAATACGACCAACAAGTTAACAACCCAATTTAAGGCCTTAAAACAAGAAATTGCGGATGGCTATACAGCTTATTAAGATACAAATTAGTCGGAATAAAATGGGCTATACAGGTTATTTTTTTACAGGAGAAGTAAGAAAAGTGTAACCATATATCAACCTCTTGGCCGTATTTAAAAGAAAGAGAAACGTCCATCTTTTTAAAATTTCTTTATAAGTCACTAGAATTCACGATATTTGGAAAAATAAACACCCTACCAGTATCTGTTTAAAACATTGGTTATCCAATAGCTGGATAACCTTTTTTGTGCAAGAAGCTATCCTGAAATTGCCCCACTCTCAATATAGCATGTCGAACAGTATGCAAACACAGCTTCACGATTGTTCGGCTGTCATCTATCTCGGTAAACTTTCGGGACGGCGCATACGATAAGAAGTCCCTGTGATGGCGTGCAAAAAGGCCTCAATATCTTTTATTTCATCTTTTGTCAAATTTAGGGGTTGCATCAATGGATCAGTTACAGGATAAAGTGGATCTTTTGCTTTCTGCTCAGCAGTAGCGGAATTCATCTGCATACCACTATTGTACATATTCAACAGACCGGTCATATTCCAAAACAATCCGTTGTGCATCCACGGATCGGTATTCATCACGTCACGTAGGGATGGTGTACGGAAACGTCCTACATCAGCAGGATCCTTTGTAATCTCGTATCGTCCCAGGTCCTGATATTTCCGTTTGTAATAGGTGAGACCAATATTGTGATACAGATCATCGGTAAAAAATTGACCATTATGACAATTCATACAGCGCGCTTTGGTGCGAAATAAATGAAGACCGCGAACTTCCTGATCAGACAACACTTTATAATTGCCATCTAAAAACTCGTCAAAACGGCTTCTTCTACTTGTTAATGTCCGTTGAAAAGCACTCAAGGCTTTCAGTACCTCCGGCATCGAATAATCGGTTTCCCCGAAAGCATCCACAAACAATTTGTTGTATCCGGGGATGGCCTTTAGCTTGGGAATCAGTTTTGTCAATTCCATATCCATTTCATGATGAGCTTCAATAGGACCCAACGCTTGTTCCTCCAATGAACCAGCACGACCGTCCCAAAACAATTCCTTGCGTGCATACACATTGAGCAAAGATGGCGTATTACGCGTGCCTTCAAGATGATCATTACCAACTGGTACGGTAAGCTTGTCAGCCCAGGAAGTCTGGGGGTTGTGGCAGCTACTACAGGATATTTGATTGCTTCCCGATAGAATGGGGTCAAAAAAAAGATATTTCCCCAACTTCACATCAGGCTTTTCCATTAAAGAAAAATAACCGGTATCGATCTTGGGTAGAGACTTAAATTCATTCCAATGAGCCCCTACATCAATTGTTGGTTTTGGCCATTCGCTCACCGGCCGTCGATAATAAAGCTGTATCTCATCATCAAAGGCTTGCTGTTGATCTTTCATAGAAAGCAAACCCACAAAACCAACAATAGTGGCCAATACACAAAACTGCTTTTTCATTCTCTCTTAATTATGCTTATAAACAAGTACGATAACTATTTTAAAATATATAAGAAACCCCCAATTTACCCAGAAACCAATTTTTACCCGGTACACTTGACAACGTATAGTCTATCGGCACCAAATTACCCCTACACTGATAATCCATCTGGAGCTGTATGCTCCAATTGTTCTTTGCATGATGCGTGCCCCATACCCAGGACATATTCCAGCTATTACGTGGAGCGGTGTCGTAAAGATAATCTTGATACAGTATCTGCTTCCCAAAATCCCCTGTATTCAACTCAGATACGTAGAGATTATGGCTTGGTGACCATTGTTTAGTATAGGCGATTGTTCCTATTATATCGGCCGACTGGCCGAGCCGGAATGTTCGATTCAGTCCCAGTCCCAGTTTAACTTGATCAAATTCCATTTGGTTACCACTAACACCATCTTTTTTCTCGGTCTTATACATACCAGCATGGCCTTCAAACAAATACTGATGTACGGCTAATTGAGTTTTAAACGAAATTTCATGCCGACGATAGGTGTAGTTATTTGCTAGATAACTATAATTAAAATCCTGTCCATTTTCAATTTGTCCCTGCAGCGCTACTCTTAGCAATCGCTTACGATGCATCTGCCGGCTCCATAAAAAATCGATTGATCCGATATCTTTTTTATAATCATTTAAGGACAAATAGGTCTGTTTTGAGTTATCATTTCGTCTGAATGATTGTTCTTCATTTAGATAGCGACTATTAAAATAGATCTTATTCCTATCATTGGGTTTCAGGAAGATATGCGCGCCGACGCCTTTACGGTGAATAATATCGTTGTAATTGATCTCTTTTAGTCGCTCACTCGCACTTCCAAAACCGTTCATCATCCAATTGACATACAATGGGTCTTCTGTATTGGTTGTATACTTGTCATTTTTATAGCCCACGTTGACCCGTTCAGAACCATATCCCCAAATACCAGCAATATGATAAGAAAATGTTGGCAGATTGTGACCAACACTCAATTCAAACTGCAGGTTCATATCTTTGATATCGCCTCTGGGATCATTATTGGAGTAGTGAGAGCCTAATCGATAATCGATGCCCAGGGAAATCGGGAGCTTAGCATCGAAGAATGCTCTTTGGATTCCCGCATCGAGCTTATAGGTCTCTCGACTGTATTTATTTTTTCGCAACGAACCAAAATACAATGGCGCATCGACATTCCATCGTGACTGATGGCGCAAAGCAGTACTGTCTTCTGCGGAGCGGTCATATGAAAATCTTCCCCAAAAGCTAGTTTTGCGCCAATCGGTCTTCCCTTCCGTATACAATTGGGATTGAATGAGCCCATCAGTTCCTTGCGCCGCCTTAAAGTCCCCTTGCCCCCTGCTGTGCCGAATACCAAATAGAGAAGATCTATTTTTGATTTCCTCAGGAATCCATACCCTATTTCGTATGGCCATATCATGCATTATTACAAATGATGGCTGATACCAATAGGTCAAAGCTGCTGTTGAATCTAAAGAATTAGACGTACTCTGCCCGAAGACAGCGTGGTGGGCTAAGAAAGCCACCCAAAATAACATGATGTATCTCACACTTTTCATTCAGGTATTTTTTATAAAATACCAGCTTTCCAACGAAAAAGCTGGTATTGGGAATAACCGTTTTTCATTAATCACCAAATCCAAATGGATTTGCTTTTATCGCGATAAAATCTTCTGTGGAATTATTTGTATCTTTTAATTTACGAACTCCATTGTTCGTTTTTTCGGTTTTGCGAATTACAGATTGCGATGAATAGCCACCTAATGGTGCGAAAGTAAAACCTGCATCCTGTGACGCCGTCAATTTTTTAGGAATTCTCGCGTCCTTGGTGTTTGGCTGTACTTCTATGGCATCCATAATCCAACCGACAGGTAACTGTCTGTATTTTTTTGCGGTGGAAGTCGGAACACTGATGGACGGTTCCGCATAGCTCTTCAAATTCTCCACATCTGAACGATTCGCGTGCTTAAAAATAACATAAGCATCCCGCCCTAAATTATCCAATATCCAGTCATTCCCCGTATAATCCAATATCTCCACATTGGGAACAGCCGGATTGTCAATATCTGTTGCAAAAGGAGTTTTGCCAGGGATATCTCCAAAATAAACCTCAAAATTAGCTTTACTCAGATCTACTGTAAGATCCGGATTCTTGATGGCTACTTCTTTTCCATTATTACCAACAAACGGTGCTTTATGGTTTAGAGCATTTTGCGCAATTACAATGCTTTTACCAGGTTCCACTGGATAGGTCTTTCCATTGCCAGGAATCATAAATAAATCTCTTAAGTAAACATAGTCTGTATTTTCTGATTCGTAGCCGCCCATTCCTGAAGATTTACTCCAATCCAATTGGCCATTGGATTGATAGTAATCGGATTGACTGGTCGGAGATTGCCTTCCCCATAACCGGCCAAAGTAAAGACTATCGGCATATAAAACACGTTCTGTATTATTGTAAACTTCAAAAAACTGATCCCTGAATACCGCTCCTTCTTTATTATCAGAACCCGCATAGTAAATCTGCTTGATGACAAAGTCGCCCAATAGACCTGCAACCAATTCCATATCCAAAGTCGTAGAACTGGTTAAACTGATTTTTTTCAGCGAAGCATTGAATGTCACGTCTTCAATACTTGATTCTCCTGTCAAACTGTTGTATTGCGCTTTGGGTATCGAAATAGAAGCATCAATATCATATTCACCCGGTATAATAGAAGTCAGGTTGACCACACCTTGGGACGAAGAATATGTAGCACTGGTTTTTGTTGCCAGATTGGTTATCTTAACAATAACCTTGCTTAAGTCCAACTTGGTATTAAAATTTTCAGAAGCATATTTTAAATTCAGCTTAATATCCAGCGGTTGTACACCGGGTGTATTATCTTTTTTACAGGAGATAAAAGGTAAAAAGAGAAAAGGAATTAAGTAACGAGTTTTCATTGTGTTTAGTTTTTATGTTAAAATTTATAAGTCAGTTGGGCGCCATAGTTGGGAGATGAATTTGGGGCTTGCACTGAAGAAGCTCCTTCCCTATAAAAGCGCGGTTGGTAATCCAGAAAATTATAGACGTTAAATGACAGGTAAATATTCTTGCCTATTTCCTTGGCCATATTGAGACCAAAGTTCCAGTAGACGTAGTTGTTTTCAATATTTACCAAGTCAGCTTCATTTTTCCTTGCTGTGTATAATTCGAGATGCTTCGGATTGTTTATATCAAATTGATCAATGGTATGATACGTATAATCACGTGTATAATATCCTACAGGAATAATATCTCGGTAATTAGATTTATTGTAGTTTAATAATTCACAGTCTGCACTCAGTTCAATAATCAAACGCAAAGCCGGAAAATGAGTTGAACTTCGTAACTGCGCTCGACTTAAATAGTTCTTGGTAGATTTGGACGGAAAAAATCCAAGGATAACGTCATCTAACGCTGTCTTTTCGGCATTAAAATTCAAACGGCTCAGCGCACTGGAACTAGAATTGGCTAGGGTAAATGCGGCAGTAGCGGAGAAAGTTGTCATAATCTGTTGAATTCTAGGTGTAGAATACATGACTTCCGCACCAATATTGGACGATTTATTACTATTGGCAAAGTACAGATTGGACATTAAATAGCTTCTCGTCCCCGTCTGTTCAACTATTGGTTTACCCCCGGGCACCGCAGTAGCCGAATAGGTAGGCAAGTCAATGAGTTGATCAGCCGTAACCGTGTTGATTCCGCGCGTATTTTTTTTATAGAAAAGATTCGTACGTAGCTGATGCCCATTCTTATGCCATGAAAACGATGATTCCAGCGTTTGCCCTACACTACTTTTGAGATTGCTATTATCTTTTTCATAACGCCGCAAGTAAATCAATGCCATACTTTCGTCAACCTTACCATTATAAGAGTTGAGCAATATAATTTCATCAAAAGTAGGCCCGGGATATAGTTGTGCTAATCCAGGAGATTTGAAGGATAAGCCGTATGCTAGCCCAATCTGAGTTGATTTAGAAAGTGAATAATTGATGTTGGTTCTTGGAGAGATGGAAGAGTGACCATTCATAAGATCCCAGCGAACGCCCGCCCGCATGCTAAGATCCCTTCCCCATACTTTTGTCCGCATAGCATCCTCCGCATACAAGCCCAGGTTTTGCAAAGCGTTTGTTAATGAAAAATCATAATACCTATCCGATCTCGCTCCAAGATCCTTTTTGGGAATAGAAGGATCTGCAATTCGCCCCTTTCCACGGTTGATGTCATAACTATAGTTACTTCCAAAGTTTATTTTGTGGATAATATCGCCGGTAATTGCGATGGCATTTCCTTCCAATCGGGCATTTAAATTCAATGGTCTATTATCCACATGATCTAGCGCAGTATACTGACCAGGTGCATATTGTCCTTCTACAATTCCAGTTTGCACAGAATCGGTATAAAGCACGACTGCACCATTATAGTAATACTCCCGATAGGTTTTCTGCAGTGTTGAACTTATTCCTGCATTGAGACTAATGCTTTTAAGGAATTTATGGTCCAATTTGTAACTGGTTCGGCTAGCAGCATTCCAACCCCGGCCGCCAAAAGAAATGGCATTCGAGAGTGGGTCATCTGGATCTTTTCGGACCTGATCAATAACTTTATTGTAAGAGCCTGAGAAGGTTTGTTTCAGACGCTTATCTGCGCCAAAATAGTTTGTCCATATCAAAGTTCCGTTTACGCGGTCGTATTGTTTCAGCTTATCTCTATTGTCTGCGTAAGACTGCACATAACCTAAATCCACATTAATTGTCCCAAGCTTTTTTCCGAGCTGCATTCCCTTAGACAGACCATATGAAGTTGCATTGCTCCGCACTTGAAGCCTAAAAAAAGCCGGAGTCTTGCCAGCCTGCCTTTCGATAATAACGGCACCATTTGATAAATCGCCATAGCGTGCCGGTGCTACGCCAGAAATAACTTCCAAATGTTCGATATTTTCTATCGGAATCTGACGCAGATCCAGACCGCTAAACACATTTTCTCCAGAATAGAATTTTCCCGTTGTCGGTCGACCGGTTAAACCATAATCTGAAGGTCTAATTGCATTCGTTGCGGAAGACATGCCAAATATTCCAGCGTTCCGCCCTTGCATATTACCATTGTTACCCAAAACCATGTCATCCATTATGATAGCGACACCAAAGGAGTTATTCAGTTCATTCGCGTCTCGCGATCGTCCTGTAGTCTCACTAAAAGCACCTCTCAGCGTCAGATTTTGCATCTCCTGCACAGAAGGGGCTGTATTCTTCCGGTTTGGCAATCGGTTCAGCAGATCGTTTAAACTTAGCGCCGGATAACGTTCAATCATTTCGCGATCAAATACGAGTGATGAGTTGCTCAACTCCCCTCTCTTCGCCTGTACCCCAACTTCTTCAAGAGCAAGACTCATATCTTGCAACAAAAAATTTTCAATCTTTTGCATCGAATCTAACAGGACTGTCCTTTCAACCTTTTTCTTACCAATGTAGGAAACCGATAGCGTAACAAGTTTGCCATACTGCTCTTTAGGGATGGTTAAACGATATTCACCACGCCCATCGCTCATACTGGAGAATCCTAACTGATCCAAAATAACGGTACTTCCCAATAGGACTTTCTTATTACCATCAGTGATCTTTCCCCGGATGTATATCGACTGTGCATGCGCAACTGCAATTGTGTAAAATAAAATAAAACTAGTCCAATAGAGCTTTTTCATAAGTGAGAATAAAAGCGCACAAAAAGGCACATCTATTTAAAATGATTCTAAACAGATGCAAATGTAACGTATTTTAACACAGTATTTCAAATTATTTTTAATAATTCTAAATAAACTACTGCATAAAAAATTAAATATGAATTAGAAAGACGCAAAAAACAGAATACTGATACCGGTAATTTTTACTTCGAAATTGTGCGTAATGCTTTTCGAATAATGTAGTGTGTTTCCTTGGTATTACTTTCTTCTTCCCAACGATGACAAAGTGCTCTAACAAAACCAGGTTGGCTTTTGCTTGCGTCATTCAGCCAATTTGCGACGCTATCCCGAACATATTTTGAAGGATCGGATTTTAGCGGTTCTAAAATAGGCAAGGCTAGACTTGGTTCCTGCTTCAACCGATCGATGTGCTTACACCATACGCCCCTCGGTCGGGTTGACTCCGTAGCAAAACGCCTCACATTTTCATCCTTCTCTATCGCCCATAGGCTCAGATAGGTAATGCTCCTGTCCAAATCAAAAGCTATCCTATTACGGATGGCCATCCAGCTGATTTCTCGTACACCAAAATGTGTATCTGCAGCAAAAGGACGTATTGATGAAAGCAGTTCCTCAATTTCAAGCTGTTTATCATTTCCAATCGCGTAGGTCGCCCAGCAACGCACGAGATCTGCAGGATGATTGAATAATATTGTCAGGAAGGTATTATCACGATTTTGTGTGATCATGTCGAACAGCGCACGTCCGATCGTTTCATTGATGGAATTTACCGTCGGTTTCTGTAACTGCTCCAAAAGCAACAAGATTGGCTTTAAGTAGTGAATGCGCGCATTCTGCTGAAGAATGTGCGCAAGTAAAAGCCGTTGGTCAACAGCTAGCCACTCTACAAGATTTGCAGTTTCAATTTCACCGCGGTTCAGACTGGCTAGGCAGTCTATTGAAATATCAGCTGTCCGCCTTACCCCTTTACGTTGTACTTTGCTCATAGCTGTATGATTAACGCATCAATATTAGTCTTAGCTCGGGATTACAGTAAGGACACCAGTTGCCGCGGAAAAAGGCCACGCTAACCGTTCCATTCTCCAGAAGTTTTCCGAGCTCAATTTTGCTATGCAGCGAATTCATCAAACTAAAATTCGGGACCTTGTCCCCTATCTGCAGGCTCTTTTCGATTAGATCGCCAGACTGAAGATCCTGAATGGATCTGCCAAATATTTCCTTTATTTCAAGACGAAGATTAGCTAAATTCGCATTTAATTTAGCAATTTTGTGTTCTAAATTTTTCATGATGCTGTACGTTATTTCTGCAAAGTTTTAAAAGTAAATGCACAATCACAATACCGCATATTATTATCCCTATGGGGCAAAAAAGTCAATTTTATGAGTATAACAGAGAAAGCAATAAAACAAAAAATATGTCCATTGGAATTTGCCGTCAATGCGATTAGCGGGAAATGGAAAATTCCGATTGTCTGGCGTATCAATGAAGGGGAAAAACGCCCAAGTGAAATGCTTCGTGGTATTGCAACAGTTGATAGACGGGTGCTAAACCAACAATTGGCCGAAATGGTCAATGATGGTATTTTAAGTAAACAATCTTTCCATGAGCTTCCTCCCAGAGTGGAGTATTCATTGACACCCTTAGGGAAAAGTTTAGTGGAAGTACTCTGGAAATTAAATGCCTGGGGAGAACTTTTATTGGAAAATTCCAATAAAAATTAGCACAAAGGGGCAGATTCGAGCCACACACCGATGCGCTATTTGTACGAAATGCGTTCGCCCCAGCTATGACAGCTATTTACGAAAACTGCAAAACACAAAATGCTGTTTCGTGTCGAAGGGTGTTATATGGTCAATAGTCATACATTCAATTTTCCTAAAACATGTCTGGAATAAATCGCTTATTGATTGTGCTGAATACTGTTTAATAGTAATGCCACTACATTTCTTTGGCCCCTGTTCAGAAAAAGTTCCAACGACTAAAATACCTCCCAACGCAATTGATTGATCTGCGATTTTGATGTAACGATCAATCTCCTGGCGAACAGTCAAAAAATGAAAGGTGGCCCGATCATGCCAAAAATCATAAGTTGCGTCGGGAACGAAATCCAAGATATCCGAAACAATCCATTTGACTTTAGTCGCCTCATCCCCTAATCGCTTCTTCGCTCGTTCAATTGCAGCGTTGGATATATCCAATACAGTAATATCTTCAAATCCTGCTTTCAGCAAGAAATCAACCAGGAAACTGTCACCACCACCTATATCGATGATTTTCGCCTTTTTTGGAAGGTTAGCTTGCTCTACAAAATGTAGCGATGCTTTTGGATTGGGCTGGTACCAGCTCACTGATTCCAGCGGCTTGTTTTCGTATATGTCTTCCCAATGCTTCTTTCGATTAAAATTTTCCATCTGTCTATTGTCCTGGTAAAATTTGATGATTGATATCTAATGCCCTAAGGTTTAGGGCAAAATTTTTAGCTCCTTAAAGACTTTCCGCGTATCTCTTTGCGGCAGCGCGAGAAATCAGGACGATTGAACTTGCGGTCCTGAATAAGCCGCGTTGCAAAGAAATAAATCTTTTCTTTTTGCTCAACATAACCTATCCACCATCCGGTATTGATCTGATTGGCCATAGTCCATCCGTTTTAGACCAAACTGTACCCGCAATCCTGTCTATTCGAAAATATCCATATTTTCATCATAAATAGGGCTTTTCATATCCAGAAATTTCAACACACTGTGAAATACGTGATTTTGGGTCAACGTTTTATTTGGTTTCAACTGTTTTGAATGATCAGAAACCCAAACAATAAAGGGAATCTCGTATTGCTCTTTTGGTGCAATGCTCATCGGCAATCCGTGCATATAAAGGTTATTTTCACCCAGCGATTCGCCATGGTCCGAGACGAACAACATGGCACTATTATATTCCTTCAATTGTTTTAGATCCTCAATCAGATTATGTAAAATATAATCTGTATAAACAACGGTGTTATCATAAGCATTGATCAACTCTTCTTTAGAACAGTTCCCGAGTTCAACACTATTGCATACAGGTTTAAACAGCTCGAATTGAGCGGGATATTTTTTGCTATATGTTGGCCCATGGCTTGTACTTGTGTGGAGCACAACAAAAATTTTATCTTTTTTACTGGAGGATATTCGCTCCTTTAGACCTGTTAAAAGTACCTCATCGTAAGCACATCCTTCACCCTTACAATTTGTGGCAAGTTGATCATTTGTTTCATATTCTTTAATATGTACAGGTGGCTCCCCCCAATTACTTGTTCGCCAGATCACATCGACATCATTTCTATAGAGATAGTTCGGCAGGATTTCGTACAAATCATCTGTATTTTTATGCTCCAATATACATTTTACTCCTGCTGTCGTATAGGTGGAGCAAGAAGTTGCGTCAAAATGATAAAGATTGGGTGTTTTGGAAAGTAGCGGATTTGTATTCTTTTGATAGCCATATAAGGAAAAGTTATCCCTTCGAGCAGATTCACCAATAACAAGGACAACCACTGTCTTTTTGTGGTCAGTTATCTTCGCATCTGGCAATAAAATCTCTTTTTTATTTTTTTGATGTTCGTGAATGTAAAAACGCGAAATATTGACGGTATAAGACCACGGCATGGCAAGTGCGCCCAAAGTCTTCGAATTCTTGTCGATCCATAACCAATTAGTCGCATTGGCGAATATTAAAATAACGATAAATAATAGCGAAAGTGACGAATTGATAAAGAACTTCTTTGGTTTATCCTTTATTATTTTTGCTTTAATAATGAAGATACTGGGAATAATACCGAGAAAAACGAGATAAACGATCAATTTCAGGGAAAAGAAACCGCTGGACTCGGAATAACGGGTATTCAAGATATTGCCGATCATGGTTTCATCCAAAATAACGCTATAGGTATTTACAAAATAAACGGCTACTGAATTGATAAGAAAGAACAACACAAGTATCGATTTCCCGAAGCGACGCGAGGCTGAAAAAAATAGATAAAGTACAAAAGCATTCATTACCAGCATCAAAACCATTAGACTGCCGATGAGAACAATGCCCCCAAAGCTTTTATAATCAACATTTTTAAAAACAAAAGTATAAAATGGAAAATGGAAGAATATAAAATTCAACACACTCATGAAAAGGACAAAATGAACTAGTTTTAAGCTATTTTTTAGCATAAACGGTAATGGTTTTATAAAGTGTACTAATTAAGCAGATAAATGTAAAATAAAATATTAGCAAATTATCATTAATTATTCTATTGACCAATACTATACTGAAAACGAGGAATAATAAAATGAAAATTGGATAATACCGTTGGTCGTTGACCCAATTCCATATTTTAAATTCCCTGCTAAAAAAAATTCCGAGCAGTCCCGAAACATATCCTATAATACAGCCACTAACTACATCTAATGGATAATGTGCTCCCAACGCGACGCGAGATAAAGCAAGCATTAACCCAATACATGTTAAACAAAAAAACCACATTATTTTATAACTCAATCGTTGCGGCATAAAAGCATACATGATAACGGTCAGCGTTGTAAATATCGTAATGGAATGGCCCGAAGGCAAGCTATTGTTACCAAGAAGCATCTTACCAGTAATCAAAAAACTCGTTTGATTAAACACCGCTGCAGGTCGAGGCACAGCAAATGCCACTTTTAAAACAATGGAAAAAAAAGCTGAAATTAGCGATGCTGATATCAATGCTTCCCATAATTTAGGCGCATATAATACAAAAACACTCAATAGTGACAGGCTAATTAAACAATCTCCAAACTGTGTAAAATTAGACTCAAGATTTGGATATTGTCCGAGGTAAGCATTTATTGTGAAAAAGCTATTCTTCTGATTGACCGTATAGCCATATACATTCAATGCATGATTAAAATAGAGAAATAGAATGAGCAGAACTAATAGAAGTATAGGTAGAAAGAACAAGGGTTTTCTAAGCCTAGCATAATTATGGGTTATCGTCGAATTCATATTCATCGTCTACTCGTCTTTTAATCGAGTAAAGAACGGTTCGAATTCTGTAGAAATTTAGAATTTTAAGCTTGAACATATTTTGTTTAATCTATTGGATCCCTTTGCCGTTAGGTCAGGAACGTTCTATATATTGATAAATGCCAAGTCTGTCCATATGCATGGCATATTTTGACGGGTGCGTTTTTTCCATTTGCCGGTATCTGTCGCTTGATATTTTTATTACGGATGTTGCCATGGACTGCGATACCCTCTCTGCAATAATTGAGTTGCTTCAGGGTCATTAATACATATTTTTTGCGTAGGATCATAAATCAGGGGCCGATTCAACTGCATCGACAAATTGGCTAATATGCAACTTGCGGTGGAGATATAGCCTTCTTCAATATCGGCTACAGGTAGGTGATTATTTTCAATTGCTGATAAAAGATCGAGCATGTGTCGTCGCGTTGCCGGAGCTGTATGCAGTTCTATTCGATGCTCTTCAAGATCTTTAGGAAACGTCTCTTTTTCTAAGATAACATCCTTTCGGATAGTCTCACCTTCTCCGATGGGAATGAACTCATATTTCATCACACTTCCCTTTAAAGTACCTTTGTCACCGTATATAACAAATGCCCAAGGATATTCAGGGTCTGTTGCTACTCCCCATGTCCTATGCTGCCAGACACAGTTAAGATCTTCGTATTCAAATAGAGCGGTCTGCGTATCTGCAATCGTCGATTTGCCTTCTTTTTGGACATAAATACCACCTTTGGCACTCACGCTTTTGGGCCATTTAAGTTGCAAAAGCCAACGTACCGTATCAAACATATGCATTCCCATATCGCCGGTTATCCCATTTCCATAAGCCATAAAGGTTCGCCACCAGCTGCCATGCGGTAAACCATCATAAGCTCGTAAAGGTGCCGGTCCTGTCCATAACTCATAATCTAAGAACTCTGGAACTTGTTGTGTAGGCGGGTTACCATTTTTCCGCATATGATAGTAGCAGCACATCTCCACATGCGAAACCTTACCAAGCAGGCCGCTATCGACCACCCGCTTCTTAGCGTCGATGAGATGCGCCGTACTCCGCCGTTGGGTCCCTACCTGCACTTTCCGGTTATATTTTCTAGCCGCGCGCCATATGGCATCGCCCTCAAGTACATCCACACTGATGGGTTTCTGCAAATAAAGGTGAGCCCCCGCACGCATCGCGTCTATAGCCTGTCTTGCATGCCAGTGATCCGGTGTGCCAATAAGGATAAGATCGAATTTATGGTTAGCGAGCATCTCCCTATAATCTCTATAAAGCTTTGGAACCTTTTTTGAAACCTGGCGCTCAGCAGTTAATCGCCCCGCCTCCTGCAAATGGTTGTCGTCAACATCACATATGGCGATAACATCAACATCCCGAACCTGCATTAAACGGAACAAATCACTCTTCCCATACCAACCCGCACCGATCAATCCGACCCGAAAATTTTTAATCGCATCTTTAAACGACAGACCTTTAACTTGCAAAGCGGATAAAGTTAAGACTGCTCCCGCTCCTTGAATAAATTTTCTCCGATTTAGATTGAACATAGACACAATTTGCTGGTTTATTACCTAATATAAGAAAAATAAGCAATAAACAATAAAATATTGCATCAACAAGCGCAGCTATAGAGCGGATAATCTGGGAAATTACGGAAAGAAAGGCTCGGAAGATATAGATATTTAACGACTTTTAGCAGTCGGGGAATGGATTAAATCGGTTTGATGGACTGAGTCCCGGCTTTGATTAAAGGTTCCGGGACTGTGCCAATTTTCTTATAGACTAAAACTATTCAAAAAACTCTCTAATTCTTCAATTGCTACATTATTTGCTGAAGAGACAGTTGCAAATCGATTTGATTCGAGATATTGAATGCTAGTCAAACCATCGTTTTCAAACATGCTCCAGTCAAAAGACGCCAGCCAACCTTTGTAAGGCTTAACCTGCATTTTGGTTCCTAGGTCTTCAATTGATTTTAGGTCGATATAGTTCATCAAATTTAACTTTACCTGATCCGAACCTGGACCGGCTCCGTCGGTAACCATCAAATAAATATTTTGCTCTCCCTTCACATAGTTTGCCGTTGCGTAAGATCCTGACTCCGCATCCTCGAAAGCCGTCACCTCTGTGAGCTTAAATCCGTTGATTTCCGGTTTGAACTTTGCCTTAAAATCAGCCGAACTGATAGGCTTCATCTTTCTCAGCGCTGTTGCTAATTGTTCAACCTTCAATGAGTCTGAATTTACCTGCACATATTCAATGTGTTGAACAGCTAATTGCTCTCCGGCAAATACAGCCTTTGAATTGGCCATGCTCGCTAGGGCCGCACATACCATACTAATTCCTAAATAAGGATACTTCATATTATTATTTCTCTAATCTTTCTCCCCTATAAACAAAAAGCACACCACTCTTTCAGATAACCTTCACTATTTCTTCAAAAATAGTGTAAATTCACGTTTACCAAACAGTTAGAAAATGAAAAGAGAAACCATATACCTAAAAGTAATATTATTTTACGTGGCTTCGCTGGTGTTGTTTGCTTTCGCTGCCGCTGTGACCAAACAGACAGCGTTGTGTTGCAAAGGGTAGCGAACATCAGTCTGAAAACATCGCGTTTATTGCCTATACGATTGTAATGCTTTTGGGTATTCTCATCGTCTATAGACTATCAAAAAAAACATCGTTTCAAACGAACAATAGGAACCAGATCCATTAATTCCACAATCGATGCACAAGACATCGGCAAAAGCCTTTTCAAACATATCATTTCCTTATTCATATCGACGCCTTGTAGACACGAAGCTACAACAACCAGACTTACTGCAAGTTCTAAAAATAAAGGCACGGCTTTTGTAAACTACTAAGTAAAAAAAAGTATTATGAGAAGAACGCCTTACACCACATCTGTTATTATATTACTCGTCTTATGTGTGATTATACTAATGACCACATGTTCAAAAATTGCCTAATTTATATCCAGTTTGGGCAAAATTGCAAAACCAGTGATAACGACGAGTTCATCGCTGAAAACAGCATCTAAAAAATAGATTCTTAGGCCCTCCTCATGGCTTTCATCAAGTAGCTAAATTTCGCTTTATTGATCAGGAAAGAACGCGATCCAGACAGATTGTACAAAATTTCGTTTTTCCCGGACGTATAATTACAAAAAAGCCCTAGAGCGGGGAACTCTAGGGTCTTAGCCATATATTAACCTATTTTATGAAAAGTATTTGTATCAATAACGTCTTAGTTTCCTATTTATTTTGTAAAACATAGAAATTTCTTAAATTTTCTTTTTTCGTACAAAGATTCAATTCCTATCACTTGCCTTGTAATTATTCCTATAGCTGTCTTTTACCGCTTCATATCGATTACCTTACAGCGGTTGTGCTAAACCAATCAATAATCCCTCTACTCCCCTTAGATAACAGAGACGATACGCATTTTCATATTGTACCACCTCCCCGACCAGCACAGCTCCATGATTGTCAGTTAGCCGCCGCAGCACATCATCGATATCTTCAATGGTAAACATTGCCCGCAAATACCCCAAGGCATTGACCGGAGCGTTTCTATGATCTGCAATTATCGCTGGATCAATAAATCTTGAAAGCTCCAATCGGCTATGCCCATCTGGTGTCACCATCATGGCGATCTCCACATGCTGAGCACCGAGACCTGTTATTCGACCTGCCCATTCCCCTTTAATCTGTGCCCTTCCCTCCAAATGTAAACCAAGTTCTGAAAAAAACGAAATCGCGTTGTCCAACGACTCCACCACGATACCCATATTATCCATTCGAAGTAACTTACTCTTTTCCATAATACATCATTTATAAGGACTTATAATTCCTATTAAAGATACAAAGGAAAATTTTAAGGCGACCACTTTACCCAGTCTTTAGAATTTATAGGACAGGCCAGCTTTTACCATAAAAGGTGTTCCAGGGGTGAAATGCAATTCAGAAACGGGCTGTTGTTCATTTCTTAATCGAGTCTCGGTCTCAAACTGTGCTTCATTCCATTTGGTGTCAAATACGTTTTGGGCCTGCAACAAAAAATTCCATTTTCCCACGCCATAGTTAAGCAGGAGATCGTTGACCAAATAACCTTTAGCACGTACCGAATTATCTTCTTTCGCTGGTTTTGTATTCATATAACGATAGCGCAAATTGGCCGAAATGCCGAGCGGTAGCTTCACAGATACTCCCCCTGTACTTGTTAAAGAAGGTACCAGCGGGATATAGTTTTCGCCTTTAGGTTGGTCAATTGCCCGCGCGTACGCATAATTGATGTCGCCATCAAAATATAACCATGGAGTAGCTTGATAGCGTAGACTCAAATCAGCCCCCAGACGTTTCGTTTTGCCTGAAGGCTCTACAACAGCTTCATCCCCGACGTACACAAATTCTTGCTGCAGGTATAACCCCCATAAAGCAGGCTGAATAAAGAGGTTATCAGTTGGCTTCCAGATCAAGCCAAGATCTGCACCAAAGGAAATGGGCATAATATCTTTTCCCTGTTGTTCCATCACCACCCTGATATCGTTGGAATGAAATCCCATACCCGTTTTCAAATAGATTTGGGCGCTATGATTGAACGTATATCCAAAGTTCAGCTTTGGGCTGATTCTTGTTGCAGAAGCCTCTTGCCCTGCAGGATCACTTTTCAGCTTATCATGCAAGTTGAAAATCAAGTGATCGACACGTAATGCAGGATTAATCGTCCATTTTCCAATACGCCAATCCAGATTGCTATAGGCATGAAGATTCATTTCTACACCCGAAATATGCGAAAGCCGATCCAATAATTCGTCGCGCTGATAGACATGGTTCAGTTGAAGATCTTTGATATCATCCACTCGGAGCCCAAACCCCGATGTCCAAGAAAGCTGACTATGACCAAAATGAAATTGGCGATTGTATTTGTTTTCGATACCGTACAAGTATCGATTATCAACCTGCTCTATTTCATCGCCATGAATGGGGTCTTTCAGAAAGAAAGTAAAATCCGAAAACAACTGAAATTTATAGCGCGAGAAGTAAACATTGCTTTCCCAGCTTTCTTGATCACTGATCAGCGCACGGTATTGCATCGCCAAATTCATGCGGGATGTATTCCCGCCTTCTGTAGAATCAATCGAACCCCAACGGCTAATCAGTCCCTGACGAACAGCCCGCTCCGGAATCAGACCCGATGCATTCCAACCCGAACTGAATATGGACCCCTGGAGATTGATATAATGTTTCTCATCGATCCACTGATTATATTTCGCAAATAGATTGACACGACTAAAATTTTGCTTGATGTCAAAAGGACCATTCGAATAATTGAACTCTCCTGCGGCATAGGCATATTTATTCTGCTCATGGTTATTCAGCAGATTAAGCATGGCCACGGTACGCCAGGAATCAAAAGAACCGCCTTCAACCTTAAAAAGATTATGATCCAAATGATCCAAGGTCGTAAAATTAACATAACCCGATGTGTTCAAATCGCCTTTGTCTGCATAATAAGCACCCTTGCCAAAATCAATGTCTTTTACCGTTTCTGGAATAATAAAATGGAGATCTGCGTATCCTTGACCGTGCGCATGAGAGACCATATTAACGGGAATGCCATCTGCAGTAATGGCAATATCTGTACCGTGATCATTATCAAATCCACGCAAAAATATTTGCTCAGCCTTTCCACCACCGGCATGCTGTGCTATAAAGAGCCCAGGAACTTTTCGTAACAGATCTTGCGCCGAATTAACGGGAATCTTACTTAAATCAACTTTGCTCAATGTTTTACTGCTATTGAATGCATCCACCTGAATTTGACTCAACTGCACTTCATTTTTTTGCATCTCGATTTCAATAGGAGACTTCGCTTCTTTTAGGATGTATACCTGATCGAGATAGCCAATCCGGCTCAACAATAAAGTATCCGGAAATGTTCCCGGCTGTACGGAAAAAGTACCATTCGATGCTGTATGACTATGTTTTATTCCACGTTGGTAACGTATATTGACTTCTTCTAATCTCTGTTTACTATCCTTATCTTTCACAGTTCCCTGAATTACATGTTGCTGGGCATAACTGTGTGTAGTAGCCATTAGGCTTATAAAAAAGGTGATTTGATGTTTGTTCATATCCTATTTAAAAAATTACCATCCCAGAAATAACATCCCCGCACCGCAAATTGACAGGACAGCACCACTAATAGCGTGTACATAGCGATCAAGTTTTTCGGTGTTGAGCAAATTATAACCATAAATTCCCAACAAGACCATCCCAACCATAGTTGCCACTGTTGTGATGGTAAAGGTGCTAATCAGTGTAATCACCTCTGGCATTGAGCGGTGAGCACCTGAAAAAAATAAAAGTGGAATCAATGGTTCCGATGGTCCCATGACGAAAATTGCAAATAATACCAAAGGCGTTACCTTCGTTTTTTGATGATGGTGATGATGCCCTGATGTGCTTTTCCCATGCGTGTGTTCATGCACATACACCTAATCACCCATCACATCAAAATGCTTATGAGAATGCTTCTTTGACATTTTCCAGATCCCGTAAATCAAATATCCAAGTCCAAAAATAAATAGTGCCCAACTCGAAACATTGCCGCGCACGTCCTGCAACCAGCTGATCTTATTGAGCTGCCATCCAAGATAAACGCCAATAATCCCCAGTATGACCGAACTGAAAACATGCCCAAGCCCACATATAATGGTCCATAATATGGTTTTCCCCAACGACCATTTTTTCGATTTGGACAATACAATAAATGGCAGATAATGATCTGGGCCCGATGCAGTATGAAAAAAACTGATCGTAATAGCTGTAATAGCTAATGCGTAAAGTGTTGTGTTCATATAAATGATTTAATAGCAAAGCAGCTGATTAAGCCGCTTTCTTCAAGCAATGATTTATTAAATCGGTTTTATAGCCGTCTGTCGACCCAACCGATGATATTCACGAAAAGGAAAAGGGATTTAACCGAAAATTTTAAAGGAATGGTATAGGATACACCTGTCTGGCAGCCTGTTCGATAGATATTTATTTTGGAGTTCATAAAAACTATGCCATGACTTCTTATCCGCAAATAGCAAGAAAATTGGTAGAATCAGTCCCAAGGTACAGAGCCGAACGGCATATGCTAAATGTTGATCATAACGCCATTCGAACGAGCATTCTTCGATCGATCCGACATAAAAATCGAAATGGGATTGTGAAGAAGTTATTGCCGTTTTTGAGGTGTTTTTATAGGCAGTATGTGAAAAGACATCCTTGTTTATTTTACCTGTAAAAAACAGACAGAAAAAAACAATGGGCAAAACCATTAAAAGTTGTCTTAAATACCTATACATAGCATGTAACATCCCTATGGGATTGATAGATCAAATGTATTATAAGTTTGACCGTGTAGAGTAGCACAAATCTTGAATTTTATAGTCTTTTTCTAACTTGCTAAAAAATGTATATCTAAAAAAAACAGCGCGAAAACTTTACTTATACCAATAAAAACGCAATAAAACGGTAGAAAAACAAAATATCCCAGCATAAATCAACAGAGTTAAATTAGCACAAATCACGATTTACAACCGATCAAGTCGCTCCTATATTTTCGGCTATCGACCGGCTTGCCATACCGCTTATAATTGTAGTCTATCACATTATTTTCCCTCTTGCATCTCCAACACCACTTGCTTCCGGATAAACATAGGATCATTAGAAAATTAAGCCATAAAATAATCCTAATTTTCTAATGATCATGCTAAAGCTGACGCAGGATTTAAAGTATAATTTTAAAGGTTTTGTCTGTGGCCAACAGCACAATACTAAGTACACACATCAGCAAGGAGTTGTAGAAATGATGATACTCTTGATGCGCCATATGTGCCGTAAACGCCGCAACCGCAAATGGAAACAACAGCAGCACTGCAACATTCTTAAATTGCGGGTTATACAAACCTATTAAGAGCAATACTACCCCCGTTAGTTCCCCTATTCCGATAATGATCGTCCAAGTCTTATTAAAACCCAGGGACTGCATGCTTTGCATCATGGCGCTCTTTTGAAAAACTTTGAATAATGATGCATATCCAAATACATAAAGGTAGTACGCATAGCTCAACCAATGAGCGACTGATTTAATCGTTTCCATGTTATACTTTTTGTTTTCCTACAAATTTCTTTATTAATTTGCAGGAATAACAGTACATACAAGATTGTATGATACCAACAAAAAAGTTTGTATGAACCCGCGAAAAGAGAATTCAACCAATCACATTAATGAGCTATACTGGAAAGACCGTTGTGGTATTGCATTTACCTTGGCCACCATAGGTGGCAGATGGAAAATCAATATCCTTTCCTATTTGCTAAATGAAGGTAAACTCCGCTATAGTGAGTTGCGGAAAAGACTCGTGGGAATATCTGAACGTATGCTGATCGCCAAATTAAAGGAACTGGAGCATGACAAGCTGATTAATAGAATTGTATACCAGCAAGTTCCCCCAAAGGTAGAATATGAATTAACCGAGCTCGGCCGTTCGCTCGAGGAAATATTAAACCTAATGGATAAATGGGGAGAAGATAATCTCCCCGAATCAATGCTTTGATAGTGCATAGAGTGCAAAAGTACCTAACCAATGTGACCCCATGTAATCATCCTTGGTTGTAATATTGGGCAAAGAATACTTTAAATGTTTATTCGCCAACCTATGCAAATAACTTAATTCAGGCAGCGCTTTGGCGATACCGTTTAAACAGTTGGCGCGACTAAAATTAAGTCCATCCAGATGGACCAAATGTCCGTCGGTTCGATCTTTCACGATTCCTGGTTCTAAATTGAAATCGGGATTAAACAGATCTGGCATAAAATCCTTTAACCATTTACGGTAATCCTCCTGTTGCAGCACCATACTCATACAAAGGGCTTCTTCAAGACAAGGAGAAAGAAAATCGCTTCCACTTGGCTCAAAAGAAATGTTGCAGCTCTTATCCTGACTGTATAAACGAGAAGCATTCGTCATTAATGATTTTTCAAACGTCACATTTCCCGTGCTTCTTGCATAGTCCAGGGACAGCGAAAGGCCAAAGGCAGAATTATCATGATAGCCTGTCCTGATCGGATAGACCAATTTGGGCAAATATTCCTGATACGATTTTACCACATGTTTCACCAACGGTTCAAGATTCGATGCCCAGCGTTTTGCATCGGCATCTTCCCAAGTTAATAATTCCTTCTGCAGCTGCAACAACCAAGCCCAGCCATACGTACGCTCAAAGTTCGTATTGTTCTTATCTTGAAAGAAATCTAATTCAACAGCCACATTTTCTGCTGTAATATTTCGGTTCAATTGGCGTCGAATTTCACCTGAGCTATCCAAATTTGGAAATTCCTTCAAAATATGCACAATTGACCAATACCCGTGTACAGAAGAATGCCAGTCAAAACAACCGTAAAAAATTGGATGCAATGTACGCGGTGCTTTTAGATCACCATCACTACCGAGTACCTGTCCCAGCTTATTGGGATATTCCACTTCGATGCAATGCAGTGGCAAACTGAGCAGATGCTTGGCCTGAACGCTATCCAAGGTTAAAGGCTGATCATTTGAACTCGTATTTACTTTGATCGCTGAATTATTTTGACATGCAACAAAAGCAACGGACATGCAAAGAAGCCCTATTATTTTCTTCATAAACCCTTATTTTATAAACGACTATATAACATTTAATTAAGTAATTGTTCTACCAGTTCAGGAACAGCTATGGTCGCCGATTCTTCAAAACACTGTATATTACGTAAAGCGTTGTCATGAGGAATCTTTTTGTCAATTAAAAACGATTTACAGTGACTAGGCGCAAATTCTTTAAGTCCCGCAGCGGGATAAACCTGTAGGGAGGTTCCCACAATAATCAAAATATCGGCCCTCGAAACCAGGCTTATCGCTTCCTCAATGGCCGGCACAGCCTCTCCAAACCAGACTATATTTGGCCTCAGCTGACTACCCTTCTCACAAAGATCACCCATTTTGATCTCATCACCAACAATGGGATACACCAAACGGTCATCGACAGATGACTTCGACTGATCCAGGCGTCCGTGCAAATGAACGATATGGGATGAACCTGCCTGTTCATGCAGTAGATCTACATTCTGCGTCACAATACTCACCCGGTATGCTGATTCCAATTTTACCAGCGCATGATGAGCCGCATTTGCCTGTGCGACCAAAGCGGCTTTCCGTCTCAGATTATAAAACTCCTGCACCAAGGCTGGATTTTTATGCCAACCTTCAATGGAAGCAACTTCCATGACGTCATGTCCTTCCCACAATCCATTGGCATCCCTAAAGGTAGGTATACCGCTTTCAGCCGAAATACCGGCCCCCGTCAATACAACGATATTTTTCTTTTCCATCTTAAATCTATTTGTTGCACCATTGTATAGTTAAGATTGACTTTTGATATGACCTTCATCATGTCTGTAGGCCTGATCTAGATCATTCATTTATCAACAAAGATGCATAATTATCCGGCAGCTCGAGTCGGATCGAATCTTTACTCAAGGCTGCCTTACGGTTCATATCATCAAAAGAACGTTGGTAATACACAAAAGCGCTATTTGGTATATGCAGTTCACTGGCTTTCTGCACGTTGAACACATAGCGATTATTTTTTAATTTGACATGCTGATAAATCCGATAAGTAACAACTTGAATCTGTACCTTATCAAATTTCGGAATGACCTTTAAATCCGCCGGTTCATGAAAGTATTTATCATTGAAATACATAAATTCATTTGACTCTGCTAATGTTGCTAGAGCTAACCTTCCATTGACCACTTCATTCACTAACGAATCTGCCCGCAATCGCTCGGATTTACTTCCGTCACCGGAAGAACAACAAACACAAAGAAGAGCAAAAATTGGGATCAAAACAGCTTTGATTGGATTCATAGGCCTAAGTTATAATAAAAAATGCTTTTGCGCCACAATTCAGGAGAAAATGCACCGAATACCGAAAGAAAATGGATCAGAATTAATAAATCAGCATAGTTTATATCTCGCAAAAAAGCCCAGGATATTTTGTTATCCCAGGCTTTTTTTCAACGCTAATTGCTATCCGACCTCTTAAAGGTTATTTTCGATAGCGCCCACTTTCTCGCGATATAGTTGTATTGGCGCATCCAACAAAACAGCAATAACTGTCATATTTTTATCCAAGCGCTCTGCTGGTGCCTGAATGTAGATAATACCCGGGATGCTACTCCAATAAAGCTTATTGAAAATCTCATGATTTATCATGGAGCCCTCACCGACCACGCGGATCCTGGCGACTCCATTTTTAACACCTTTTAGTGCAATAGGACCCGTAGGTTTTCCCTCGACAAACAGATACAATGTCTGGCGATCTTTAGAGAGCGCGCTTAGTCCTTCATAATGTCCTTCAGGTAAGCCTTTTCCAGTCTCATAAAGTGCCTCGGCATGATCCTTAATCCACTTTAATACCGTTGGATTAGTCGCATTACTACTTGGCAATTTGGTCTCTAAGCCATCCACGGTCAATCCGGAATTATCAAAGATATTTTTTCCGGCATGCAGTGTTGAAGCGATCTGACCTAAAGCACGACCTGTCAACTTATTATCCAGTACAGATTTCAACGTAACTTCAGTATCTTGCGGTGCAGTCCAACGAAGCACCTCCGCAAAGGTTAGTGCAATCACAGTCACATCCTGATCAAAGTTTACTTTCGTCAAATCGACTTGAACGGTTCCGTTTTCAGACTTAACGTTCACTTTCGCGGATACATCACCAACAACTGAGACTTCTTTAATGGCTGTATGATTGACCAAACCTCTGAGCTGCAATTCGGGTTTCTGTTCGTATACATACAGGTAAAGTGTCTTTCCGTCCCTTGATAAAGCAGATTTCCCGCCGTAGTTCACAAATGGAATACCGGCTCTTGTACCGTAGATCGCAGCTGCATGCTTATGTGTCCATCGCCCCAGCTGTTTCAAAATATTTAATTGTTCCTCAGGGATCGTTCCATCTGCCTTTGGACCGATATCCAACAATAGGTTTCCACCCATGGAAATACAATCTACCAACGTTCGAATGATTATATTCGGTGATTTGTACTTTTTATCAAAGGGTTGATAGCCCCAAGAATCATTCATGGTATAACAGAGTTCCCAAAATTTAGCATCAGGACGGGTTACTGGAATCCCTTGCTCAGGTGTATCGTAATCTCCATGATGATTCAATCGCGAGTTTATAATAATATTCGGATTATACTTCCGCAAAAGATTCAAGGTCTCTTTAGCTTTCCACTCCTCGGCACTATGCTCCCAATCCCCGTCAAACCAAAGTAATTCGGGCTTATACTGTTCGGATAGCTCAGTCAATTGCTTCTGGTAATATTTTACATAATTATCCCAACGAGAAGGCTCACTTTTCAATTCATAACGTTTTCGATTGCGCGTAAAAACATCGTAATAGGGATGGCTCCAATCGGGCAAAGAATAATACAGTCCAGTATGCAAGCCTTCTTCTTGTATGGCTTTCACAAATGGTGTGATTACATCCTGTTTGGCAGCTGCGTCTTGTAATGTCGTGATCGCTTTATCAGCCTTCGTATTCCACATCGAGATCCCGTCATGGTGTTTGGTCGTAATCACCGTGTATTTCGCACCAGCTTCTTTGATCAATTTGGCCCATTCCTTCGGTCTATAATCCTTTGCTGTAAAACCATTCAGTTGCTTGATATAATTGTCATGGTTGATGTAATTATTGAAGAATGACCAAGATTCTGATATTCCATCGACAGAATAAATCCCCCAGTGAATAAAAATACCCAGTTTGGCATCTTCAAACCAATCCATTTTTTGCGGTGATACATTGTTCTGCGCTGAAACGTTTAAGCACGCGGACGCCAATAGAACAAAAAGAGAAATCTTTCGAAACTTCATAAAGCTATTTTATCGATTACATAACAGTTTAAGCGGGCAAAATACACATAAATCAGCACAATCCAACTATGTAAGGGATAAATTACGTTGGAGAGCGGCTGAAATCTATCATCATACTTCGCTTAGCTTAAGCTTAAAACGCAAAGGGAATATTTCTATTATTTAAACGGATCTCATAGGGACTTTATAGGGACCTCATTCGGACCTCATTCGGATAAAGCCGTGTAAAGTCCCTTTTAAACACCTATAAAGTCAGTCTTAAATACCTATGAATTTTGATGCTTGTAGCACTATGCCCTATCGTTGAATTGATTGAACATGTCGCAGTGTTAAAATTCTTCTACTTCGAGCATCAAAATATGGACTAGTCTTGATCATTTTTACCTGTTTGTATGTGCTTACAAAAACTTCATGTATATTTGGCCGGTATGATCGAATTATATACAGATGGGGCTTCAAGTGGAAATCCGGGCCCTGGAGGTTACGGAACCATCTTAAGAACTATTTATACAGGCGATAATGAAGCCTTTAAAGGTAAACTGATCGAAAAAGAGTTTTCGGGCGGTTACCGCAAAACGACTAACAACAGGATGGAATTGATGGCTGTGATCGTCGGCCTCGAGGCACTGAAAAATCTACAGCAACATGTTACCGTGTATTCTGACTCCAAATACGTCATTGACGCCATTGATAAGAAATGGGTATATGGTTGGATACAAAAAGGTTTTGCGGGAAAAAAGAACAAAGATCTTTGGTTGCGCTTAATGAACGCCTATAAGCTCCATACCGTACGCCTTGTATGGGTAAAAGGCCATGCTGGGCATCCGTTAAATGAGCGCTGTGATCGTTTAGCTGTCGCAGCATCCAAAGATAAGGCAAATTGGAAAATCGATAGTGTTTTTGAAATGGAAGAAGGTAAATAAAAACGGGGCATTGTACAATGCCCCGTTTTTATTATTTCCATGCGATTATTCGCCGCTTTCCTTAGCTGCTAAGTATCTTTCAGCTTCCAAAGCTGCCATACAACCTGTACCTGCAGCAGTGATTGCCTGACGGAAGATGTTATCCTGAACATCACCACAAGCAAAAACACCCGGGATATTTGTTGCAGTACTATCTGGTTTTGTAATTAAATAACCTGTTTCATCCATATCCAATATACCTGTGAAAAGCTCGGTATTAGGCTTATGCCCAATAGCAACGAAGAAACCTGTTACTTCGATATCTTTTTCAGACTGGTCTTTATTGTTTACAACACGTATTCCGGTCACCACCTGACCATCTCCTAGGACTTCTTTTGCCTCAGAATTGTAGTGAACTTCGATATTTGGTGTATTCATAACGCGATGTACCATTGCTTTAGAAGCACGAAACTCGTCACGGCGAACCAACATATGTACTTTTGAGCATAATTTTGCAAGATACGTTGCTTCTTCTGCCGCTGTATCCCCAGCACCTACAATAGCAACCTCTTGGTTTTTAAAGAAGAACCCATCACATACAGCACATGCTGAAACACCAAAACCATTGTATTTTTGTTCAGATTCCAAGCCTAACCATTTTGCTGTGGCTCCTGTCGCAATAATCACAGTATCTGCGGTAACTTGTACCGTTCCATCGATCTCAACACGGTGTACCTCACCTGTAAAATCCACTTTAGTCACATATCCAAAACGCACTGAAGTTCCGAAGCGTTCAGCTTGCTCGCGCAAATCTTCCATCATCACTGGTCCAGTGATACCTTTTGGATAACCAGGGAAATTGTCCACCTCAGTTGTTTGAGTCAACTGTCCCCCTGGCACAATACCGGTATAAACGACTGGTTTCATATCCGCACGGGCTGCATAAATCGCGGCAGTATAACCTGCTGGTCCCGAACCAATAATCAAACACTGTACATGTTCCACTTCTTGTTTGAATTCCATAATCCTTTTTCTAAGCTATTAATTAACGTTATTTTTTAAATTTATCTTGCAATCCTTTCAGCATATCCAAAGAAATGTTCTGCGGCGCTTCTTCTTTTTGTTGATTGAATTCCTTTTTCGCAAGTTTTTTATCTTCTACAGAATGGGGGGCTGCAGCTGCTTTTGCCTTTTGCTCACTCTTTTCCTTTTTATACCGATTCCAGATATTCTCCAAGACCTTCTTGGTATACAATGGAAAATCACCATTCTGCATCCATGCGTAGTAACTGGGCTCTTGCTCAAATACTTCTATAACAGGTCTTCCTTTATGTTTACCAAAATTGATCGTTTCCAATCCCTCCGCATTATAGACGAGACGTCCGGCAAAATCTACAGGTTTACTTAGGTTGGTAAACGTATGTAGCGCCTCAACATCGTTTACGACAGGATAAGATACTGTCCCATGTTTATCTTCGAATGCTGCGCCTTCATATTTTGTCAGCTGCGCTTTCAAGACCTCATATGTGGCACGAACATCCGCTTCCGCTGTATGCGCATTTTCAAGATCTTCGTTGCAATAAAACTTGTATGCAGCTTTCAGCGTACGTTGTTCCATCTGATGGAAGATATTTTGAACATCCACAAATGCTCTACCCTCCAATGAAAAATCAACACCTGCCCGTAAAAACTCTTCCATAAGCATTGGGACATCGAATTTATTGGAATTATAGCCCGCGAGATCTCCATCGGCAATAAAAGCCGCAAGTTCCACTGCGATTGCTTTAAAATTAGGAGCATCCTTCACATCTTCATCATAAATGCCGTGAAAAAAAGAGGATTCCGCAGGGATAGGCACTTCTGGATTGATCTTCTTTGTATAGACTGTTTCTTCACCACTGGGCATCACTTTCAGAAATGATACTTCCACAATACGATCGGTCGCTACATTAACACCTGTAGTTTCCAAATCGAAAAATACCAATGGTCTTTTTAATTTTAATTCCATGCTGGATAATACACTTTTTTATCAAAAACCAAAAATACAAAGTAGTATTCGATTTTTGTAGTCTAAGAAATTTAATTTACAACCGCTTGATGAACTGGTTCTACTTGACTGATTTTCCCAACAACAACCTTCACCATGGCATCGTAGTCCAAGTATTTATTGGCAAGATGCTGCACCTTCTCGGGCGACATATTTCTGATCTGTTCCATATAATAGGAATAATAGTTCAATGTCATCCCATTTAACAAAACACTTTTGAACTTGTCGGCATGCGAAAAGATACTTTCCAACGAACCCAACATAGAACCTTCCATATAGGTCTTCACAAGATTGACCTCATCCTCGGAGGCCAAAGTTGTTTTCAACAAATTGATCTCCTTTTCTATTTCAGTCAACGTGGCCTGTGTTACATCTACCCCAACTTCAGTTACAATGGTCATAAAACCAGTATGTTTCAAGGTAGCAACAGCCGAACCAATGCTATAGGTATACCCTTTTTCTTCTCGGATATTGCGCATTAGGCGGGAACCGAAAAAACCACCTAATAATGTGTTGACAAATTGTAATGCCGGATAATCGGGATGTTCCCTTCCAATTGTCTGACAGCCTAACCGAATGGCAGACTGCAAGGCATTATCTTTTTCCTCATAAGCCAGGTTATTTGAACCTTGCACCAAAACTGGGACTTCCGAAGGAGATACAGCAGCTGCTCCTTGCCAATCGACACCGAAGATTTGCTCCATCTCCTGCAAAAGCTCTTCAGAAACATTACCCGAAACAATTAATGTACAATTGGTAGGAACAATTTCCCTACGGTACAATTCGATCAGCTGCGCACGCGTAATTGCATCGTAATCTGTTAGTTTTGGTGTACGCCCATAACGGTTGTTCTCACCAAAGATCAAATTGTAAAATTTGCGTCTCGCCAGATAATCATTTTTCTGAATAGAAACTTGAAACTTTTGCTTGTTATTACGCAAATAGGTATCTAACTCCTGTTGCGGAATCGATGCTTCCGTCAGAATATCTTTTACAAGCGGCAAGAGTACTTGACTATGTCTATTCAATGTATAAAGCGACAGAGAAGTTACGTCAAAAGAATATTCAGGAACAAGAAATGCTCCGTAGAAATCCACTTTATCTGCAATCTCTGCACTCGACATGGTCTTTGTCCCCTCCTTAAGCAATGCACTTAAAGTACTATTTAACAACGGATTTTCAGCCGCACCGTCAAGATAGGTATTCTCAAAGATCCATTCTATCCGTACCAGTTCCTGCTCGGGCGACTGGAATACATAGACAGGCAATCCGTTTGCAAACTGCTTCTTGATTGGTTCTTTCAAACTTATATTTCCAATTTCACGGAACTCGGGTGCTTTTGTTCTATCCAACATGTACAGCCTCCTCTTGTTTTGATTTATACATTAATATAGAAGCATTCTCCGGTCTAAAAATAACCTGAGCTTGCTGTTGAACTTCCTCAGCACTCACCGACAAATATTTTGAGACCTCTGTGTTGATGCCGTTTGCATCACCCAGCAACTCATGGAAAGCCAAGTTCATGGCTTTATCCAAAATAGATAGTTCTGCAAAAACATTTGTCGATTCGATCTTATTCTTTACTTTTTCCAATTCAGCTGCAGGTACTAACTCGGATTTTATGACCTCCAATTCTGCCCACACCGCACGTTCAGCTTCCTCTAGCGAGATGCCTTCCGATGGTTTTCCTTCAATAACAAAGAGGTTATTGTCGATACTTCCCATCACATAAGCATTTATTTCACTAAATAACTGCCCCTCTTTTACCAATCGACGATACAAACGTGAAGAAGAGCCCCTCGATAAAATGTCCGACAGAAGATCCATTGCAAAATACCCCTCTTCCAATCGAGCAGGGCCATGAAATGCCATATAAAGCGCATCCAAAGGCACCTCTGCCCAAGTCGTTTCACGCCTAATCTTATCTTGCGCGGGTTCTTTAGGCAATTGGCGATTGTATTTTTCGCCCGCCTCGATATCGCCAAACCATTTTTCAGTCAAAGCTTTTACTTCCTCAAAATGAACATCTCCAGAAACAACCATAATTGCACTCTGCGGATTATAATGTAATTTGAAAAATGCTTTAACATCTTCCATTGTAGCCTCTTCAATATGGCTCAGTTCTTTTCCGATGGTTGCCCAACGATACGGATGTACCTGATAGGCTAATGGACGTAATTTTAGCCAAGCGTCACCATAAGGCTGATTCAAATAACGCTGTTTGAATTCTTCACTCACGACATTCCGCTGCACTTCGAGGCTTTGTTCGGAAAAAGCCAAACTTAACATCCGGTCCGACTCCAACCACAATGCCGTTTCTAGATTTGAAGAGGGTAAAGTGATGTAATAATTTGTAATATCGTTGCTGGTGAATGCATTATTCTCGCCACCCACTTTTTGTAATTCGGTATCGAAATTAGGAATATTGATACTTCCACCAAACATCAGGTGTTCAAATAAGTGCGCAAATCCGGTCTGTTCCGGCGATTCATCCCTTGCTCCCACATCGTACAAGATATTGACGCAGGCCATGGCTGTATTATGATCCTCGTGTACCAATACACGTAGGCCGTTTTCCAACGTAAATTTTTGATAAGAAACCATCTATTTTTTCTTCGATGTTTTTAAATCCAGTTAATACCTTTTCGCAATAAAGATAAGGTTTTGGCTTCTTCGGAGCCTTCTTCAGGACGATAGTCATATACCCAATTGGCTTGGGCTGGTAGACTCATCAATATGGACTCAATCCGACCATTCGTTTCAAGTCCAAATTTAGTCCCCGAATCCCATACGAGGTTAAATTCGACATAGCGTCCGCGACGGATCAATTGCCAATTTTTCTGTTGATCTGTAAAGGTTTTATGTCGATTTTTCTCCACCAATGCAGTGTAGGTTGGTGCAAACGTGCGTCCAAGGTCACAGGAAAAAGCAAAAATATCTTCCATGCTCACCCCCGTTTTTTCAGTATTCAACTTATCGTAAAATACACCTCCTATGCCACGTGTTTCCTGGCGATGTCTGATATAAAAATAATCATCCGCCCAATTTTTAAACTTTTCATAGTAGGTAGAATCATGTCTATCACAGACATCTTTCAGCTGCTGATGAAAATAACGCGCATCCTCTTCATCGATATAATGCGGAGTTAAATCAATACCGCCGCCAAACCAACGAATCTGATCGTTCAGTTCAAAATAGCGGATATTCATGTGTATAATAGGTACGAAGGGATTGTTTGGATGGATTACAATGGAAACTCCTGTCGCAAAAAAATCATCTTCTTCCACCGCAAATGACTTTTTGATCGCTTCAGGTAATTTGCCATACACAGACGAAAAGTTAACGCCTCCTTTTTCAAAAATTTGACCATTTTGAATGATCCTGGTGCGACCGCCACCGCCGCCTTCACGCTCCCACAATTCTTCTTCAAAGCGTGCCGATCCGTCTAATTTCTCCAGCGCCTGACATATTTCGTCCTGAATTTCTTTATAAGCTAAAGCAATCGCTTCTTTTGTTATCATCTACTCTATTGCTACTTTATTATGTTAATTTTTCGCTCAATGCTTGAATAATTTTAGATGCAGGGAGGTGTTCATACAAAATTTGATGCACGGCATCGCATATTGGCAATTCCACCGCATATTTTTTCGCATACTCTTGAATACATGCCGATGCGTAATACCCTTCAGCCACCATATTCATTTCCAACTGCGCAGATTGTACACTGTAGCCCTTTCCGATCATATTACCAAAGGTTCTATTTCGGCTAAATTGGGAATAGGCTGTTACCAAAAGATCCCCTAAATAAGCCGAAGTATTCACATCCCTTGACGTATCACCATCTACTTTACCTACAAAACGACGCATTTCGCGAATTGCATTGGAGACCAGCACAGCCTGAAAATTATCACCGTAACCTAAGCCGTGACAGATACCTCCAGCTAACGCATAGATGTTTTTCAATACTGCACCAAATTCTATTCCGAGTACATCTTCCGAAAGAATCGTCTTGATAACCCTTGACGACAGAAAGGAAGCAACCAATGCTGCACTATCCAGGTTCTTACAGCCGAAAGTTAAATACGACAATTTGCCTAAGGCAACTTCCTCCGCATGGCAGGGACCACCAACCACACAGATCTGTTCAATATCGACCTCATAGCGTTGCTCCAAAAACTCACCGATAATCAAATTATCTTTGGGAATAATCCCCTTGATGGCTGAAACAACAATTTTATTTCTAAAATCTTCCTTCGTCACATTGGCCAGTGCATCCTTCAAATAGGCCGCAGGCGTATTTAAAATGACAATATCTGAATTAGTAATTACATTTTTAGCATCGGTATCAATCGTCGTAATACTAAGATCAACCGAAACACTGCTCAGGTAAGTCGGGTTATGTTTGAATTTTTGAATATATTCTGCATCCTCTTCCTTTCTTACCCACCAAAAAATATGCTTGTCTTGGTCATTTTCACATAGCATCTTGATCATAGCAGTAGCCCAACTTCCGCTACCAATTATACCAATCTTTTTCCCCTGCATGTCTTTAATTTGTTTTCGACAGCAAATATACTTATTTACTAACGAGATATACGATTCACGCGGTGAGATATGATACTTTCGTTACTTTTTAAGCAAATAAACGCTCCCAGAAGCCTAATTCCAAGCCAACATAATAATCGTTGTTTTCGAATTTTATGGGGTAAACGCGAATAAAATCATGCTGTTCGGGATTACCTCTTCCCGACACCAGATCGAATTCATGGCGATGAAAAGGACAGATTACTTTGCCACGTTCACACCAGCCATTTTTCAATGGTGCCCCAGCATGTGGACATTTAGGCGAGAAAGCATAGAGTTGGTCTTCGTACCAGGTAATACAAATAATTTTTCCACCAAATTTATGTTCGCTGATGCCCTGATTTTTAAGAAAATCGGCATGTTCAATTTTGTACCAATGAACCATTCGACAAGATAGCTAAAAATTACAGTGAATTTTCTATCTTTGTGCAATTTCAAAAATTTGCACTATATATGGCTTTACAATGCGGTATCGTAGGTTTACCAAACGTCGGTAAATCAACATTATTTAACTGTTTGTCGAACGCGAAAGCGCAAGCGGCTAACTTTCCATTTTGTACAATTGAACCAAATGTTGGGGTAATTACCGTACCGGATGCCCGTCTCAATAAATTAGCTGAATTAGTCAACCCGCAACGAATTGTTCCAAACACCATCGAGATTGTCGACATCGCCGGTCTTGTGAAAGGAGCTTCAAAAGGTGAAGGCTTAGGCAATCAATTCTTAGGAAATATTCGTACAACAAATGCTATTATTCACGTTTTAAGATGTTTTGACGATGGGAACGTGATCCACGTAGATGGTTCGGTAGACCCAATCAGAGATAAAGAAATCATTGACACCGAATTGCAGCTTAAAGATTTGGACACTGTAGTAAAACGTATCCAGAAGGTAGAAAAAATGGCTAAAACAGGCGGCGATAAAGATGCAAAAAGAACGTTTGACATCCTATCAATCGTCAAAGATCATCTTGAAGCTGGAAAATCCGCCCGTACAGCAGCAATAGAAGCGGAAGATTTTGAGTTTATCCAGGATTTAGCCTTGTTAACGGCTAAACCTGTACTTTATGTATGTAATGTAGATGAAGGTTCTGTTAATACAGGTAACGCTTACGTAGAACGTGTTAAGGAAGCTGTAAAGGATGAAAAAGCCGAGGTATTGATTATCTCAGCACAGATCGAATCTGAAATCGCACAACTGGAAAGCTACGAAGAACGAAAGATGTTTTTAGACGACTTGGGTCTTGAAGAATCTGGCGTACATAAGCTCATCCGCGCTGCATATTCGCTTTTAAATTTGGCGACTTATTTTACCGCTGGTGTACAGGAAGTTCGCGCCTGGACGATTGAGAACGGATTTACAGCCCCTCAGGCTGCAGGTGTAATCCACACAGATTTCGAAAAAGGGTTTATCCGCGCTGAAGTAATCAAGTATGACGATTTTGTCTCACTTGGCTCCGAAAATGCAGTAAAAGAAGCTGGAAAATTATCAGTGGAAGGAAAAACATATATTGTCCAAGATGGCGATATCATGCACTTCCGTTTTAATGTATAATCATTCCCACCTGTTCAAACAGATAAATACAAAAAAGAGACCAGTACATTTCATGTACTGGCCTCTTTTTTTTTGTGTTATTTAACAAAATAGCGGTGTTCAATCACCTCTACTTTTTTGATATCCTTATCTTCCAGCACTTTCTTAACATCACAATGACCAGTTACGCCGCGATAGATCAGCGCTCCGCCAAGGGTCAATCCTGATAATCCAGTCAGTGGTGATTTAAAAAGTTTTTTAACACCCAAGCCCAATATGAATCCGCCGGCAATCACCGACAGAACACGCTCAGAGGTGCCAATATTTTCTTCGATACAATCGTCTTCGATCTTTGTTTTTATCTTATCAAATGCAAAGTTTAGTAGGTTACTCATAATTATCTCCATTTTATTTATCGTACATGTTATAAACAAATGGTGTCCTAAAAAAGTTTAGGAATAGAATAATAGTTTTTTATGTTGTTTCTCCGACGACATCTCTTATATTCGTATTTAACAAATTAGAGATACATGCAAATCAAAAAATATTCTGGTGAATTGGTACCCTTTAATGGTGAATCGCTACGTCATTCGCTTTCTCGTTCCGGTGCCAATGCTGACCAGGTCAATCAGGTCTACGATAAGGTACTCAACGAAATATATGATGGGATTTCAACAAGAGAACTCTATCAGCTGGCCTTTGATACGTTAAAAACTGTGCGAAATTCTTACGCCGCTCGCTACAGCCTTAAGAAAGCCCTGCGTGAACTTGGCCCCGAAGGTTTCTACTTCGAAAAATACATTGCCCACCTTCTGCGATCCATCGGATATGAAAGCACCACCGGACAGACCGTACAGGGACATGCCGTTTCCCATGAATTGGATGTTGTAGCCTATAAGGACGGTAAACTGATCACCGCCGAATGCAAATTTCGAAACGATATTGACGCAAAAATATCCGTAACGACGCCCATGTATTATCTTTCAAGATTCAAAGATATCAGCAATATCAATTATCAGTTTTTTGGAAAACAGCTGCAGTTTCAAGAAGGCTGGCTGATTACCAATGCATACTTCACCTCCGACTCGATTGATTTTGCCAAATACTATCATATCAACTTGCTTTCTTGGGATTATCCAAAAGAAAATAGCATTAAAAAAAGAGTAGACAAAGCTGTTTTCTATCCGGTCACTTGTCTCACAACTCTTTCCGACCTTGAGGAACAGCAACTGCTCAAAAATCAACTTATTTTGGTAAAAGATATCGTGAGTAATCCCGAGAAATTGGATCTCCTAAACTTAACAAAAGAACGGAAAGAAAAGGTCTTAAACGAGGCTCGCGAACTCATCGACTATCAGGTGGAAGAAGAATATTAATTATAAAAAAAGGTGTTATGTATACCTGTTTGGACAGCTATACATAACACCTTTTTCAGTAGTCGATATTACTTCTAAAGCTTGGTCGGATGATAGATCTTGCCATATTTCGCAAGTTCGCTTAAATCTGTCTTTTCCCAAAATATACCATAAATGGCTGCTCCGGACCCTGACATAGAAGCGTAAATTGCTCCTTTTTGATATAAAGTTTCTTTGATTTCTTTCAACAAGGGGTAACTTTCGAAAATACCATCCTCAAAATCATTTCGAATATGAAACTTCCACTCTTGGATGGGCAAACGAATCGCTTCTTCCAAATTAACTTCAGGTGCCTTAGGTTGCACAGCAGCAAAAGCCTCAGCCGTAGAAATATGAATATTAGGCATAATTACCACAAGATGGTAGCCATCCAGATTTAGATTTAAGTCTTTAAAATCTGTCCCAATACCTGTTGCAAAAACAGGATTATTTGCGATAAAAAAAGGACAATCGGCGCCTAGCTTTGCGGCGTATCCCGCCAGCTGCTCTTCAGTAAGATTCAATTGAAAGAGCGTATTGAGTCCTTTCAAAACAAAAGACGCGTCCGCAGAACCGCCGCCTAATCCTGCTCCAATCGGAATTTGTTTGACCAAATCAATGGAAACGGATGGAATGCCATAATCTTTTTTCAACAATTCAAAAGCTCTTATACAAAGGTTATCATGGAGATTCCCTGGGATACGTTCCCCTTGAATGTTTAGTGTTGTCTCCGCAGCAGTCGTTTCCAATAATTCGATAATATCGTAAATCGGAAGTGGATAGAAAACGCTATTCAGTTCATGATAACCATCCGTACGCTTGGCAATGACTTGCAGCCCAATATTTAGTTTAGCGTTTGCAAAAAGTATCATGTGAATTGCTCTAAATCGTATATTTCAAAATTAATAACTTACCAATGAAAAGATATTATCACTGAACCTAGATAACCGTCCTTTCGCTTTAAGGAAATCCAAAGAGATAATAAAACTGTAGGCGACAATCTCCCCACCAAGTCGTTCAATAAGTTTACTGGCGGCAACGACGGTACCCCCTGTCGCTAAAAGGTCGTCGTGAACCAATATACGGCTTCCTTTTTCAAAAGCATCTTCATGGATTTCAATGGTTGCCTGGCCGTATTCCAGTGCATAGGATTCAGATACGGTTTTAAAAGGCAATTTACCTTGTTTTCGGATTGGAATAAAAGGCAAGCCCAGCCTATTGGCAAGTAAAAATCCAAATAGAAAACCCCGACTCTCAATTCCAGCAATAGCATCTATCTCTATGCCTTGCAATTGATCAATAATCGCATCAACCATTTCGCTACACAATGCCGCATCTTTCAACAAAGGGGTAATATCTTTAAAGACAATACCAGGTTTAGGAAAATCCACAATATCCCGGATTTCCAGTTTCAATTTATCTTGAATCATTCTCAAATATTAAATAAGGCGCAATCTTCGCAATCGCAAGATCTGAAAGTGTTCCTATTTTTGTCAAGTCCTCAATATTGACATAACTTCCATGCTGATCCCTATAATTGACGATTAGTTTCGCATCTTTAGGGCTAAGATACGGATGTTTGGCCAATGAATTTGCATCGAGCTTATTAATATTGATTTTTTTGATTCCATCTAAATTGGCTACAACAATATAGTCTTTAATCTGGTCATAGGTCTCCGCTGTAACTCCATAAACCTCCTTTAATTGTTCTATGCGGTAGAACCCACCAAGAACCTCTTTATATTTCAAAATGCGTTTGGATAGAACCGAACCTATCCCTTTAAGACTGATTAATGCTGTGGTATCACAGGTATTAATATCGATAAGCTCGGCTTTATTTCTTTCAAACTTATCGTAAAGCAAAGGCGCTTTATTTTGTTGTTTTGTTCGCGCTGAATCAGGCATTGTTTTGATTTGAATGTAGGGCTCTAATCTGTTGTAAAGTCGGCCATTGATCGAGTAAATTTTCTTCAGATCAGTTTTTACCCTAAACCTTCCACCTTTTTTTTCATAGTTTTTCAGGACCGCAATCTGTTTATCAGAAAGCCCCAACTTATGCCAATCAGCGTGTGGTAAATTGTTTGGATCAAAATAGAATAGTTTGGTCTCTTCCAAAACCGAATGTTCAGATATTGCCCCCGCACTTTTGTCTTTAGTCGAATAGGTTGCCTCGACCTCCTGTTTGTTTACCGGACCAGAGACCTCAAGAGAGTCATGAAAGGATTGTTCAAATAATTTGGCCTGATTGGGAATTGGATCGCGCGTATTGCTTTTAATCAAAGCATAGATCGTCACAAACAACACAATGATTACCAAAATAATGAAAAACCCATTTTGTTCTGTTTTATTAAATTTAAAATAAGCCAATAGCCTCTTCATAAGCCGCTAAAAATTGGGATATCTAAATTTAATAAATTATAAGGAAAATAAAAAGGGAATTATTAAAAACAATTCCCTTTTTATTAATTATTATCTACAAAGAGATTTATAACTTTGACTTGTCCACTTTTTCAACTTGGCTACCATCCTTTAAAGTTTTTGAAATAGCATCAAATGGCCGAGAGACCACTTCATCCCCTTTTTTCAGCCCTGAGGTAACGATGATATTTTTATCATCCTGAATACCGGTCTTTACCAACACCTGCTTAACAGTTTTATCTTTTAGGACAAATACATACTCCTCCACTTTCTTATTTGTATTGGTAGAATCTTTATCATCAGAACGCACAGTTACCGATTGAATCGGAACAACCAGCCCTTTATCATGTTTTGTAAATATCTGAACGGTTGCTGAAAGCCCCGGCTTAAATGGCGATGCAACGTTCTCTTTCATCAAGTCCTGATACGATTCTGCACTGATGCGCACTTTTACATTAAAATTTGTTACCTGATCTGTCGATGATGTCGTCGTCGTTGTTGTTGCTATATTTTTAGACGAGCTAGCAATTTCCGTCACAACACCTTTAAACTTCCTATCCTTAAAAGCATCGACTTCGATCTCAGCTTGATTCCCTACCCTTACATTATTAATATCATTTTCATTTACATCGACATTAACCTCCATCGAGCTCATATTGGCTATACGCATAATTTCTGTACCTGCCATCTGCGCCGTTCCAACAACACGCTCTCCCTTTTCGATAGACAAGAGCGAGATGATACCGTCTGAGGGCGCATAGATTGTCGTCCGATTCAAATTATCCTGTGCTTCTTTTACTGACGCTTGTGATTGGTCAATGCCATATTTTGTCGAACGTACCGTTTCCCTTTGTGCTTGGATAGAAGCCTGTGCAGCAAAATATTCGGCAGAACTTTTATCCATTTCTGAAGCAGAAATAACACGTTTTTCGAAAAGCTCCTGATTCCGTTTATAGGTAGCGGCAACATTTTTGAAGTTTTCTTCTTGTTGTTTTAATTGCTGTTGTGCAGCTGCGAGATTGGCCCGCTGTGAATTCATTGCCGCAACCGAACGATCATAACCAGACTGCAAAATATCAGGTTTGATGCGACAGAGCACCTGTCCTTTTTTAACAAAATCACCTTCTTTAATGTTAAGCTCAACAACCTCTCCAGATACCTCCGAACTCAACTTAACCTCCACCTCAGGCTGAATCTTCCCACTCGCAGAAACTAATTCATCGACATCGGCCTCCTTTACGACATCCACAGCGACTTTAGTAATCTCTCCCTTTCCAAACCAGCCAGCTTTAAAACCTATGAAGCCAAGGACCACCAAGAGCACTACGATGATCAGTATAATTTTTCCAATGCTACGTTTTTTCTTTGCCATTTCTTTTGTTAGTTCAAATAGATTAATTGTTATCAAATTGAATTGGATTTCCAAGGTAATAATCGATGATCTTCGATCTGAATATTACGTTATATTTTGCTTGAATAAGGTCAAATTCGGCCTTATTTCGTTCTGTTTGAGCTGTAAACAATTCCAGTGAATTCGCCATACCAATATCATAACGCTCCTTTGTTGCCTTGAATGCTGTTTCAGCACTTTCAAATGCTACAGTAGCCGAGCTATAGCGTTGTTTGGCCGCATTCACATCCAATACAGCCTGATTAACGGCCTTGTTTAAGTTATTTTTTGCCAACTGCTCGGATGCCTCCGCCTGTTTCAAACCAATCTTTGCCTTGGCCACATTCACTTTATTCTGATTTCTCGAAAAAATAGGAATAGCAAGAGATAAACCTGTGAAAAATGACTTATTATCCGATACTTGCTGGCCAAAGGGCACTCTAAAAAGAGTTGCAGGATCTAAGGGATCGGTTTGTCTTGTCGTTGCAGAGGAGTAATTCGTTCCATAACTCACATTCAGATTGAGTGTAGGATAATAGCCTCCCTTCGCGATATCGATTTGTTTCAATGCCACCTCTTTATCCAATGCAGATTTGTGAATATCGGGCTGTAAGGTGAGCGCTTTTTGGTAAACATCCACGGCATTCTTATCCACTGCATGAACCAATATGGCTTCCAGACTCGGGCGTTCCAAAGAAATAACGGTTTCAGGAGGCATTTCCATCAACTGCTTCAAGGTCAACAAAGACATTTCGTATGAATTTTTTAGATTAACTTTGTTCAGTTCATTTGTGGCAACCTGATTTTTTGACTTAGCAAGATCGGCAATTGTTTTATTACCAACTGCAAATTGGATGGAGTCCAAAGAAAATTGTTGCTTTGATAAAGCAATCTGATCTTCACTGGCAACCATCATCTCATGATTGGTTATTGCTTCCAAATAATTCACCAACACATTGAGCACGAGATCATTCTTGATCTTATCTACCTGAGTCGCTGTAGACTCCAGTTGCAATTTATTCGCTTTGATCTGATTGACCTGCTGAAAACCCTGAAATAAGTTGACACTAGATCCCACGGAGCCACTGGTTCCTTTTGTCCAAGTGTTATTAACGATTCGTCCAGAAGTTAAATCGAAACCAAAACCATAACGGAAACTTTGATCCACAGTAGCACTCAGGTTTGGCAACAAATTACTTTTTGCCTGAAACAGGTCCTGCTCAGCAAGATCTTTGTTCAGGGCCGCTTGCTTTATCTGTACGTTCCGTTCCAATGTCATACGAATGGCCTCGGCCACCCCCACAACCTGTTGGGCTTGAACTAAAACATTAGTTCCAAGAAATAACCCAGTAAATACTACTGCAGAATAATAAAATCTTTTCATGTCCATATGTAGAACCATACATTTTTTTTTAGATTTGAACTTCATTTATCGGTTATGTATTTTGTCAAATCTCCATTTTTCCTTAGATGGCTATATCCCAAATCAATATGGAACATGCCACGTCATGAAAAAAAAGTCTATCTTACTTTTGACGATGGTCCAATTCCTGAAATTACACCTTTTATACTCGATATCCTAAAAAAATATCAGGTGAAGGCAACATTTTTTTGTGTTGGTGAAAATATTAAAAAAAATCCACATTTGTTTCAACGAATTTTAGCGGAAGGACATCAGGTGGGCAACCATACTTACAATCACCTCAAAGGCTGGGAGACAAATGATGAGCAGTATTTGGCAAATGTTGCAAAATGCCAGGAACTGACCCAAACCGATCTTTTTCGCCCGCCTTATGCCCGAGCAACAAAATCCCAACTCCGTCAACTCTATAAAAAATACCGTGTGATCATGTGGGATATTATGTCGGGTGATTTTGATCCGAATTTAAGTCCCCAGAAATGCCTCGAAAACGTTTTGCCCAACATTAAAAATGGCTCTGTTATTATTTTTCATGATAATATCAAAGCCATTCCCCGTGTCGAATATGTTCTCCCTAAAACAATAGAATTTCTATTAAAAAATAACTATCAGCTTTCGAGAATAGATTAAGGTTTACTTCTAGCAAACGTCACCTCAGATTCATAATATTTACCTACACTGACACTGAAATACCCCAATGCATTGTTGCTTAAATTTGAAATCGGATTAGATGGCGAAGCCGAACCAGGATTAATCATTTGAAAACTATTCCAGTAATTGTAGGCGCCTACATCGATACATTGACGTAGGATACGCACACGATCACCAACTTTCAAATCTCTATCGCGGTCGACAATATCATGCTGCACCTCTAAGCCATTGTTATACTTATCGTTAAAGACATCAATAAAACGTAGTTTACCTCCATTCACCGACATCTTATACTTATAATAATTCCCTTTTTCCGGGGGGTCAACAAATACGAGAGTTGGATAATAAATGGTATCAGTAAAAATAATGCGCTGTGAAAGCCCTATAGAATCCACATCCACATAGCTGGGAACCTTTGATACCCCTTGGATCTCCCTTCCATCAGCGGTCTTTACCTGCAACTGGTAAGTGACCTTCTCCTGTAACCGTAATGTCTTATTGGTATACAGCCCGTCAGCCCCCGCTTGAAACGTATAAGTGCGATTATTTTGCATATTCTTAACGATCACTTCTGCATCTGTTATCGGAGAAAACAGCGAGTCTTTAATACTTACAACCTGCTGTATACTAATCTCATGCTGTTGATCCGAAACCATCAAATCTGCGGTGATAACCAATTGACCTGTATTTTCGGGCAGTTCCAAATCTATTTTGTCTTCGCAGCTCCCTAAAGTAAATAATGCAACAGCTATAACTCCTAATATCTTCTTCATACTTTGCTAAAATTTAAAATTCCACGTAATCGATGGTATCGCTCCAAATAATGCTATCCGATAAATCTCGGTGACATTGGATTGTCCTTCTTTTTCTCTAAAGTCGATCAAATAGGCATTTTTTCGGTTATAGGCATTGTAGAGACCAAACGACAAGCTCGAGTAGCTATTCTTTGTTCGCTTAATATCATAAGTTGCTGCCAAATCCAGGCGGTGATAAGCTGGCATCCGCTGCCCATTTCTTTTATCGTAATAGAAGATCGTACGATCGTCAACAAAATATTTCCCCGCGGGCATCGTTACGGCGTCACCTGTATAGTAGACAAAATTGGCGCTCAAATTCCACTTCGGATTTAACTGATACTGCGCCACAATGGCTATATTATGGGTTTTATCCTGCCGCGCACTAAACCACGCACCATCATTGATCTGTTCAAATTGGCGCTCACTTTTGGATAAAGTATAACTCAGCCAGCCGCTAAATCGCCCCAGTCTCTTTTTCAGAAACCATTCAATGCCGTACGCTCTACCTTTTCCAAACAGCAATTCCCCTTCCAGCAATTCATTTGCCTGTAGATCGGCGCCATTCCTATAGTCAATCTGGTTCTTTAAATCTCGATAATAACCTTCAACAGAGAATTCATATCTGTTGGATGCAAAATTCCGAAAGTAACCCAGCGAATACTGATTGGATAACTGCGGCTTAATTGTATTATTGCTCAGTACATATTGATCGGTAGGAAGGCTGCTGGTCGTATTACTCAGTTGATGCAAATACTGAACATTGGTATTAAACGAAGCCTTTACCGTTGTCAAATCATTGATCGCGTAGTTTAAGGAAATGCGAGGCTCCAGATAGACGTACTTTTTACCCAACTTGCCATTTCCTACATAGGTAGAATCCACGGCCTCGCCAGCAGGATCGAAAGTATAAAATGTTCCCGGTCCCAATGCTGCGTAAGCGGATGCTCTCAGTCCAAAGTTTAATTTTAAACGGTCGGTAACTGACCAGTCATCGGTTAGATATGCAGCAACATCAACACCCTTACGATGTTGAATTTGCAATGAATTCACCTTCGAATCTTCCCCCGCTTCGATACTTGCCGGTCGGATTTCCTGCAGGGCTGCCTGCAATCCAAATTTTAGATTGTGACGGTCCGAAAGATTGTACTGAAAATCTTGCTTAAAATTGTAATTAAAGATATCTGAGCGGATCTTAAAGTTATTATCATCCTCAATCTTAACCTGATAATTGAATTTACTAAAAATTAACGTTGTATTGCTAAACAACCTATTGCTCCAGACATGGTTCCAACGCATGGTTCCAGTCGCATTTCCCCAATTGAAATCAAACAAATCATGATAAGCCATTGCATCCTTACCGAAATATCCAGACAAGTAAAGTGTATTCTTATCATTGATGCGATAATTAAACTTTGCATTGAGGTCATAAAAAAAGAGCGCACTCTTCTTAATATTCTCATCACTTGAAAGTTTTAAGAAAAGATCCGCATAAGTACGTCTGCCGGAGATCATAAATGAGCTCTTGCCTTTTTGAATAGGTCCTTCCAATTTAAGACGCGAGGCGATAAGTCCCAAGCCACCTTCTACGTTGAAGTGCTGATTGTTTCCATCCAAGGTGGTTATTTCCATAACCGACGAAATTTTACCCCCATATTGAGCCGGAACCCCACCCTTGTAGAAATTAACGTCTTTGATCGCATCGGAATTAAAGGTCGAGAAAAAACCGAACAGATGGGAACTGTTATAGACAGGAGCCTCATCCAGCAAAATCAGGTTTTGGTCGCCACCACCACCACGCACATAAAAATTGCTGCTTCCTTCCCCACCACTGGTTACTCCTGGAAATAGCTGTATGGTCTTGAGAATATCTTTTTCTCCAAATAGTACAGGGACTTTTTCGATTTCTTTAGGGCTAAACTGCGTAAGCCCAGGCGTTAGATCCTTTATTGATTTGCGCCTATTTCCGGTCACGGTAACCTCGGCGAGCTGATTTTCCTCAGGTACCAACTGAATAATATAAGTGGAGTCCTTATCCAGATAAACAGAAAATCCTTTTGTTCGATAGCCTACCGACGATACTTCTATCCCTTTGCTGCCATCACGGACAGACAAGCTAAAAAAACCATATTTATTTGACGCAGTGGATTTTTCCTCCGCATCGTTTCGTATCACGGCACCAATAATATTCTCACCGCTGATACTGTCCCTAACAAACCCCGAAATAGATTTAGACTGTTGACTATACGCTTGCTGCGCGCAGAACAAAATGGAAGAAAGACAAAAAACAACCTTTATAGGTTTAAACATAATCAAGTGAAGTCAAAATTTTGCTGAAAATAATAAAAAAGCCTCACAATTTGTAAGGCTTAATAATAAGTTTATAATTTGTTAGTTAAGGTCTCTGTTTAACAAAAATAGCATTTTATTCATTTATGCCAAATATTTATCCATTTTTCTTTTCACTTTTCTTCGCTTGATCAAAATACCCCTTAAAAAAAGCCATTTGATAAACAATTGACCGAGACCAGTACTCCCAATTGTGTCCACCTTCACTTGTAACAAAGGTATGATTTATATTATGGTACATCAATTTATCATGCAGCGCAACATTCACCGTGTAGAAAAAATCTTCCTTACCGCAATCGATGATTAAGCGAAGTTTATTATTGATTAATTTGGGAACCATATTCATAACAACACGATTATCCCATTCTTGCGATACATCAGCATAATTCCCTATGCGATCTTTAATTTCCCAATTTAGGGGGAAAGGTCTAAAATCTACCCCACCGGCCGTACTTCCTGCAGCGCCATAGCTATCCTGATGTTTTATGGCCAGCGAGAGCGCGCCATGCCCGCCCATACTTAAACCCGTAATAGCCCTTCCGCTCCGATCTTTGATCGTTGAATAATGCTGATCTACATAATCGATCAGCTCTTTGGACACAAAGGTTTCATATTGGTAGTTTTTATCGTTCGCGATGTCCCAATACCAGCTTCCAAAACCGCCATCGGGACAAACCACCATATAACCATACTGATCTGCCAATGCGCTTACACTTGAATTTTTAACCCAATTGCTATAATTACCGGAATAACCATGCAATAGGTAAAGGACGGGATAATTGATTTTGCTCGAGTAATTTTGCGGAAGAATTACGACTGTCTTAATTGCTTTACCCATGGACGGGCTCTGAATGGAAAGAGTATCCACTTTTGCAGCGTAGGAGTTCGTGAGTGTGCATAAAAATAAAGTGAATGCAATTAACAGCTGTCTAATACCGGCCAGACAAAATAGGCCGCTTTTGATAGGATCGGTTTGATGAAAATTATGCATCGAATAACTGAAAATAGGTCTAGTGTTTATCATAAATGTATTGATTTCTTTCAAAGAAATAAAGATAGGATTTTAAACCAAATGGACGCTCGCTAATTGTATAAAATCCAGTTCCATTGCTATCGAAAGCTATTGCTTCCCCCTGCGGCTCTACCTGATAAGGCAGAATAGCTGGCTTTCGTTGCAATACCTGCTTCCAGGATTCACTTCGGTTTCTCTGCCAATAGAAAATATGGGTAATATTCTTTACAAGCAGTTGTGTACCTGTCTGATCTATAGCAGAAGCCGTAGCAAAAGTAAATGGCAGCTCTGCTATCCTATTTAAGGTGAAATATTGCTGTTTAACATTTGTAAATACTTCGGCGCCATAAACAGTCGATCGAAATTCACGTTTAGATATAACATACAACATGTTGTCAATTGGATCAATCATAATCGATTCGGCATCTAACCGTTGCTGGCCAGGAAATTTAAGAAAGATAGCCCGAATGGACTTCTTCGGAATAAGCCCAGGATCATCGGCCTGAGGCTCAGGAAATACATACAGGCATGTCCAGGTTCTTTTCCCGGCGTTGTTTCCGATGTCCGCGAGGACGAGAAAATAGGTATCTCCAATTTTCACCCGATCGATATCCTCACAGTCGACGACAGAGACTCCTTCAAGTGAAAATTTTTTCAGTAGTTTGGCCTGACGATCAATTAAATAAATAGTTGCACCGTCACCACTATCATTGTGTACCCAAAAATTACCCTCCTGATATGCCGGTGTAATACCCGACACTTCCTTCAATTGTGGATCAGTCAGTTCCCCAAGAGCAATTTGCGTTTTAAAATAATCCTTCCTATTTTGGCTGTACACCTGCAAACTTAACAGCGAAAATGTAAACAGCAGGCACAGATTCAATCGTGCAATATTCATGTTTAAAGATACGTTTTTATTGATATTTACATTCCAATTATGAAGAAGCTTTCCACATACAGTTCATTACTCCTTCTTTTAACACTCTTATTTCCTTGTCACAGCCTACTCGCGCAGAATTCTTCATTTCGTGTAAAAGTAAAATCAGGTCTTCGACAAACACCCCCCTATCTTGTCAAGTACTACAACAGCAAAGATTGGGAGAAATTCAATACCGAGATACGCCAATTTGATTATGATCCCAAATTTGAATATGACATCAAGATCCTCAAACGTCAAAACGGTTCACGTCCAACATACAGCTTAGCCAAAACGATCACAAAATCATTATCGGAAGAGACGGCCGTAGACACATGGGAAGTTGGAGAAAACTACGTAAATGCTCAGAACCTTGGTAAATTGAAGTGTCTGCAGATAAAATCTGATAAAAAAAATAAATGGGAATACCTCGCTGCAACCATTCAAGGTTTCGATTACCAAGAGGGCTACCGTTACCGCATTCGGGTAAAACAAACGAAACAAAAAGATACAGACACCATCACATACAGCTTAATTGAAGTTGTCTCAAAAGAACGTACAAATGAACTGCCCAGTGTGGCCGCATTTCTGGCTCGTTTTAAATGGAATTTACTTCAGTTAAATGGAAAGGATGTCACCGACAGCAAAGCAAGCATCGGGTTCGATGCCCGAAATGGCACGATTACCGGAACAACGGGATGCAACAATTTTTGGGGAAATTTCACTATTAAAGGGGACAAAATCAGCTTTATACACCTAGCAAGCACCATGCGTGCCTGCAATGGCCAAAATATCGAAAATGACTTTTTCCAAATTTTTGAACAAAAACAAATTCAATTTGACATAGCCGAACAAACCTTAAATTTATACAACGACAGAAAACTAGTCATGATTTTTGGGTTAGAGCGGGAATAAAAAAACACCCAAAGTCTGGGAGACTTTGGGTATCTTAGCCATATTATTAACCTATTTTATGAAAAGTATTTATGCCATTTGGAAATGACATAAACAAATATGTGAAATAAATCGGAAACAATCGAAAGCACAATAATATTTTAACAAAATTTTAACATTTCAAAAAATAATGAGATAAATGAGCATAAAAATGATTCATTTTGACTCATTCCGATCCATATTTATCCTGTATCTTACAGGTTTAAACCGATACAATGATTAAAACATTTTTAACATCAACAGCCTTACTTTTAACCGCGACACTTTTTGCCCAGAAGAACCCTGTCATCAAGGGAAACTATGCCGATCCTGAAGGTATTATCTATGGCAATAAATACTGGATATTCCCGACCTATTCGGCACCTTATGAAGAGCAGATATTCTTCGACGCGTTTTCATCTTCCGACTTGGCCACCTGGACAAAACATAGCCGTATCTTGGAGAACAGCAACGTTAAATGGGCGAAAAAAGCCATGTGGGCACCTGCAGTATTGGAAAATAAGGGTAAGTATTATCTGTTTTTCGGAGCCAATGATGTGCATCAGGGAGAGATCGGAGGCATTGGGGTCGCTGTGGCCGACAAGCCAGAAGGCCCTTATACCGACCTATTGGGCAAACCCTTAATCAACGATATTATCAATGGCGCTCAGCCGATAGATCAGTTTGTTTTCAAAGATAAAGACGGTACTTTCTACATGTATTACGGCGGTTGGAAGCACTGCAATATGGTCAAACTGAAACCTGATTTCACAGGCTTGCTCCCTTTTGATGACGGGACCTTTTACAAGGAAATCACCCCTAAGGATTACGTCGAAGGACCATTTATGTTTATAAAAGATGGAAAATATTATTTCATGTGGTCGGAAGGTGGCTGGACAGGCCCCGACTACAAAGTCGCTTATGCCATCGCCGACTCGCCCTTTGGCCCTTTTGAGCGCATCGGGACAATATTGGAACGGGATCCGGAAGTCGCTGTTGGCGCCGGACATCATTCAGTCATCAAAGTACCCAACAAAGACAAGTATTTTATCGTCTACCACCGTAGACCGCTTGGCAAAGATGGGGCCAATGAGCGCGTCACCTGTATCGAGGAAATGAAATTTGACAAAAATGGACATATCATACCTGTTAAGATGACCTTTACAGGTGTCAAGTATCCATTAAAATAGCAAAAATACTCGTTTTTGCAAACAACAAAAGAAGCCCAGATCAATCGAACTGGGCTTCTATTTTTATGAAAACAATTACCGCTTAAATGCTAGAAATTGCATTATTTAATGTTTCAGATGGACGCATTGCCTTAGCAGCCAATTCATCATTCGGGAAATAGTAACCGCCGATGTTTTGTGCATGCCCCTGTGCAGCGATCAGTTCTTCATTGATTTTCGCTTCATTATCTGTCAACACCGTTGCAACAGTTGCAAATTTCTCTGCCAATTCAGCATCTTTTGTCTGTGCCGCCAAAGCCTGAGTCCAGTATAGTGTCAAATAGAAATGTGATCCGCGATTATCAATCTGACCAACTCGACGTGCCGGAGATTTATCGTTCGCTAAGAATTTTTCTGTTGCTTCATCCAAGGTCTCCGCCAATACAAGCGCTTTTGGATTATTCTGTGTTTGAGACAAGTGTTCCAAAGAAGCACCAAGCGCCAAAAATTCACCCAATGAATCCCAACGCAAGTAACCCTCTTGAAGGAATTGTTCTACGTGTTTCGGAGCCGAACCACCAGCACCTGTTTCAAATAAACCACCACCATTCATCAATGGAACAATAGACAACATTTTAGCTGATGTACCCACTTCTAAGATCGGGAATAAATCCGTCAAATAATCACGCAACACGTTACCAGTTACTGAAATGGTATCCTCGCCCTTACGAATACGTTCCAAAGAGAATTTCGTCGCATCAATCGGAGATAAAATACGAATATCCAAACCAGTTGTATCAAAGTTTGGCAGGTATTTTTCTACTTTTTTGATGATTTCTCTATCATGTGCACGGTTTTCATCTAACCAGAATATAGCTGGAGTTTCAGATAAACGAGCACGATTCACAGCCAATTTCACCCAGTCTTGAATTGGTGCATCTTTCGTTTGACACATACGGAAGATATCACCTGTCTCCACTTTTTGCTCCATGAAAACATTTCCTGCAGCATCAACCACGCGAATAACGCCGTTTCCTGCAGCTTGAAAAGTTTTATCATGAGATCCGTATTCCTCAGCTTTTTGCGCCATCAAACCTACGTTTGGCACAGAACCCATTGTTTTAGGATCTAAGGCACCATGCTCCTTACAGTCTTCAATTGTAGCTTCGTAAACGCCAGCGTAACAACGATCAGGAACCATCGCAATAGTATCTTCTTCTTGACCGTCTTTATTCCACATTTTACCACCAATACGGATCATTGCTGGCATAGAAGCGTCAATAATAACATCAGAAGGCACGTGGAAATTTGTAATGCCTTTATCCGAATTTACCATCGCTAAAGCAGGGCCGTTTGCGATAGCAGCGTCGATAGCAGCTTTCACTTCAGCCTCTTTTGCATGGCCCGCGATTTTAGCATAAACCTCACCTAAGCCGTTATTTTTATTGATACCCAGCTCTTTGAATAAATCGCCATATTGCGCAAAAACATCTGCAAAATAAGTTTCAACAACAGCACCAAAGATAATCGGATCAGAAACTTTCATCATTGTTGCCTTTAAATGTGCAGACAACAATACCCCTGCCGCTTTCGCTTCAGCGATAGCATCTGCTACAAAAGCTTTCAATGCTGTTAAACTCAACGTTGAAGAATCAATAACTTCACCCGCTTTCAATGGCGAAAGTCCTTTTAATTCTGTTACTGCACCTTGCTCATCAACAAACTCAATTTTAAATTGGCCTTCATTTTCTACGGTTACAGACTGCTCTGAGCCATAGAAATCACCTGAAGTCATTGATGCAACCTTTGTTTTAGAATCTTTCGCCCAAGCACCCATTTTATGTGGGTTTGCTTTTGCATAGTTCTTAACCGCTTTAGGCGCACGGCGATCTGAGTTTCCTTCACGCAATACAGGATTTACCGCAGAACCCAATACTTTGGCATATTTCGCTTTAGCTGACTTTTCCTCTTCTGTTGTCGCTTCATCAGGATAGTTTGGAACAGCGTAGCCTGCTTGCTGTAATTCAGCGATAGCACCTTTTAACTGCGGAATCGAGGCGGAGATATTCGGTAATTTAATGATGTTTGCTTCAGGAGTTGTTGCCAACTGACCCAACTCAGCCAATGCATCAGCAATTTTTTGATCTTCTTTTAAAAATTCTGGAAAGCTAGCAAGAATACGGCCTGCTAAAGAGATATCTCTCAATTCAACATCGATATCAGCTGTAGCTGTAATCGCTTGAACGATAGGCAAAAACGAATAAGTCGCTAATAAAGGAGCTTCATCTGTTTTTGTCCAAACAATTTTTGATTTGTTTGACATAGTAATCTATTAGAAATATGTTTAATTTTTAATGCTATGTGAAATCATTGAAAAATCTGAATTTCTCAAAAATTCGCCTAAAGATAAGAATAAATGCCATAATTAACGAGGAATTGCACCCCTTTTGACAATAAAATTGTGAAAATAAATATATTTTGGCAATACAGAATAAGTCGCCCCTCCTCTACCCAAAAGTATTTCCTCTTGACATTTCAGTGACCAGATACTACAGGCGAAATCCTATTTTAGCTCAACATAAAAACACGACTCACAATGAAAACATTCAAATTGAACAATGGAATTGAAATTCCGGCAATTGGATTTGGAACCTGGCAAATTCCTGAGGGCGACGAAGCTTATCAGGCAGTTAAAGAAGCACTTGCCGCTGGGTATACACATATTGATACTGCGGCCATATATGGCAACGAAAAGAGTGTTGGAAAAGCGATAAAAGACAGTGGTATCGATCGTAATTCGCTGTTTATTACAACAAAACTCTGGAATACCGAGCGTGGATACGATAAGACTATTGCTGCATTCGAAAAATCGCTCAGCGATCTACAATTGGATTACCTTGATCTTTACCTGATTCATTGGCCTGCCAACGAAACGCAATTTGCAAACTGGTCTGACATCAACGCCGATACCTGGCGGGCTTTTGAGCAGCTGTACAAAGAGGGGAAAGTTAGAGCGATCGGCCTGAGTAATTTCCCCAAAGACTACCTCGCCAAATTATTGGAGTCAGCGACAATCATCCCTGCAGTGAACCAAATTGAATTTCATCCGGGTTACCTTCAGCAAGATACTGTGGCACTCTGCCAATCCAATGACATCCTTGTTCAGGCTTGGTCACCCCTGGGTTCGGGCAGAATATTACAGGATGAAACACTCGTTGCTTTGGCTAAGGAAAAGAATACTAGTGTTGGACAACTCTGTATCAAATTTGCTTTATCTCAGGGTATCTTGCCGCTGCCAAAATCAACCAATCCCGATAATATTAAAAGAAATTTAGTGATCGACGATTTTGAGCTGACAGCAAGCGATATCAAAACTATCCTCGATTTACCTGAAATGGGGTTTTCCGGATCGGACCCTAAAAAAGTCGCTTTTTAAAGGTGATAATATAGGATTGATGGAGTCGCTCTTGGGCTGCTCCTCCAATCTTATATTGTTGAGCTTCCAGTACCAAAGAAACTGATTGTCCCTTTTTCCTAAACAGGATATAACAATTTTTTGCTATTATAGCGGTAAAGTTGCCTACACTATTCCTTACTTTTTTATTATAAAAATGAATGAAATAGAACTTATAGATCAATCGGAACTTCCTGCGAAGGGAGAAGACTACTACTATCACCCCTTATGGACGACTTGTATACTGCTGTATAGAGGCTCTATCCAGGTCAATAGCAATGGTACGCTTACCGATCTCCAAGCTGGCAGTATCCTCTTTATCGGATACAATAAGTACTACAGCTTTACAACAATTAGTACCGATGCTATATTTAAAATCCTTCATTATGACCGGAATTTTTCCAACCGAATACGCTTGTCGATCAGTCGATATGATGCGTATCGGTTAATCAATGCCAATCGTTCCACACCTTTTACTCCCGCCCCCAACGATTTTGAAGCTATCTGGACATTGTTATGCACTTTGCATAGCAATCGTAAAAAACCGATCGACCCGAAGAAGGATTTTCTCCAAAAAGCCAACATCAATATTTTTATGGCTATTATCTACCTTTTGGCCGATGTGATCTATACTGCTGGTGAAAGCTCCGGAAAGGCACGCAACAAGAGAAAGGAAGAAATTACCGTACATTTTTTACAGCTTATAGCTGATCACTACAAAGCGCAGCGCGATCTCTTATTCTACGCCGACCGCCTCCACATTTCCATCAAATACCTGTCGATCAGCGTCAAGGAGATTACACAAGAATCGCCCTCGGAAATTATCAGTAACTGGCTAGTCACAGAAGCTAGAGCGCAGCTCACCATTTCTACCAAAACAATCAACCAGATCTCACAAGAGTTTAATTTTTCAGATCAATATGCTTTTAGCAAGTTTTTCAAAAAACATGTCGGCATAACACCTAAGCTATTTCGTGAACAACAGGTAAATCTTGTTACCAATTGAACATCATAAAGCAGTAATCAAACATTTCTTGTCACCCCAGGGCATGCTAACTTTGTATCACATATATAAACAAAGTTAAATACCATGAATACAAAGTCAAGAGCCCGAAAAATAGGTTTTTACTTGACGTTATGCTTCTTTACATTATTTTGCAATCAAACATACGGTCAAGACAGCATAAACAGCCGAAAAATATCAATTGAAAAACTGTTCGAACTTGCTATCCATAACCACCCAAATCTTATTGTTTCGGCGTCGGCCGTAAGTATCGCCCAACAAAAAACGGAAGTTGCAAAATTAAGAAGGCTTCCCGAAATCAGTGCTTCAGCATCGGCTTTTTACCTCGGCAACGCTGCGTTGATCGACAAAGACCTTTCGGGGTCGGAAAAAGTCCCCTTACCCCATTTCGGTAACAACTATGCATTGGAAGCGAAAGAACTTATCTGGAAGGGCGGTGTCGTAAAAAATAGCATCAAAGCATCCTCGCTGGGCGAAGAACTGGCTGAATTGGACCATAAAAATGAAGAACAGAACATTAAAATTTTGGTTTTAGGCTATTACCTTGATCTATTTAAACTGAAAAATCAAGAAGCTGTCTACAATCAAAATATTGAGCTTGCGCACAAGAGACTGGACCTGACGGAAAAATTATATAAACAGGGCATGATCACCAAAAATGATGTTATCCGCAACCAATTGCAAATATCCGAGTTGGAGTTAGCCAAAGAGGTGATTCAGAACAATCGGAAAATCCTGAATGAAGAGCTTATAGTCGCATTAGGGCTACCGGAGAGCACAGTAATTGAGCCGGATGACAAACTATTAAACAGCAGTTTTCAGCTGACAGACCTCGCGAGCTTAAAACAAGACGCGTATGTATTCAGCCCGGGCCTTCAGCTCGCGGCCAAGGAAGCCGAACTTTTGCAGACAGAAAAAGCTATTACAAAATCAGAGCGATCCCCTGCCCTCAGCCTATTCGCGGGAAACAGTCTTGTGAAACCTATCACCAATGTGATGCCGGTGATCGACAAGTATATGAATACCTGGAATACCGGTATCTCCCTGAATTATACGATTTCTTCACTCTACACGACAGGAAAAAAGCTTAAACTAAATGATCTACAAATTGAAAAGAACGAAAAATACACAAGTGCTCTGAAACAAAAAACCAGCGTCGCTGTTAATACTGCATACATTAAATACAATGAGGCCTACTCACAACGCAAGACGCTGGAATACAATAAAGCCCTTGCAGATGAGAACTATCGTATTATTGAGAAAAAGTATTTGAACCAATTGGCGTTGATCGTCGATATCATGGATGCTTCAAACTCAAAACTTGAAGCGGAATTGAAATACACAAATGCTGAAATCAATATTGTGTATGCATATTACAAACTTTTAAAAGAGACTGGAAAGATCTAGTACATTTTCCTTTTGCCTAATTTAATCAGTTTTATATATGTAAGGCCTCATTAAGTAATTAATGGGGCTTTTTTATCGACAATACTGCATCATCTTAACTCATTATTATGGCAAATTCATTTTTTAAAACGATCAGATCATCCATCAAGCACTGGTATATTCCGTTGATTATCGGCATTCTATTAATTCTTTTGGGGTTCTATACCATTTACACACCTGTTGCCGCATTTCTCACATTAGCGATTCTTTTTTCATGGTCATTTATTATTTCCGGTATTTTGGAAATTATCTTTGCCGTGCAGAACAAAGATGAAGTGGACGGTTGGGGTTGGTACCTCACCGGAGGAATTCTTTATACCCTATTCGGCATATTACTGATTGCCAACCCGTTGCTTTCAGCCAGCACGTTGGCGTTTATTGTAGGCTTTTATGCGCTCTTTAAATCCTTTCAATTGCTATCCTTTTCTTTTGACCTCAAAAATTACGGCAGTAAATCTTGGGGCTGGAATTTATTATTTGCCATTTTAGGCATTATTTTCAGCTTTATCTTACTTTGGAATCCGCTATTTGCAGGTTTTTCGCTGGTCATATGGACCGGAATGGCCATAAGTACGGTGGGCTTTGCAGCCTGTGTCTTTGCATTTCAGCTGAAAAGTCTCAAAGACATCCCGAGCAAGCTGCCAGACGAGTGGAAAGAGCGTTATCAGAAGCTTAAAGAAGAATTTGATCAACACAGCAAATAGAAAAAGGGCTTAGTTGCCCTTTTTTTATGAATATTGCTCCGACTGTTAAGTTTATTTACTTATTTCGACAATCTTAAAAGGCACATTATGAAGTGGAAAATCTTGTTTATCCGTCTTTACCCGACTGATTTTCATGATCACCTCTAATCCCTCATAAATCTCGCCAAAAACGGTAAAATCGTGATCAAGTCTTGGCTGTCCGCCACGAGCCAAGTACTCCTGACGTTGTGCTGCAGTATATTTTATCCCTTTCTTCAATTCCAGACTATCCAGTTCTGCTGCCGTGATTTTCTTTCCGACCACGAAATAGATCTGATTTAAAAAAGATGCTTTTGCGGGGTTTCCATCCCGTCCTGCACCCAAGGCACCTATTTTATGATACGCCCGGTCATCGAACTCTGCCGCCAATCGCGGTTTTCTATGAAGAGGATCTGCCGCCTCACGTTTTTCAATATCGATATCATGCTCTCCGCCCTGCACAACAAAATTTTCGATAATCCGATTAAACAATGCTCCTTGATAGACCGTATCCCGAATAGATCGCAACATCAAATCGCGATGATTGGGGGTATAATCATAAAGTACAACTTTAAAATCGCCAAAATCAGTCTTGAAAAGTAAATGTTTTGATTGGGCATAACAATTCCCCAATACAATAAAAACAAAGCTTAGGATGGTTAGAATTTTCCTCATCGTATGAATTAATCGTTTTCTTAGATTTCATATAAAAATACATTAAATTTCGATTTTTGAAAGACATTGAGCGGCAGTTTTCCAAATGCTCTCGAAGAATATCTGTACAGGATACTTTCAAAACTTTTCCTGCACTAAAAAATTACAGCCATCGTATGGAATTAAAACTTGCAAATAAGCGTAAATTTATCTTAGTTTGGATTAAAACTATTCAAGACTATGCAGTATACAGCAAATCCAGACCGATATCAAGATATGATCTATAATCGTTGTGGTCAATCCGGTCTTCTATTGCCTGCCATCTCATTGGGAATGTGGCATAATTTCGGTGACGACACAGCCCATCAAACGAAAGTTGATATTTGCACAACAGCGTTTGACCTGGGAATTACCCATTTCGATCTCGCAAACAATTATGGTCCGCCTGCTGGAAGTGCCGAAAGGGCCTTCGGACAAATATTAAAAGAACAATTTTACGGTTTACGCGATGAGATGATTATTTCATCAAAAGCGGGATATCACATGTGGGACGGGCCTTACGGAGAATGGGGAAGCCGTAAATATGTGATATCAAGCTGTGAGCAATCACTTAAACGCCTGGGTATCGATTACGTCGATATTTTCTATTCACATCGTTTCGACCCCAATACCCCCTTGGAGGAGACCATGCTGGCGCTAGATCAGCTTGTCCGTAACGGAAAAGCGCTTTATGTCGGTATTTCATCCTATAATTCGCAACGCACAAAAGAAGCCTATGCAATCCTGAAATCATTGGGCACACCTTTTATTATTCATCAGCCTAGCTATTCTATGCTAAACAGATGGGTAGAAACCGATGGCTTGCTCGATACCTTGGATGAGATAGGCATTGGTTCTATCGTCTTTTCCCCTTTGGCACAGGGCATGCTCACCGATAAATATTTACAGCATATCCCCGAGAATAGCCGTGCGGCGCAATCCAAATCACTTCAGACAAAATTTCTGAATGAAGAAAATCAAAAGAACATCCAGGCCTTACATGCAATTGCACAGCGTAGAGGGCAATCACTGGCACAAATGGCTATAGCATGGGTTTTACGCAAGAAGCAAGTTACATCGGCGCTAATTGGCGCCTCAAGACCACAACAGGTCATTGATTGCGTGGGTGCGCTGAAGAATCTGACGTTTAGACCGGAAGAAATTCACGAAATTGATCTTTATGCAAAAGACGGCCATATTAACATCTGGGCTAAATCGGCTGAGATTGATTAAGATCAATGCCATAAAAGTTTTCATCCAAGTAACTACTTCGCGCATGGCTGAATTCCATAAACTAAAAATGAGCCTGGATAATACCGGGCTCATTCCGTTAATTAACCCATTTTTTTCAATATCTTTTCAAAGGTGTTGATATTCCGGCTTGTCATCTTATCTTTCAGATTCTTTTTCCCCAACACCTTTCCGAAGCTGGAATCCAAGGTATTGCCCTTGGGTACGCACCAATAAAAGACCGTATCGACAATTTCGCCCTTCTCTCCCGGCACATGTGTCGAATTGCTGAATTCATCCATCAGTATTGTTTCGACACCTGTTGTCCCTACGAAAGCATAGACATGGAAGTCCGTATGTATTTCAAAAGGAATATTTGCCTGCAGCAATTCCACTTCTTCCTGTGATCGGATGAACAAAAAAGCTTCATAAGAAAAATAGGCCGACATGGAATCCTCCAGTAACTGCTTGAGCGAGGCGGGCGCTTTGTCCGACGAAAAAACAATATTTCCAGAAGCCAGTACCGAAGTAACGTCCGTTACACCGACGTCCTTAAAAACCTGACAGACATCTGACATCTTCATATTGGTTCCCTTCACATTGACGCCGCGTAGAAAAGCACAGTATTTCATAGTATTACATTAATCGATTATTTCGTCCATCGGATCCCAAAACAGCTTTCTAAAGTCCTTGATCCGTAAATTATTGACAACAAGCCCCTCGGCTTCAAGCCGTTCTTGAAATTCAGGCACTGCGAGCGTGCCGCCACTGGATACAACACGGTGGGCGGGTACATCACTGGGACATCCTCCCATAGCCTTTCCGACATGTCGCGAATGATTTGGATAGCCCAAGGCTTTTGCTATCGACCCATAGGTCGTCACTCTACCATTCGGAATCAGTTTAGCCAACTCATATATCTGCTGTTTGAATTGCTCATCCATGTTAATTTATATTTTATTTATGGTGTTTATTTATGTCAAAAAATTTTCTTTCCCTTTTTTACAGCAAAAAATGGAAAGCAATCTAAGTTACAAAAAGCTATTATAAGCGGTACGGTCTTTAATAGATTCACTTATCTAACTTTTTGTTTCCGTATGATTGTGGGGGAAAATATTCTTCCAATTGTCTATATACACGATTCCAGCTAGGGTTATTGTCAGCATTCAGTTTTACATATTGCCCCATTTTTGTTGTAATGCTTATTTTTATATCTATTCCGTCGTATGGCTGACGCGATTCCTCTTCTTTAGCGGCAATAAATTTTTCCAAATCAATTTTATCCAATAACAAGTTCCATTTATCTTCTGTGTTGACATATGATTTTAGGGTACTCTGCGCTGTATCAATTGCAGAAAACAGACAATAAATACTATCTCTTGTTATCTTCATCGTATAACCTTTTGAAGGTGTTACTGTAAATCCGCCAACCATAGAAATTGACACTGCTGTAATCTCATTTTTAGTATTTTCTGCCGTCACCCGATGTGAGTTATGGGTACAGCTTTCTCCTAAGAATAGCTGTCCGACCAAAAGTGAGAACTTTAGGATCAATTTTCCGCCCATATCTTGTTCCTTTAAACGTTAATAAGTAAATAATCAAACAAAAAAAACGTTATCTGTTGTCAACAGACAACGTCTTTTGCTGCTTTCCTAATTTACAAAAGTTATTAGGATTTCGTGCTCCCAATCGCTATATTCATTACGTATCAAATCGATCCCTCGAAATATAATCTCAGCGTAAAACCCACCAATAAGCAAAGCCGCAACTATCGCCATGACCAGCCTTGCCAGACTAAAGGCAACATAGACTATTGCAGTAACAGCTCCTAGGAAAAATACATTAGCGGTTAATTTTTCTTCATTCTCTTTGCTCTTTTCGTCGGGCTGTAATTGCAGGATCTGATTGCTGTATATTCAATTTTATATTCAGACAAAAGCTGTACAATTATTTTGTTGGTTTCGTTTTCGTTCAATCCTATTTTTTCTCCGAGATCAATTTCGTTTAGTTGACCATCATTGTCTATTAGTGCCCAGTAATATTTGTCTTTATTTTCCATGGTTATATGTTTTTTGTACCGCTATCATCATATGTGGACTGAATGGAAGAAGGTAGCTATCATTTTCAGTAATTTGAATAAGCTCCATGAGTACTCTCCGCCGTTGGTAGTTCTGCATATTGGCAAAAAAGTCTTTGTCCAACCATGCCAAACCTTCAACTGCATACGTATTTAAATAGGTTAATTGTTGATTTAAAAATTCATTCTTTAATTGTTCGGGCCTATGATAAAATGCTTCTGCTAAAAGCCAAGGGAAATCAGGGGGCGGATTATGTTTGCCAAGTGTTAGTTCTTCCTTACACATTTCAAAAAATGACTTTTTGTGGATTAACCCATTTAAAAGACCTACCAAAGTGGATGCAGTATAATTAATGGCAAAACCCAATATAACGCCGTTGTTTTTCAGAACTCGTTTGGCTTCACAAATGGTTAAATCCCGGTCCTCTTTCTCTTGAAGATGATAAAGTGGACCGTGTAGTATAATAAGGTCGGCATAATTATCTGAGAACTCTAATTTTCGAGATTCTCCTTTGTGCACAGCAAATTTGTTTTTCAATTTATTAGCTCTGTCGCGGGCTATTTTTAAATGTTTTGTAACGGGCTCCACCAAATGAACTCGATGTCCTTTCTTTGCAAGCCATTCCGAATACTTCCCTGTGCCACCACCGATATCAATTATGGTTAATGGTGAAGAGATGATGTATTTTTCTATAAGTGATTTTATTCTTTCAAACTCAAATACTCCCATTCCCTTATCAAGTCTGGTTTCTTCCGATACTTTATCGTAGAATAACTCTATTTCTCTACTTATTAATTGTTTACTATTCATTATATTCCTTGTATAATAAGCATTTTAAATGCTATAACATCGTAAAATGATAAACCAATCGATTTGATAATCAATTTTTCGGTTGTGATTTAATAAAATATGGGGATACAATTATCTGTGCACTGAAAGTCAAAAGATTTCATGCAGTTATAGCTCTTTTTCGAGCGTGTCTTTTTTAGTTAAGACGCAGATAATATGTTAGATATAGTATAACAGACTACAAAGGTAGAATTTTTTTTGAAAAAATTAATCTTTCTCACAAACTACTACTTGTGATTCAGCATGATACTTGAGCCTTTCAACAAAGTAATCTGGGCTTTCTAACAAACCTTCAAGGATGGCAGCGATGTAATTTTGTGTCAATAATAACGATGCTTTTGAGCGAAGTTTTAAAAGACAACAAAATGAAAATAATTAACCAACATTATGTCGATGGGCAATTTCGGCCTTCGACTGGTACCGAGAAGATGGATATCATTAATCCTTCGGATGAAAGCCTCATCGGTCATGTCATCTTGGGCAATGAGCAGGATATGGAGGCTGCAATAGTTGCTGCATCAGCAGCTTTACCTTCTTTTTCACAAACAATAAGAGCACAACGCATGGATTACCTACAGCAACTGCATGATGCGCTGATGGAGCGGCTCGATGACCTGCAGGAAGCAACCACAACAGAGTATGGTGCAACAGTACAACGGTCTCGCTGGTCAAACCAGTATGCCGCTGAGACTTTCCTCTACTTCAAGGAAATCCTTAAGGATTTTTCTTTCGAACGTCCCATAGGTCATTCGGTAATTTCTATGGTGCCAGTTGGCGTAACCGGTATTATGACGGCCTGGAATGCCAATTCAGGTTCCATATGTGTGAAGCTGGCTGCTGCGATAGCAGCTGGCTGTACCGTAGTAATCAAACCCAGTGAAATGAGTGCGATTCAGTCGCAAGTTTTGGCAGAGTGCTTCCACCAGGCAGGACTTCCAGCCGGCGTAATCAATATGGTACATGGACGCGGAGATATTTTGGGAACGCTATTGTCTACCCACCCTGCTGTGGCTAAAATCCTATTCACAGGCTCTACAATAGTCGGCAAGATCATTGCCCGTAATGCAGTAGATACGATGAAGCGCGTCACGCTGGAACTCAGTGGAAAATCACCCAATATTATTCTTGATGATGCGGATCTTGATACTGCAATACCAATGGCGGTAAGTGCAGCCTTTATGAATAGTGGTCAAGCCTGTATTGCTGGCACACGACTGCTGGTACCGGAAGCTGTCCTTCCAGAAGTTAAAGCTATCTTGCTGAAAACAATGGCTACACAAATAGTTGGTGACCCAAGAGATGAGCAGACGGTCATTGGACCAATGGCCAGTCAGAAACAGTTTGACCGGATACAACATTATATCAGGCTGGGTATCGACGAGGGCGCGGAACTTTTAGTTGGTGGTTTGGGTAAACCGGATGGATTGCAGAGCGGATTTTACGTCAAACCCACTATATTTACAGGTGTAAGTAATGACATGACGATTGCGCAAGAAGAAATTTTCGGACCTGTATTATCCGTTATTACCTACAAAACTGAAGAAGAAGCTATTGCCATTGCCAACGATACCATATATGGATTGCATGCTTATGTAAGCAGTTCATACATGGAGCGGGCGCAACGAGTTGCTGCACAGATTAATGCCGGCAGGGTCGCGATCAATACGATCTATCACGATGCGCTGGCACCATTCGGCGGATTTAAACAATCAGGCCTGGGCAGAGAAGGAGGATTATATGGACTCGAAGAACAATTAGAACCAAAAGTAATCATAAGCTAATCGCTATGGAATGTAAAAATGATATTTCCGAAAAAGCAAAAGATGCAGCTAAAGGCCCCAGAATAGTGCTAAATACCTATTCCGGAAACACGATCGAGGGCGAAGCTTTTGTAGCAGATCATATCTTCAGTTATATTCTCCAGGGGAAACAGGATGTCTGGCTTGCTGATCAAAAGCATTCCTATCGGGAAGGTGACTTCCGCTTTTTTCGACGCAATCAATTAACAAAATACGTGAAAAGTACCACCGATGGAAGTTTCAGGTCTATAGCAGTGCATATCGATCAGTGCACCTTAAAGGAAATGAGCGAACAATATGGACTGAAAGCTGATAGCATAATTGATCCCCATTCAGCACTGCTTATCCAGCCAGGTGCATTGCTGAAAGGTTTTGTAGATTCCTTGGTTCCTTATCTGCAACAGCAAACGGATGACCGTATTGTTGCGCTTAAAGCCAGAGAGCTTGTTTTACTACTTATTCAGCATAATCCTGCATTTAAAAATGTGCTGTTTGATTTTAATGAACCGGGTAAGATTGACCTGGAAGCCTTTATGAACAGCCATTATCGCTACAATGTACCAATGGAACGTTTTGCTTTTCTTACAGGCCGCAGCCTTTCGGGTTTTAAGCGCGATTTTGAAAAGCAGTTTCATACCAGCCCGGGCAGGTGGCTGTTGCAGAAGCGCCTGGATACAGCCCGCTTCTTGATCGAACAGCAAAAAGGGAAGCCGTCCGATGTATACTTGGATCTGGGTTTTGAGGACCTCTCCCACTTTTCCTTTGCCTACAAAAAGGAATTTGGTTATGCGCCAAATAAAAAACATTCATAGCATAAAAATCAATTAAAATGGACATACAATTAAAGGGCAAACGTGCCCTGGTAACCGGATCTAGTTCCGGGTTGGGCGAAGCCATTGCTAAAATGCTCGCAAGTGAAGGCGCCATGGTAATTATACATGGACGTAACCTTAAACGGGCCGAGGATGTAGCTGCACAGATTAACGCTTCCGGTGGATCTGCCACAGTAGCGATCGGAGACCTTGGGACGGATGAAGGCGCCGATGCTGTAGCTGCAGCGGCACTCTCCTCCGGACCGGTGGATATACTGGTTAATAATGCCGGAGTTACTTCCCACAAATCATGGGGCGAAGCCAGTACAGAGGACTGGTTAGCGCTGTACAACACAAATGTGGTTTCATATGTACGTATGATACAGCGCATCGTCCCACAGATGAAGGAGCTTGGTTGGGGCAGGTTAATACACATTGGAGGTGGATTGGCCATACAGCCCATAAAGGAACAGCCACATTATAATGCGACTCTTGCCGCGCGACATAATATGTCTGTATCGCTAGCTAGACAGCTTAAAGAGACAGGCATCACTTCGAATATCGTATCTCCCGGAGCCATTATCAATCCAATGGTAGAACAATGGCTCGAGCAGGCAGCACCTAAATTTGGATGGGGAACGGATAGGGAAGAGATTAAGTACAAAGCAGTTCAGGAGCTTATCCCAAATGATACGGGCAGGTTTGGTGCACCTGAAGAAATTGCGGGTGCCGTTGTCTACCTCTGTAGTCGTTTTGCTGACTATGTCAGCGGTTCTGTACTACGGGTCGACGGAGGGACGATCCGTTGTTTATAAAATCAGACCGACAAAGTGAAACAGCGGTTTATTTACCGCTGTTTTTCTGTTTTTGAAACTTTTTGCTTTCATATTTACTGTAATGCATCTGCTCTATAGACCAATATAAGATCTTCCTCACCTTTTCATCAAAGATGTGCAGCAAACGCCACAGTTACCACCGGTTCGAACATTTGTCTAAGTTACACGCAATTTATAAATATATCATTCAAAACGATCAATTATAGCATCATCTTGTTCGTGGATTAAAATAACCAACTCGACAGCTAATATGTCCGGTTCAACCGATTGTTTCTTTCCATAGCCTTTGGCTTGGTCTACATTTGTCTCAACAAAAAGAAATCAGGACAAAAATTCAAAACAAGAAACAATGAAAACAAAACTTACAACCGTACTCTTAGCAGCAGCATTCTCGCTAAGTCTACCTACCATTGCCAGTGCTCAAAACAACAAAACTACCAGTACTGTTTTAAAAACAAACACCAGCATCCGGCCATTTAAGATCAACATTCCTCAGTCAAAGCTTGACGAGCTCAAACGCCGTATCGCGGAAACTCGCTTTCCCGATAAAGAAACTGTGAATGATGAATCTCAAGGCATTCAATTAGCACAGTTGAAGGAACTGGTAACCTATTGGGGGAAAGGATATGACTGGCGAAAACTTGAAAAAAAATTAAATGCTCTTCCACAATACATAACAAAAATTGATGGTTTGGATATCCAGTTCATCCATGTACGCTCAAAAGAATCCAATGCACTACCGGTAGTCCTTACCCACGGTTGGCCAGGGTCACCGCTAGAATTCATAGATGCCATTGGCCCGCTGACTGATCCTCTAAAATATGGTGGAAAAGCAGAAGATGCGTTCGATGTGATTATCCCTGCAATTCCAGGATATGGCTTTTCAGAAATCCCTAAAGAAACAGGCTGGAATCCAGACCGCGTTGCCAAAGCTTGGGATGTATTGGTAAAACGCCTTGGCTACACAAAATATGTTTCGGAAGGTGGTGATCATGGTTCAGTGATCTCCGATGCATTGGCAAAGCAGGCTCCGTCCGGACTTCTTGGAATACACCTTACGATGCCCGCAACAATTCCCGCTGAATTGGTAAAACCGATTAACGCGGGTGACCCTACTCCTATCGGACTTTCAGAAGACGAAGCTAAAGCATATAATTCTCTAAGTACATTCTTTGGAAGAAATGCAGCCTATGGCGGAATGATGGTTACAAGACCACAGACAACAGGTTATCTTCTGTCTGATTCTCCGAGTGCACTTGCAGCATTCTTGTACGAAAAAATTGCAGAATGGACAGAAAGTGACCTACAACCCGAAAAAGTAATCCATAGAGATGCAATATTAGATGACATTACATTGTATTGGTTGACGAATACCGGTGCTTCCTCTTCACGGTTCTATTGGGAAAACAATAACAATAATTTCAGTTCAGATCATCAAAAAACCAAGACTATAGAAGTTCCTGTGGCGATTTCCGTATTCCCACATGAAATCTACCAAGCACCCGAAAGCTGGTCAAAAGCCGCTTATCCCACCTTGTATTACTATCATAAAGCGAAAAAAGGAGGACACTTTGCAACATGGGAGCAACCTCAGATTTTTACGGAAGAGCTTAGAGCTGCATTCAAATCCCTTAGATAAATTAGTTAAATCCCTTATAAAATTCCTACAATGAAAAAGACCATAATAACGGCAACATTTCTAGCGATGTTTGTATTAGGAACTGTACCTACCTACGCGCAAATCGCCTCTAACAATACAGTTCAGCTAGATCAGAGCATTCGTCCATTCCACATCCGAATACCCGATGCAAAGATCACAGATCTGAAAGCACGGCTACGGAATACAAAATGGCCGGACAAGGAACTTGTCAACAATGAAACACAAGGGGTCGAACTTGCTACGATGAAGTCACTTGCGGACTATTGGTTGACAAAATATGACTGGCGAAAAATAGAATCAAAACTAAATTCTTACCCGCAGTACATTACAAATATTGACGGAGTGGATATTCATTTTATTCATGTCCGCTCAAAGAATAAAAATGCGCTTCCAATAATTATTACCCATGGCTGGCCAGGATCGATTATCGAGCAATTAAAGATCATTGAACCGCTTACCAATCCGGAGAAATTCGGAGGAAAAAAAGAAGATGCTTTTGATGTGGTAATTCCGTCCATTCCCGGGCATGGTTTTTCGGGGAAACCCACAGAACTTGGCTGGAACCCTGTACGTGTAGCCAAAGCATGGATCACACTCATGGACAGACTGGGCTATCATAAATATGTAGCCCAAGGCGGTGACTGGGGAAATGCAATCTCCGAAAATATGGCGCTGATTGCTCCCAAATCATTACTTGGAATTCATACCAATATGGCAGCCACAGTACCAAGTGAAATATCGCAGGCCTTGGCAAAAGGTATTATACCTTCGGATTTAGGCCCAGATGAAAAGAATGCGTTCATGCAACTGGACTTTTTCTATAAAAAAGGTTTGGGCTACGCCAATGAAATGAGTCTACGCCCCCAAACGCTTTATGCAATTGATGATTCACCGGTCGGATTGGCAGCCTGGATGCTTGACCATGATTACCGGAGCCAAAAATTGATTACACGTATATTCGCAGGTCAGCAGGAAGGACTATCCAAGGATGACATCCTTGACAATATATCCTTGTATTGGTTTACAAATACCGGAATATCTTCAGCGCGTCTGTACTGGGAGGCATCCCAGATATCCACAGCGGGATTTTTTGATCCAAGGAGATTAAAGATTCCGGTAGCGGTAAGTGCTTTCCCCGATGAGATCTATGCTGTTCCAAAAACTTGGGCCCAACGCGCTTATCCGAAACTGATCTACTTCAACAAATTGGAAAAGGGCGGGCATTTCGCTGCCTGGGAGCAACCGGAACTCTTTACAAAAGAAATGAGAAATGCTTTTCGATCATTAAGATCAGACCTATAATGGCCATCATGAAAAACTAAAATAAATCATTTGTTTTGATTGTGCTGTTTTTTTCCGTCCACTTTTTCAATTTTGAAATAGTGGACTTTTTTTATCGCATTTCCCCTAAAATTTTTGATGTCCATAAGTGCCGGCTTCAATGGGAAAAAAGTCCGTTCTAACCACTTTTCACTATTCTGAAACTGTTATTTACCGTCTATTTGCATAACAAAACAACAGTTTTTAACTAAAAAAATAAGAAAAATGAACAAGCTAGCAATTTTAATGATCACAGTCCTAATGATGTTCTGCGGTTATTCCAAAGGTCAGACTTCCAATGGTCAGATAACATGGGAATGTATTCTCAAAAGAAAATCCCCTGACGAAGGAGAAATTTCAATGAAAGCAAAGATACCCCAAGGGTGGCATATGTATGCGCTGGGCAATAGTCCCCAGAGCCCCATTAAAATGAACTTTAAATTCCAGCCTGATAAATCTTATGAACTGGTAGGGAAAGTGGCCCAACCTACACCACTCCAAAAGTTCGAAAAAGTATTGGGTATTCCTGTAACCTATTTTGAGAACGATGTTGAGTTTAGTCAAAGAATCAAAATAAAAGGAAAGAATGGCACGATCAGGGGGACAATTCAGTTTATGCAATGCAGCGATGAAATCTGCATCCCGCCTCAAGACTTCGGTTTTTCCCTCAAAATCTTCAGTTTATAATTGTCATATAAAAAACCCTTAATTCATCTTTTCATCAATAAAATAAAAATCAATAGCATGAAATCGATAAAAGAAATATTATACGTCTTAAGTCTTCCTTTGATCATCACACTGATTATGGCTTTCAAAGGATTTGCAGATGACCAGAAAATGGAAAACATCAAAGCAAAAAATTCGGATAAAAGCTTCGCTGTAGTCGAACTGTTTACTTCCGAAGGTTGCTGGAGCTGTCCTCCGGCAGACGAACTGATTGCTAAGCTCGAAAAGGATAACGAAAACAAGAAACTTTTTATTCTGGCATACCATGTAGATTATTGGGATCATCAGGGATGGAAAGACCGTTTCAGCAAAGCCAGGTTCACAGAAAGACAAAAAGAATATGCAACGTGGATGAACCTAGGGACGTTATACACGCCTCAGATGGTAATCAATGGCAAGACAGAAACAGTTGGCTCCGAATCCACCAAAGTATTACGCAGCATTCAATCGGCAATGCTGGAGACCCATGCGGAAAACCTGATTGTAAAAATTGAAAAATCCGAAGGTAAATCTATTCAGATCGGCTACACATCAAAATCAGCATTGAAAAACTCCACAATCCTCATGGCACTTGTTCAAAAGAAAGCCTCTTCGCAGGTCTCAGCAGGTGAAAACGCCGGAAAAGCGCTTTCACATGTACAAATTGTAAGGGACTTGCAAAGCCGAACACTTCAAGCCAATGGCAGCTTCTCATTCAAACTTCCGGATACCAAAGAAGATTGGGAAATTATCGCTTTTGAACAGAACCAGAATTCTGGAGAAATCATTGATGCGACCAGCGTAAGTTTATAGGAAACCCTGTCCGGTTCAACACCAGAAATGCTTTATTCACCTTTCAATATGTCCGGTTCATCGCCTTTGATCTTTTCGACTGGCATTGTTTACTCTAATTTTATCAAAACAAAAAAGAAAATATCATGAAGCACGCAAAACAAATAAGATTATTACCCATTGTATTACTCTGTATCTTAGCAGCTTTTATAGCCTTACAGTTTTTCAATGCGCCGATCGAACAAAGGCCGGTAACCGGGCCTATGAAAAATGTACCTAAAGAGGTCACTCAGATTTTAGAACGTTCCTGCTATGACTGTCATTCAAATGCGCAACATCTCACCTTCTTAGATAAACTCGCTCCGATTTCCTGGATCGTCAATAAAGACATCAGGAGAGCCCGCGAAGTAATGAATTTTTCGGAATGGGACAAATTATCCGAAGCTGAGCAAAAGGGAAAATTCTACGCAATATTCAATATGGTTCGTGCCGAGAAGATGCCTCTTCCCTCCTATGCCATGACGCACCCAGGAGCTAAACTCTCACAAAATGAGATTGAGACCATTAAGCAGTTTGCTTTGTCTCTTTCAGAAAAAGACAGTTTTATTCCTGCACATAGGACAATAAGCCCTGTTCAAGCTGGTCCTAAAGTAGAACCTTTGACCACTACCGTACAAGCTGGAGTCCCCGTTTCTCCCAATGGGATCAGCTACAATGCCGACTTCAAAAATTGGAAAGTGATCGGCATGAGCACACTCATTGACAACAGCATACGGGTAATCTACGGAAATGACATCGCTGTAAAAGCGATTCAGGAAGAAAATTTTCATCCATGGCCAGATGGAAGCGCAGTAGCAAAGGCAGTTTTCAAGCAGACAAAAAAAGCGAATGGTGAAATTGTACCGGGTGACTTTGTGAACATGCAATACATGGTCAAAGACGGGAAAGAATATACGGAAACTGAAGGCTGGGGATTTGCAAAATTCAATGGACAGGAATTGAAACCAACAGGGAAAACAGCATTGTTCGCGCAACAGTCCTGCATCAGTTGCCACAGGCAGCTAGCAGAATCGACAGGCTTTCTTTTCAATGTGCCGCCAAAAGTAAATTCCAGAAAATTAATTGAACACTATTTAAAAACCGCTCAAAATGAAAAAAGTCTTATCCATAGTTCTATTAACTAGTTTAATTTTTGGCTCATGTACCAAAAATCCTGAAAAAGAAACTGGAAAAATCCGCTTTATGTTTGATCCGGGAAGCCTGAAGTTTATTTCATCTTCCTTTAATCCAAACTTACAGACCATGTCTGCGCTTTATGGCAATCAAAAGGGAATTTCAGCACTGGAAACAAAAAAAGGAATCATAGGAGTAGATCTTAAGCTCGTGACCTATAAAATGCAGGATGACCCAAATTATTTTGGAAGTAAGGTCAGTGGTGAGCTGTTAAGTGTCGAGACCGTTAAAACCGATCAAATGGGAAATCTCAAATATGGAATCGAATTCGGAAAGGTTTCTTCTAATGAATCTAGCAGGCAACGTATTAATTCGATCCTTGAATACCAGCCCCTAAAATTACCTAAATAATACTTCGACCTTAAAAATTTAAATCAACTTAAATACTGAAACAATGAAAATCCAACTAAATACAATGTTAAAGATCCTCACATTTTCCATCATCATGATGATAGGTGCTGGAATCTCAAGATTAAATGCGCAAACTTCGGTTAATGAGAAAAACAGCGAAACAGAAGATATGATGAATTTTCAGCAGACTAAAACTATCCAAGCGGGACTCCTAAATGTAGGATATGCTGAAATCGGACCAAGTAAAGGTAAGCCGGTTATCCTTCTTCATGGATGGCCATACGACATCCACAGCTTTGAACAGTCCTCCGCTATCCTTGCTAAAAAGGGATACCGTGTACTGGTACCTTACCTTCGGGGGTATGGAACCACCACATTCCTTTCTGATAAAACCATGCGAAACGGGCAACAGTCTGCGGTCGCAATTGATATCATCAAATATATGGATGCACTGAAAATTGAAAAGGCGATTATCGGTGGGTTCGACTGGGGAGCCAGAACCGCGGATATTATCGCAGCATTATGGCCTGAACGTTGTTCGGCATTGGTCGCTGTAAGTGGATATCTTATTGGTAGCCCCAAAGCGAACGAAAACCCGCTTCCCCCAAATGCCGAATTTTTATGGTGGTATCAATATTATTTCGCCACTGAACGGGGCTATAAAGGCTACAAAGCAAATATACAGGCATTCAATAAACTGATCTGGAAAACAGCTTCACCAAAATGGAACTTTGATGACCAGACCTATAAACGTTCCTCAAAGTCATTCGATAACCCCGACCATGTGGATATTGTCATCCATAATTACCGTTGGCGGTTGGGACTGGCCAAAGGCGAAGAACAATATGACGAACTTGAAGAAAAGCTTGCCAAAGCTCCGGATATTATTGTTCCTACTGTAACCCTTGAAGGTGATGCAAATGGGGCAGCCTTTCCGCCACCAGCAAGTTATGCATCAAAATATAAAGGTAAGTATAAGCATCATACTTTAAACGGTGGTATTGGCCATAACCTGCCACAGGAAGCACCGGAGGCTTTCGCTGAGGCGATCATTGAAGCCGACCTAATGGCACAGTAAACAACGATTATTCATCATAACAGTATACAATAATTTTAATAACTCGCTCAAAAGGCAAAAATAATTGATCATGCAACATTCAACTTACACAAAAATTTATCTTGGCGGACGCATCTTTATGTCATTATGGTTCGGCGCAAGCGGTTTCTTTGAACTCACAAGGAATCCGGTGGTCTGGGATATTACGCTACAACTTGGATATCCTCCACATTTCATTTATATACTAGGTATATTTAAAATTGTAGGCAGTATCATTTTCCTTATTCCAAATCGTTTCAATAGGTTGAAGGAATGGATCTTTGCAGGGATGTTTTTTGACATCACTTTCGCTTTCTTCTCAAAGATTTTGGTGCTTGGCCTACCTTCGACAATCGATGCGATAATCGCCTTTTTAGTCCTGGCCATTACATACTACGCGTTTAACAAACTCCACTTAATTGATTACACTGAAAATTTGTCTCAAGATTAAAAAATGATTTTTTATGCGTTTTGATTTAAATAATCCATAAAAAGCATAACTTCAAACAGAAAATAACCTTCATTAAAATGTTTAAACCCAAAAAGCAAATACCTTTTGAGATTTCAGGTCGTCTGATATGGATTAGTTCAATTTCATTGGGAATATTAACCTCAATCCCTAAAATTGTAGACCATCACTTTGTTATGGCCGAAGGTATAGCCGATTTCGCTGTAACATCCGGTTTTGCATTATTGATCTGGTATTATAATATCTATTCGATACCTGCATATACAAAGAAAACAGGCAGTAAAAAAGTACTGTCGGGTCAGCTATTTAGGGGATTGGGAGTGGGTTTAATATTGATGTTTTTCCTTTCTTCTATACAGTATTACATTCTATCTCACCTAAATTTTGGCCCCCAAATATTAATGTACGAAGTAAGAGGGATATTGATCAACCTCACATTTTATATGTTTATCCATATATTATACCAGACTTATCTTAATCAACAATTTGTACGAGAACTTGAACGCTCGATGGCTGCAAATCTTGAAGCTCAATATGAACTTTTAAAACAACAGGTAAATCCCCATTTTCTTTTTAATAGTCTCAATACCCTAAAATACATGGTAGAGAGCCACGATGACCAATCTTCAGAATTTATACTAAAACTTGCTGACTTCTACAGATTTACTCTTGGAAGTCTAAAGCTTAAAGTCCTAACATTAAAAGAAGAACTGGCTATTATGGAATCGTACGTATATCTATTGAAAGCCCGTTTTGAAGAAGGCCTTTTTGTGAGACAAAATCTTGGGAGTGATAGCTATGACTCTTACATTCCTCCTTTTACACTGCAGCTATTAGTAGAAAACTGCATCAAACATAATATTGTTTCGTTGGAGAAACCACTTTACATTGCGATCTATCAGCAGGAAGATTATTTGGTTATCGAGAACAATCTGCAGGAAAGGAAAATTCCAGAACCCTCCACCGGACTGGGGCTCAAAAATATCAATCAACGGTACCTTCATCTTAGCCAGAAAAATATTATCATTACGGCGACTGACGAAAAATTTACCATAAAACTTCCCATATTATATGAACATCCTAATAATTGAAGACGAAATTAAAGCTGCGCGTTCACTGGAAAATCTGATATTGCATTTGCAGCCAGGTTCCCGGATTCTGGCAAAGATCCAAAGTGTAGAGGGCGCTATAGACTATTTGTCCAATAACCCATCGCCAGAGCTGATCTTTATGGATATCCAGCTGTCCGATGGTATTAGCTTTGACATCTTTAAAGCTGTCAAAATCGTATGTCCAGTAATTTTTTGCACAGCTTTCGGTGAATACGCCATGGAAGCAATTAAAGAAAACGGGATTGATTATCTGCTTAAACCATTTTCGGAAGATGATCTAAAAAATGCTTTTGAGAAAGTGCATAATTTTAAAAATATTTTCCAGAAAGCCTCTGCCAATGATCTTAACGATATAATCAGTCGGATCGGTGATCAAGAAAGGAAGAAAACGAGTTTCCTGGTTTTTAAAAACAATAAATACCTTACAGTCAAAACGGATGATATCGCCTATATTTATATCAATTATACCTCCCCTTCCCTTGTCACCTTTAAAGGCGAACAATATGATATGAACCAATCTTTGGATCATTTGGGAAGCATCCTTTCCGATAAACAGTTTTTTAGGCTCAATAGACAGTACCTCATCAATTTTTCTGCCGTAAAGGAAGTTGAGCATTATTTTGGAAGAAAGCTCTTTGTAAAACTGACCGTTCCAACAGAAGAAAAGCTTTTGATCGGCAAAGATAAAACTGCCATGTTCCTGAATTGGTTGGAAGACCGCTAAACTAGATCGGGGTAAATGGGATAAGAAATGACATATTTTATGCGGCAATGAACGGATACGGATTCCCATTTGCATATTTTTATCTGCTATAAAGTTCCGATATAAATATTCTTGACAAGCGAACAAACGACTTTGGCATCAGGAAAATTAAAGTTTTGACCAAATCGATAAAAGATCACAAAGGCTCCTTACTGGAGACATTCTGTGCTAGAGTCTTTCCTCAAAAAAGGTATTCTATTAAAGTAATACGATCTTTAAACCTAACAGGCGATGATGTCCTGTTAGGTTTTGATCAATTATACGCTGCCCGAAATTGCCTGAGCAATACACACGATCTTAACCATTCGATTTTCGAGCAGCCTGTTAACCTAAAAAGTGCAGCTTAACGCTAACAAAATTTCCGCTAAGAGTTTATTGACACTATCCAATTAATACAACACGGTCTTAAAAATATAGTTAATCAAGACATAAATAAATCTTGATTTTTTTTGCTGTCAGATATATAGTATTGTCGCAAATCCTCATTGTCCATTTCATTATTTTATTTGTCCACTTTAACCGCTATTATGTCCATCTGGGGCACTTTACACTAGTTTGATAGGATATTTTATGGTCTCTTTGTACTATCAAAATAGTAGAAAAGACACCGAAAAAAATAAAAAATAAGGTCTAACAATAAAATAAATAAGAAAATGAATAACATCGAAAAAGTACTCTACACAGCAAAAACCCATACGGTTGGAGGTAGAGAAGGGAATGCTAAAAGCAGCGACGAAAAATTGGATATCATACTTTCCGCACCAGGATCCATTGGGAAAGGAACTAATCCTGAACAGCTATTTGCCGCAGGTTGGTCGGCCTGTTATATTGGAGCACTTGGTTTAGCAGCAAAAAAACTTGGTACAATACTACCAAAAGATGCTTTCGTCGATGCCGAAGTCGATTTGGGATTGACAGGTGATGCATTTCTTCTGCAAGCAAGATTATCTGTCGGTCTTCCAGGAATTGACAAAGAAATCGCCGAACAGCTTATTGAACTTGCACACCAAACCTGTCCATATTCCAAAGCAATAAAAGGAAACATCAATATTTCAACAACACTAATCTAAACAGTCATGCTAAAAAAAATCCACTTTGCAATTTTACTTTTAGTAACTATATTTTTGGGCTTAGGTAATGCACAAGCTCAAAAAAAGAACACCAATACCAAAATTAAAAACATAGTACTTGTACATGGTGCTTTTGTTGATGGATCAGGATGGAGAAGCGTATATGATATCCTTTCAAAAAATGGCTACAATGTAACAATTGCCCAGATTCCATTGACTTCATTAAAGGATGATAATGCAACTGTACGAAGAATATTGGATAAACTTGATGGACCGGCAGTACTTGTAGGCCACTCATGGGGCGGTACAGTAATTACGGAATCAAGTTCACATGCCAATGTTGCCTCTCTAGTTTACGTAACTGCATTTCAACCTGATAAAGGTGAAACAACAGATAAATGGTATTCGTCCCAACCGGGTCTTCCAGAAGCTGGTATTTTACCTCCGGATAATGAAGGGTTTGCCTATTATGACCTGGAAAAATTCCATGCGGGATTTGCGGCTGATCTTAGCCATGAACAAGCAACTTTTATGGCACATGCCCAAAAACCGATCCTTGCTTCATCGTTTACCACAGCAGTAACAGCTGCAGACTGGCATACAAAACCGACATTCGGAATTGTTCCAACGGCGGATAAGAGCATCAATCCTATTATATTAAGAAATATGTACAAAAGGTCAGATACGAAGATCACCGAGATCAAAGGAGCGAGCCATGCCGTATTCATCTCACATCCTCAAGAAGTCGCCAATATAATTATGGCAGCCTCAAAATAAGCCGCATTTTATCCCTGGTCCATATAGTTTAATTTATTCGTTTTGAAATAATTTTAAGTAATTATTTCAGCAAGAATGCCCGGTAGTTTTATCGGGCATTTTTGCATTTATGTTTTATCTATAGCCAGCATATAATAACCACGAGCAATTTACCTCAGCAATGACCGTCAACAGAAAACCATTCATAAACTTCTCATCGATCATTTCCACTAGGCATTAAAATGTCTTCTATAAATTTGAGAATCTTCACAATATTATAAATAGATCAGCTCAAGGAAGTCTAAATGGTAAGGTCATTACAAAATGATGTTTGCTTTTAATTCGAAAAGATACTTTTCCTTTTTCCCATTCAACCTTAAACAGTTCTCTACTTTAAAAATTATATTCCCGGGTATTATTTAAAATAAAAATGGGCAGATCAACTTTAGTGTTGATCTGCCCCGGAATTAAAGCTTTTTGATATTTAGTATGTTATTGAGCTAAAAATGCGCATGCTTTTGTTATGAATGCTTCATGATTCTGATAAAAAGCCGCATGTCCAGAATCTGAGAACTCAACTAATACAGCGTTCTCTAAATTTTGTTTCATATTATATGCATTTTGAACAGAAATTGGAAGATCCTTATCTCCATGAACGATTAGAACAGGTTTTTTAATGGTTTTAATTTCCTCAAGTGCATTTGCATCAGGTTGCGCCCATGCTAATACTGCAGTAAATTGAGCGGTTGAAGTAGCATCACTTAGTGCCGGATCTCGATCAACAGTGCGTTGATGGACACGGGCAAACGACGCTTTTCCTGCTGCAATGCTTGTTTGTGAATCAGTAAATCCGAATTTTAAGTAGGATTCTTCTGCGCTAAGTCCAGCAGTTCCTGCAACAATATTTGGAAGATTGGCAAGACCGATTGCTCCTTTAGGTCCACTATCGGCCAAAATAATCTTATTAACTATCGCTGGCTCCGTTAACACAATTCTTTGGGCAACAAATCCTCCCATTGAGAATCCCATGATATTTACTCTTCCAAGGTTCATTGCTTTGATAAAATCAATAGCGTCATTAGCCATTGCTTGGACAGAATTAGGAGTGGTCCCTTTGGATGAAGCTACTCCCTTGTTATCAAAAATGATTATTTTATATTGTTTTGCGAGTCCATTGGTGACCGCGGGATCCCAATCGTCCATAGAACCTCCAGTTCCTGGCAATAACACTAGAGGTATTCCACCTTCCTTCCCCCAGCTGCGATAAGCAAACTCTACTCCTTTCACGTTGATAAAGTTAGTTTTTGCATTGTTATGATTTGCAGGCGACGATTCCTGTTCTGTCGGAAATTCGTTATCATCACTACATGAAATTGCTACGGCGGAAAATAGGGATACGCATAACGCACTTGCGATTGTAAATTTTCTAATTGTTTTCATTATTGTCTTTTTTAGTATTATTATAAAACAAACTTAGACCAATCACACAAGTTAAATAAGAACAAAATAGTTAAACCGGACACACTAGCACCTGGATTAGACATTCTAGATGGTAAAGAAACAATGGGCCCCAAAATGATTCTAAAAAGATATTGAGTTCTTTAGCCTCTCCTTGGTACCTATTACTTTCTCCTCCTTTTGGTTCCATCTGTTAATATCCCACTTCCTTTTTGTTGATGTTTCTTTAGGGATACAATCTACTGTAATCCGAACATAGATGAAGTGGATTGATTTGCTCTTCACGTTTAAGCTCCTTAAAAAGAAAGAAAGCCATAAACAAAAAAATCCTGCAAATCATTGATTTTGCAGGATTTATCTATTTTTTAGTGCTTTTTAAAAACTTTAAATTTGCACCTGGCGGAGAGTGAGGGATTCGAANNCAACTCTCCGCGACAAAAGTACGAATTTTCACACTCCCACCAAATTTTATTTTATATATTGCGCTTATTGAGCTTTTATAAACTGAATATCAGCACTAAATTTTACTTCGTCACTTACCATTACCCCTCCTGTTTCCAACGCCGCATTCCAATTAAGGCCAAATTCTGAACGTTTGATTTTGCCTTCTACAATAAATCCAGCTTTCGTATTTCCCCAAGGATCTTTTTGGATACCCGCAAATTCCAAGTCGAAAGACACCGGTCTAGAAACGTCACGAATTGTCAAATTTCCCTTAATTTCATTATTCTCCAAGCTCGTTGCTTCAAATGTAATTGCTGGATATTTCTCTACATCAAAGAAATCTGCACTTTTTAAATGACCATCACGTTGCTCATTACGTGTATTAATCGATGCCGTGTCAATAACAACTTTCGCAAGGGCATTTTTAAAATCTTCGCCCTCGGCGTCAACATCTATTTTAAAACTGTCAAAGTTTCCTTTAACGTTTGTAATCATCATGTGTTTTACTTTGAATTCTATCTCGCTATGTGCAGCGTCTAGTTCCCATTTTCCTTGTGCCATAATTTTATGTTTTTTCTATTTGTTTAACAACACAAAGTTAACAGCAGTTTTATTCAATTTGTTTGACCTACATCAATAAAATAATCTTATTGAAAAGCAATCAGTTATTGAAAAACCACAAAAAAAAATCAGTGATATTTTGGAAATATAACACAAATGTCTACTTTTGCATTACCGAAAACGACGCGCCAATAGCTCAGCTGGATAGAGCATCGGTTTTCTAAACCGACGGTCTCAGGTTCGAATCCTGATTGGCGTACTTAAAAGCTCCTCTGTATGACACAAAGGGGCTTTTTTTATACATCAATCTCAAAATATCCACGATACATACGCAAGCTTGAACCTATCTCCCCTTCTCATTTTTTAAATTGCCCCTATTATTTCCTCACAAACTCTCCTACGCGTTTATCTTTAATGACACCCGACCAGTTTAATCCATAACCAAAATCGTAGGCGTGTCCTGCTTGATCAACATAGACTTCCATATCAAAAGGCACGTCCTCAGCTTGTTTTTCAACTGTAGCCATGTTTGCGGGCATTTGAACAGGCAATAGACCGGAAGGTTCATACTTTCCAAACATAACATCCAATACAGCTTGAGTTGATACACCAAAATTTAGGATAATACCTGATACCTCCTTTTCAAACTCGGCAAATACCATGGGCTTGTTTGCTGTCACAGATACCAAAATAGGTTTCCCCTTCATCATATCCTTCGTATCCAATATCGTTTGAAGATCCATCACATTCGCAGCAGTCACCATTTTATTCTTATAAGACCTATTCTTAATCGATGGATCGATTTTAGGATCACCTGCGGCAATACTCTCCGCTCGTGCATCTGAGGCTGTATAAGTGCCATACTGCAAGGAAATCGGAACATAGCCATTTCCACCATTCTTGCGATCTCTTTCGCTATATCCACCTTCGGAACTGATCGGGCTCTGTACAAACACGACTGCAAGGTCAGCTTCACTAGGGTTATCGGTTAAATCTGCATATTTCCGCAAGAGATCAATATTGACAGGGTATTCCAATCGTGCCGGCGTATAGTTTCCCCACCAATCTTTCATTGCTGCACTATACATCTTCGGAACATAAACTTTCTTCCGTCCACGAATAGGAAATTGCTGATCACTATTCTTTAGTAAAACAACTGACTTCACCTGTGCCTCGTAGCCCTCCTTCATATAGAGCGGATTTCCAACGGTAGCTTGGCTCTGCTTGACATCCAAATAGGGATTTTCAAAGAGTCCTACTCGGAAAATATTCAACAGAAGCCTTCTGGCAGAAGCCTCGAACCGTTGCCGCATAAATTTCTGTCCGTGCTCTTTCACGCCCAATTCATAAGCGGCTAATACAGGAGCCTTATCGTTATTGCCACCAAATTGATCTACGCCTGCCATTAATGCCTTGTAATGGCGCTCTGCCACCGACAACTGTTCTACCCCCCAGGGTTTGCCTGCAAATCCATCAGGCTTAGGTGCTTCATCCCCCGTAATCAACCAGTCCGAACAGATCACACCATCGTAACCGTAAGTGCCACGCAGCAAGTCTGTAAGCAAATATTTGCTATAACCATTTCCCACATTTTCACCATTTTTCTTATCCTGACCAAAAGAAATCGTATAATAAGGCATAACTGCGGCAGCCTTGCTCGTCTTTCCAGCCAATTGGAAAGCTCCATTGACAAATGGCATAATATGTTGCTTCAGGTTATCCCCAGGATATACCGCAAATTTTCCAATAGCCCAATGGCCGTCCCGACCACCTTCCTCTGGCCCACCACTGGGCCAATGTTTCACCATAGCGTTGACACTCTTATAGCCCCAGCCTAAGGCAATTTCGTCTTTTCCACTCGATGTCTGAAAACCATCGATATAAGCTCTAGCCATCGCTGTTGTCAACTCGGGACTCTCTCCAAAAGTCATACCGATACGATACCAACGCGGTTCGGTACCCAAATCTATCTGTGGTGATAATGCCGTCGTGATGCCCAAGGATCGATATTCCGAAGCCGCTACTTGCCCAAAACGTTTGACGATAGCTGGATCGAATGTCGCCGCCATCGCAAGCCCATCCGGCCACATTGAAATTTGCCCCCCTGCCCCAGCGTTGAACTCTGCACTAACAATAGCATTATGACGTGGGTCGGAACTATTATTCGCCGGAATCCCCCATCCCAAGCCTTCCACAAAACCTTGCAACTCATTATTCCAGCGGGCAGCGGTCTCCGGATCTTTCACTGCTGTCAACAGGACATGCCTCAGCCCATCTTTCTCCAGAAACTCACGCTGCTGATCGGTCAGAGCCCAAGGTGAAACTAGACCTTCCTGATAGTTTTTTCCTTGATAAGTGCCTCCCATAAATCCAAAGGCCGGTGCCGGTAAAGCTTGATGCCTGCTATACAACATAAGCCCAGCAATCTGATCAACAGACAATTTTGAGGCGAGATCTTTGGCTCGCTCCTCTGCTGTCAAACGCCAGTCTTCATAACGGTCTAATTTTCCATTTCGATTGAGATCCTTAAATTTATTTCCAGCAATACTTAGGATCTTCACGCCCGAAGTTGTTGAATACCCCAAAACAGGGCCATACTGATTCTCAATCTTTTGATAAACTTGGCCTTGTGCTGAAAAAGTTAAAAATAGACTGAAAGATGAAGCGAATAGTAGGTTTCTTACATTCATAAAATCTGTTCGTTTAATACATGAGTTTGTAGTCAAACATTCGCCTGAAGGCTAATAAAACATTTGGCTTAACACGTTATAATCAGTTATTTACATTGCTTCATAATGAAGCAATACAAGTGTACAATCTTTTTGTTCAATTACAAAATAAAATCAACAAAATAACACAAACAACTAATTACCAATAAATTGATTTATCAAAAAAGCACCTAATGTAATTTTTGCATAAGGAATTGTTCGAGTTTTATCCGGCAACTTACCTCTCGTTGCGATATTTTTTTGTAATATTAACCCAAAGACAGCAGTTATATGGATTTCAGAACACAGCTAATTAACGCATCAGCAGAGAGCTATGAAAAATTTCTACCTCACATTTCTGTGGATATCGTCGTCTTTGGCTTCGACCAAGGTTCTTTGAGAATCCTTTTGCTAAAAATGAATTATAATAAAGAATGGTTTCTGCCTGGTGGCTATGTAGGGAAAGAGGAAGATACGGACGAGGCGGTCAAACGCGTACTTTATGAACGCTCAGGTGTGAAGGATATATTCTTGGAAGAATTTGCGGTATTTGGATGCCCACAGCGCAGCCAGCAATCCTTTGCAGATTACCCAGACACATTGTGGAACAAACAGCGATTTATTTCAATTGGTTATTACGCGCTGGTAAACTACAAACACGTAATTCCTCAACCTGATTCCTTAAGTGAGACTTGTCAGTGGATCGACTTTAGGGACATCACTGAGCTCAATATCACCATGGATCATCGCAAAATCATCAACAAGGCTCTCCGGACTCTTCGCGAGCGGCTTTCTTATAAACCAATAGGATACAATTTGCTACCAGACAAGTTTACGCTGACCGACCTGCAAGGACTCTATGAAACAGTGCTTGGTAAGAAACTTAATCGTGGCAATTTTTATCGTAAAATGAAAAATATGGGTATCCTCCAAAAACTTGACGAACAGCGGAAAGGCGGAGCCCATAAAGCTCCTGATCTCTATAAATTCAACGTGGAGACCTATAACACTATTTTACAGGAAGGTCTAAATACCTGGTAGTCAGATCACCGATACATTTTCACCAAATACATAATAGATCAAAAGCTAATTGATGCTGGCATAGACCAGCATACTTCCATCGACTAAACTAACCTGCGAGAACCGGAGATTTGCAGCCTTTAAGTCTAACCTTAAATTGATCTATACAATATATTTATTGACAATATTTTCCAAATCTTCCAAATCAAAAGGTTTAGATAGAAAATCATCCGCTCCGGCACGATCTGCCAGGGATTGAATATCGTTATTTGCCGACACGTAAATTACGGGAATATGGCTAAAACGCTGATCTGATTTAAGCAATCTGGTTGCTTCAACCCCACCGATGTTTGGAATCCAGTTATCCATTAAAACAAGATCGGGCTCTGCAGATTCCACCTTTTGGATAATATCATGTGAAGTTTCCGAAACTTCAACGTGAAACCCCAAATCTGTCAAAACAACCGTTATAACCTCCAAAATAATGGTATCGTCCTCAAATATCAACACCGTTTTTGTTTTACTCATATAAAATAGTTTATATATACCGTCATTGTTTTACATGAGGCACAAAAGATTCATGCCTGCCTGCAATCCCCTATAAGGTATAAAGTTTTTTCCAAATTTTTTGATCCCCTACAGCTGTAAAGTTATGCTGAATACCTGAAAATCGTATGGTTTCTTTACTACCTAATGCCAAATATCCTAAATTTTCTAGACTCGCGTCAAATAATTTAAAAACACGCTCCTGCAAATCTTTATTAAAATAGATCAAAACATTCCGACAAAGGATTAATTGAAAGCTATTAAATGATGTGTCTGATACCAGATTATGGGTAGATAAAATCATTTTTTGCTTAAGATCGGCATCGAATTTTGCCCATTCATAATTTGCTGTGTAATATTTCGAAAAGTCCTGTTTTCCTCCAGATTCTATATAATTTTCGGAAAAAGATTTTATCTGGCTCAATGGATATACACCATTTCGGGCAATATCGAGTACCCGAGGATTAATATCCGTTGCATAGATCAATGACTTGTGATACAGATTAGCCTCTTTTAGCAAAATGGACATCGAATAAGCTTCCTCTCCTGTGGAGCATCCTGCAATCCATACACGGATCAATGGATATGTCCCCAATTGAGGGAGAATTTCCTCCCGCAGTTGACGAAAGAATAAGGGATCTCGAAACATCTCGGTCAAGTTAACAGTAATCTCTTCAACAAAATGCTGCAAAAATGCTGGGTTGTCTTTTAATACAAAACGAAGTTCAGCAAAACTTGCCAAACGGTCATTCGTCATAAGCCGATTAATCCTCCGCTTCATCGATGCACGGCTATACTGCAAAAAATCATACCCGTAGTCGCGATAGATATCTTCAAGCAAAATATCTATTTCATGGTCTTTTATGATACTATAGCCCAACATTTAGATTAACCGTTCAATTTCACCCATCAATTTATCGACATCAATCGGCTTCGAGACATACGACTGGGCTCCAGCTTCCAAGCATTTCTCCCGGTCTCCACTCATCGCTTGCGCTGTCACGGCAATAACTGGAATTTTGCCCAGCAAACTCGAATTGCGGATCAGCTGAATCGCCTCATAGCCATCGATTTCAGGCATCATCATATCCATCAATATCAGCGCTACACCTTTATTCGTCTCCAAGATCTCGATAGCCTCGCTCGCACTCGTGCTGCTCAACACTTGATATCCCTTCGCTTTCAACGTCAAACGCAATGCAAAAATATTGCGTTGATCGTCGTCCACAATTAATATTACCTTATTCTGATCCATATATCAGTTGTCCTCAATTTTCATATAACCACACACGCAATAAAGACAAGAGCTGATCGATATCTACCGGCTTCGAGATATAATCCGAAGCTCCTGCCTGAATACATTTTTCTCGGTCGCCGATCATCGACTTCGCCGTAACAGCGATGATTGGTAATCTTGCATAATCAACATGTTGCCTGATATTCTTAATAGTCTCATAGCCATCCATCTCTGGCATCATCATATCCATCAATACGATATCAATAGGTTCTCCTGATGTCAATACTTCCAACGCTTCTTTACCGTCCATTGCAGGAATTACTTTTACTTGAAACTTCTCCAATGCTTTGGTTATTGAAAAGATGTTCCTGACGTCATCGTCAGCAACAAGGACCTTCTTGCCCTTCAATACATCGGTCAAAGCTCCAAGCCCATTGTTCTTCCTTCTGGCGTCGTCTGAATTATTAACCTCAATCAAATGAAGAAACAAGCCGACCTCATCTAGAATCCGTTGATAAGAATGGGCCGTCTTAACAACAACAGAGTCTGCGTATTTCTTAATTTTCAACTCTTCAGCCTTAGACAGGTTCTTGCCTGTAAAGATAATGATCGGCAGGTTCTCTAATCCCTCATGTTGTTTGATTGCTTCTAACGTATGGTAGCCCATTTCATCAGGAACCCCCATGTCCAGAATCACACAGTCCACATCTGCCGTGCGTAAAGCAGTAATACTTTCCTCTACATTATCTTTTACTTCAAGTGATATATTAAAACTACTTAAGAAATAAGACAGTGCACTGGCATGCTTTGGATTTTCTTCAACAATAAGTACCTTCTTCGGTGAACGGCTTAAGGCCGATTCAATTTTTTGGAATACCGAAGTCATTTGCTCCAACGCAACAGGCTTATTAATAAAGTCGATTGCTCCTTTTAATAAACTTTCTTTCTTCACCTCAAGCGAAGACATGATATGAACCGGAATGTGCCGCGTAGCCTTATTGCCCTTCAATTGATCCATGACAGCCCATCCGTCCATGATTGGTAATTGAATATCGAGCAGAATAGCAGCTGGATGATACTTCTGTGCTGCAGGGAGTGCATGATCACCACGAACAACAACTACACCTTTATAGTTTTGTGTATGTGTATATTTCAAGAGTGCCTTGGCAAAATTAACATCATCCTCCACAATCAAAATCACCTTGTCTCCCTCTGCAACCGTATCTCGATCATCTGGAATCTCCTCGGGGATCCTAATTGTGACCGGATTATAGGTATCTTCTTTAACAATCTCAATCACCTCTTCTACTTCCGAAGATATCTCCTCAACCAATTGCTGCTCCTTCGTCAATATCTCTTTGACTTCAACTTTGGACTTCGGAATAATGAACAAAAAGGTACTACCTTTACCCACTTCGCTTTCCAACCTGATCTCTCCACCAAGCAAACGTGCAATCTCCCGGCTAATAGAAAGTCCTAGGCCAGTACCGCCAAACTTCCGCCTCGTCGAGCCATCAGCTTGTTGGAAGGCTTCAAAAATAATTTTCTGCTTTTCAAGTGGTATACCAATACCCGAATCGACTACAGCGAATACCAATCGATCGTGATCACTTGGATCTTCATAGATTTCCAGACGTACTTCGCCTTCTTTGGTAAATTTAATCGCATTTGAAATCAAATTACGGAGTACCTGATCGATGCGAAGCCGATCTCCCTCAAAGCGAGGTGCGATCTTAGCACTGACAGTCGTCTTAAAAGCCAACCCCTTCTCCTTTACAATGGGTAAAAACAGGCTATTCAAATCGGACAAAATATCATGCAGATCCAACGAGGCATAATCCAAGGTCATCTTACCCGATTCAATTTTGGAAAGATCCAAAATCTCATCGATCAAGGTTAACAAACTCGTCCCTGAACTTTGAATGACTTTAGCTGATTCAATCTGATCTGAATTTAAGTTTTTCTCTACATTCTCCGATAGCAAACGAGATAGCAGCAATATCGAATTGAGTGGTGTACGGAGTTCATGGGACATATTAGCCAAAAACTCAGATTTATATTTAGTACTCAGCGCCAACTCTTCGGCTTTCTGCTGAATTTCCTGATTTCGTTCGGCAATCATCAAATTCTTATCTTCAAGCAATCGCGAGCGTTCCTCTAATTCTTGATTGGATTGCATCAGTTCCTCATGTTGCACTTTAAGCTCTTCCTCTGAAGACTGCAAACGCAATGTTTGCGCCTCCAATTCAGTATTTAAACTTTCAAGCTCGGCATGTTGTGTTAATAGCTCTTCAGACTGTACCTGTGTTTCCTCCAGCAATGTCTGGATTTTTGCCCTTCCTTTTGCTGAAACTAGTGCAATCCCAATCTGTCGGGCACATTCATTCAAAAATGTCTGTTCTACCGTAGTAAAACTATCCATCTGACCAACTTCCAATACGCCCAGGACTTGATCATCAACCAGCATCGGTAAGAAAATAATATGCTGCACATGGATCTTTCCATTGGCAAAACTAACCACGTAATCCGTTGCATTCAGATTATGAAGTGTCTTAGATTCCCGGTCAACAAATACCTGCCCAATATAGCCTTCTCCCGGCAAAAAATATCGCTGTGTCTGCATATCCAAACCATATGCTCCTGAAAGTTCCAACTTGTCATCGTTAAAAATATAGATCGCGCCACTGATGGCACCGGTATAATCCACAAGACTTTTGATGGAATCTGCAGCAATTGTTTGCTCACTCTTATTTCCCATCAATCCAGTGTAAAGTTTAGCATATCCAGCATGAAGCCAATCATTATCTGTTAGCTGTTCAAATGATTTTTTCAACGCCTTCGACATCCTATTGACGGCTTTCGCAATTTCACCGAGATCATCGTCTCCGACCTCCTCTGCCTTGACATCATAATCCCCCAATGCGATTCGATTGGTAATCTTCTGAACCAAATTTAAGCGCCTAGAAATACCTTCATCCTTCTCACGTAATGATTTCTCGAGGGCTGCACGCTTCAAGAAGTCGGCACGTAACCTAAAATAAAAATAGCTGGTAATAATAAGAGAAAGTAAGGCACTGATAACAATAAACAAGGTTGTGATAAACGAAGAATTATCCAAATTAGCCGATTTCCTATCGATATTATCGTCCTCATACTGATTAATATCCTTGATAATTGCACGGCACTTATCCATAGCCATTTTACTCTCATCCAATTGTGCTAAGCCGAAAACGCCGCCCCTTCTCTTCGTTGCAACTGATTCCTTTAAAATGTCGAGCCGCCATTTTGCTGCAATTACAAGACTGTCTACTCGAACCTTCTGCACCGGATCCTGCTTGGTGAGGGCTTCTATCTCCTGCAATTCTTTGGGCAAACTTTCCAAGGCATTATTAAAAGGCTCTAAATAGCTTTCTTTACCAGTCAGAAGAAAGCCCCGGTTTCCAGTTTCAGCACCTTGTAACGAAGCTAGTAAACTAGTTGAAGTGCTGATTATTTTTCTTGTTACCGCAAGTTCTTGGCGATGCCTATTTTGCTCCTGTATACCAATGTATGATGCAGTAGAACTAATAAGCAACACGACCAATGAGAAGCCGATCCCCCACGTTAGATTATTGAGTGTCTTACTATTTGGCATTCTTAAATTAATTTAAGGGTAAGGTAAAATAGAAGGTTGCACCACGCTCGCCCGAACTCTCTACACCAATCGTTCCCTGATGGCTTCGTATAATTTCGGCGCAGATGTAAAGGCCTATCCCGAGCCCTTGAAAGTCAAATGATGTTTCTTCCACACGATAAAATTTCTCAAAAACATCGGCTTGCTTTTCCACGGGTATCCCGATGCCGAAGTCGATTACACTGATCTTCACAGCATCGTCGACAACCGTACAATCTACAATGACTTTTTCCGTGCCCGCTGCATATTTGTATGCATTCGTCAAGAAATTAACCAATACCTGCTCCAGACGGATCTCATCACCGTATATTTGTACCGCTGTGATATCACCGGTTCGAATAAGCTTCATGCTGCTTTGGTCATGCGTCTGAACAATGGAATCAACCGCACTTTTTACCATATGCTCAAGTGAGAATACTTTTTTATTGATAAGCAACTTCCCATTGTCAATTTTTGATAGATCCAAAAGATCCGATATAAGGCTGTTGAGTTTATCTATTTGTCCTTGCACCCGATGAACATACCTTGCTTCAGCACTTTCCTCTTCCAGTTTCAACTTGCGGTCAAGCAATTGCATATAGGCCTTTATACTTGTCAACGGTGTTTTCAACTCATGACTGGCAATACTCAGAAACTCATCTTTCTCTTTTTCCGCCCGCTTTTGTGCGTCAATATCGGTGAAAGTTCCTATCCAGTTGCTTTCACTATTTTGCAAGATTGGCCACACCCGCAACAATTGGTATGAATACTCTCCACAATGGGTCTTTTTCAAACGGACTTCCATCTCCAAAGGTTCACCTGACTGAAGGCTACCGTGAAGCGCGGCAGCGATAGGCCGGTCACCAGGGTAAGTCTGCGGAAAAATAGTGGCATCATCAGAAAATTCAAACCAACGGCCATTGACAAAATCAATATTACCGCTCTTGTCACAAGTAAATGCAATTTGAGGAAGCGACTCCAAAAGCGTATGTAAATAGTCCAATTTAGACCGAAGCTCCTGCTGCGCCTGCTTTCGTCGTTCCACTTCAAGCTCCAAGGTCTGCTGAACATCTTTCAATGCCTGCGTCTGCTCATAAAGGCGATAAAACGTCTTGACTTTCAGCATTAGAATATCCGGATCAACAGGTTTGGTGACATAATCCAAACCACCGGAATCATAGCCTTTCGTAATAAATTTTTTATCTGTATTGACCGCAGACAAAAATATGATCGGTGTTTCCTTTGTCTTACTAAAACCGGCGATATTCTCGGCGACTTCAAAGCCGTCCATATCCGGCATTTGAACATCCAATATGATTAATGCATAATTATTTTTTAGGATCTTTTTTAAAGCTTCTTCCCCAGAATGAGCGGTATCAACTTTAAAATTCTTGGATTCCAGCAATTTTTGTAAAGAGTAAATATTATCCGGATTATCATCGACAATTAATATCATAGTGTATTAAAACTTAGCATCAAGGTTAACAAATCTAAAAAAATTAACTGAATACCCCCAACATTAATACGCAAAGACAACAGTAAATTGAAAAGACAGCAAATAAGTAAAACTTTAGCCCACGAAACCCTGTTTTAATGAATAATGATAAGTTTTACATCAAAAGGTATTTACTGTGTTCCGGGCAAGTTTTATCTTGATCCATGGCAACCAGTTGATTTGGCAGTCATCTCCCATGGTCACGCAGATCATGCCCATTGGGGAATGAAGAAATACTTATGCCACCATTTTACGGTCAATATCCTACGAAGTCGCATAGGTCCAGACATTCAGGTTCAAGGTCTTAGCTACAACGAAGCGGTATACATCAATGGAGTCAGGGTCTCCTTACATCCAGCTGGCCATATCATTGGCTCTGCACAGATACGCCTGGAACATAAAGGTAAAGTTGTCGTCTTTACGGGCGATTACAAGATTCAGGACGATGGTTTATCTACGCCGTTCGAACCCATAAAGTGCCATGAACTTATTACAGAAAGTACATTCGGCCTCCCTATTTACCGTTGGGATTCCGTAGAAGCGCAAAATGAAAGCCTACAGACATGGATTAAAACCAATCAGAGCAACAACAAAACCTCTGTGTTTATCGGTTATTCCCTTGGAAAATCGCAGCGCATTCTCAACGCTGTTCATGAGATGGGTCCCGTGTACGTTCATTACAGCATTGCCAAGCTGAACGAAGCCTATAGTCAGGCAGGTATAAAATTGCCAAATTACCGCATCGCCGATTTAAAATCGGAGCTCAAACAGCTTGACAATCAAATTGTGCTGCTACCGCCTGCTCTGCTGGACAGCCAGCTTCTACAGAAAATACCGCATGTTGCCCATGCGATCTGCTCCGGATGGATGCAAATCCGTGGGGCAAGGCGATGGCGCAGCGCTGATGCCGGCTTTGCGATCAGCGATCATGCCGACTGGCAGGGCTTATTGCAGGCGGTACGTGGTAGCGCTGCCGAAAAAGTATATGTCACACACGGACAGACAGCAACATTTGCCAAATATCTGAATGAAATCGGTATTGAGGCCGAAGAAGTTAAAACGCAATACGGAGATGAAGAGGACCCTCAAAGCCAAACCACAGAATAGCCTATGAAAGAATTTGCCACATTGATCCATGCGCTTGACAGCAGCAATAAGACCAATTCGAAAAAAGAAGCTATTTTAACTTTTTTCAATCAGGCTTCCGAAAAAGACAAACTTTGGTTTCTTGCCCTGATGACCGGCAAGAGACCGAAACGAAGCATCGCGATCAAGGATCTTAAAACATGGGCCTTAGAAATCACCGGAATCCCCGAATGGTTGTTTATAGAATCGTATGCTGCCGTAGGCGATCTGGCCGAGACCTTATCGTTGCTGCTCCCACCACCATCACAGCAGATCGAAAAAAGCCTGAGTGAATGGATGGACGAGATCATTGCCATCCGGGATGACAGTATAGCCCAAAAAAAGGCTTTTGTCCTTCATTCCTGGAATGCACTAAATACCGTAGAGCGTTTCATTTTCAATAAACTGCTCGGCGGCAGCTTTAGACTGGGAGTTTCCGATAAGGGATTAATCAATACAATCGCGCAGTATACCAACACTGAAGCAAGCGCTGTAGCGCATAGTATCATGGGCGAATGGAATCCGCATGCGGTAGAATTCGACAAACTCGTCAATGGCGCTTACAGCGATACCAACCGCTCCAAACCTTATCCATTCTGCCTTGCTTATCCTTTAGAAAAGGCCCCCGAAGACCTAGGCTCTCTCAACGAATGGCAGGCAGAATACAAATGGGACGGTATACGTGGCCAGCTCATCAAGCGCGAAGATGAAATACATATCTGGTCTCGCGGAGAGGAACTCGTGACAGCGCAGTTCCCTGAAATTACCGAGGCCCTCCATCAGTGGAAAGGAAATTTTGTGCTTGATGGCGAAATCCTAGCTGTCAGAGACGGCGGTGTCCTCAACTTTTCCGAACTGCAAAAACGAATCAACCGAAAGACCATTCCAAAGTCACTACGTGAAGAAGTACCTATTTCAGTCTACCTTTATGATATTGTCGAACTGGATGGCATCGATCTGCGCGATAAGCCTCTTAATTACAGACGTACACTGCTAGAACAGTGTTATGCTGCAAATCCTCCAGGTGCTTTAGAGCTGTCACCTTTGATACATGCAGCAGATTGGTCCGCGCTACAAGACATTCAGGCAAACTCGCGCGAGGTCAACAGCGAAGGACTTATGCTCAAGAAAAAGGACTCCGCTTATCATGCCGGCCGCAAAAAAGGCGACTGGTGGAAATGGAAGGTAAACCCCATGAGTATAGACGCTGTCCTCATTTATGCACAGAAAGGAAGTGGCCGCCGAAGTGCCCATTATACCGATTATACTTTTGCCGTAAAGGATGACGATCAGCTTGTAACGATCGCAAAAGCCTATTCAGGTCTTACAGACAAGGAAATTCTAGAAGTTAGCCGCTTTGTAAAACAAAATTCTTTAGAGAAATTCGGCCCCGTAAGAACCGTTAAACCTGAACTAGTTTTTGAAATTGCCTTTGAAGGCATTGGATACAGCAAACGTCATAAATCGGGTGTCGCGCTACGTTTTCCGAGGATATTACGCTGGCGAAAAGACAAGACCGCCGCAGAGATCGATAGTCTTGAAGATATTAAAAAGTTGATACAATAAGGCATAGCTTCATACACATTGAACGAAAAAATAGCATATAGTGACGGCTTTCGAATAATCAGTGATTATTTTAAATCGCAGGGAAACGCCCCTTTTAGCTTCCAGACCAAGGCCTGGGAAAAATATGCGCAAGGATATAGCGGGCTGGTCATCGCGCCTACAGGGTTTGGGAAGACTTTCTCCCTTTTTATGGCCGTACTGATGGACTTCCTCAATCATCCGGAACACTATCAAAAGGGGCTAAAGCTCCTTTGGATTACGCCCCTACGCTCTTTGGCCAAAGATCTGGCGCGGGCCATGCAAACAGCAATAGATGAAATTGGACTCGACTGGATCGTACAGGTGCGTAATGGTGACACCGATCCCAAGATCAAAGCGCAGCAAACCCGCTCCATGCCTGACGTTTTACTCGTTACTCCAGAAAGCCTGCACTTACTGCTTGCTCAAAAACAACGCGATAAATATTTTAAAAATCTCCGATGTGTGACGGTTGACGAGTGGCACGAGCTCATGGGCAACAAACGCGGCGTAATGGTCGAACTGGCACTTTCCTTTCTGAAAGCATATATAAAAAACCTACGCGTTTGGGGTATCACAGCCACCATCGGAAACCTTGAAGAAGCGATGGAAGTTTTGCTTCCACAAGCTGCAAAACGTATCCAGATTGTTGCCAAGGAGAAAAAGAAAATTGCCATCAAACCGATATTCCCCAGCACAGTGGAACTGCTTCCCTGGGCAGGGCATCTCGGCGGCAACCTCGTAGATCAGGTCGTCCCGATTATACTTGCCAGTAAAAGTACGATCCTCTTTACCAACACACGGAGCCAAAGTGAGATGTGGTACCAATTGCTGCTGCAGGCTCACCCCGATTTTGCTGGACAAATAGCCTTGCATCACAGCTCCATTGACGCCCATATCCGCGAATGGATCGAAGACAATCTCAGCAGCGGCAAACTTAAAGCGGTCGTGTCAACCTCCTCCTTGGACTTAGGGGTAGATTTCAAACCTGTAGATACAGTCATACAAGTTGGTTCCAGTAAAGGTGTAGCTCGATTTATGCAACGCGCTGGAAGAAGTGGACATAGCCCATTTGAAACTTCCACGATCTATTTCGTCCCCACACATTCCCTGGAGCTCATCGAGGTCGCCGCCTTGAAGGAGGCCGTAAAAACGCAGACGATCGAAAACCGGGATCCCATGGTTCAGACCTTCGATGTGCTCGTTCAATTCATGGTAACCATCGCCTTGGGCGGTGGATTTCGTTCGGAAGAACTGCATGCAATCGTCGCCAATACCCATGCCTTTCACTACATGGAAACGGAAGAATGGCAATGGTGTATGTATTTTATTACCGCGGGTGGAAAAATTGGAAAACGCTACGAAGAATTTCACAAGGTTATCCAAGATGAAGATGGCAAATGGATCATCAAAAACCGTCGTCTTGCACTACTTCACAGACTCAATATAGGTGCCATTGTCGGTGATGCCATGATGCGCGTGAAGTTTCTCTCCGGTGGTTACATCGGCATGATCGAAGAATATTTTATTAGCAAACTAAAAAAAGGTGAACGCTTTATCCTTGCGGGGCGGATACTCGAAGTAGCGATGGTCAAGGAAATGACGGTATTCGTAAGAAATTCGTCGGGTAAAGCCATTACTCCAAGCTGGCTCGGTGGCAGACTTCCCTTATCGTCCAATTTGAGCCATTTCCTGAGAAAAAAATTGGCTGCAGCAGCCAGCGCTCCTTCCAGTGAAAAAGAGCTTCATTTCCTGGCGCCACTGATCGAAAAACAGGCTGAACTTTCAGCCGTGCCAAGTGAAGCGGAATTCCTCGTCGAACATATCAAAACCAGGGAAGGCCATCATCTATTTTTCTACCCCTTGGAAGGCCGATTGATCCATGAAGTCATGGCAGCGCTTGTCGCCTACCGCATCAGCAAGTTGTACCCCATCAGCTTTTCCATGGCCATGAACGACTATGGCTTCGAACTCTATTCCGATAAGGAAATTCAGCTCAGTCAAATGCAGCTCGAACAGGTACTGAGCCGCAGCAATCTGATGGAAGATGTGATCAGTAGTATTAACTCTGCAGAAATGGCCAGCCGCAAATTTAGGGATATCGCTGTCATCTCGGGACTGGTTGTGCAGAACTATCCGGGCACCCAGCAAAACAACAAATCATTACAGGCCTCATCAGGGATTATTTTCCGCGTACTGATGGAACACGATCCCACTAACCTTTTGCTCAAACAGGCTTTTACCGAAGTGTTCAACCAGCAACTGGAAGAACATCGGTTAATAAATGCATTCGAAAGGATCAATCAGAGCAAAATACGTTATACCTTTGTCGAAGAGTATACGCCATTGAGCTTTCCGATAAAAGTGGATAGCCTCCGGCAATCCCTGTCGAGCGAAGCCTTGATTGAACGGATTCAACGCATGGAAAAGACCAATGCTCAAAAAAAGAAGCGCAGAAAATGAAAATCGGAGAACGAACAATTACATTCAATAAACAGGAATTAACCCTTAACACACAACGCTCTATATACTGGAAAGACCAAAAAACGTTAATCTTATCTGACCTACATCTGGGCAAAGCGGCACATTTCAGAAAGCATGGCATTGCTATCCCGACGGATACTGCCATAACGGACCTTACTCGATTAGAATCCCTAATAGCGTACTATCAAGCTAAGCAAGTCATCGTTGTCGGCGATCTCATTCATGCCGGCATTAATCAGGAAGTACTTTTACTGGAATCATTCAGACAACGCCACCCTGAGCTCCACCTTCATCTTGTCAAAGGCAATCACGACCGCCTATCGCAACAAATGGGCATTCGCTTCGGTATAGAGCATCATAAAGAAGTTTTCGAAATGCAACAGATCCAATTTAAACACCACCCCGCTGATGCAGCAGATTCCTCTTCATTTCGGATTAGTGGACATATCCATCCGGGTATCAGCCTGGTTATTCCACCGAAACGGAAGGTTCGCCTACCCTGTTTTCTGGTATCTACTCATCAGATTATCCTTCCCGCTTTTAGTACTTTTACGGGATTGGACAGCAAAGACCTGTCTTCCCTATATCAAAGTTATGCTATTTCGGACGATCATATCTTCCCGATCAGAAGAAACTAATCCAAGCAGCAGTTTATATTACATCTTGAGCTCCCCGGGAGAGATTCCGTAATATTTTTTAAAAGCACTGCTAAAATTATTCTGGTGACCATAGCCCGTCAACAAGGCCACCTCATAGACAGTCATTTTATCTTCGAGCAGATAACTTTTGGCTTTTTCCATGCGCACCCGTGTAAGGTAGTCGTGAATGGTCACTGAAAAATATTCCTTAAAGTCCTTACGCAATTTGCTTTCACTGGTCAACACCTCCGCGGCCAGTTCTTTTTGCGTCGGCGGATTGGCAATACGCTGTTCAAGAATCTGCCGTGCCATCTCCAACCTTTGCACATCCTCCTCATGAAAGAGCGAATCATTGCTTTCCGTTTTTTCATTATATTGCTCAAACTGATACATCAGCAGCTCAACAACACGCGACTCGGTATGAAGCCTGCGGATTTCGCCCTTTTTTTTGGATTCAATCAGCTCGGTTATGGTATGCTGCATCTCATAGGTCGCCATCAGATCTTCTTCTGAGAAGGAAACGTATTCGCCTTTTTCGATCTCATGCACAAATTGCTGATGCAATAACGAATCGCGTTTGATCAGATTGAGGTAATACTCTTTGGAAATAACAGCTATAAAATAAGTATACTCAATACCGGGTTCCACTTCATGGATGGATTTGACCGAGGGAATGTAGCGTATATTATGCCGGCTCATGCCGTAAGGCAATTTGCTATCCGTCGGCTTAAAGAAAATAAACTGGCTGGTTATGGTCTCGCCCTCGATCTCCGTAAGAACCTGCACTGGCCGATCAAACTGCATTTTCGAATGCAAGATAAACAATCCTGAAGTCGATAGCTGAAAATTCTCCATATGGACCGGATCTTTGGATATGGATATCCTATTTTCGACCAAAGGTTTGTCGGGAACATAGCCATCCGGAATTTCTTCTTCAAAAAGCCAATCTGCCAACTCTACTATTTTACTTTTCACCAACATGATTACAAATCCTAAATAAGCCTGAAGCAGTTAAAATTAACGAAATAAGATGGTATTTTAAAATTATTTATAATCTTTCTAAATAACAGGATTAATCCAAGTCAATATCCATTTCCTCCAACTGAACATAAGGTTTCAATGTTCTTGGATTCATAATGACACTGGACTCGACCGAAAAGATCGTATAGATCTCCTTTTGGGCCAACACTTCCACCGGGGTACCATGAAAGAGCTTGCGGCCATTTTTGAGCATCAGAATTCGATCGGCATACATGGCAGCAAAATTGACGTCATGCACAATCAGCACCACCATAAATCCTTTTCGGGCAAGTGCCCGTGCAATGGCCAGTACTTTCTGCTGATAATGCAGATCCAATGCAGAAATAGGTTCGTCCAATAACAACAGTGCATCTGGGTTATCCCATATCTGCGCCAGGATACGTGCCAGATGAACACGCTGCTGTTCACCGCCGGAAAGACTCAAAAAATCCCGTTCAGCAAAGGCAGATACTCCACAAAGTTCCATGGTTTCGGCCACGATTTTATAGTCCTGTTGTTTGGGCGTATTCCTATAATGCGGATACCGCCCCATCAGCACGATCTCTTCTACGTTAAAGCTCAATGTCATCTGCTGCTGTTGACTCAGTAAAGCCCTACATTTGGCCAAAGCCGCAGGTTCGTATGTCGATAGCGCCTTGCCATTGAGATGAACAGCACCCGAATCCGGCTTCTTTTCACCACAAAGCACCCCCATCAGCGTCGATTTACCAGCGCCATTGGCTCCGAGGATTGCCAGGATTTCACCTTTACGTACCTGAAAGGTAATATCCTTCAGGAGCTTTCGTCCGTTTACTTCGTAGTTGATCTTCTCTACACGTAGCATAATGCAATTATTTTTAAAGCCTCTGCCAAAAGACTATTTATCTTTGATTAAAATATACAAAAATACCGGTGTACCCAATAAAGCTGTAATGACGCCGATGGGCAATTCAATGGGTGCAACAGCAACCCGGGCAATCACATCTGCCAACGTCAGCACCAACGCCCCCAATAACAATGAACCAGGAAGTACAAATCGGTGATCCGCCCCGCCCATCAGACGAACGGTATGCGGAACAATCAATCCCACAAAACCAATGATCCCCGATACCGCAACGGATGCTCCCACAGCAAGTGTGGATAAAACAACCACCCAGCGTTTGACGCGATCGGTACGCATACCCAAAAGATCTGCCTGCAACTCCCCGAGGGAAAAGGCATTCAGCGACTTTCCAAAAAAGGGTAAGATCAGCACCGGGATCAAAATAAATGGCGCCAAAGCCCTTAAGTTATCCCAAGTAGCCCCACCAAGACTACCCAGCATCCAAAAAGTGATCGTACGTAACTGTTGCTCTGTAGACATATAGGTCATCAAACCTGTCAGCGCACCCGCAAAGGCATTGATGGCAATACCTGCCAACAACATCGTCGTCACATTAGGGCGGCCATTTTTACTGGCAATACGGTAAACCAAAAAAGCGGTCAAACCAGCGCCCACAAAAGCGCCAAAAGCCAATATATAATAGCCAATCCAAGCAGCCAAAGAGGTAAAGAGAAAAGTCTCAAAGGCAATGATCAGTACCGCAAAAAGAGAAGCTCCAGATGAAATCCCGATCAATCCGGGCTCCGCTAAGGGGTTGCGGAATATACCCTGGATCGCAGCACCCGATATACCCAATGCTGCACCCACCAAAAGTCCGAGCAAAAGACGCGGCATACGAATCTCAAAAAGAACATCTTCGTGCATATTATGCACACCTCCCGCACTTCCGAAGTGCAATTTTTGCGTCAACATCCTTAAGATATCAGCGGGTGGAATATGGTAAGCCCCCATCCCCAAGGCAACAATACTGACAACAACCAATACCAGGCCCAAAGTCAATAGGATAAATTTCTGTTTCTTTTGCACCGGCTTTATTTTGAATCCATCACTTTTCCAAATCCACGGTGCAATGCTAAGATTGCGTCTGGCAGCCGATTACTGAAATTGACCAGCAGCGAGGCATTCATCACCAAGATACGTTCGTTTTTACCCGCATTCGTAATACGCATCCCCGGCAATTTGAGGATAGCATCCTCACCGCCAAGACTACTTGCGCCAAAATCAAATAGCAACACAATATCTGGATTGGCCTGCACCAGCGCTTCCGTTGTATAGGGTTTGAAATCCGAAAATTCCTGAACCGCGTTTTTACCACCAGCCAGATTAATCATCGCATCCAGACTACTGCCTTTACCCGCTACACTCATGGTACCCGTACCACGGGCATATAAAAACAATACTTTGGGTGCCGCTTTACCCTGATTTTCCTTTTTCACCAATTCCATGGTATGATCCAGGCTTAATTTTGTTCGCGAAACCAGATTTTTACCGGCAGCAGATTCACCGACGGCGTCTGCGACCTCCTGGATGTAACGAAGTGCACCCGGAACAGAATAGTTTGGTTTAATGGAGACAAATTTCACACCAGCCGCACGAATCTGCTGAATGACCGATTTGGATACATCGCCTTCATTCGCAATAACGATGCTTGGCTTAAAAGATAATAAACCTTCGGCCGATACCGAACGGTTCTTGCTTACCCTCGGCAAGGCCGCCGCTGCTTTGGGCGATATACTTGTCACATCGGTAGCGACCATGTGCTCACCTATTCCCAGTCCATAGATCGTTTCGGTCAACGAACTGTTTAACGTAATGATTCTCTGCTGTGCCATTGCCCATCCACCGATTTGCATCAAAAAACACAGTATAATAACATAAAATCTACTCATTGTAATTCTTTATCTCCACTATGGCGATAGCGGATCACCAGGAATGGTTTTACCTCTCGCCGTTCAACTTGAGTACAAAACAAATCAATAATCAGTCTAAATACAAATTATATTATTTCTTTTAGAACAGCATACCTCAACATAAAAAGCCTGACAAACCATTAATAAACAGCAACATATAACTAAATCCAAACTACTTTTCAGTCCATAAAAAACGGATTAAATAGAATTTATGACATTTTGCATAGAGAAAAATCCAACAGGATTACCTTTTTTTGTAACATTATTTAGAATTATTAAAAATAAAAATAGTGTTTAAAAGCAGCTCACCTATTCGAACAAGCACCCTGATCGCCCTTTGCGCCTGCCAGATCTACACTGTGCAAGCACAGGAAAAATGGAAAATCTCCGGTGTATTGAAAAACGAATCCAATAAAGGCGTCGCCAATGCGACTATCTATCTTTATCCAGATAAATATGCTTTTAAAACAGATACTGCTGGGAGATTTCAATTCTCCCAGCTCTATGCGGGGCGCTACGAATTACAGGTACAGGCCATGGGTTATCAACAGTACCGTCAAATTATCGATTTGGAAGACAAAAATCAGCAATTGACCATTGTGTTAAAAGCTGAAGAACGGCAGATGGATGTAGTTGATGTGCAGGGTAAAGTGCAGGCTGTAGACAATCTCGTTAAGGCCGAAAATGCAGCCATGCCCGTTAAAGTAATCACCAAGCGCGAGATCGAGCTTATGGGCAGCCGTCGGCTAGATGAAGTTTTAAAAGAACAGACGGGTATCGCCATTGTTAACGATATCGCCGGAGGCTCCAGAGCCGTCGGTGTGCAGATCCAGGGATTCAGCAGCAACTACGTGATGGTCCTGGTAGACGGGCAACCTATGCTGGGGCGCAACAGTGGCAACTTTGACCTGTCCCGTGTTTCGGTGACCAATATTGAGCGTATCGAGATCATCAAGGGAGCTTCCTCCTGCTTATACGGCAGTGACGCATTAGGTGGTGCAATCAATATCATTACACGCCATGGTGCTATCACACCACAGGCACAGGCTTCCCTCCTCTATGGCAGTCTCAATACCGTCGATGCCACTTTGGAAGCTGAGACACCTTTTGCTAATCAGCGCGGCAGCGCAGTATTTTCGGGCAATTACTACCGCACGGATGGTTTTAATACCGACAAGCAATACCTGGATTCCAAGAGCACCACTTTTCCGCCTTATACCAACTATAGTTTCCAGGGCCGACTGCGTTATCGTACAAGCAAAAATGGCACTTTGGGCGTGACAGGGCGTTATGCAGCCCGGGAATCTGAAATGATCAATGCCTGGTCTGAATCGGCCACACTGCAGGATAAACAAAAAGATCAGGACATCAATCTCTCGGCAAGTTACGACCATAATTTTGCGTCTGGACTGCGTAGTATGACGCGTTACTATTTCTCGCGTTTCCACTCCCAGATTGCCGCACAATGGTTGCAACAAGGTATTGTTGCCAGCGCCGAGCAATTTGGTCAGAATGTACACCGCATTGAACAGCAGTTTGCGTATAGCCCTGCACAACAGGTTAAACTTACTGGCGGTATAGGTGGTAGCCTTGAACGGATGGACAACCAAGATCTGGATGCCAAACGCTCTTTGAACAGCGCATTCGCCTATTTACAGACCGAATGGAAACCTGTAGACCGCTTATTGACGACGCTGGGCTTACGCTACGATCAGACCAACGTCTACAATGGCCACTTGAGTCCAAGTCTGGGTCTACAATACCACGTCAGCGCCACACTACTTATCAAAGGCGGTGTTGGTGCAGGATTCAAAGCCCCCGACTATAAAATGCGCTATCAGGTCTTCTTCAATCCAGCAGCCAATTATCTTGTGGTCGGTTCGGAACGCGTAGCCGATGTAATTGCAGCCATGGATCAAGCCGGAGAACTCAGTTATAAAAACAGCTATATGCTCAATTTGGTGGCGGGCAACCTTAAAGCCGAAACCAGCATTTCAAATAATCTTGGACTGACCTGGAACCCGACCAAGAGATTACAGGCCGATTTCTCTGTCTTCTACCATCGGATCAACAATCAGATCAACACAGTTAGTGTAGGTAACGGAACCAAAGTCGCACAGATCTATAGCTACCGCAACCTGCCCAAAGCGATGAATAAAGGTTTTGAAGTTTCATTGACCTATCAGGCGACCAAAGATCTGCAATTGTCGATGGGCTATCAATACCTGATTGCCAAAGACCTGAGTGTATTGGATAGTATTGCCAAGGGCAGTTATCCCTATAACCAGATCAACGATCCCGCTACAGGCGAATATCGCCAGAGTAAAAAATCGGATTATTGGGGTATTGAAGACCGTTCGAGACACATGTTCAACGCAAAAGCCCAATATGAATATAAACCCTGGGGCGTTAATGTCAATGCGCGGGTCAATTTCAGAAGTGCCACACCTTTTCAGGAATACAATGGCAACCAGTTTATTGACAAATACGACATTTTTATTCCCTATCACACATTGGTGAATATGACAGTAGAAAAGAGACTGATGAACAGGAGATTGACCCTCCGCCTGATCGGTGACAACTTATTCAATTTTACAAGCCGTTATCTACTCGGGCAGCCTGGACGGGTTATTATGGGTGGTGTCAGCTACCGTTGGATAAAAGAATAATAAGCACTAATGAACACGAATTTAGCATACCAAGTACAAGATAAAAGATGAGAACGATTCGCATGATTATAGGAGAATGTAGCATCTGGCTTTCCTTTCACAAGATTGGCCGTTGTATTTTTTCAGCACTATTGCTATTGACAGTCGTATCCTGCGGGAAAGACAAAGATTATACTATCGGATTGGAAGATGGCAAAAGTACTCTGATCAAAGATCTTGCTGGCGATACCGATGCAGCCATGGGCGAAGGTACTGAAGGAAAAGAGCAAAGACCATTTTTTATATTTCTTTTTCGTTTTAAAGACCAAAAGCAAATCTGGGTTAAAACCAAAGCCGATTCTGCGCAGTGGCTTAAAACAAAAGATTGGGATATTGCCTTTACAGGTCCTTACAATTCGGAGATCTATCTGAACAATGCCCAGCATGAATACAATCCGGGTTATGGCGGCCAGGCAAATAATACCGCTGTGGTTTTACTGCGACAAGCCTATCAGAGTGTCACTGTAGCTCCTTCGGATGAAGAGTTTAATAAAAGTGAAGTAAACAAAATTGGCTGGGCAGCAACCGATGGTTCGGATGGCTGGTTTCGCTATAGTTTGAGCACCCATATTATGCAGGCGCTCCCCAATCGCACCTATGCGATTCGCTTACCCGATGGCAAATATGCCAAATTGCAACTGATCAATGCCTATAAGGGAAATCCAGCGGCGGTAACCAACCTCAATTGGCCTGCCCCATACTATACATTTAAATATTATGTACAGCAGGATGGCAGTAAAGATTTAAATACAAACACATTATAATAAGGAAAAATTACACAATTAAATTAAAGATGAATAGATTATTTACAACAGCAGCACTACTATGTGCATTGAGTTTAGGTTTTACTTCTTGTAGCAAGGATGATGATAAGGTGGAGCAAGTCGAGCCGGAATACCAAGCTAAGGTTATGGTCAAAGACGGTGAAACTGTTGATTTAACAAAGGTTTCCAAAACGATCAATACACAAGGAACAATCAAGCGTACAGGCAATACCTATTCACTACGTAACTTCAAACAATTTACTATCGGTGAAGATGGAAAAGCGACAACAACTGCAGCGCAAACCTATTATTTTGATTTTAAGGAGAACGATGGCTTAAATGCGAGTGATTTTATTGTTTCAATTAATGCGCAACCTACAAATGTTGATTTTATCACAAACGCTATTAAAGGATATACATTATCATACATTGAAAAACCATTTGACGAAGTAAAATCTACAGATCAATTTCTGGTTGCTAAAGATAACTTATTGGGCCTTCAAACCAGTTTCGCTCCCAATGTAATAGGTTGGGCTGATTATACGGGAAAACCTAACCACCAAATTGTGGCTGTTGCAAATCGAACAATCATCGTATTAAAGGATAACAAGCCATTCTACAAAATCAGAATGAATAACATTTATGAAAACGAGAAGCCTGAACGAGATGTGGCTCCCGGAAATTATTATTTCTACTCCATCGATTACCAAGAATTTAAATAGTATCAAGATAGCAGCTGGTTAAAATTCCAGCTGCTTTTGTTAACCAAAAATCAAAAACCGAAAAAAATATATTAAATACCAATTTTCATACATACTTTATCAGCAAAAGATTTTATCTTTACTATTATTTAGAATCAATTTAAATAAAAATAACATACTAACACCCTACTACATGTATAGAAAAGGGACAAGGTATCAACTAACACAAAAAAACGAGCAACAATGAAAATAAAGAAAAGCAGCAACCTATTAAAATTCATACCGGTATTGGCATTTTTAATTGTGTTGGGGTCTTGTAGCAAAAGCGAGCCCACAGCAGTAGAGCCTGAACCAGATCCTGTTGCACCAGAAGCTATGTTCAACCGCTTGATTACGGTTAAGAATTTTGGCGAAGACTTACCTGCTGGAAGTGCACCAACCACGGCGCAATCACCAATATATTACAGTCTGGAACAGAACAAAGCTGTGACACCGGATTATAAACTAACCGCACGATGGGATATCTCCTGTTCAGAAATATACCGCAGTTTTATCAATTGCAATAATACAGCAAACGGATTTGGTAAAGGTGGCCCAGGGAAAGGTGGTATACTCATTGTGAAGAAAAAATTTGAAGATGTAATCGATATCCCCTCAGACTCCGAGTTTCGCAAAGGTGAAAAAGCCTATGGTACAGATGATTCAGGAGCATTTGGTGAAGGTCTAGGTTGGTATTTATATGATTTTGATGGCGTAATCAAAGGTGGTGGAGCGGAAAACAAAAAACACGTTTGCTATCCAATTGAAAGCAATACACTGATCGTCCGTACAGCCCAGGGGAATTATGCCAAGATCAAGATACAAAGTATCTACAAAGACCTTTTGGATCCAAAAGATTGGTTTAAAGATTCACCAACACCATTCTTTACATTCCAATATGTACTTGCCAAAGCTGGTAGTAGCAAATTTGTGATTGCTAACTAAATACTATAAGCTACGCATTCTGATTTAGACACTAAACTAACATGAAAAGATTATACAGCATTTTAAGCTTCCTTTTTTTAGGATTGCTGCTAACCCGCTGCACCAAAACGGAAGAATTAGCCTTACTTCCTGCAGATAAGATACTCGAATACAAGGTCACCAACCTCCCCAATGACGATGTCATTTATGGAGCAATAGACAATGAGGCCAATACCATTACGGTATATCTCCCTTATTATTATGGCTTGCTCGTCATCGATCCGACTATTAAAGTTGCTAACGGAGCCAGTTTAACAGAAGAAATTTTGCCCGTTAAAACAGATGAAAAAAAACAGACGTATACCGTGAAGTCCGCTACAGGCACCACAAGAACCTATAGCTTAAAGATTGAGCTACAAAGTACGCCATCTTTTGAAGCGACTTTTGCATCGACATCTTCCATTTCACTTACAAAAGGGCCTGGAGGTGCATTTCCAGCGATAAATGGGACTTTCATGCATACCAATCCCGCATTGGTCAGTATCGCATTGATTAATCAAGAGACCAAAGAACGCTATAAGATGGCTACGCCCAATAGCTTGAAAGTATCAGGAAATGTTGGTTATCAATTAAGTTATACGGGAACTGAACGAGAAAACCGTATTCCGTCCGATATTAAAGCAGGCACCTATGATGTGGAGGTGACCAACATCAACCACACCATTACACTAGCCAATCCGCTCAAAATTACGTATCGCCAACCGGATGTAATTCTTAGCTTATTGGGTCTAAATCTCGCAAAAAACAAGGATTGGACCATAAAAGCTGGCCTAGATAAGGTTATTCTAGATCCTACGGCCGTTATCATGACACTCAATGGAAAAGATTATCCATTGACAATCAAATCTTATAACCGTACCGAAATGACAGTTTCATTACCAGCGACTCTGCCAATCGGAACCTTTGATAATTTGCAGCTCAAATTCCAATTTAAAGACTGGGCCGATGTTGTAAAGACACAGTTGTCTCCAAGTACAATAACGGAATCATAAACAAGCATCCACAGTATGCCATGGTGGCATCAAAATTAAATAAATTAAACAAGAGGAGATCTCAACATGAACTCAAACATCAAAACTATCTTAAAATCAGCGATGGCCGTGACTGTGCTATCGGCAGCAGTATGGGCAGCAGCCCCAACAACAGAATCAGCAACAGCTCCTTTGGCGCTGAACCAAGCTAAAGCAAATAGTAACTACACTGTTGTAGGTCAATGGTGGAGCCCAGCAGCTGCAGCAACTTGGCCTGCAGTATATGTCGACCTTGCTACAGGTGCACAAAGCTTAAGTAGCTCTGGTCAAGTTGCATTCTTTAGCCATGTAAATGGTTCGATCAAGGCTAATGGATCTTATTCGATCAGAACGGTAGCAAAAGACATCGCTTCCGTTACAGCATCAGATTGGGCAACAGCGACTTCAGTATCATCACAGGGTAGTGGCGAATGGTATGAATATGATTTAGATAGCCATGCAAACCAAGCAATCCAACCTTTGACAGTGTTGGTCGGAAATTCTTCCGGAGCTTCGTATGCTGTTAAGTTAATTAATTTTACAAATGTTGGCCAACAAGTAGTGGCAGGTCAATTACAAGTAAAAGCAGATACCAATATCGAAGTTAAGGCATTATAGTCCTTCCTATTTAATGAATGAAAGATTCCGCAACCTGGTGGATGGGTTGCGGATCTTTTTAGCCTAATCAACATCCGCATAACGATTTTTTTAACCAAAAAAATTATGCAACACTCATTTTTGAAAAAACAAATACATATCCTTCAATTTCTAGCGATTTTTATGCTAGCACTAACATGCTGGTCCTGTAAAACGGAATACCCAAGCCTACCCTACAATGACATTGAATCTTTTAGCATTCAGGATGCTGATGGCAAAATCTTGTCAGCCAGCATTGTGAATGACCAGATTATCTTATATTGGCCACCCTTAGTGGAGCAACCCGAAAACATTACACCTACGATTAAAGTTTCGGAATTAGCGACTATTACGCCTGCATCGGGTACACCGATAAAACTCCAATCCGAAAAACCCATCACCTATACTGTTCGGGCACAGGACGGATCCAGCAAAAACTATACATTGACCTTCCAATACAATCAGCCCATAGTACAAGCTACATTTAACAGTTTATCGTCTGGTCAATACTATATCACTGATCCGAATACTTTTACTTTTATTGGAGAAAACATTATACCCAACGAGACACAAACTAAAGGCTATTTAATAGATAAAGATGGAAAAGAAACATTACTTTCGTTTAGCAAAAATATAGTACCCACTAATTTTGCTGTTACTTTTGCTGCTCCAGATGACTTCAAAGCAGGTACTGGCTATAAGGTCAAATTGGTGTCAGGCCGTTATTCCATCGTAAGCGATTCATTTGAGGCTGTCTTACCTAGCATCCTCAATCTATTAATAAAGAGTAATCTGTTATATAGCGTTAAAAAAGGAGAAAACTTTGTGGCTCCTTTGCAAAGTAAAGTCCTTTACGAGCGTTATTTTAAAAGCGATTTTGACCATTTCATCGCGGTGGACAATCTGAATAAAGAATATACTATAAACAATGCGGTATTTGATGTGAACGCAATGACGGTCACCATCCCTATACCGTCCAACGTAGCGGGTAGTGGAATCAACAAGCTAAAAATGGTAGACAAATCAGGAAAAGTATTATTAGAGGATACTTATTATATCACGCTAAACTAATACGCCTTACCAACTCATTTTAATCGTGTTTGTCGCTAATCAAACAAAGCAGTTTATCATAATCGCATTAGCAGCTATCATTGTATACAGCTGCAGCAAAAGTAAGTCTATACCAGAAGAGCCGACGATTGTCCCTCAACCTGAAGAAACCTTACGCCAACAATATAGTAAATCGGTAACGCAATGGCCAGCTGCTGCTTGGTACAGCAATATCAAGGTACGTGAACTGGCCGCTTTACCTGAAAACCCATCGAAAGATAAGGCCGAGCTAATAGCACTTGGCAAAGCCTTATTTTTCGACCCCCGCACCGGTAATGGCATGAAGACTTGCGCTTCATGTCATAATCCGGACACCTACTGGATCGACCAAAAAACAACGGCAGATGGGATCGCACTGCATCACCGCAATACACCTTCCCTAGAAAATGTCTGGTACCTGGAAGGCAAACTCTTCCACGACGGCCGCGCAATGACTTATCGAGAGCAGATTGCCGAAGCCATCAACTCCCCCATCGAAATGGGCGGAAATACGACTGCTTTACCCGCTAAGCTGCAAGCTATACCTGGCTATCTTCGTTTATATGAGGCGGCTTATTCGAGCCAGACGATGAGCGTCGAAGGATTACTGGATGCCATAGCAGCGTATTCAAGATCAATTAGCAGCGGCGAAACCGCCTTTGACCGTTTTATCAAAGGAGATTACCAGGCATTAAACGATGCACAGCTCGAAGGTCTCCATCTGTTTCGGACCAAAGGAAAATGCATCAACTGCCATAATGGTGCCTTCTTTACTGATCTCGATTTTCATAATCTGGGTTATGCTGTTACCAGCAAAGGTGCCTTGGACAATGGTCGCTTTGAGGCGACAGGACTGGAAACAGACAAAGGTAAATTTCGCACGCCGGGTCTGCGCAATGTGGTCCATACTGCCCCTTACCTACACAATGGTAGTATTGCAAGCTTAAGTGAACTGATCAACCTACTGAGTCAAGGGATGCCCCAAAAGACAGGACAACAGGTCAATGGCACCTTATCGCCACATATCCAAAATGTCCGATTAAGTAGTAAAGAACAGGAAAATATCTTGGCTTTTTTGGAGAGTTTATCCAATGTGCCAAGCAAAACAGAGCGACCTGTATTGCCCTAAAATAAAAAATCCCAAAGGGGATACCTTTGGGACATTTTGAGTACTCCACAGTAGCGGAGGCATCAAAAATTAAATAAATTGGCACAAAATTAGGCTTTTATATGAAATAAAAAAGTAAAAAAGTATTAAATTTCAGATAATTACCCATTTTGTAGCGAAGCTACTACAGACATAAGGAACACAATGCGCATCAAATCATGAGTCGAATCCGCCCAATAGTTGGTCTATTAGTTACAATAACTGCTATAACAGCTTGTCAGAACGGCAGTAAGACAACAACGCTGCCCGATGAATTTATTAGTCCAAAAACAGGAACAAAAAAAGAATTGACGCTCGACTCAATCTACCTGTATGCCAAACAGCTCTACCGCTGGCAGGAAGCTCTCCCTTCGTATACCACCTTTGATCCGCGGACAAAATATGCCCAAATAGAACCCGAGCAAACGGCCTATGAACGTGAACTTTTTGCCCTCAGCCAATACGCCATGCGCATAAAAGAAAAGCCTTATGAGTGGTCGACCATCCCCAATAAACCCAAATATTCATATTTGGAGCGTCGTCGTAACGACAAGAAAAGTAGCGGTCACATGGCCAGCATAGAAACACCCTACAGGTATGCTACACACCTGTCCTACTGGTCTGCGGGAAACAAACGGATTGCTTATGTTTACATTCCCTCCTTTCCGCAGCTCAATACAGTACAGGCCGAATTGGATCAACTTGCGGCCGAACTCGCACAGCAGCAAGTTACTCACTTAATCCTCGATCTACGTCATAACGGTGGTGGTTATGTGGAGACCGCAGAATATTTAGTCAACCTCATTAGCCCAGCCAAACTGGATAAAAAAGTTATGTTCAGCGAACAATTTCATCCGACTGTACAGCAAGGCAAAGCAAAACTACTCCTCAACCAACCCTATCTGGATGCAAGTGGCAAAGTGGTCCAATACAAAGGACGCCCTGCCACCCTCGCCGATGTGGATTATAGTGAAAAAGCCAATACGCATTACTTTATCAAAAAGGGACATTTCAATTCTTTACAGCAGCTGTCATGCATTGTATCAGAACGCACGGCTTCGGCAAGTGAATTACTGATCAGCAGCTTCAGACCTTATATTCCGATACGCCTTATTGGTCAGCAGACGTTTGGTAAACCCGTAGGTTTTTTTTCAGTCCACATAGGAGATTTCGATGTATACCTGGCTTCATTTCTCATCCGGAATGCTGATGGATGGTCGGATTATTTTGATGGCATACCTGTAGACCTGCCTTTAGCTCCGGTCGAAAGCTCCCGCCATCCCGGAGACCCAAAGGAAGCCTGGCTTGCAGCAGCATTAAAAGATATTGGAGGAAACCTACGGATCAAAGCAGTTTCATCCGCGTCTTATTTCCCGACGCCAGTAGACGAAAATTTGCTGCTAAAAACAAACTTTAGGTTAAAGTGAGCAACTTATTGAAGCTGGATTTTGTTATACTCCTATTTAAATTTAAACCACTTTTCATAGATGATAAAGCAGAAAACAGCATACATTTGTAGAAATAAATACGAATCTTTGTATAGAATCGTTATAAATAAAAACAAGAACATGTTAAGTCAACATATCAAAGAGCAAACGCACGCAGCTCACCAAAACGTAGAAGGAACGATCGTGCGCCAATTGAAAAATATTCGTTCAGAAGCAGATTACGCAGAAGTATTGAAAGGCTTCTATGCTTATTTCCGTGCTGTAGAAGATCGCATCGCTCCTTTTGTAACCGCAGAAGTATTGCCAGATTTGGCTGAACGCCGTAATTCATCGTACATTAAAAGCGATATAGAAGCTTTGGGTGGTAATGTAGACAACCTTCCAGAAGCAAACGCTCCAGCGGTAGCCAATGTACAGGAAGCACTTGCATCATTATATGTTTTGGAAGGTTCAATCATGGGCGGCCCGTATATCGTGCAGATGCTCAATAAATATGGCGTTACCAAAGGAACTTCTTTCTTCGAAGGTTATGGCGAAAATAGCCGTGACATGTGGACTGGTTTTACAACAGTATTGAACAAATATTCCGAAGATCCGGCAACTTATGATCGCGCAGTAGAGATTGCAAACCAAACTTTTTATAACTTTGGCGAAGTATTCACTCCTATTGCCAGTGCGAACTAAAATTGGAGTGTTCGTGTTTAATCCCATAAATGGAGCAAAAAGACAATAAATCTAAATGGCTTAAGCGTGCCGGAATTGGAGCATTTCTCTTCTTTCTGGCTAAAGGACTTGTATGGCTCGCTGTATTCTTTTTCGCAGCGAAGTCCTGCAGCATATCCATTTAACACAAAAAAAGAAGCATTCCTCTATCGCACAAAAAGTGCATCAGATGAGTGCATCTTTTTTAGCCCAGGCTAGCCTGTGTTTTTTTACCTCGAGCGCCAATGTCTTCATGTTGTGTTCGTATTGTGTTCGGACCACCTTCGGAGCTCAACAATCTGGTGATCATTATTGACCAAATTCCGACCAGGTAATTCCTGTTCAGGGTCTGGACAATATCTGTTCAGCACCTGTACAATATCTGTATCGCATCCGAATAAGGTACGAAGCAGGTACGAATCTGCCCCCCATACCGGCTTGCCCATCACCTTGTACTTTTGTAACCACTGTGTGATACAGCTCCAACCCCTTATGGCTGATAACCGGGCAAACTATTTCTTCGCTACTGATCATATAGAGCCTCATCAATTAGCCGAATTCATTCCTTATTGTACAAATTTTATTATAAAACAAGCAGAAATCTCCCTATAATTGCAGTCGGGAATATTTCATTTCATAGTGAAATCCCCATTCAGGCATGACCGTTAACTGCAAGAATATTATGCGATCACCAACATGTCCTATCAATAATTATATGAACTAACGATACGATGAAAAGAAAACTCCTTTTTATTCTAATATGCTTTGGCTTAATGGCCAGCCGAGCCATGTGTCAGGAAAAAGACGTCGATTTTAGCAAAGCCTATATTGCCCAAAACGATGGCAAGACAACTGTTGAAATCAATGAGGCGCAGGAACTCATTTATATTATCTTTGCAATAACTGACTTTGGTAAGGAAAACCCAAACATGACCAAGCAGAATACAGCGTATTTTGAGGAGGTCAAAACGCATTTTACCCCATTTTCCAATTTGCCTATCGTAAAGAAATTTGATCAGAAGCTGCGAGAGAATCTAACCAACTATTTCCTCTTAGCGGCCAATGTATATGGCTTTAAATTTAAAAACGATCAATTAGTACCTACAAACATCTATATTTTTCCAGCGAGAGGAGTGGGAAATTATCAGGTCAAATCAAATCCCATCCCCGGCTACAAAAACGATCTGGAAGAATTTGCCAGACAGAGTGGATACCGGGCATTCTACAAGGCGCATCAAGCCTATTACGACAGTCTTCGTACAGCATATCAGGAGGATGCTTCCATTGCCGAGCAGAAAGAATGGTTAGAACATAAATTCGATTATACAATCAATAGCTACCGTGTATTGACCTCCCCCCTGATTGCCGGAATGAATGCGACCCACACCTTCAAGTACAAAGGTTTCAAAGAAATTCTGCTTTTTTTACCAACCCTTCGCGAAGATGAATCCTGGAGCCCCAAATTCAAAAAAGCCTTCAATACACGCATCATTTTCACAGAGATAGACCACAACTACGTAGGTCCATTGAGCGAAAAAAATAAAAAACAGATTGATGCAATTTTCAATAACAGGGAAGTATGGGTAGATTCAGCGAACAAAAGTACGGTTCATTATCCGACTCCGGTAAAAGTATTCGATGAATATTTAACCTGGGGACTTTTCATTTTATATTGTTACGACAAGTTTGGAGAAGATCACGATCTTTTTGGACAGATAGTTGAAAACGTCAATGATATGATGGTCAATAAGAAAGGTTTTCCCAAAGCAGATGAATTTAACGCCGAATTGTTTCGCCTTTATAAGGACAACAACCCGAAAGATATTCAGGGCTTATACAAACCACTGCTGGACTGGTGTGAGAAAGAAAATTAACGCTATCCCGATAATATTTAGTAAATTAAAGCTGAGAAGGAAATAGGCCGCCAAAAATGTGAATGTATACGACCATAAGGATTCAGCATAGCATAAGGGGATGATCGTCGAAATATATTTAAACACAATACGTACGGAGAAACAATGATGAATATTAGAATTATCGGTTCTGGCAGTTATATTCCACCCCATAAAATAACCAATGCAGATTTTGCCGATCATCTTTTTTTGGATGAAAATGGCCAGCCATTTAAGCAACCGGCTTCTGTCATAGAAAAATTTAAAGCAATCACCGGCATTGAGGAACGTCGCTACGCCGACGCTGACCAGGTGGCTTCAGACCTTGCTTTCCGAGCTGGTCAACTTGCCATTGAAAACGCAGACATTGATGCCGAAACCTTGGATTATATTATTGTTGCACATAATTATGGCGATGTGCCATCCGGCAAAATCCAATCGGATACTGTACCAAGTTTAGCGAGCAGAGTGAAAAAAAAGTTAGGGATCAGTAATCCCAAATGTGTGGCTTATGATTTACTGTTTGGCTGTCCCGGCTGGAACGAAGGCGTATTGCAGGCCAACGCTTTCATTAAATCGGGTATGGCAAAGCGCTGTATGGTCATTGGCGCAGAAACGCTTTCCCGTGTTATAGATCCTTTTGACAGGGATTCGATGATTTATGCGGATGGCGCCGGTGCTGTCGTCGTTGAAGGCAGCACCACAGAACAAGGGCTCCTATCATATGAAAGCGCAACTTATGCGCTTGAGGAAGCTGAATATCTCAACTTCGGAAGCTCGTATCAACAAGAGCAGGATCCTGATATCCGCTATATCAAAATGAAAGGGCGTAAAATCTATGAATTTGCCCTCAGCAAAGTTCCCTTAGCCATGCAAGCCTGCCTCCAAAAAGCAGATCTCGATATCACAGCAATCAAAAAAATACTGATCCACCAAGCCAACGAGAAGATGGACGAAGCCATTCTCATGAGATTCTATGCCCTATACGATACAGTTCCGCCCCCCGACATTATGCCGATGACCATCCATACCTTAGGAAATAGTAGTGTGGCTACCATTCCTACGCTCTATGATCTTATTTCGCGCGGTCAGATAGACAACCAATCCTTGCACGAAGGCGATATTATTCTATTTGCATCTGTTGGTGCGGGCATGAATATCAATGCTTTTGTCTATCGCGTATAGCTTTGCCGGGGCGATAGACCCCGCTCGTATATCGCAAGTTTTAAGCGTGATAAGAATTTATTTTATATAAAAAAATTAAAACACTGTATATATCAATAATTTATACTTAAATTTGGATTATAATCGGCTCCGCCTTTGCTTATCTGAAATCGTCAAGTTTTACTTACCGCTCAGTTTTCGCATTTTCAGAAGCTTTTTTGTTAGCAAAACGGAGGTAAAGACCTTTTTGGACTTGAGTCAATCCAAGATCATTAAAATCAGATCCCATTTCTTGCAAAAAATCGATTAACTATTGTTCATATTCATTTATCACAATAGTGTAGTACAGATTACTTTAATATAATTTATAAAACAATGCAAGAAGGAACTATTAAATTCTTCAACCAAACAAAAGGTTTTGGTTTTATCACGCCTGCGGGTGGTGGAGACGACATTTTCGTACACGTATCTGGTTTAATCAACGAAGTACGCGAAAATGACAGCGTAACATTTGATGTAGAAAATGGTAAAAAAGGCGTTAATGCAGTTAACGTACGTATCGCATAATTAAGTAAACACACAAGTAGATAATCTATTTATCTTCTTGCGAAGTGTAACGGGCAACCGTTACACTTTTTTTATTCATTTTTTACCCAAGTACCGACTAAAAATCGGAGAATTTATCGATCTGGGTTGCTGAAGACTTTTACAATCCAGCCAACATCACTTCTTCCTGCCGCAGAAAATAGGGACTGCTATCTTTGAATCTCCCACGCTTCCGCGAATACTTTCTGATGAGACCAGAAACGACGTCATCGGTTAGCTCATGCCCCTCCAACGTAGGAAAACCCTCCCAACGCACAATGCCCTCAGGATCCACTAGAATGCAATGTGGTATTCCCTGAACTTCGAGCTGTTTCTTCAACTTCGCTTTCGTATCAATCGCTGAAAAATAATCAATTTTAATCTCCTTCGCCTTTTTAATGACCGCTGCTTTTTCATCCGAAAGGCCAATGATCACAAGTTTATCACCATACTTCTTATGCCACTCGTTGAGTTCGGAAATAACTTTCCTGCAGGGTCCACACCAGGTGGCCCAAAAATCAATGAGGATAAATTTACCCTTTGTATCCGGCACATCAGTCAGCCATTGTTCCACCTCCAGTTTTGGCGCTTGTTGATTCAAAATTGATTTTGCCCACAATTTCTTATTGTTGTTGCTTTCTTGCGCATGACCGATTACATGGATCAGACAGAGCGCAAATAGAAAGAAAGCTTTTGGAATAAAGTTCATGTTCATAAAACAGCTTGTTTAGTTCCCCTAATTTATGCATTTTTTTCCACAATCATTTGATCGTTTCATCCTACGCAACAATTTCCAAAAGATACATTAGTCGTCCTTATTAACCAAAACACCACCTATACCTTTAATCAATATAAAAACCACAATACGCTGTATATAAGCAATTAGAATATATACATAAAATAACACCACTGCAAATTATTTGCTGTACGGCTCATATTTTTTGTAATGGAACTATATGTATATCCCTATCAAATAATAACGTGACCTGGACATCCAACCACGAAAACAATACCCTAATCCACTTTATCAAAAGCTAAATTAAGGTGTTCAGTATACAAAAAACCAACAGGCCCCGTCCTTTTGCCTATCTGCCAAGATAAAGTACGAGTTCACTGCATTCTTTCGTTGGAAAATGTAGGGCAACCCTATTAAAGAAACACATCTTTCTGAAATCGAAGCAGTCCTGTAAAGCCAACAGCGAGTTGAAATAGGCATCTGCCAAACTGACATAACGCCAAAATAATCTTAACATAACCCTATATCAATAAGCTACTTAAATAGTTCAATATAAACAGATAGTTACAAATTAATCTCTTTATAGCACATCAACTTCGCCCATTGAGTACCATCCGTCAGCGGTTCGCCCTGCGATGCACGATGAACTCTTCCCTGGCATATCCTATTTTTGATTTCTACTTTTGGTCTTTTAAGATGACTGCCCTTTATAAACGGATGGCGAGTAACCACTGTTGTTCTTAAAGAATGTAGAAAATGCCGATAACGATTCAAACCCTAAATAAAATGCAATCTCCTTTATCCTTTTACCTGAGAATTTTAAGAGTTGTTTAGCCTCTTGTGTTATTCGCAGTTGAACCACGCTTGAAGCTGTCATATGGAGATATCTTCGGCAAAGGATATTCAGATAATTACCCGTTACATGCAATCGCTTAGCATACCAACTTACTTTTTTTTGAGTAAGGAAATTTACATTCACAAGATCCCAAAAAGAGTCAATAATTACATTTGAATTTCCAAGAAGATTTTCCTTTAAATAATCTCCAGCTTCCTTTTTTATCAAAGAAACGAGTATATCGATTCTCAAGCGGACAATTTCGTTCCACTTTCCATCCGATTCCAACGCCAAGAGATCACGTTGGATACTTTTCATTTCATTAAATATCACCTCAAATAAAGATGTGCTGAGTTTAAAGACGGGATGCAAATTGTGACGAATGAAATAAATCTCACTAAGACTGGAGAAAGTTTCAAATACTTTCTTTCCCACGACAATTTTCTGCGCACTCGTCTCCGGGCCGGTAGTCCAGTGGTGATGCTGCCCTGGAAATAAAAAATGAAGCTGCCTCCCTCTGATCGGATATTCCGCTGTATCAATATAATGCGTACCACTTCCTTCAGAAAATAGCACCATCAAAAAATACGTACATTTTGTTGTCTTATTATAATCTTCGGTCCCACTTATTTCTTTGTAAAATACCCCCTCTTCCGTGAGTGTAATTGGCAAATGCTCTGTTTTCATTAAGGTAAAATTAATGTAAGTCTATGTGTACAATCGGCTGAAAAAACTCGCTATTACATCACTTATTTTTCTCATTCCACATAACCAAAGCCAGTCATCTCAATAAACCGATGGTAACTAACTGAATCAATGTTTCACATAGATTGTAAATTTGAAGGTATAAAAATAGGAGTAAATTCCAATTTTTCAACAGCTGCGATATTAGAAACAAAATAGTAACAGCATGGCTCAATACTGAATTGGTGGTTGGTTAAAGATGAAAGTTTCGACCTGCAGTATAAAAACGACCTTTTCAAATAAAGACTGTAACCGACTCATTTACTGCAACAATCAAAGAATCCTCATCCAATTTTATAAAGATAGGATGACAATATATTAGCGCTATGAAGAAAAATACTGAACCAGGATGAAAGGTAAAATGTCCAAATTTAGGTTTTATTCAGTTATAATTTTATAAAGTGATTCAATAATTACATAAAGCGTTTTTTACATCAAAGTCGTATCGGGACCTAATCGCCATGCTATTAAAGTGCATATTCCTACTATTTTGTATTCAGCAAAAAGGAATGACAACATCGAAGCCGTTATCGCCTTTGTAAACTAAAAACATTCAAGTACATACAAAAGGCCAAGAAATTATCTTGGCCTGATGCAACATATTATTTGGGGTGTTTTCTAGCCCTATACAGCAAAAATACTGCCGAAATTAAAAAACACATCCATTCACTGATTTTTTCTAATTGCGCTGTGCTTCAGAAAAATATAAAACAGCAAAATCACCTGTTCCGCGGCAACTGCTCAAGTATAGTTTTCATTTCAGGAGAATTTACAGCTCCCTGGAATAACAGTCGACCTCCTTTATCCAAAAGAAAAGCTTGTGGGTATCCACCGACGCCATAAAGTGCGCCTATTTTACCATCACGGTCCCATACACTGGGGTATACAGGTTTATTTCGACGAAGGAAGCTTTGGATATCTGCTTCACGATCGCCAGCATTTATAGCAATCACCTTTACCCCCTTGTCCGCATAACCCAGCTGTAATTCATTCAAGAGCGGAACCGCTTCAATACAGTAGCCGCAGTTCTTTATCCAGAATTCAAGTAGTACATAGTTGCCCTGAAGAAAATCCAGCTTGATTGATCCGGAGTCTAAAACCAACGGTAATTGCCATTTTGGAGCAATTTCACCCCTAATCAACGATATCTGCACTTTCGGATCTTTAATCTTATATCCGGAATAACTGGAAAAATACCAGGAGCGTTCGACCGGAACTTCAGCTAAATCCTTATAACTAAACTGTGTTCTGAGATAATCGCCTTTGGACACATCATTTTCCTGAATAATTTCGACGGGAAAGTAGCTTTTTTTGTCCAGCAGCACGGTATAGCTTATATTCCTTTTTGCGGTTAGGGCATTCACATTTCCTAATTTATCGATATCCCGCTGCCCCACCCCGATTCGTATCGCATAGCATATCGGATTCGGACTGTCCACAAAAGTCTTTTGGATATCGGCCGAAGCAATAATGAGGGGAAGCACATTTTTCCAGGTCAACAGACTCAAGTTCAAAAAGGTAAAATGCCCCAGCTCACTCTTTTGGGGATGACGTTTTAACGCACTTGTCTTGTCAAGTAGATTAAGCTCAAAAGACTCGGATCCATTATACACAATCTTGCTCTTTGCATTGGAAAATTGGAAAGCCAGCCCCAGCGGATTGTCCTTTGTCCTAAAATCCAAATAGGTATTCCCTTCCAGCGTGTAGTTGTAATTTTCCGAGGTATAATTTATTTCCAGCCTGTAATTGTAGTTTATTGCTTCTTTTTGGTCAAGCGCCCATTTCGATTTTTCTAAAATGTCGATCACGTTCTGTGCATGAAGCGGCAGGGCCCACGCAAAGAGTAGACAGATGAATGTAGGTAAGGAATATATCGCTTTCATGGAATGCTATAGCTTTAATTTACTTACTAAAGCTACGAACAATTCGTAACAAATTCTGTTAATTTTCTCTAAATATAGATAACATGTTATGCGGATAACCATAAGGGCCTTCCATAGAGGCGGATCAGGACATACATAATCGGAGCTATCTACAGCAACAAGTAAGTCGGCGCCATTCATGGCAACGAGCCAACCTTTACCATGTACAGGAATAAGCCAATTTTTGCCGTTTACAGTACTAAACCAAAATGTTCTTTGAGCGCCGTACGTGCGGCATGATAACCACACATGCCATGTACCCCACCTCCCGGAGGGGTCGACGATGAACAGAGATAAATCGAGTCGACCGAGGTGCGGTACGGGTTTAGGGCCAATATAGGTCTACTGTACAGCTGTGAAATATCCATAATCCCACCATTGATATCACCACCGATGTAATTGGGATTGTACGACTCGAGTGCTGCAGGAGAAAAGGTATGCTTAGCCAGAATAGTATCTTTAAAGCCCGGTGCAAAGCGCTCGATCTGATTTTCAATCGCTTCGGTGTAATCGACCCTACTTCCATTGGGGACATGACAGTATGCCCATCCCGTATGTTTTCCATCGGGAGCACGGCTGGAATCAAATGCACTCTGCTGTGCAAACAACACAAAAGGCTTGTCCACTTGCTTTCCAAGATGGCTTAGTCGCTCGTTCTCGGCAATTTCTGCATAGGTATTGCCCAAGTGCACGGTAGCCGCCTGCTGACAGCGCCGGTCTTTAAAGGGCGTCTTTTCTGACAATGCCCAGTCAACTTTAAATACCCCCATTCCCTGCCGAAAGCCTTCAAGGCGCCTGCGGTAAGCGCTACCCAGTTCTATTCCTTTAAAGGCTAGCAACTGCCGCGGCGTGATATCGCAGAGCAGGACTTTATGGGAGGGCAGATCGCGAACGTCCTCTACCCAAAAGCCCGTTTGGATCTCCCCGCCCAAGGATTTATAATAGCTTAATAAAGCATCGGCAATGGATTGCGAGCCTCCTATTGGGATCTGCCAGCCATATGTGTTACCTACTGCCGCGAGCACAATAGCAATAGCGGAAGTTGTCCAGTTGCTTAGCGGCTGAATTCCATGGGCCGCCATTCCCGCCCATAGAGCCTTAGCCTGTGCACTGGCAAAACGCTTTGCCGTCCAACTTGCCGGCTGAAGCGCATCCAGACCAAAGGAAGCCAACCGTAACGGATGCTTCGGCAAGGATAGTGGCCCCATAATATCGGCAGCAAGGTCTTCCCAATGTGTCGCGACCTTTTCCACCAGCTTGCGATAGCTTTCGCCATCTGGCCCCAAGCCTTTTATGGTTTCGGCAAGACTATGGTAAAGAATTCCCGTTTCCCCATTTTCCAGTGGGTGTGCCGCCGCATATGTCGGCTTCACAAACGATAGCCCAAAAGCTTCCAAAGGCAACTTCCTGAAAAATGGCGAAGCCATGGCCATGGGATGGATCGCCGAACAAACATCATGTCGGAAGCCCGGAAGTGTAAGTTCCTTGGTCCGCATCCCCCCACCGACCGTATCGGCACCTTCAATCAGCAGGGTGCTGAGCCCCTGTTGCTGAAAGGTAATGGCTGCCGCCAGTCCGTTCGGTCCCGAGCCAATAATAATTGCGTCAAATCTTCGCATGTGTTATCGTGTTACAGTCTATTAGTCGCAGCCCGTATTGGGTTGATCCTTTTTTGAACCTTTTGATGATGTGGAATCCGACTGTGATTTGCCGTTTTCCTTTTTCTTGCCCGCAGATCCGCAGGATACTGTAAATGTCGTTAAAACAAATGCTAAAAGTCCAAGATTGATTATTTTTTTCATATGTTATCCATTTAATTTACGATGCTGTTGAAATACGCTGGTCTTAAATCGTATGTTCATCCAAAAAATATTCCCGATACCGTTGCTTTAACTCCTGTCGCTGCGTGCTATCGAGCTTGACCTTCGGATCGGTCTGCGATACGACCGTGGAAACAACCTTATGCACACCTTTGCCTTTTTCAATAAATAATACCGTTGGTGAAGAAATCCGTTTGATGGAATCAACGCCCACAGCTGTATAAGGATTGAGGATATCATGAAATTTGGCCAAGATAGCTTCATAACCCGGGCTACCAGCCTTGGTTGTGATCACCTTACCTTCTTTATCCTTCTCTTTGAGATCCCGGATATCGTGGATATTGAGGTAATAGATGGCCGCCTTTTCCTCCTGGGCAAATTCCAGCAATGGCGTTATGGCATTGCGAAACCATGGACAACTGGGCCATCCAAACAGCACAATGCCGTTTTCCAGCTCCAGCACATCCTGTTCGGTCGCATAAACGATCCGCGGATTGTCGGGAATCTGTACCGGCACTTTATTCGTTTTATTCAGGCTTTCGAGCTCCTGCTTAAAGCGCACTCCTTCTTCCTTTTTAAACGAAACCTGACTATTTTTTACGGCTTCCTGGGTGTCCTGTCTGGATTGGCAGTTCGTCATATTGAGCAATACCGCTACCGCTAACAACATACTAACCAATAGTTTTAAATCTTTCATATCATGTATGCATTTAAGTGTAATCCCTCGTGTTAATTCACCGATTGCTTGTAGGTTTTAATATGTTCTCCGATATCCCTTACCTGCGCTTTTGGTACCGATTCATTGATCAGGCTACTTGCAATGGCCGAACGATAACCCGAAGCGCAGTGCACGACAATAGGTTTATCGACCGGTAGTTCAGCAATATGCTGCTTCAGTTCCGCCAGCGGAATGTTATGCGCCCCCTTGAATACTGGCCCGGCCTTAGCCTCCTCGGCCGTGCGTACGTCGACTATAAAATAGTGATCTTGCGCCCGGTCGAAAGCTGTCTGGTCAAAAGCTGTCGAAGGCTGCCCTGCGAAATCCCCATACAGCACAATCCCTTTTACAAACTGCTCATAGCCAATTTTGGCCAGTTTTTCAAGCTGCACCTGCCCCTGCTCTTTGGTATCCACAACGAGATAAAAGCCGTCTTTCGGTTCAATAAAAGTCCCGACCCAAGATTCCGACTTGCTCCGTTCGGGGATATTGATGGCGTCTGGAAAATGCGACGCTCTAAATTTTGAAGCAGCGCGTGTGTCAAGGACAGTGCTCGATTCATAAGGCACCGCAGCTGCTGAAACCGATGAAATATCCGACAAAGAAGCCAATAATGGCTTTGCGCCCCGACGGTTCAACTCCACATTATAAGGAAAATAGATCGGTATCGGAGAACGGTCTGCTAAGATCTGCTTGACAAACGCTTCTTCGGATTGTTGCTGAAAGGCAAAATTATGAGCCTTTTCTGCAGCGATGGTACTTTGCTTCGCGCCTTTTATGGCATTGCCACAGAGCGATCCGGCACCATGGGCCGGATACAGAAGCACCTGATCGACTAAGTTGGCATAGACATCATGAACGGTATGATAGAGCTGCCGAGCCAATTTTTCGCGTAGTGTCGCCTGCTCACCCGAATACTCGCGCAAATCGGGCCTTCCAACCCCGCCAATCAGCACCGCATCCCCCGAAAAGATGGCCACATCACGACCGTTTTCTTTTAGCAAGACGGAGATGCTGTCGGGCGAATGCCCCGCTGTATTGATGGCATGCAACACGATATGGTCCGAAATCTTCAACCTATCGCCATTGTCAAACGTATGATGCGGATACGTTGCACGGACAAGCTTGCTCACATAAATCGGAATTTTCTGCTCTTGATGGATCTCCAGATGTGAACTCACAAAATCAGCATGCGGATGGGTCTCTACAACGGCGATAATTTTGGCCCCCTGTTCCTTTGCATAAGCGTAATAAGGCCGCGGATCACGGGCAGGGTCCACAAGTACAATTTTCTTATCGGCCAAAATCGCATAGGAAAACTGTGCGAGGCCCTCATCTTCGAACTGTTTGATACTGTAGCCCGCCCCGGTGTGATCGGTATTTCCAAAACAGGATATGCCCTGGCCTGCCGAAGCAAGCGTGAAAAAGACAGCTGAACGGTGGATAAATGATCTTCTATTCATAACATGCTATTTTTTTAAGGTGATTAATAGGTAAAGAGGGTGTTTTTCATATACCATTCTTTACCGGTGAGATAGGATTCTTTAACCCGGTCGAGCGTAATTTCAAGGTTATTACCGCTGGCATCCAGCCCCTTGAGTCTAATCTGCTCTGGCGTTGGTCGTTCGTAAGCCCATTTCAGGATACCTAAGCTATCGCCCTGTGCTTTTCCATACAGGGCCTTCAGCCCCACATCCAGTTTTTCATCGAGTTTTTTTCGTTGCTCCTTACTAAATTTCTGATTTTTGTCGATCAGGTACAGCGCATGTTCTGCCGAGTCTATTTCATAATACAGGTAATTCTTTCCTCCGGCCCGGCCCGTAAATTCATACGTTTTGAGCACATCATTCAAGGCTGGCGTACCATTACCAAGATCAATGGAATTGGCTTTGTTGACCTTGTAGACCAAGGTCGAATAGCGTTCAAAAAAGGCTTCATGCCAACGTACCGAATCTGCCGGTGAATAAGGCTGCGGCTTTCCATTGAGCAGAAAACCCGAAACTTCATAATGTCCTGCTGCTTTTGCCAGCCCTGGAAGCACCGGTTCCTTTAAACGCCCTTCATCATAGAATCGCTCATAGCGATAAAAGCCGTAAACAAATATAAACAGCACCACAATGACTGACTTAAGACCGAAATACAGGGGTTTATTCCACTGCTTGAGAAATTTGGGCACATAGTAATAGGTGCTCACCGGCTCGCGCAGGATAAAAAGCTTCCAGATCGCTGGCAGGTACTGCAGCAATAGAAAAAGGGAAAGCAAAACAAAATACGAACTGTATACATGTACCGCGCCATCATAGGCGATATTGGCATGAGCAATGTTAAAGAGCACGCCTGCATTGATAATAGCCCCGATGACAACAGTAGGCCTGAAGAAGAGTAAACTTCCTGCGGCGATCTCCAAAAAGCCTAAGAAGATCTCATACTTATAGGATACACCGACGATTTGCCAGTACAACTTAAAGGGAGCATATTCGCCGATGTCGGTATTCAGATTGGCAAGTGATGGAAAGGGCATCTGCATCGGAAAGAACTTGATAAATCCGAAGGCGATAAGTCCCAAAGCAATGCGGTAACGCACCAATACCCGCAACCAATAATAAAGCGCATCGTAACGCTGCACCTTGCTATTCCGGGCCAATATCGTCCAGATGGAAGCACCCAGCACGGCTATCAGGCCATTGAGCCACCAGGACGTATACGATGCGAACCCCCATTTGCCACTTTCGCTGTGTATTTCGATCCAACCTGTGCGCGAGCCACCGGCGATCGTTGCCATCCAATCGTATAGCGAATCGGGTTTAAATACTTTTTCGTACCAGTCCCCATCCAGGGGTACCACCATCAGGATAAAGAAAATAAAAGTAAATCTAAATCCCACTTTCTCCCAGTACTTCCAGCCCTGCTCCTGCTGGATGGTTGGAGTGCTTTCCAAATATTGAATCGTTGCCATAAGCTTAGTCTAAATTTGAATCGTTAATAAATACGGATCGGCTTTCTACGCCCCTCCTGCAACAGGTATTTCTTGTTTATTTTCTCCAGGCGCACATGCAGGGAATCGCCGAGTTGGTTTACACCATCAAGCACAAGCGTGCGCTTATCCGGGCGATTGACCACAAAGGCAAAGGTGTGGCCTTTACTGACCTTTCCCGTCAGTTTGATCGCTGTCTCCGCCTTGTTTGCTCCTTTTTTGATCGCATAAGCAAAGAATTCGCGGCCACCATTGCCCAGATATTCATAGTTACGCTCCCGGTTGAAGGCGATATGTGGTTTGAGGCTATCAACCCGTACAGAACGGTTTCCCCTTATGCTGAGCGTATTCCATTTTTCAAAAACCACGTCCTTCCACCGCAATGTATCGCTCAGCGAATACGGGATGGTATCGCCCTTCCACACGAAATCTTTCACATTGTACACCCCTGCTGCTCCTTCCAACCCTTTTTCATCGGGGAAGGGATAATCCGAATTCTTCCAGCTCAGGTAAGTCTGCACGCTAAAGACAGTGATCAGCAGCAGGAATAAGACCTGCAGATAAGGGCGAATGCGCGCAATGCGGCGTCCATACTCAGGCCAAAACCCATCGGGAACAGTCGCTCCCTTTTTGATCAGGAGCTGATAAAAACGGGGCCAGTCGTACGAGAAGATCACGACCGCAAGCAGTAGTAAAAATGAACTATACACCTGTTCACCGATTTCGTACACATAGTTGACGATAACAACATTGAGCAATACAGCGATAAGCAGCCCCGACCCGATGATTGCTGTGCGCCGGTTCAATAAAAAGAGTCCACTCACAATTTCTAGCGCACCAATTACCGGTAGATAACCCGCGGTTGCAATGCCGTTGGTCAGGTAATAGAGCTTCCAGAGCAGAAAATCACCATATTCGGTATGCAGCTCGCTAATGGTTGGTTCGGGAAGTTGTATAGGGATGATTTTGACGAGACCGATAAAGATCATTGCTAAGGCTAAACGATAGCGTAGCAGCACGCGCAGCCAATAAAATACGCTATCATCATTGACCTGAAAAGATTGCCTGATTTTACGGCCAAAGGCCCAAAATAGCAACAACGCGAGCAGCAGCGCAATAGCCCAGTTGTAATATCCGCGCACGTCCGTACCGACGTAAGGGCTCTCGGCAATAAAAGAAGTGCGGTAAGTCGCCAACGCAAACCAGTTCTCCAAGGAAAACAGATCCCCAAATGAACGGTCCCTAAAAAGATTAGGGTCGTAAGGGATACTGAGTATCAAAAAGAAAATCAGGCCAATGTATACGATCGCTGAGCGATGGCGCTTAAAAAAATGAGAGTCTGTTAATATGGTCATTTCAATACGATTAAATGAAAAAAAACACCTGATTCATGCGGATCAATCCAAACCAGGATTTTGCTGTAGATCCGGATCTATCGAAACCTGAGCATACGGTATCGGCAGCAAAAGCCTATTCGCGGAAGAAATATTTAGCACCTGCTGTGCACGTCCCGTCCGCAAAAGATCATACCAGCGATGGTTCTCCAGGGCAAATTCCACGCGGTTTTCATCTTCCACAGCCTGCAGCAGTGCCGCAGCTCCGAGCCCTTGCAACGGCTTAATATTCGCGCGCGAGCGTATGGCATTTAAGTCGGCCAATGCCGCTGTCAGATCGCCCGGGCCATTCCGCTGCGCCAACGCTTCGGCGCGGATCAGATAGAGCTCGGCCGTACGGATCAAAAAGGCGGGGTCAGTACGGTCTGTTCGGTAATAGAGATTGCCGATCAGGATATTTGGGTCTGTGGATGAGGTGGTTTTGGACACGAGCGCAGCACGATCCCCTCCGATCGTAGGATCTACCAGTAGGTCGTAGATACCCTGCGAAGGTCTGATCCAGGCAGTCCCGCCATTATTGCCCGACAACCATTGACTGGTCTGCCCACTGGTATTGTTGATATCATAGACCAATTCGAAGACAGACTCTTTGGTGTTGGAGGTATTGTTGGCATAAAACGAGCGGTATGGATTGACCAAGCTATAATTGGCGTTGTCGTCAATAATATAGGATGCATATTTTATGGCTTCGCTCCAGTTTTTCTGGTAGAGGTAAAATCTTGCCAGGAGCGCGCGGGCTGTTTTCTTGGTAGCGCGAATGCGATTGGTGTCATTAGGCAAGAGCTGTTCTGCTTTTTGCAGGTCCTGCAGCACCTGCGCATAGGTGTCGGCCAGGGAGCTTCTTTTAACCTGCGGCAGACTGCTGGCCGAAGTTGTCGGCTGCAACACAATCTGTACACCACCCCAGGTTCTGGCCAGATCAAAATACGCCAGTGCGCGCACAAAATAGGCTTCTCCCACAAGCTGGTTGCGGTAGGCTTCGGTGAAAGTCGTCGTTAGCGCCAGGTTGGGTACTTTGCTGATCACATGGTTGGTCCTGTTGATGGTGGCATAGATCTGGTTCCAAGCCGTAGCCAACACAGCGAGGTCGGATTTGACCGTATGATTGGTCAGCGTCTGATGAACAGTCTGACTGCCGCGATACACGATGTTGTCTGCCGAAAAGAATCCCAGCAGCTGAAAGCTATAGCCATAATAATCGTTGGACCGAAGTGCAGAGTAGATACCGCGTACTGCTGTTGCGGCAGAACTCGCATCGACGATAGTCACTTCATCAGATACTGAACTCCTGGGCTCCACTTCCAAAAAAGAACTGCAGCCACTGAGCTGAAGGACAAGAAGCGGATAAAGGAAATATATAATTTTTTTCATGAGCTTTACGGATTAAGGTTAACGTTTAAAGGGTTACATTGAGCCCAAGCTGAAACGTACGGGGCTGCGGTGGCGTTCCAAATGTGCCTATCCCCTGCGCATTTGGGTTGCTGGTGACATTCGATTCGGGATCGCCTGTATATTTGCTCCAGATAAAGAGGTTTGATCCTACAAAATAGATCCGCGCGGCAGACAGCTTCGCCCGCTCTACCAGCTCTTTCGGCAGTTTATATCCAAAAGAAAGCTGTCTGAGTTTCAAAAACGAGGCATCTTCGAGATAACGGCTATTGGCATCGATGGTATAGTTGAGCCCTTCCGATGTCAGTCGGGGCACATCGGTGATGTCCCCGAGCTGCTGCCACCTGTTCAGCACATTTTGAGATACCCCACCACTGCTGGGATTACGCTCCCTGAAATAGCGGTTGAGGTTCACCGCGTAGTTGCCATATTGGAAACTAAAGTCTACACCCAGATCGAAGTTTTTATAGGTAAAGGTATTACCTATACCACCGTAAAACTTGGGATAGGCATTGCGAAACACCTTCCGCGCCGAAGTCGGCAAAGAACCATCGCTCAGCTGTCCGTCAAATACCACCTTTCCGGTCTGCGGATCGACATACAACTGTTCATACAGCCAGAATGAGTTGAGCGAATAACCTTCTTTCAGAATCACCCAATCGCGGGTATACTGGGTGATTTGCGTGGGTAGTTTCTCAATTTTATTTTTATTGCCCGAGATGTTGAAGCTTGTATTCCAGGCAAAGTCTTTTGTTTTCACGTTGAGCGAGTTGATCAACACTTCATAGCCTTTGTTGCTGATTTCGCCCACATTGGCCCAATACTTTGAAAAACCGGAACTGCCGACAATAGGTCGCTCGAGCAGGAGATCGGAGGTATATTTATGGTAAAGATCTACGGTAATGGACAGGCGATTTTTAAAGAGCGCCACATCCAGTCCAAGATCGGCCTGTGCCGTTTTCTCCCAGCGCAGATTTTCGTTACCCAATTGGAAAGGACCTGTACTTGGCAACACCTTGCCATAGCTGTCCGCATATTTTTCATTGCCCGACCAGAGACCTCTGGCGGCGAAATTGCTGATTCCGGCCTGATTGCCAGTCAATCCATAGGAAGCCCTTATTTTCAGGTCGTTTAACCAGGTTTGATCTGCCAGAAAGGCTTCTTGACTAATCCGCCAGCCCGCCGAAAAAGCGGGAAAATACCCCCATCGGTTGTTGGCACCAAACTTGGACGAGCCATCTGCCCGCAGGGTTGCCTCTGCAAAATAACGGTCGGCATAGCTATAGCCTACCCTTCCAAAATAGGAAGCAATGGTATATTTAGTCCAGTTGTCTGCGGCAATGATATTGGCTGCCGAGGAAATCTGTTTAAAGGAATCGTTGGCAAAACCATTCCCCTCCAAATACTTGTAATCAAGTACATTGCTCTGCAAGGTATTTCCCAAAATAGCATTGAGGCTATGCTTGCCGAACGTATGCTGGTAGGTCAGTGTTTGCTCATTGATCCAGGTTGCATTTCGCGATATTCCCGACGTCGCCTGATTGTTATTTGCGATACCGATACTGGTTTTGCTGTTCCAGTATTGTGATTCGTCGTAGAGGTTATAGTCGGCACTAAAGCTGGATTTGAATTTCAGTCCCTTCAGTAGATCGATTTCCGCAAAGGCACTTCCTATATAACGTAGGCTTGTGGTATTGACATCGTAGTTGTCTACCAGGGTATAGGTGTTATCGGTACCATTGATTGATCCATCGGTATTGAATATCGGCACATTCGTTGCCGAAGAAACGGCCGAATTAAACAGGCTTACCTGTGGGCCATCGCCTGTACGTGCCTGATTGCGGTAGGTTCTGGAAAAATTATTGGTCAGACCGATCTTCACACGACTGCTGAGCTGATGGTCAAAATTAAACTTGAGATTAGTACGTGAGAAGTCGATCACCTTGATAAAAGCTTCCTGGCCCGTGTAGCCCGCACCAATATAAAAACGCGATTTGTCTCCGCCCCCTTGGATGCCGATGTTATAATCCTGCAGCTTCCCGTGGCGCAAGAGGAAACCAAGGCGATCGTAAGTAGGCTGATCTTCGGGATTTCCTTTCCCGCCTTCCGAGACAGGACGGTAAGGCCTGTTGGCGAAAGTCTGTTTCAATGCCGGATTGTCCAGTCCGGAGTTTATCCACCACTCGTTGGCGAGGGTTGCCGTTTCGGGACCTGTAGCCAGTTTGGGCAACAGGGATTTATTGGCTTCAGCCCAGCCTCCCTGCACGTTGAGGTCAATTTTGGTCCGGCTACCGTAGCTTCCCTTTTTGGTGGTAATGATAATTACACCATTGGCCCCCCGGGAACCATAGATTGCGGTAGCAGATGCATCTTTCAGCACTTCAATCGACTCGATATCTGCCGGGTTGATATCTGTGAGCGGCGAACTGGTCCGTCCACCGAGCCCGATATTCTGAAGCGAAGTATTGTTTAAGAATACCCCATCGATAATATATAAGGGATCGCTACTGGAGTTGATGGATGTTGTTCCGCGAACCCGCAGAAAGATACTTTCGCCAGGGACTCCCGAGTTGGTGGAAACCTGCACTCCCGAGAGTTTACCCTGCAACTGGGCATCAAAACTGGCTACCGGAATTTTGTTGACTTCGGCAGCGTCGATCTTGGCAACTGCGCCCGTTAGGCTTCTTCGTTTTTGTACACCGTAGCCCACAACAACAACTTCATCCAAGTCGGAAACGCTCGGTTGAAGCAAGATCTGAATCTGCGCCTCCCGTGCGGTAATCTTTCGACCTTTATATCCCAAAAATGAAGTGGAGAATGTCAACGGAAGCCGTTGCCCCGTGACAAACTGAAATCTCCCCGACGCGTCGGTCTTTACTTGGTGCGTCACGCCTTCGAGCTTTATGGTAACGCCTTCAATAGGCCGATTGGTAATCGAATCCAATACAACACCTTTTAAGGTAGCGTTAATAAGGGGCTCAGCTTGCTGCGAAAATGCAGGCAATAGCAAACCATGTGACAAAAAAATTGTCACGGCGTACTTCCATACGCTATTTTTCATAGGTAAAATTTTAACAGTGAATATTTACAAGTGCCAACGCCAATTGATTACTTGTCAGAAAAGCTGCTTTTTATGGAAAGAAGTACTTCCCTTTAACCGCAGCTACACATTCGCTTATTGAAATCAGAACAAAAGGATGTACCATTGCGCAGACCTGCGCTCGGTTGGAAAGGATTTAGATAAAATTTGCCGTTCATAAATAATGAATTAAGTAAAACATTGTGATCATTACGTGCGGAAGATACGGCTTGTACGCAAGACAGGCTTATCTCCTAGGTTGATAAAACAAATATAGTAAACATAAAATAAATTCTATAATATTAGTAGACTTTATTTTCAATAATCTTTTTCCTGACCAAAAATAGAGTCAATCAATATAGAAGAGCGGGCGGGAATATGTACATTTGAATACAGACAATTACCAGTCAGATCATGCACGCTACGCAGGGCAGCAATAGGAGTCGTTTTTTCTCATAATACAAGTGCCAAAAAGCCATTGGATAGTGCCAAAAAGAGACATAATGGACTATAAAAATACGTATCTTTTCGGGCAAAAGGAGTCTTCCTATACTTCTTAAAAATGCCGACAAACTTCATATCGCCAATAAATCGAAGCAGGAAAATACCACTGACTATATACATCCCATAGCGAATATACTTTGCGTCTATCGGAACATCCAAAACCCCGATGGCACATAGATTTACCCACGCAAAAATCAATAATCCGATGGCTACCAATAAAGTACCTACCCTGGTGGGATTAAATATCCTTCTTCCACTCAAGTCGGTCGGAACGGCAGCGTTCATTCCCCATTGGCCGCCAAACAGCCAAAAAATATGCAGCAAAGCCAAAAAAATAAAAATAGTGGCAATTACGATAGCAAGTACAAGCTCCATCAGGTAAATATAACGTATTTTACACGAAAAAGCACAAGCCTGCAAAGGGCGTCGTTAGACTGCTGCAATTGACAGAATAATGACCAAACCGATACTTTTCAAACTCCGTTTTTTTATTAAATTTAATCGCATAGGGGCAACAGAGCCTCCTGTCAACATTTGGGCCCGTCTCAGCAGCGCCTATGCTGGCTGCTCAACCTTTAAAACAAAACAGAAGATGGCAAAATTAATCAAAGTTGGAGTTCCCCTATTGATTCTACTCGTTTTGGTACGATGTTCAGGGCTTCAAAATGAGCCATCTGAAAATTTCGATTGGCTCGTGGGAAAATGGCAGCTTACCAACGAAGCCAAGGATAAAAGGACCTTTGAATATTGGAAGAAAATCAAAGACGCTGAATATGTCGGTTTTGCTTTTACCCTACATAACCTGGATACCATACATCAGGAAAAAATGCAGTTATCAAAATCCGACGGTAACTGGAATTTAAAGGTTAAAACACCCGATGAAAAAGATTTTATCACTTTTGAGATGACCATGATGAAGAACGGTCTGTTTGAATGTACGAATGACTCGCTCCCCTTTCCTAAAAAAATTACCTACTGGCGGGACGGTGAAAAGCTGAAAGCAAATGTGGCGGGCGACAGCCTCCAAATTCCCTTCGCCTTTGCTAAGATTTCAAAATAAACATATTACTGTCAAAAACACCTTTATTTCTTTTAACACATCACCCTGTTTTCAATAAAAATCAGTAATATCGTTTACATAAATAAAAAATGCAGACGTAACGTTATTTTTTTATTCAATAATCAACGGTGTTACCAAAATTGTTAATACAAGTTATATAAACTATCAGTCGAAAACAGATCCTTTGGGATATTTCTTTAAAAAAAAGAACGACTAATCAGATAAACGAAGAAAAACAACAATAGTATAAGAGAATTCTGAGCAAAACAAGACAATCCATCAAATTTTGAGCGGAATTCTGCAATTAGTATGGGAAAGATCACCAATACCGCCTTAGCTGAATGGATGTCCCTGCGGATCTTAGAAATCCTTGACCAAACAGCAATGACATTAGCCGGCTTAGCTAATTTTAGCGAGATACCCGAAAGCCGACTTCAGCGCTACTGTAACAAAAATTCGACGATCTCTGTGGAAGCCGTAGCCAAGCTCTGTGATGCGCTTTCTATTCCAATGACCCAATTTTTTGATGAATCAACTCCATTAAGAATAGAAACAGGTGCCCACAGTAATGTCGATCTATTTAAGACCAAATTCTTCCCCTTAGGCAAAAAGTTCTTTACCGATGAGGTCACTGACAAAAACCAACTCCAAAGGATGCAAAATCTAGACCATCGTTACCAGCGGGAATCTGTCATGCAGCTGATTTTTGACTCGGATTATTTTCAGCATCCCCGCAGCATTGAACAGGTTATCGCTGCCGTTGAAAAAACCTATCAGATTACTTTTAAAAGTGAACGAATTGCTTCACTATTGCGTAAATATGTAGCGGAGGGTTATCTGGAGCGGACAGTCTTGCCCCGTGGCTTTAGCCGTTCACGACAGTATACCTACTGTAGAACTTCAAAAAAACAGCAGATCGCCGCGAAAGAGGAAATCACGGTAATCGAACGGACAAACGTTTTGAACCGGTAATTTTAAGCTCGTCCAATAGGCAGGACCGCAGCAGTTCACTATGTCCCACGCTAAGTCACTGATCCTAAAGTGCATTCTGTTAAGCTTTTTACCAGAGTTGTCACGACCATTTTTTCAGCTAGTAACATTAAGAACCTTCAGTCGCTGATAGAAAAGATGCCTTGAACCCCCTTAGGGCCAATAAATTAAGAACAACGCCTTCGTCACGTCGTAAGGTCCGGATGGTAATGGTACAAAGTTTATCCTGAAGATCGGCCGAAATGTATTTCAGATCAGCAATATGCCGGCTAAGGTAATTGATCAGTTCAGCGCGTTTGGTGAGCACCTGAGCAGAAACAGAAAAGGTCAGTAAGTAATATTTCATATTCTAATAAGTTTTTAATCATTGCGCATTGCGACCATAAAGCCAGATTTTTCAGATTATCTGCCCAAGGTTCGCTAACGTGCCGTAAATATAAAAAACTTCTGACCATTAAACAACAATAGTCAGGAGTTAAAATTGTTATTTCCACTTTAATACTTAGAAAATAAAGCAATAGCATTCTTATTACTACACTAAGCATGGAAACACGACCGACGCTTATTGCTTATCTTTATGACTTCACGTAAATTTAACTACCTGAAAATACAGTATAAATAAACTTTGTTTAGTATTACAAAACTTATGTATATTTATATTAATGAAAAATTCACCAACCTATCACTGGAATCGTGGCAGCAGTCCACTTTCTGGCGTCTGTCGTTATGCGATAAGGCGCATGAAAACCCTATTGATTTTATTATTTATCGCTGTATGTAGTGCTGTAAACGCACAACATATTGTTATCATCGGTCTGGACGGTTTTAGTTCCGAAGGCTTTCGGGGTTCAAAACATCCAAATATCGACAAGCTGTTTGAAAAAGGATTACTGACACTATCCAGCAGGCCCGTCCTTCCATCAGTCACACTCCCCAACTGGACGAGCCATCTCACGGGACAGGGTCCTGAAGAACACGGTATCACGGCCAATAACTGGACACTGGACAACCGCCCCCTACAAGCTTTGGAGGTAGATCAAGAGGGTTATTCGCCATCCATATTCAAACTAGTGAAGGAGGAGAAACCGAATGCAAAAACCGCTTTCTACTATAATTGGGCTGAGCTTATCAATCCCATCAACAAAAAATACCTGGATGAAGTCTCCTTTGAACAGGACGATAAGTACGAGAACAACTATGCGAAAGCCTTAAAATTTATCGGTGACAATAAAAACAATACAATGTTGGTATTTCTATACAGTGTGCATACCGATCATGCCGGACATGGCCACGGCTGGATGTCACCGGAATATATAGCATCAATCGAAGAAGCAGATGTTGCGATCGGGAATTTTATACAGACATTGAAAGCACAAAATCTCTATGAGGACTGCTATTTTCTGTTACTGACCGACCATGGTGGCATCAAGAAGGGTCACGGCGGCACGAGCATGAACGAGATGCAGATCCCTTTTGGCATTACGGGCAAAAAAATCAAAAATCTAGGCATGACCAATGCCTTCTTCAATAGCAATAGAAATACCTCGTGGATATTGGCCCGCCTATTTGGACTGAAAAATCTACCAAAATCCTGGTCGGGAATTGCTCCTACCGAGATCTTCAAATAAATTTGAAGACCTCGACAAATATTTCCCGAATACCCGGGGCGTTATAGTTGAATTGCCAGGTAATCAGGTTTAAATACGTCGGGTTAGCAAGCCCGGTGATAAACTCCATCAAAAAAGCCGGTTAGCACAGAAGGAAAGCGGCTTTTTTGATGGACCGAGCGCTTATTTGTCGGCAGCCCCGGGGCAGCAACAGGCCAAACTAATATTAATAATTTATTAATATTCGTAAAACGCTCAGGTTTAATTGCCTCTTTACATTTGGTCTTTGCTTAACTAGAATGGCTAATTGTGAATTGAAAACGCTTTCGGATCAGGAGCTGCTGGAATTGGTTCAACTAAAAGACCATAAAGCCGCATTTTCCGAACTTTATAACCGCTATTGGGAACCTTTGATTAATCATGCCGGTAAACGGACAGGCTCCTTGGCCATGGCCGAAGAGATCGTGCAAGCTATTTTTGTCGATTTTTATCTGCGGCGGAAGGAGATCACACTCAGCCACTCCCTTTCGGCCTATTTAAAAACGGCGATTAAATTTCAGGTCTTTAAAACCTATCGGGCGCAACAAGTGCAGGATAAATATATCCAAACCGCCGCCCAGCTCGGCTATACCGCTCCGATTCAGCCCGACACGCTGCTCGAAGCCAAGCAAATCCATGCAGAGATTATTCAGATCACCGAAAAAATGCCCGCCACCTGCAAAGAGGTCTTTCTATTGAGCCGCTTCGAAAAGCGCTCCAATCAGGATATCGCCGACCAGCTCAACATTTCGGTGGCCATGGTCCGCAAGCACATCACAAAATCCATGAAGATCATGCGCTCAGAAATCAAAGCACATCAAATGGATATTTTCTACCTGGTCCTGCTGCTCTACACGCACAAAAAATAGGCAAAGTATTTTTTTTCAAATTTTCGTTCCCGCTTTTGCAGACTTCGGGTACTCCTTAGTATAAAGCACAGGAAATGGACGATCAAAATCAACAGATACGTGATATACTCGCTAAATACGAAGCCGGCACAATAACGGAGGACGAGCTCCAGGTTCTTGAAAATTGGTACGCTTCCTTTGAAGCCAATCCGAATCTCATCGACAGGTTAAGCGTCGAAGAACGTTTACGCCGGAAAAGCCAACTGCAGGAAAAGATCTTCGATCAGATCGACGTGGAGATAGCCGCATCGACCCCTGTTCCAAAGAAGCGATCCTTCCTCCATCCGGGAAATAGGCTTTGGCAAGCAGCAGCATCCCTCGTCTTCCTTTGTGCGGTCTCGTTTTACATCTTCAAGCAGCAGGCTGACCAGTCAACTACCCCTGCTGAAAAGCAAAGCAGCAGCATTCATCCCGCAACGGATAAAGCCATCTTAACCCTTGGCAATGGTGAAAAAATCCTGCTGGACGAGTCCAAAAATGGCGAGCTCAGCAGCGAAGGAAATATTCATATCAACAAACTGAAACCCGGTAATCTGGTGTATACGGCCGGCAAGAACGTCGATAAGGTACATGTCAATACGCTTGCTACCCCACGGGGTGGCCGCTACCAATTGACATTAGCCGACGGTACGCAAGTCTGGCTCAATGCACAGTCGTCGATCAGCTATCCTTCAGCCTTCCGGGGCACGTCGCGCGAGGTGAGCATCAGCGGTGAGGTGTATTTTGAAGTGGCACACAATGCGGCTATGCCTTTCCGGGTGCGCTCCGAAAATCAAGTGATCGAAGTACTGGGAACTCATTTTAATGTTAATACCTACACATCCAGATCCAGGACCAAAACAACCCTTCTGAGCGGTTCCATTGCCTTGGCCAATGCGCATCAGCGCGTTGTCCTCAAGCCTGGTGAACAGGGTATTGTTGCGGGAGAATCCCTGTCCATCAAAAATGTGGAGCCCGCGGAAGTGATCGCCTGGAAAGAGGGTTACTTTGATTTTACAGATGCCGATATCGGCAGTGTTGTGGACGAACTTGGCCGCTGGTACAATGTGGACATCCAGTATCGGGGTACCCCAACGAGCGAAACCTTTACCGGAAGAATCCCGCGGTCCTGGTCTTTTGAAAAAGTACTGAATCTATTAAAAACATTTAAAAGCATCCAGGTCGAGATGCAAGGAAGGAGGCTTATCGTAGAAACAAAATAAGACAAGCACTGACATCGGTGACTGCCCTAGGACAGCACCTGATAGAACATTATACCGCATGCCCAATTCCAAAAAAAGCCAATAGTGGTCGCAACACTACTGGCCAAAAAGCCGGAATAGGCCAATGAATTTCTCGATCCAATGAACACATATTTCAGCTTAACAAATGTATAAAAAAAATACAAAAATACTATTGAAAATGAAGCTAAGCACCTTCATGACACTCTTTGGCATGCTACAGATCAGCTTCGGAGCAATAGGACAAAACATCAGTCTCTCCGAGAAGAACAGCTCCCTGGCCAAAGTATTCAAAAAGATAAGTACGCAGACGGGGTATGGATTTCTGGTCGAAGGCAGCCTGCTGCGCATTGCCAGACCCGTTACGATAGAAATCAGCAATACCGACATCAATCTTGTATTGGCCGAAATTTTCAAAAACCAGCCACTCAGCTTTGTGCTGAAGGACCAGTCTGTGATCGTTTCGGCAAAAAGCATGGCCGCTATCCCCGTTTCGCTATCCGCCAGCATGGGCAACAGTGCCACCCAACAGCAGGGAAATATCAGCGGACGAATCATCAATGAAAATGGTGAAGCCCTTGCCGATGCAAGCATTACGCTGCTCCAAAGCCGCCAATCCTTAAAAAGCAAAGCCGATGGCAGCTACAACTTGAACCTCGCACCAGGCACCTATACCATCGAAGTCAGCTACATTTCCCATCAGACAAAAAGGATCACCGACATCGTGGTGCAGTCCGGCAAACAGACCGATCTCAACATCGTTTTGAAGAACGTGGTGAAAAGCCTGGAGCAGGTGGTCGTGACAGGAAGTTACAAACAGGAAAGTGTAGCTTCCTTATATGCCAAACAGAAGAATGAAGCCACCATCTCCAACGGGATCAGCCGGGAGCAGATAGCCGTTTTACCGGATAAAAACGTCGGTGAGACCCTGAAACGCATCTCCGGTGTCAGTACCAACGACAACCGTCGGGTGGTGGTCCGCGGTATTGCCGAGCGTTACAACCTGGCCATGATGGATGGCGCCACCCTCCCCAGTACAGACGTGCAGGTGCGGGACTTCGAATTTGATATTGTCCCCAGCAACCTGATCGACAATGTCATCATTCACAAAACTTCGTCGCCCGACCTGAGCTTTGGTTTTGGTGGTGGACTGGTACAGATCAACACCCTGGCCATTCCGGTCAAAAACTTCACGTCCTTTTCGGTGGGAAGCAAATACATCAATGGCTCAACGGGTAAAGATTTCCTGGGCTATGGCCGCGGCAGCTTAGATTACCTGGCCTTTGACGATGGTACAAGGGGCAATTTCCCGCGCGATCTGACCGTTTTCGACGGGATCAATTACGACCCTGCCAATCCCTATAAACCCGTGCCTGAAGGCGTGAAACCTTTTACACCGGAAATGATCGCTGCACAGAACAAGCGTATCGGCGGACTGGAGCGTTTGGGTACCCGAAAATACACCGCACTACCCGGACAAAACTACCAGTTCAGCCTGGGGCGCAGTTATAGTGGTACAAAGGGCGTCTTTGGATTTGTCGGCTCACTCAGTTACCGAAATGAGCAATCTATTGATCGCATCTCCAATTTTGAGCGCGGCAACTGGCAAAAGGTAGACGGGGCAACTTTCGATGTCAGCACGGGCAAAAAAATCCATCCGACGACCTCGACACAGTATAACTTCAATTCAAGCTTAGGCGCTTTGGTCAACCTGGGCTGGAACAGCAAAAATCACAAGGTAACCTCGAGGAATTTCTATTCCCGGATGTTCAACAATCAGTTCTCTATAATCGAAGGCTGGGGAAATGATATTGGCTACGATTCGAGGCCAGCAATCCGCGAATATGACCGTCCTAAATTTATAGATATGCTGCAGAATAAACTGGATGGCGAACATCGGTTCGGCAATTTCAAACTCGAGTGGAATATTGCCCGCAATCAGCTGAACAACCGTGAGAAAGATGCCACCGAAGCTTGGCTCGCTCCGATCGGTTTCTTAAATGATACCCTTTATAATGTCATCCCTTCGCACTACGCTAATGCCGGTGACGGAACATTTACACGCTCCGAGTACCATTATACGGAGACCAACAAAATTGCGGAAGGTGCATTGAGCTACCAGACGAATTGGCTCGGGCAAAAGCAGACGTTCAAAGCCGGATACCAATATATGGATCGGCATGGCTTGTTCGAATGGGTTTCGCTGCCTATCGTCTCTGTCGGTGCCAATACCTTTACGCCTGTCAACACCTGGTCGAAATACCTCGAGTTCACAGATCCCTTACATGGCATGTTTTACTACCCGGCAGCATTCTCCGTCAGTGCTTATGAAGGGAAAAATATAAACCAGGCCGTCTATGGTCTACTCGACAACCGCTTCAACTCGTGGATCCGACTGGTCTGGGGTGTACGAGCCGAATACTTCAAGTATAAAAGCCTGCAAAATGGCGATAATGACCTGCAGATGGATGCCAGAACCATTGCGATGCGCAAGCAACGCTTTGTCGATCCCAAAACGGGCAAACTGGTGGGCATGACGGCGGATCCAGAAACTGAAGAGAAAACCTGGCGCTACCTGCCATCGGTGAGCCTAACATTGACGCCCATACCCGATTTTAACATCCGCATGGCTTACTCACAGTCCGTGGTGCGGCCGGCATTGATTGAAAACTCCAAGATGGTGCGGCAGGATCCCGCATTGGGTGGTGCTTACCGTCGGAATGAAGGTGTGCTGTCGACCTTAATTGACCATTATGATATGCGTTTTGAATGGTACCCTTCCATTGCCGAAGTTATTTCCATCGGGTTTTTCTATAAATATTTTCAGAACCCCATCGAATTGTACCGGCAGATGATGGATTCGTCGCATCGCATCTATGTGACCACCAATAACTCGGAATGGGCCAAAGTAAAGGGACTGGAGTTTGATATCCGTAAAAACCTGGGCTTTATGGCGCCCGGTTCCCTACTGGAGGATTTCAATGTCAGTGGAAACATGACGCTTCAAAGCTCCGAAGTGCAGTCGGCCGAATTTATGGCAAAGAGTATCGGCACCGATAAATACGGAAATACCTTTGAATACCGTGAAAAGCAATTCCTGAAAAGCAAACGCCCACTTTATGGACAGATCCCCGTTGTCTATAATGCGGCTATCCAATACGCCGGAGACCGCTTTGGAGCTAACGTAGCCTTCAACCATATGGGCTATAAAACCTTTATGACAGCCATGAGCGAAGATCTGATTGAATACGAACGCCCACGCAACCAGCTCGACGCACAGCTGAGCTACAAATTCCTGAAAAACAAAAACCTCGATCTTAAACTGAACCTGAGCAACCTGTTGAACAGTCCGTTCCGCTTCTATGTGAATAGACCCGAGACGTACAAAGTACAGGATCGTTGGAAAGGTCTATCAAACTCCGAATGGCCCACACAGGAATGGGACGAGATCTACGAATGGAAGTTTGGTTTTTCCCAAAAATATGAGGAAGGTTATTACGAGACCTCCGAAGACGGGACAAAAAAGATGCGCATAGGCGACAAAGAAACTTTTAACCGGAAAGTGGGCAGTTCCTTTAGCCTTTCCATCGGATATACCTTTTAAATCAACCGCTATGAAAACAAAAATAATCTTAATAGCCACGGCGATCACCTTTTTTCTGCTATCCACCTTCCTTTCATGCGATAAAGGTGGCGACCAACTGCTGTATTATTCCAATGTGCATATGATCAATTTAAGTGGTTACAATAACAGCAACGAGGAACTTATCCTGCAATTGGACACCTTTAGCGCTACGGTAACACCAGCCTTTAGCCGCATCGCATTTGCTGCGAATTATAATTTCAATGACCCGGCCAAGCAGCGTTTAAAATTTACCATGAAGTCTAAGGTTACCGATAAAATTCTGCTGGAACGGGAAATCAAAGCCAACGATACAGCGGCTATAACAGACCTCAATGTTATTTACATGGACGGAAAAGTAGCCGATTTCCCAAAAGTGCCGGCACCTGTGGAGGGCAAAGTACAGTTGATCTATATGCTCCAGTCCAACATCTTAAATTACCGGGAGCCCGTGGACATTGTATTTGGAAAATACTATTTTACCCCCAAAGTGTTTGAAGAGGTCGTACGGATCAAAAATCTAAAACCCAATACGTTCTCTCAGCCCCTCATTTTCGATCCCTTTCCCTTAGGCATCCAGGATTATAAGGGAGAGAAGACCTCGGTCTTATTTCGGGCCTATATTTATAAAGCTGGGACAAATATTCCCTATACCGAAGGATCGTCTTTTGAATTCAGCCAGCTGACCTCGGGTGCACCGGTGCCCTCACCCACAAAAGCCATTTCCAAGTTGTTTATTATCAATGAAGCACCCATCAACACCATGATGCGGTTTAATAAGGTTTTAGAATTATAGCGTATGAAAAATTTGTCAACAAAGCTGTATTCCCTGGTGACAGCGCTCCTGCTGATCGGCCTACCCTTCCTGTTCAGTGCCTGCAACAAGGACGCTGCGGAGGTGGAACGCGCGATGCATATCCTGATCAATGGTTATAATGGCAGTGACCATCCATTGCAGATCGCCATTGATACGACCGTATTTGATCATAAAGATGGCGCTTTTATCATTCAACCGCAGCACAATATCCATTTTGCGACGGCGTACAGTTACAAAATACCAAAAAAAAGACTGGTTACCTTAACCGATACGGAGACCAAGAAAGTGGTTTACAGTGCCGAATTGCCTGAAAACACGATCAAAGTCAATTTCAACTACGTCTATTTTGATGGCAAGGTGCAGGAAGTGAACCCACCTGCTGCAGACCCCAATGTCAATAAACTGGGCTTTTATATTTATGATAAAAGCATTGATTTCCCGATTGATATTTCTTTACAGAAGGTCAATGCAGCGACGGGTGATGTCCGTAAGGAGTACATTGCAAAAAATGTACTTCCCGGAAGGTGGGTCTATGTAGACTATCTACCACCGAAGGATTTTGACAAAGGCGCTGATCTGCGGAGTGCCACGGTCAATTTCACCAAGGCCAATACGGACAATGAATGGGCTTTTGACGGCGACGAAACAAAAAGTAAAATGGGTGCCGAAGGATTCTTTTTGCCAAAATTGAACGATAAAGGCAAGGTTCAGCCTTATTTTATTGCGCCAAAAGTACCGAATCAGATATTCAGCCGGCTTTTCTTCTACTTAGATTAAGGTCGTCAAAAAAAGGAAGCAGGGCTGTCCTGCTTCCTTTCCCTTAACCCAGCTTCCGCCAGAAATTGAGAAAACCGTCACATGCCGTATACTCCAAATCAAAATTACTAGGAATTTCTTCCCAGCCACTCCAATAGGAAACAACACGCGTACCAATAGGCAGCAGCGCAAGCTGATTCCGAAGAGCCGCGGTGTAGGCATGATAAAGTTTTGGATCAGGCGCTATCGAGTAATCAATTGGACTCGATGTGTCTATATTTTCATAGAAGGAGTTATAGAAATAAAATGCGTCATAGTCGGAAAAACAGATCTCGTCAATATTGCCATGAATAAAGGCTACATTGTGCACCTGATGTTTCTCGGCCAATCCATTGGAAAGCTCCACCAGTGATTCGCGCTGTTCCACACCATAAAACATTCCCTGGGTGCAAGAAGCGCCAACAAGGCAAAATTTCCCTGCTCCGGCACCAATATCCAGGACTTTGTCCATGGGAGATTCAACCAGGTACTCGGCAGCCATTTTTGCAACATGAACAGGTGTCCAGTGGCGTTCAGCCAATTGTTTTATTTTGGACGGGTATATATCATCAAATGCACTGTCATCAACATCCATATTCGACCGAAGAGCTTTAAAAATCATTCGCTTTCACCTATTTAACCTTTCGTACTGCATATACAAACCATTGAAAATACCCCCCCTAGATTATTGTCGGTCAACAACAAACTTTCTAATACTCATCATATAACCCAAATGCAGCCCTTCATGAAAATTATTCCATTCGAAGGCATCATATATGGAGGTTAAATGGAAGCCCGTTCCGGTTGTACGCTCCTGATAGTGGACAAACTTTTTGTTATTAAAATCACGTATGGTCGGCTCAATCTGCTCGAGGAGTAATCTTTTAAGCAGATCGGCTTCCTGTTGCGATACCGCTGCTGTCGGTCTTGTTCCGGACTGATAATTCAGAAAAACTTCCTCGGGGATATGTCCCGCTATCCCAGATCCGATATAAATTAATTTATGCTGTGTGGCAATGATGTGCCCGATATTCCAGATCAGGTTGTTGCTAAAGCCTTCGGGAATGCGGTTAAGCTGTTCCAAAGAATAATTGTCGAAGAACTTAAGGTAAGCCATGCGGCTTGTTTGCCAGGCGCGAAAGAGTGAATCCATAAGATTTAAATAGGGTTAAAAAACGCGATCCTGATCGCTTTCCGAATGCACTTGGCAATAGTTATTGCCTGTAGTTTTCCATTTTAGTCCCCAGTGATGCAGATTCAGGATAATCTTCAACAGTTCCTTACCCTTTTCTGTTGGGCTATAGCGTATCTGAGGCGGTACGGTGTTTTCAATTTCTTCGGTAACGACAAGCGATTCTTCTTTCAGCTCCTTTAAACGTTTGCTCAGTACCTGATCTGAAAGTGTCGGAAACATTTTTTTTAAGGTGCTGAATTGCGATACATCCGCTGCAATACAGTATAGAATCTGCATTTTCCAACGCAACGCTATTTGCGCCAGTACTTCGTTCACATCACATGCCTGTGCCAAAGTCTGTAGATTCTCCGTGTTAGTGGATTGTTTTTTTCGGGGTGTTGCCATTTTAAATATCGAGTTATAGCCACTCACTTCAGGATGAGTTATTGTGCGGACAAAAGCTTGCCTATACCTTTGTCAGGTATTAAAAACAGTATAAAATTATAAAAAAATGAAACAACTGCGAACTTTATTTCTGCTTGTCCTGCTAAGCTGCGGTATGTTAAGTGGATACGCTCAACACCAAGATCATCGGCCTACCTATGTGCTGGTTCACGGGGCCTGGCATGGCGGCTGGTGCTGGCAGGCCGTCGCACAACAGCTCACAGATGCTCACTACAGGGTCTACGCCCCTACGCTGACGGGGCTTGGTGAACGTAAACACCTGATCGAGCCTTCGGTCGACATCGACACCCATATCCAGGACATCGTCAACCTGATCGAGATGGAAGATCTGCACGATGTGTATCTCGTTGGACACAGCTATGCCGGTGCTGTGATTGCCGGAGTTGCCGATCGCATTCCCTCACGATTACACAAGTTGATTTTTCTCGACGCCATGATTATTGAAGACGGCCAGAGCCCCATTTCATTGCAACCCAAGGCAGTGCAAGAAATTCAGCTCAAAAACATTCAGCGGAAAGAGAATTTTGCGCCGTTTGATGTTGCACTATTTGGTGTTACAGCCCCCGGCATGGTTTCCTGGGTCAAGGAAAGGCTCAGCGCACAACCTTTTGGCACATTTGCACAGCGGCTGCACTTAAAAAACAAGTATGGCAATGGATTACCCTTGGTCTATATCGCATGTACCGATCCACAGCTGCCCATTATGAAGGAGATGAGCGAAAAGGTGCGCGCCGACCACAAGCTCAACTGGCACTATCGGGAGATCGCGACGGGCCACGATGCCATGCTCACAGCACCTACAAAATTGGCTGATATGCTGGTAACACTGGTGGACTAACGTTCGAATGTACTGTTGGAAGACCTTATTGCGCTAGACCAAAAAGCTGATTTGATTTTTATTGAACTTTTTGAAAGGAGCTTTGTTCAATTTGAAAGGATTTTTTTTCAATTCGTAAAGAAGAAAGCATGAAAGCACAAATCGGACTCGTTATCACGGCAGTCGCTGGAGCAGCACTGCTGGTATACAAACGCTGGAAACAGCGTTCGGTACAAGAATCAACCGAAACAACAGATCGCAAGCGGACGGGCAATCTAACAAACCCACCTTCGTGGTACCGCCCGCTTAAAATGCCCGACATCGACAGCAGCGATATTGTGTCATTGCAATACGCTCCCGCAACGGTATCGCCCGAAAGAAATGATGCGGCGCAAGGGATCAACAAAAACATTTCGTATTACCACAAAGGTAATAGACATCAATAAGGTAGTTGTATAACTACCTTATTGATCCTTCAGGATTTGATAGCCCATATCCCCCAGCTTACTGATGACTCTTTTTCCTGTGGTCAACTGTTGAAGAATGGTAACACCAGCACTGCGGCCCGCAAGCTGTATTTTATCCAGCATCTCGACATCCAATCCCAGCCACATTACATGGAATATACCTAAAGTGTCTCCGTGCGAGACCACTAGCGTATACTCTTCTTCACCGTAGCAGATTTTTTCATACAGCGGCTTCAGCCTTTGCCAAACATCATAACGAGATTCTGCATCACTAAAGCATCTATCAAAGCAGGTTAGCTCTTGGTTTTCGATATTGTCCTTCAGCCATTGTACCGACTGCCCCACCGCTCTGCCCAGATTCCTTTCCTTTAACGCCTTCATGAACTGTGGGCTGCGCCCAAAGGCCTCTCCGATTATTTCGGCAGTTTCACTGGCTCTGCGAAGTGGCGATGAATACAGGGAAAAATTTTTATCCCCAAGCTCCAATTGCAGATTAGTGGCGATATTTTCCGCCTGCTGCCTTCCAAGTTCTGTCAGCTCCCAGTCTGTCCACGAACCGACCATCCCATTTAAATGATGCATGGATTCGGGGTGTTGTACAGTGATGATAGTTTTCTTCTCAAACATAAATATTGATTACAGTTTATCCAACCAGGATCACCTGTAAGGCAAATATACCAAAAAAAAGGGGGTACGACATCCCCTGGTTATTGGTCCAGTTCTTTCAGGTATTCGATCATGGCATCGAGGCTCTGCAGCAACTTTTCACCTTCAAAGCCTACCTTTCGGAAACGGATGTTCCCTTTTTTATCCAAGATCAACGTTGTCGGAATGGAGGTTATTTCCAGTTTACTGCTCAACTTCTTATCCTGGTTATAATAAAATGGAAAGTCAAATTGGCGATTGGCCTGCGCCCATTTATACGCATCGTCCCAGCTATTTCCACTGCCCGAATTGAGCACAACGAACTTCACCTGCGGGTCATCCGCATATTTTTTGTACACCTGATGCAGATAAGGAAAAGAGGCTATGCAGGGCTTGCACCAGGTTGCCCAAAAATCAATGACAACGATCTTGCCCGCAAGTTCCGCCTTAAGCAAGGGCTTTTTGTCCATATCAACGATGCTGAGGTCTTCTGGAAGAGGTGTACTGCCGATGATCTTCTGAAACTCCGCGTAATAGCCCTGCTTCCATTGCTTATCGAGCTGCCTAAAATAAGCCTGCCGCTCGGCGGCATTGCCCATCCCCTTTTTATCGAGCGCGCTGTCGAGCAGCTGCCGGATCTGTGGATCAAAAGGCGCATAGCGATAGGCTGCCTCCAGCACAGGTATCGCACGCTCTGGCTCATTCCACGCTTGATACTGCAGGGCAATGGCCCGGAGCAGTGCCGCCGATTTGAGCGTAGGGATGCTTTTGGCAAACCAGTCCTGCGCTACTTCAGTCTGATTTAACTGAGTAGCGATAAGCCCCTGATTGGCCATAAGTTCTGCTTTCACCGCAGCGATTTTATCAGCCTTGGCGGGGTCATGCGCCACCAGATAACCTGTTTCGGGGAAATAGCGTATTAAGCTCACCGGATAGGCCGCCACACTGTCCAACAGGTATAGATTGAGCTTGGATGCATCGTTGAGCAGCAGCTTATGATCCAACAGCAGCTGCACATACTGATTGTAGGCGCGCCATTTGTAGGGATCCTGCTCCCATCGGGTAATTAGGGGCAGGTATTTCTTGGCCTGTACGCTGTCGCCATGCCGCACATAGTAGGTAAAAAGATAGTCGTAAGCGCTGCCATAGGCCGCCTCATTATCGGCCGTTTTAAGGGCAAGAAGCTGCCCGATCTTGGCAACCACCGCCGTGGAATCCGGCTCGCTAAACAGTTTATTGAGCCGATAGGCTATGCCGATCTTCTTGTTGGGAAACTCCTTGATCACAACCTGACGGATCGAATCTACTTTTTGATTTTGACCGAGTATCAAATACCCCATGGTTACCTTATTGAGGTTCCCCTCAAAAAGCGGGTTACTGCGGAATTTCTTTTCAACCACGGCCAAGCCCTTCTTCAGGAGCCTGGCCTGCTGGGCGGGGTTACTTTTCTTCATCTCGAGGACGATCAGCCGGAGCTGGGCCTCGTAGTTGTCGGGATACAAGCTCAGCTCTTTTTTGAGGTAATATTCCTGTTTCTCCACGATGCGATCCGATGTTTTATCCTGGACGGGTATGCTGTACGATTTCCCCAGGTAATTACCGGCGATCAGTTTCCCCTGCTTATAGACGTAGATCTCATACTGACTGCTGTCGCTTGCCCGCTGCACAAATTTCTTGTCCTTGTCGGCGATCGTAAAACAGGAAAAGTTGGCGTAGGGCGGCAGTTTAAAGCGTACACGCCACAGTCCGCCTTCGCGCTGCATGGGCATGCGGCTCGGAAATTCGTAAAAATTGGAGTAGTTGAAGTCCACGAAAAATGGCCCTGCGCCAGGAGCAGCGGTAGATTTAACGGGATCAAAGCTGATGGTCACGATATCACCGGCGGCTGCTTTTTCCGGTAGGATGCTGACTTGCGCCTGCACTCCCAGGGTTGCTGGCAGTAACAGCAGCAGCAAGGCCCGTCTAAACTGCAGCGAGGCCTGTTTATATAGCTTAATCATTCTGTTGGAGATTACCATTGGTTAATAAAATAGCACTGGCGATCGGTATTTTGGTATCGCTTTGACTAAAGTCTGTTTTGACCTTCGAAAGTACAGGCAGGGCCCGGTTTGTGCGGACCAGGTCAAACCAGCGGTGACCCCATTCGCCCAACAGCTCCAGCTGCCGTTCCTTTTCGAGGGCTAGGGCGATGGCTGCTTTGTCCAGCGTTTGTGGCAGCGCAGCGAGGCCTGCACGCTCGCGGATCTGATTGATATCCTGTAGTGCTGCCTGTAACTTATTTTGGTTGAGCCGCGCTTCCGCACGGATCAGATACTGCTCGGCCAGGCGCAGCACAGTATTGTATTCGGCAACCGGTGTCGCTGTGCGCAACTTGTACTTATAGGGCATATAAAGTGTTTTATTGTTTACTACATACGGTTTTAACCATTGTGATTTACGCAAGTCGTTCTCCTCATAAGCTGCCACGGTCGTATCATACAGCTGATAGTAACTCCGTGCCGTCGCTACGGCCGGAACGATGCTGAATCCCTCCCAGGTGTTGACGCCTGCCGTCGAAAGATTGACCGTCTGCAGCTGCCAGATGGCCTCTTTGCTCGTCTTCAAAAAAACGGTATTGAGGTCGCGCGACAGTTCGTACCGGTTATCCCCGATGACTTTGTCGGCGGTCGCTTCCGCATCGGCCCAGTCGCCATGGTACAGGTATAACCGGGCCAATAGCGCATCAACCGCTTTTCTATTGGGGCGGGTGCGCTCATTGCCCTGGTAGGTATCCGAAATATCCACAGCAGCCTGCTTCAGATCGCCCAGCATAAAAGCATAGAGCTCTTCCCGGGACGCTGGCCCTTTTCGGTTGTTGGCTTCCAGATCTTTGGTGTCTGTGATCAGGGGCACTTTTTGGAAGAGGTTGCACAGGTAAAAATAATTGAATACCCGCGTAAAACGCGCTTCTGCCGAGAGCTGCGCTTTTACCTTGGTGCTGAGTGCCGAAGCTTCAAGTCCCTCGATTATCTTATTGCTGTGATTGATATAGCTATAGGGTTGCGACCACAGCCGATCGAGGTAAGAGGTTGCGGGACTCAGCCGATTGTATTTGTACTCATCGTAGCTTGTAAAGGCCGAGTTGTAATCGTCGGCCAGGCTGGATAGCACGATGCTCATCAGCCCACTGGCAAACTGGTTATTGTAGTTGTTCATACTGGTATAGAGTCCGCCCACGGTTGCTGTGGCCGTTTTTTCGTCACTGAAGGCCGACGCTGCCGCCACTTCTGTCTTGGGGGGATCCACCGCCAGAAATTTGTTGCAGGAGAGGTTCAACAGGGGCGTTGCAAAAAGGCTGTAGATGATATATTTGTTCATGGTGTAAGTCTTTAGTTTTATGATCATTAAAAAGTGAGCTGAACTGCGAAAGTATAGGTACGCAGCGATGGTGTAGCGCTGCTCCGCACCGAACCAAAAGGATTGACATCCGAAACATAGGTACGGTCAAAACCAGGCATCTCGGGATCCATACCTCTAAAGCTTGTCCAGGTAAAGAGGTTCTGTGCATTGAACTGCAGCACAGCACGGTTTATATTGATCTTCTGCGCCCATTTGGAGATGTCGTAACTGAGCGATACATTTTTTAAGCGGATAAAAGAGGCGTCGTCCCATACCGCCGATGAATAACGGTAGTAATTGCGGTACGCCAGGTTGGCATCGTTGGCGCTGTTGGCGGTTGCACGCGGTACATCCGTCACATCGCCCGGCTGCTGCCAGCGGCGCAATACATATTCATCCAGGTTGCCCAGTGCGCCGATGGTCGTGGCCTGCGGGCCATAACCAATGGAGGGCCCCTCCTGTTTGACAAACTGAAACAGCAGTCCAAGGCTCACATGGCCATAACTCAGGTTGTTGTTGATCCCGCCATAAAACTTCGGCAGCAATGAACCCAGGGTCACATAGTCATTGAATTCGGTGATTTTCCCATCACCATTCACATCCAGGAATTGAGCGATACCTGTTTGCGGATCCACTCCCGTAAACTGAAATCCACGCACAATACGGGTAGACTCGCCAATGACGTATCGCCGTACATCGCTGCTACTTTCAAGATTAGGATAGTCCAGCAGGGTATTGGAAGGAAAAGTCATATTGAAATTGGTTTTCCAGCTGAACTTTTCCTTTTGGATATTCACGCTGCTCAGCTCAAACTCAAGGCCCTTATTTTCGATCAGTGCGGGGGTATTACCAAAATAAGAATTATAGCCTGTCTGCGGTGCGAGCACGATATTGATCAGCTGATTATCCGATCTATTGTTGTAATAATTGGCCGTCAGGAAAATACGGTCCCTGAAAAAACCAAGGTCGAGGCCCAGTTCTTTCTTTTTGATTTCTTCCCAGCCAAAATTGGGATTGAACACCCGCGTCGGATAAAGCCCCGTGATGCTCTGGTAGGCAAAACCTGTGCCCCAGGTATCAAGGTACTGGTAATCGCCGATCTGGTCATTGCCCGTCACCCCCCAGCTGCCACGTAGCTTACCGAAGCTCAGGATAGACTGATCCTGGAAAAACTCTTCGTTGCTGAATACCCAGGCTGCACCGATCGACCCAAAATTACCGTACTTATTGTTGGGTCCAAAGCGCGAAGAACCATCTCTTCGGTAGCTGAAATTCAATAGGTATTTGTCGGCATAGGCATAATTGATACGTGCAAATGCAGATTGGTAGCGGTAGTCGGCATACTGATTGTTGCGGATTGCGAGGATGCCTGCAGCAGCTATATTGTCCAGCTGCGAATCACTCGGGTAGCTGCTGCCATCGAAGTATTTCCCTTCGGTGACCCTTTGCTGCCAGGTGCCACCCAAAAGCAACTTGAAATCATGTTTACCAATTGTTTTGCTGTAGTTTAATTGCGGCTCAATGATATAGGACTGATAATCCGAATTCCCGTAAGAGGCCATTGATCCCGTACTCGTCAATGGATTAAATCCCGCGTTGGGTAGCAAGCGCGTCTGGTCCATACTTTTGAGGTTATAGCCCACATTGACTTTCGCGACCAATTCAGGTAAGATGGCGTATTCGGCAGAAAAATTGGCCAGCAGGGATTTAGCTTTAGAAATACTCGAGCGCTCCATGTAGGCTGCAGGATTCTGTAAGGTCTGCTGAAACCAGTAATAGTTGCCATTTTCATCGTATAAAGGATAATTTGGCGCCAGGTTATAAAACTGTGCAATGTCTGTGGGGACCGTATTGTTGCGGTCGAGGTTGAGGTTGAAACTGCTGTTGAGTTTAAATCGCTGGTCTTTGGACTGTGTAGACAGGTTCAACAGTGCACCGCCACGCTGATAGTTCTTATTACCGGGCAAGGGATCACCCTGACGATTGAAATTGGCGCTGGCCAGGTACTGCGTATTTTCGTTGCCGCCGGAAAATGACAGCTGGTAGGTGGAGAAAGGAGCCGATGCACCATAAAACTGCTTTTGCCAGTCACTGTAGGCAGACTGATCCCAGGTAAGCAGATCCGGCGCATTATCTGCCGTTGCTGTCCAGTTATCGTTTTTAAAGCCCTCTTTCCGGATGTCCAGGTATTGCTGCGTGTTCAGCATCTTCAGGTTGCGGATGGCTTTACTGGAGCCCACATTGGCATTAAAGTCTATTTTAAGCCCGTTCTTATTGCCTTTTTTTGTTGTGATCAAGATCACGCCGTTCCCACCCCGGGAGCCATAAATGGCTGTCGCATCGGCATCTTTAAGCACATCGATGCGTTCAATATCCTTGGGATTGATCAGGCTCAGCGGGCTTTGATTGCCATTGGCTGCGGTAAACTGGTTCATGCTTTCGTCCGAAAATGGGATACCGTCGATAATGTACAGCGGACTGCTGCCATTGGTCAAGGAGTTGACCCCGCGCAGCTGCACTTGAAAGGAGCTGCCCGGCAAGCCCGAATTGGAAGCGATATTAAGTCCCGCAACGCGGCCCTGCAAGGCTGCCAGGGGATCCAGTACCGGTTGCGTTTCGATCTCCTTGCTGGTGACGCTGGATACTGAACCGGTATTTTTGCGTACCGAAGACGTGCCGTAACCAATAACCACCACTTCATCCAGGTTGCCCGGATCGGCCTCGAGGCTTATTTCCAGGATGCCATTGCCGGCAACCTTCACTTCCTGGCTGCGGTAGCCCACGTAACTCAAGAGCAATATATCCTCCTGCTGCAGCCCATTTAAACTAAAGCGGCCGCTGGCATCGGTGACCGTGCTGGCGATCTTGTTTTTAACACGGACGCTTACGCCTTCAAGCGCTGCACCCGAAGCATTGCTGACCCGCCCAGAGATGGCGGCCTGCAATGATTTGCTGGCCCCTTTGCCCTGGAGCACAATGGTGTTTTTGACAATTTGATAACGGATCCCCTTCGCCGCGAATGCCTGCCGAAGCAGTTCGGGGATATTGGCATTGTTTAAATTGACATTGAAAGGCAGATCGGGGTTAATTTCATGGGGGTCGTAAACAAAGCGATAATCGCTTCGCTGCTCAATGGCTTTGACGAGTTGTTTGAGTTGAACATGGTCAGCTGCCTTGTCTGCCTGCTGGCTAAAGGCATAGCCATTGACATGCATCAGCATCAATAGCAGTGTTTTTACGGATTGTTTCATAGGGTATTTAGATTGAATATTCGTTTGTTTTGGGCTTGGTTAGGGCACAAGGACGAGTCGGTCTTTGTCGATGGTATAATTTATGCCGGCAAATCGCAATATTTTAAGCACTTCGGCAAAGGACTCTTTTTTGCTGATTTTTCCGCTCAGGACTTTATTATTATAGACGGGCGACAGGCTATAGGTAAAATTGTACCACCGGGCAAGATCGGCCAAAATCTCCGGCAGCGGAGTCTGGTCAAATTCAAAGTAACCGTCTTTCCAATTGGATGCATCCTGCAGTCTGTTTTCCTGCTGTAGCTGGAAGGCACCATTCTGCACATTCAGTTCGATGGACTGTCCCGGCAGCAATACCTGCTGAAGCCCCGCATTGCTGACCCGTATTTTTCCTTCATCCAGCTGTGTGGTCAACAGCTGGCTATCGTTTGCGTATAACTTCACATTAAAAGCCGTTCCCAAGGCCTCGATGCTGGTGCTGCCAACATGAACAATAAAAGGTTTCGCTTTATTTTTTGCCACCTTGAAATAAGCTTCACCCGTCAGGAAGACCGCGCGTTCCTGTAGGTTATATCCCGATCCGATTTCCAGCTTGCTGTCGGCATTTAGCCAGACGACGGTACCATCCGGAAGCTTCATTTTGAATTCTTGCCCCTTTTTTGTTTTGACAGCCACCTTCGCCCCTTTTTCCTTCGCCATATAGGCGGGGTTAAAGGGCTTCTTGTCGTCGAGGCTGACCACTTCGTTGCCGATCAGCAGATCCGCCTGGAATTGACCGACACTAAAAGGCAAAGGTTGCGGTGCTCGTTGGGGCTTGGAAAAGAAATATATAGCGGCGCCTGCCATTAAAAAGAATACCAGACTGGCAGCTACCTTCAGATAGGCACGTCGTTGGCGATGCCCCTGCAATACAGCCCCAAAAATATGCTGTTGGAAATACCGGTCTTCGGCTGCCAGATCAAGTTCAGGTATATCTTTTTCATTATTTGTCTTGCTGAGCTGATTGTACCAACTTTCGACAAGTGCCGTTTCCTCGGCATTGCACAGACCTTGTTGGTAGCGCTGCAGTAATTGTTTCGATAAGGGTGGTTTCATAGGTGCTATCCTGTTTATAACTTAGAAGACAGGATGGCGACCCTTTAGTGGTAGAAAAAAATGAAAATAGTTCGTATTTTTTTTCTTAAAACCGTCAACGCATTGGATATCTGCTTTTTGACAGTCTGCTCCGAGATCTCCAATTCTGCGGCAATCTCCCGATAACTACGTTGTTCGAAACGGCTTTTTTTGAAGATCAAAGCCATTTTGCGGGGCAGCTTTTCAATCGCCTGATCGATCTGCGCAGCCAATTCTTTCTCCCGCAGCAATTCGTCGGGCATAATTTCAAGGCTCGGGGCGGCATGCTCCAGGTAATGTTCATATTTACGTCCGACATCCTGGCTGGCGATACGGTTGATCACCAAGTTTCGGGCCGAACGAAACAGGTAAGCCTGATAGGAATGCTCAATTTCCAGTCGTTCCATGCGGTCCCAGAGATTGGCAAATATTTCCTGCACAATATCACGGGCTTCGTCACGATCGTCCAACATGCGGAAAACATGCACATACAACTTCACCCAATTTTCTTCGTAAAGCTGGGTAAACAATTGTCGGACATGTGTGACACTCATCTGCTGGTTTAGTTATTGTTGATGAATCAAAATTAGGTTTTATTTTTAGGAAAGTCAATTTATGATGGATTTATAAACAAACCAGTAGAATAATGCAACAGACCATTGCTCTTAAGATTAACTCTATTCTATTTTCCCCAAAAAAACCGCCAAAAGTTTATATCCTTTTGGCGGTTAGCTGATTTGTATATTTCCCTTGAACTGCACTGTGCTCATGCGATTGACCGGCTAAGAAATTACTTCACATATTTCCAGCTAAACTCTTTTCCCTGGACTTGCACTTCAAGATGTCCGGGTGTCGTACCTTCGAATGTTCCATGCCACCAATTGCCCGAAACCGCTCCTGCTGTGATAAACTGCACGCCCTTTACTTTAATCTCTTCGTACAAATGCATATGGCCCTGCAACACCAGCTTTAGGCTATGTTCCTTAAAGAGATCGAATACCTGTTTTTGGTTTGCAAAGGTGTCGGTAGCCGTATAGCGCCCCTCCAACACCGGATAATAAACCGACAAAAAAGGCACATGTGAAATAATCACTAGAGGTTGATCTTGGGCTGTATTTTTCACCAGATCCTGCAGCCATGCGAGCTGCTTATCCCCAATGACATACTGGTTATCTTTGGTTTCCACACTATTTAGCACAATAAACTTCCAGCCCTTAAATTCAAAACTGTAATACGTCTGGCCAAAAGTCTTTTCAAAGAGCTCAAAGTCATTCTTGCCATTCCGAAGATCGCGCGGCAAGCGGTCGTGATTGCCAATCGCCATATGGTATGGCTTTTTTGTAAGGTCGAAAAGGCTCTTTAAGGACCTGAGGCGCTGCTCGCCCGCCGATAAGTCAGTTGTTTTTAAATTGTCAATATCGACATTATCGCCGCCGCTTAGCAGCAGCTCGACCTGAGGGGGCAAGGATTTTAATCTTCGCTCCACCTGACCAAGTGTCGAATCACTGTGTACATGCATATCCGTTAAAAATGCAAACTTGAATTCTTGTGCACAGGCGGCCTCCACACCAGATAACACAAGAAAAAGAAAAAATAAAATAGCTGTTGTTACACGACGCATTACCATCCGAATATTTGTTTAAGATTATCATTTAAAAGTATTTCGCCTTGCGGTATAGGGCGATAATAAAATTTGGGCGCTTCAAAATTCCCAGTATTTTCGATCGTTTCGACAGTTCCACTGTTTCCATCCGATAAAAACACACCTACATCCTGTCCAAATCGTCCCACACGATAATACTGCAGTTCTCTGCCCAAGCTGTTTTTCTCTTTTACTGCGGGAATAGACGATGAGGCAGCTAATAACACCATATCCGGAATGCCATCGCCGGTCATATCATGTTGTCCCAATCCATTGAAATAGATGCCTTCACGTTTGTTTTTCAACAGTTCGCCCACATTCCAGCGCATGAGGTCGGTAAAGCGAAAGCCTTCAAAAGCAAGTTCGACCCGACGTTCCCTCCGGATCTCCAGTACCAGGTTGCGCTGGCTACTTTCGACATTGGCATAGCGTGCTGCCATAACCGGATCTATACGTTCGCTGACGGTCATATCAGGCATACCAGCCCTTCTGCGTAGCAAATTGATACTACGATCAAGATCAGCCTGTGTAAGTTGTCCCAGCTCTGCTTTCGCTTCAGCAAAATTTAATAATACTTCGGCATAGCGGTACAGCGGAATGTCCAGGTTGTTGCGCGCTTCCAGACTGAGTGTATTTTGAAATCCTTTGATCTGGTGATAGCCCGAGAAGTTTTTGGCCAGCTGCTGCACATATAATCCGGCACCCTGGGCATAAGTATGGGAATAGATCAACTCCCATCCCGGATACGCATAGGTTTGTGACAGGCGCGGATCGCGGTTTTCAAATTCTTTGACAAATGTATTTTTTGCATAGCCTGGCTGTGCTGTATAAAATGAGCCATCTTTCATGAGATAGGCCTGCACAAGATCACGGAGCGGATAATACTCGTAATTACCAAACATCCCTGGCCAGGAGTCCGCATTGAGCACATTGTTGGCATAAAAGCGTCCCAGCACCACCTCCTTGTTATTTTCGAGATTTTCACTAAAAAATAAAGACCCATAGTCCACATCAGGTCTGCCGGTATTATAGATGGTAAAACCACCCTCACGCATCTGCTCATCACTCAGGAACTGTGCTTTGGTCAAAAAGTCATTTGCCGAGCTTTTCAATTCAAGCTCACTGTGGTATTTACGATAAGTTCCTTCATACAGTGCAAAGCGGCCATATTCCTGCAGCACCACCCATTTATTAACGGTACCGAGTTTGATGCGGGGCTGTACGTTTTGGGCAGCAAACTCAAAATCTTCCATGATTTTTTCTACGACTATGGCACGCGGATCACGTTTGGCAAATAAATAGTCATTATCACCAACCTCGAGCGCTTTATCTACCCAGGGCACATCTGAAAAACGCTGTACTTTCTCCGCATAGAACCGTGCCCTAAAATAACGGGCCAATCCCTCATAATGCGCTTTCTCACTATCACTGATATTTGCTTTTCCCATGTGCTGCAAAAAGAAATTTATTTTGCGGAGCTGCACCCAGTCCCAGCCGCCCGAGATCGTTGCGGCAGAGGCGTTACCAGCCATAATGGTCTTGATTTCGGTATTGCCCGTTGTACTTGCATTGTCCGAGGTAGCGTCAGCCTGATAGATACCAAGTCCTGAGAAATTATACAATCCATTGATATACAATTCCAGATCCGTGGCTGTATTAAAGAAATTTTCGTTATTGATCGCAGTTTCAGGAACACGATCCAAATAGTTGTCGTTACAGCTTCCAAGCAGGGAAATTACTGAACCCACTAAAGCTATTTTTATATATTTATTTATCATGATAGGCAATTAAAAAGTCACTTGAATACCAGCTGAAAAACTCCGTTGAAAGGGATAAGTCAATCCATTCCCGACACGATCTGAACCGATTGTAGGATTGGTATAGGTATTTTCATTCAACGTCTCCGGGTCAAAATAGCGTTTTACCGCCGACCATTCGATGATATTCTCGCCACTGAGATACACGCGCAGATTGCTGATCTTCGCACGGGAGACTATTGATTTTGGCAAGGTATAGCCAATGGTCAGATTTTTCAGGCGCAGATAAGCAGCATTCAGCAAATAGTTGGTTTGTGGAATAGCCAGTCCCTGAGCCTGGTCAATACGGGTTCCCAGGTTGCGGTCGGCGAGCCAGGACTGCAATATCGGATAGGTCGCATCGAGATTCTGATCTGCAAGCCCAAGATTCAGGTAAGCCTGCGAATGCTTGGCACGGTCGATATCCGAATCACCTTCCGGACGGTAGAAATCGAGCAAGTGCCCATAGAAATTACCATAAGGTTGTTGGTAAGTCCCCCAATAGAGGTAATCCAGCGGATAATAATCGCGCTTGCCAATTCCCTGAAAAAATGCACGCAAGTCAAACCCCTTCCAGTCAGCAGAAAGATCCACACCAAACTGATAGCGCGGTGTTGAGTTACCGATAATTTTGAGGTCTTTGGTATCCCCTAGATTATATCCTTTTTCAATCTTCCCGTTACCATCCTGATCCACATAAGTAGGCCATCCCGGTACGATGGACAAGGCTCCCCAAGGAATAATCGAAGTCTGGTCTAACTTGGCAATCTCAGCTTCATCTTTAAAAAGCCCATTGCTCTGCAGCCCCCAGATCTCTCCCATCTGCATGCCCTCGTAATACTGCAGGATGCTTTTATTGGGGTTGTCAAAGCGTGTAATCTTAGACTGTGAGTCAGACAGCAATAACTTGGCATTGAAACGCAATGGTGCATTGGCCAATTCAAAATGGTCCTGAAAATTGATGGTCAGCTCCCACCCATTGGTCTTTAGATCGGCGGCATTCTCGCGGGGCTCATCTGCCCCCAAAATATTGGGTAGATCTTTGCCCAGCGTCAGCATCCCCAAGGTACGTCTCGAATAATAATCAAAACTAGCTGAAAGCTTATTTTTCAGTACAGCTACATCCATACCCACATTCACAGTATTGACCTTCTCCCAGGTATAGTTTGGCGACACTAAGGAAGGCACCTGAATAAAGATACCGCGTTCACTGCCGAATAAATATTCCGAATCTTTTTTTTCCATCGAAGGGAGGTAGCCGTAGTTTGACACAGACTGATTACCCAGCTGGCCATAAGAGGCTCTCAGTTTCAAGAGATCCAGTCCTGAAACTCCTGACATAAAATTTTCACGATCGATGCGCCATGCCGCCGAACCCGAAGGGAAAAAGCCAAAACGTTTGTTTTTTGGAAAGCGGGACGAACCGTCGTAACGGCCATTGAACTCGACAATATACTTATCGTCATAGGTGTAGTTCAAACGGTAGAAGGCTCCACGTAGTGCATAGGTATCAATTGCCTCGCCCATTTTCATAGTCCCCGTTGCAAACTGAATCGTCGGAAAAGATTCCGAAATCAAACCCGCGCGTTCGGCACTGATAACTTCATAGCGGTAATCTTCCTGGTTGAAGCCCAATACCGCGTTGACCTGATGCCTGTTAAAAGACTGCATATAGGTTCCGTAGATATTGTACACGTTGTAGTAGGAAAACCCTGCTTCACGGTATGCGCCTGTGGTCCCTTCTTTTCGGATATCATCCGGACCGTAACCAATCTCATATCGCTTGGTATACCAATTGCGGTTCAAGGAATTGCGCTGAAAGGTGTAATCGGCATTGACTTTAAATTTATTGCTGAAAAAGCGAAGTTCCGTATTGAAAGTTGATTGCACATCAAGTCGCTTACGGTCACTTTTTCCACCATCGACCATTTGCGCTGCGATGATACCTGCCGAAGAATTGGCCCATGTGCCATCTGGATTTTTATCAAATGACGTTGGAAAAATATTGTAGATATCCGCCAGGCTCATCTGCGATGGTGCAAGTCGGCGTATGCTTCCAATCACTGTATTATTGCCAAATGAAATAAAATCTGAAAGTCTATAATTCACTTTCGAGCGCAAATTGTAACGGTCAAAGTAGTCTTCTGTAAGCTTAACGGGCGAATTTTGTCGGTTGTAGCTGCCGCTGATATAATATTGTACCTTCTCATTGGAACCCGAGATCGACAGGTCATGCGTTTGAGTTGCATTCCAGTCAGATAGGAAGTAACGCGTCCAGTCCCTATTTCCCATATATTCCCAGACTTTGGAATCCGAAGGATTAACCCGCACCCCGGCGATAGTAGGATTATCCGAGCGCTCCTTTGCATATTGGTAAAACTGATCCGAGTAATTGACATTGTCCCAAGGCGTATTGTCTGTTGAGGTTTCCAGTAATCGCGAAAACACATAAGGATCTGTTATTTTATCAGGCATTACCGTCGGCGTATTCCAGGTAAAATTATTGGAATAGTTCACCTTTACATCCCCTTTTCCGGTTTTAGTCGTGATAATAAGTACACCAAACGAGGCACGTGCACCATAAATTGCAGCGGCAGAAGCATCTTTGATGACGGTAAATGATTCAATATCCTGTGGTGCGATGCGAATTAATTCCGCTGCCGAAATCGGCACGTTGTCGACCAGGATTAAGGGATCGCCGCCGTTGATCGAGGTAATACCACGAATATTAATTTTAGGAGCGACCCCAGGTTCGCCTGAATTGAACTGTATATTCAAATTGGGTGAAATCCCTTGAAGTCCTTGAGCCGCATTGGATATGGGGCGGCTTTCGAGCACCTCACCGCTGATCTGATCCACAGCCCCGGAGAGATTGGTCCTTTTCTGCGTACCGTAGCCCACCACGACCACCTCATCCATCTGATTTGCCGCGGCGTCTGTCAACTGAAAAACCACACTCGAACGTTTGCCCGACGTAACGATATACTGACATTCCTCTTTTGGCGATAAGCCGGTATACGTCACCAGAATACAGTAGTTGCTATCCACTGGCAGATTGTTAAACACTGCTTTTCCCTGCTGATCAGCCTGACCAGAGCGCTTCAAGTTGCTGACCTTATTTTTTATGGTCACTGTAGCATTGGCCAGGCCCTTCGACTTTGCATCCTGCACGATGACAACGAGTTGCCCTCCTTGCTGGGCAAAGCCCTTTTGGCCACAAGCAATCGCTAATAGCAGTAATAAAGCCCCTTTGGCAGGCCGTTTTTTAGATAAAGATAATTGCATATTTTTACTTAATAATTGTGCATAGTTGTCCAAGGCTCCCCGATTTTGGGGTGCATTTATTTAATTTTTTTTATTTTTTATAACCCGCTTTTTACGATCGTATAGGTATTTTTTTCGGCGTTAAACTCCAATCTAAGATCATTTGCAATACAGATTGTCTGCAAAATCTGCGCAATATCATTTTCCTGCGTATACGTACCATATAAGGATAATTCTGCGACTTCCTCTTCAGAAAACAGAATGCTTGTACGGTAGAAGGAAGCCAGTGCAGGCAACACTTCTTTAAGCGGCTTATGCTGAAATGTCAACAGTGTTGGTAGGACCCGCTCCGGTGGTTTTTCGGATTTTGCCACAGGTTCCTTTTTGGGCTGCGCAGTCGGTGCCCGCCAGATTTGTCCGGGGCTCAGATAGGCTAACAGCCTTTCACTGCCATTTTCACTACGCTCTTTAATGGAAACTTTTCCGGAGATCAGGCGCACCCTTGGTGTGGCGTATTTGGTTTCCTGCGTTACCCAGAAAGATGTTCCCAAGGCTGTGGTCAGGATATTGCCTGCCAATACGGTAAATGGTCGGGAAGGATCATGCGCCACTTCAAAAAATGCCTTTCCCTCCAATTGAATGGTACGCTGTCCCTTGGGGAAAGGCTGCACCCATGTCAGGCTGGAATGCGCCAAAAGGCGGACTCTGCTCCCATCTTCCAAGTAGATCAGGCTATCTTGCGAAACGCTGCAAGTCATCCGTGTAAATTTCACCGCAATTTCCGCAGCTTTAGTGAATTGTCTTTGTTGCGACCTATCTACCGGATCCCACTCCATAAGATACCAGCTGAAAGAAAAACAAAAAAGAACTAAAGCTGCAAGTTTAGCGAAAAATTGCCAAGACAGCTGTTGGCTTTCCACCTCAGTTTCGGCAGGGAGCAAACGTGCATCAATCTTTTCTTTCATACGATTGCTCGCCAGATCCATATCAACCTGCTCAGCTTTATTTACGTCGAGTTCCAGCATCCATTGCATCAGATGCGCACGCTCTGTGTCTGTCAGCTTTCCTGTGGAATATCGTTCAATCAAATTTTCCAGTTCTCTTTTTTTACCCTGCATACACCTTATAGTTGCAGCAATGGGATGATCGTACCATCCCAAATAGGTTAAGTTTGTATAAAGCTTAGTTTAAGAAAAAATGACGGCGGCAGCGATCGGACATTAGGCTAAAAGAAAAGAAAAAAAGATAAGGACAGAAATACACTGGGATTTAGCTGTTGCAGCTGCATGTGCTGGCGCACAAGGTGCAATGCTTTGCTCAATTGATTTTTTACAGTCTGAAGGGATATGCCTAAGTGTTCCGCAATTTCGTGATTACTGAGGCTCCGTTGGTATTTCAGATTAAACACCATACGCATACGGTCGGGCATTTCAACGACCGACTGTTCGATAGCGACCAGCACATCCGTATAGTTTTCCTCATAACCATCTATTGGAAATAGGTCATGTAAACCATCTTGCAACAGTATACTATATTGCTCGATATGTTTTTCATACACCCCCTTTTTCCTGAAATGCTGAAACAGTTTGTGGTACAAGGCCGAAATGAGGTAAGCCCGCAGTCCACTGTGGATATTGATTGTGTGACGTCTTTGCCAGAGGTCTACAAAGAGATCCTGAACGAGATCCATGGCAACGTCCAGGTCGCCGACCTTCTTGATGGCAATTTGAAGCAGGTGACTCCAATGATGTTCATAAATCTCATCAAAAGCACTGTAATCTGCATTTACCAGACGTGCCAATAGCACGGCGTCTATCGTTTTCACAAGCATACTCTCTAGATCAATAATTCTTCGTCGGCTGTAAAGATCATGCTTTAATACAACTACAGTATTAAGGACAGGTAAAGAATATATTAACTAGAGTTTTGTTCTCAGCGGTACAGGTCAGATCATAATAGTCGTCCCCCATGTTCGCATGGATTATTTTTTCAGTAGGAATTTATACGGTTTTTTAATTTAGACATCCCAAAATCCGCTTCAATTTCAAAATTATCGACTAAATTAGGACACCTTAATTAATTTGGGAGTTTAAAATATATGAAAAAAAATGCTTCCGGCATAAAAAATTTAAAGCAACGTATTGAAAACAAGAACAATGATTTAGATCTTTATCTAAAAGCATTGAATTCTGCCTATTCGGGTATTATAATTACAGACAATCTGCAGTATGATAATCCCATCATTTATTGCAATAAAGCTTTCGAAACCATCAGTGGTTATGCCCACGATGAAATTATTGGCCACAATTGCCGATTTTTACAGGCTCAGGACCGTTCGCAAGCCGAACGTAAGATTATTAAAGAATCCATTGAGCGTGGCGAAGAATGTAAAATTGAAATTCGAAATTATCGTAAGGATGGAACGCTTTTTTGGAACGAACTTTTTATTTCACCAGTGAAGAATGAAGAAGGTCAGGTAACTCATTTTATTGGTGTTCAAAATGATATCAGTGATCGAAAAAAAGCGGAGCATGATCTTCGTGAAGAGAAGTCCCATGTAGAGCTCAAAATACAGCAAAGAACCAAGGAGCTACAAGATAAAGAAAGCTTTCTGTCCAGTATTATTGAAACAGTACGAGAAAGTCTCTTGGTACTCGATGCCAAATATATCGTCCTGAGCGCCAATAGGCATTTTTTAAACTCATTTAAAGTCACCACAGAAGAAACGGTAGGAAAATTATTATTTGACCTCGGTAATCAGCAGTGGGATATTTCTTCGTTAAAAGAGATGCTCACTCAGATATTGCCAACCAATAATCCGGTTATCGATTATGAGGTAGATCATATCTTTCCTCATATTGGCCGAAAAGTCATGCTGCTAAATGCTTATCGTATTGAGTTCGAGGGCCAGTATAAAGATAGGATCCTAATCGCCATCGAAGATATTACTGAAAAGAAGGAGCAGGATCGGCGTAAAGATGATTTCCTTTCGATTGCGAGCCACGAACTGAAGACACCCCTCACAACAATCAAGGGTCTCTTCCAGATCTTGCAGCGATTGGGCACCGAAAACACCGATCCGAAATATGTCTCAACTTTAGATAAAATCACAGCATATATCGATCGCTTGAATATATTGATAGCAAAACTCTTAGATACGTCTAAAATTCAATCTGGAAATCTTGAATTGCACATGGAGCCATTTGAGATCGATAAGACAATCCAAGATACCGTTGAAAGCATGCGATTGGCGGCACCTGATTCTGACATCCACCTTACAGGAAGTACGGGCATTATCGTAGAAGGCGACGAGCTACAGATTATCCAAGTGCTGAACAATCTGCTATCCAATGCAATTAAATATTCACCCGAGTCGAAAAAAGTTGAAGTTAGCATCCACAGGGTAGCTAATTTTGTTAAAATCTCGGTACGGGATTATGGCATGGGCATAAGCTATCAGGATAGACTAAAAATTTTCGAACGATTTTTCCGTGTCAGCCATATACAGAAGAAGTTTCCGGGCTTAGGTATTGGGCTCTATGTTTCGCATGAGATTATCTTAAACCACAAAGGAACACTGTGGGTCGAAAGCGAGCCGGGAGAGGGATCCACATTTAATTTTACATTACCCATCGTAATCAACAAATAAAGAATATGCAGCCTAAAAAGATAATGATCTGTGATGACGACCGAGGAATACTCGAGATGCTTGAGCTTTTTTTAGAACTAGAAGGATTTGATGTTATATGCGAAATAAATAGCACCCACCTGACGAAGCAATTAATTTCCCATAAGCCAGACCTCTTGCTGCTGGATCTCTGGATGCCAATAATTTCTGGTGACCAGTTGATTAAAATTATCCGCCGTACACCCGAAATTAAAGAAACTCCTATCATCGTGCTATCAGCAAGCGTCGATGGACCTGAAATCGCAGGAAATTTAGGCGCAAATGGCTTTATCGCCAAACCTTTTGATTTAACAGATATCACAGATAAACTTAATAGCATACTGAGCAACTAGCTGGCAAGTACATGGTGACTAAATACACATAAAAGCACTTTTTCTTTAAAAAGTGCTTTTAAGCAGCTGATGGGATCATCCTAAGACAAACGCTTACGCCTAACCTAATTTATCCACGAGAAGTAAAAGATCGTCCAGTTCAAATGGTTTGGCCAAAAAGGCGTCAGCTCCACTCTCAGAAGCAATCTGCTTTCCACGCGAACTTGCAGACATCATGATCACTGGAATCTTTCGATGTTTTTCCGAACTTCGGAGTTCACGAAGGATATCGTCACCTGACAGCCATGGCATTTCAATATCCAATAATATAATATCAGGCTCAATTTCTTCGACAGATGCAATAAGTTCTCTGCTTTTTGAAACTAAATAAACTTCTCTAAATTCATTCTTTAAAGCCAGCTCTAAAACGTTAAGGATGACGGTTTCATCATCACAAACAACAATTTTCTTTTTCATTTTTTGATTGTTTAAAAACACCGCAATGATTGAAAAATATGGTCTTGTGGGAGGAATTTAAAATATAGACCTAAGCTAGGCAGATAGTTGGTTACCAAACCGTTTATATAATCTTTCTTTGAGATACCACAAGATAGACAATTTATTGGATAAAAACCACTATATCACCTTCTAAAAAATCTACCCTCTATCGTTTAAGATACTAAATGCATACGATCTGCTTCAGGCACATCTTTGAAGACGACTGAAAATGTAGTACCGACATCTAATTCGCTTTCTACATGAATAGTTGCGTTGAGCTTACTCGCAATTTGTTTAACAATGGACAGGCCAACCCCCGAACCCTCAAAGCCTTCTGAATTGGCCATTCGGGCAAAGATTTCAAAAATTTTGTCGCCCTCCTTCAAATCAATTCCGATTCCATTATCCTTGATATCATACCGGACCGTATTTCCTTGCCGCATGCTCTTAACGGACACCTGCGGGTTTTGCCTTTTGCTGCTGTATTTTACGGCATTGCCAACAAGGTTCAAAAATAATTGATAGACCAATGTTCTCTCTCCCAAAACAGGTAGTGTTTCGCCCATTATAAATTCTAAATGAGGAACCTTGTATTGTTGTTTGCAATTTTCCACGATATTGACAATCTTGGACTGTGGATTAATTGGTTCAAACACAAAGTCTACATGATTTACCTTTGACATTTGATAGACTTTATCCATCATATCCCGCATCAGTTGCGTCCCATCCAAGATATTTTTCATTGACTTTGCAAGCAGTTCCTCAGAGATGTCTTTTTTATAGAGCAACATTTGTGCAGTGAGCTGTATCGTCGTCAGCGGATTTTTAAGATCATGGGTCAATGTGTAGCCAAAAGTATCAAGCGCATTATTAGAGCGCACCAGTTTCTTGTTCAATTCATCAATCTCTCCACCACGTTGTGCCACTGCTTGCTGAATAATATGTGTTATATCTTCAATAAAAGCGAGTTCAGAAGATTGCCATTTTTCGGCTTTTCCCTTCGTAATCTTTTTCCATGCCTCGAAAGAAGAACGTGGCGAAGGAAAGGTGATCTTTCGATCTTCGTCAACCTGCATCACTTTTTCCGGCTTCCCTGCCCAGGTCTCTTCTATCAGACGTTCTTTTCTAAAGACATATAAGTACCAGTTATTTGCGGGCAGAATACTGATGCGCAATACACCAGGATACATCTCAACATCTTTGGAAGGACCATCACACTTAAATCTATCGGTCGCAAAAAACTCTGCATTGGCTATTTGTTTATCAATTTCTCGGAGCATTTTTTTATCAGGCACCTCACCCACCATCATGATTGCGCGGTCACGTTTAATGATTAGCCCCTGCCCGTTCATTACCTCCATAATACGCACGGCATACTTTTCCAACACGTCATACAAGTCGCGCTTGACCAACAAATCACTTTTTAGATCATGCTTCAGCTGCGATAGATTTTTCTGAACTTTTACCTGTTTCTTCTGAAAATCTGCCAAATAATTGTTCACAGCGTATTGTGTAAGAAAGGTACATAGATGGCGCTGTGAAAGATCGACATGCATTGGCTCCCGGTTCTGACAGGCTACAAGCCCCCAAAGCTCATCGTCCACGATAATGCTAAAACTTGCACTCGCCTTTACGCCGGCATTTTTAAGGTATTGCAAATGCATGGGTGAAAGTGCCCGAAGGCTGCAACGTGTAAGATCGAGAGCATCGGCGCTCCGCCCCATTAGCGGAATCACTTCCTCATTGACATTCGCCGTATGGCGGGCGTGAAAAATACGGTAAAGCTCGCGCGCCTGTGCCGGAATATCGAATTCCGGATAACGGTAATTCATCAACGATTCCAGATCCGCCGTCTTGCTCTCTGCAATAACTTGTCCACTATTATCTTCCAAAAAGCGATACACCATCACTCTATCATAGTGGATGATGTCCTTAATCAATTCAGTCAATGCCTGCCAGCAAGAGTTGCCCCCGCTACGGTCATCTAAATGCTTGGCATAATAATATAATTTGGTGGTTTTGACAGCAAGCGGATTGCAGGTCTCTATTTCAAGATAAATTTTGCCATCATACCTATAGAGACTTAAAAAATAATCGTTAGCATGGATAGCTACACGATCGGCATACCTGGCAAACATGTTGTCTGAAACAGCATGTTCTATGCTCTCTCCACGAAGTTCAAAAGATGGAACAATCCGATGAAGAACATCGTCTACTGTCATGCCGAGTATTTCGGAGTAATCTTCACCTGCAATAGCTGCACAGTTTTCACTTACCGCAATACACTTATCGTCTTCAAAGATAAATAAATACCCAAAAGACTGTATATTTCCACACAGGTGAATTTTTTCCTCATGACAATTGATTTCACGCATAAAGTTACTGATCTATTAAATAAAAATATGGTAAAATCAACAGTACTATCCTCCATCAATGCTATCATATGTTACTAATTTAGTAAAATATTCTGACCTATCGAAATTTGCATCTTTCACTTTAAACCCGAAGAAAAACGAACTAAATATCGACTGCTGGCCCGATTTTCGGGGGTGGTATTAACAGTAGATTAGCAGTCTGCCAGAAGGAAGCTCATTCAAACATATCCTGGGTGTGGGTTTATTGGCTGGAATTGGCTTTACCATGTCTATATTTATTTCCATCCTGTCCTTCAGCGACGCGCTGCATATAGACGCGCTGCATATAAATGAAGCGAAGTTATCGATTCTGCTAACCTCCCTGCTAGCGGGAATTTTAGGTTATATGGTATTGTCGGTGTTCGGCAAAAAAAGTAGTGTATAAACTTTTAGCAACTTAATAATAGATTTCTATCGGTAACAGTAGGTATTGTCTGCTTCAGGTAAAAAAAGTGCCTGCATCCTAAAACTCTCTATCGATCTTTATGGAATTTCATAACTAGATATATCTTACCAATAACGAAGCAAAGAATCCCAATTTTTAAATTGATTAAAACCGATCTGGATCTTTACATCGTATATTAAAAAACAAGAATGGAGAAACGCTATGAAACAGGTATTTTTATTATTATTACTAGGATTAGGCTTATTTATGCTCAGCAAATTTGGTTTTTCGCAGAAAACTAATGATTCCAAAATAATTAAAAAACAAGCTATGAACCCTACCGGCGATAAAGATCAGGTTATTTATTTTGCAGGGGGATGTTTTTGGGGTACGGAGCATTTTCTTAAGCAGGTCCGCGGGGTGACCGCTACCGAAGTTGGTTATGCCAATGGCAATGTAAAAAAACCAAGCTATGAGCAGGTTTCCACAGGAAAAACGGGCTTTGCGGAGACTGTCAAAGTCACTTACGATCCACAGATCGTTGACTTAAAGCTGCTCGTAGATTTATTCCTAAAGACTATCGACCCGACCTCGCTCAATAAGCAAGGAAACGATATCGGAACACAATATCGTACCGGTATTTACTATACAAATGATTCAGCCATTCCGGTTATCAAGGAAAGCCTTGCCGAACTGGCCAAAAAATATCCGGCAAAAATAGTTGTTGAACTGGAACCCTTACAAAATTACTACGACGCTGAGACATACCATCAAAAATATCTCGACAAAAATCCAGGTGGCTACTGCCATATTGATCCGGAATTATTCGAGATGGCTCGCAAAGCCAATCCTTCTCCCGCCAAAGATACAGCTGTGTCACCAACCTACAAAAGAAAGGACAAGAGCACACTTAAAAAAGAACTTACTGCACTACAATATGATGTAACACAAAATCAGGCAACCGAGCGTGCCTTTGATAACGCATATAATGATGAGTTCAGAGATGGCATTTATGTAGATATTACTACCGGTGAACCGCTATTTGTCTCGACCGACAAGTTTGAATCAGGCTGTGGATGGCCCAGCTTTTCCAAACCGATCAATCCAGACTTAGTCGAAGAATTAGCTGATAATTCTCATGGCATGCGCCGGACGGAAGTACGTAGCAAAACTGGCGACGCTCACCTAGGACATGTCTTTGATGACGGCCCTGCCGACAAAGGGGGGCTACGCTATTGCATCAATAGTGCTTCTCTCCAATTTGTGCCTAAAGAAGAAATGAAAGACAAGGGTTATGAAAAATATTTGCCCTTGCTAGCCAAGAAGTAAATGGTATAGCTTAAAAGGCTCTTAGCAAAAACTGATGCAAGTCTGCATCAGTTTTTTGTGCGCTGCTAACCCACGAACAGACTGTATTCATACAGCTGTGCTTTTTAAATAAAATCATAAATCCCATTTTTCCATCCCAATATTTTGGTGGAATCCGCATGTAGCCAGTTTTTCAGCACTGTTGCATATACTTTTCGAAAATCTTCCGTATACTGGAGATCCCCCTCATTGAGCTGAGTCAGGTCAGGCAAGGCATTGAGCAGTCCCTGTCGTTTCAAGCCTCCGGATAGAAAGAAGAGCTGGTTGGCCGTACCATGGTCCGTGCCATTGCTGGCATTCTTCATAAAGTTTCTTGAAAAAGGGTAAAGCCGGATGAATGCCCGCTTCATCCGTAAGGGCCATCGCATTATTGACCGCAATCGTCTGCCGTTCCCGAAAATAAATATCATTGCGTATCGGCACAATAGTATTCAGCCCGTCATTGCCGCCACTAAGCTGCAAGATGACCAACACTTTATTTCCCCTTTCCAGTGCTTCGGGCGAGGACATGGCTTTTAAGAAATTGGGCAGCAGCAGCGATGCTGTTGCGAGTGTACCTGCTTTAATAAATTGGCGTCTTTTGATGAACATGGTTTCCTATTTACGATTAACAAAGTTGATATTCGGGGATGCTCATGACTTCAATAATAGTTCTACGCCGGCTTCCACCAGCGTAGCTATCGCGCAGTTTCTTACCAAACGAAGGCTGCTGCGACAGCAAGAGCTCAAAGGGATCCCGGTCGGCAAATGCAGCCTCGACCCCAGCCCAGTCAATGGATATTTTGGGATTTTTGTAGGCCTTAGCCAGCGCCCGCGACTGCTTTAGACCCATGTCGAGGTCGTCGTCATTCTGCGCATCAAGGTCTAGCGGCCGCAGGCCGGTCCATATCTGTGGGATCTGCATCCGTAGTAATAAGGTCGAGCTGTTGATCCAGGCTTTTCCCGACGGCCATCCCGCCACATTCGGCGGATACAGGAGCATCTGCCCCAGCAACTTTTGATAAACAATCAGGTTTTCAGGATTCGCTATTTCCATGGGCAACATGCGCATGATACCGGCCATGAGCTCTACCGGTGACTTTATTTTATTACCGACATTTTTGGAGTCGTAAAACCAGGCTGCTGTAAATATGCGGTCGAGCAATTGCTTGATATTGTATCCAGAATCGTAGAAATCTCTACTCAACGAAACGACGGTGTCCTGATCCACTTGTTCATTGACTAGAAAACGGTAGAGTTTTGCTGTGATAAAACGGGCCGTAGCGGGTTGATCCAGGATAATATCCAACACGGCATTACCGTCAAAATTCCCGGTTTTACCCAAAAATGTTTTGCGGCCCGAGTCATGAAACTTTTTACGCTCCAGGAACTGGCCATCCTTATTATACGACCAGCCCGTAAATGCGCGTGCAGCTTCCCTTACATCCGATTCGGTATAGTTACCAGTCCCCATGGTGAAGAGTTCCATCACTTCGCGGGCAAAGTTTTCATTGGGGTGATCTTTTTTATTCTGCTGGTTGTTGAGGAAATTGAGCATCGCCGGAGCTTTGGAAACGGCAAACAGCAGATCCCGAAAATTTCCGAGCGCATTTTTCCTGTTTTCTTTTATACCTAAATAACGAATTATTTAGCTGTGGTTGCTTACAGTAAGGTTCGATTTAACAAACATTAAGCTAAATTAACAAAGTGACTACCAGCCCGAAACTGCGACTCTAAGTTGGCAGCAATATGTTCTGCCCGCTTTTTTCATGAAAAACCGATACATTTTTAAGTTTGGTCCGCTTCCCAAAACTACGCATACATCACTTTCTCGACTAAATCATAGAGATCGTCAAGTTCAAATGGCTTTGCCAGAAAAGCATCTGCTCCGCATTCGTCGGCTACTCTTGGCGCTCTAGCACTAGCAGACATCATGATAATGGGCATGTGGCTATATTTTTGCCCTGTTTTTAGCTCACGCACAAGTTCATCACCGGTCAACCAGGGCATCATTAGGTCGATAATCAACAGGTCAGGTTGCACAATTTCAATGAGTGCGATAAGTTCCGTACTTTTTGATGTGCTGATCACTTCTATGCTGTCACTTTCTAAGGCAATTGCTAATACATCTAAAATAAGAAGTTCATCATCGCAAATGACTATTTTCTTTTTCATTTTTTTCGAATCTTTAATACGTTTATAGTTTCATAAGATCGGCCCTAGTGGTTATACAATAACCGCGTAAACCATTATATAGCAGACTTTGCATCTTGTAAACTGTACACTATAGACAGCCGAGGTTCCACTATAGTTTTAATAAAGACGAATCAAAATCAGTAATAGGATTTATCCGTACTAATGCATCTTTTCTTCGCTGTGTACGCGTGTATTTTCTATTTTTAGTCTATATTTGTACGATCGACAATTATTAACATTTCTGATTATACACATGAACACACGCGTCCTATTTTTATGGCTATTGCTAAGTTTACCTATCTTAAATTTCGCCCAAAACTGCAATTGTGAATCCAATTTTTTGTGGGTAAAAAAAACGTTTGAAGAGAATGATGCCGGTTTTCAATACATCATCAGCAAGAAAGGCCGGGATGCTTATGAATTGCACAATGCGCTATATCTCAAAAAAGTAAAACAATTGCCCAATAATCAGGAATGTGCTACATTGCTCAATCAATGGATCCGTTTCTTTCGTAATGGACATATCGGTGTAAATTATATTGGAAAAACAAAGAAAGCCGAAAAGGTTACCGAACAAAATAAGCCTTCTATTGAAAAGGACCTAAATCCATTAAACGCTACAAAGCCATTTTTCGAAAAATTAAATGAAAACACGGTTTACCTCCGTATTCCTGATTTTGAAATATCCGAAAAGAAGGCGATTGACAGCCTTATATTGGCCAACCGAGCAACCATCTTATCGACCGAAAACTTTATTATTGACGTCAGAAATAATCCAGGTGGAAGTGATGCGAGTTATAGTAGTCTTATCCCCTTCTTATACACGCAACCGATTAGAACCGTAGGTGCATTATTTTATTCGACTGATTTAAATAATCAACGCATGTTGGAGCTGAGTCAAAACCCCGATTTTGACGAGGAGTCTAAAAAGACGTTCAAAAACTACTACGAAAAATTGCAGGCCAATAAAGGTGAGTATGTTGATTTATTCAATAAAAAAGTAAACATAACCAAGCTGGATACCATTCAGCCCTACCCCAAAAACATCGGAATCGTTATCAATGAAAATAACGGGAGCACGACAGAGCAATTTCTATTGACTGCCATGCAAAGTAAAAAGGTAAAATTGTACGGTCGAACAACAAAAGGGATGCTTGATATTTCTAATGTAAATATCGTTACATCACCCTGTGGCGATATTGAACTGTATTATGGATTATCTAAAAGTTACCGTATTCCGGACTTCCCTGTAGACGATATCGGATTACAACCGGACGTCTTTATTGATAAAACCATTGATCCTAAGAATTGGCTAAATTTTGTGCGCGACCACCTCAATGGAGAATAGAATTAAGATAAAAAGTTTAGTTACATATATTTTTTTTTGCAAGCTGCTTTACGATGGGTATTCCGATGCCTGAATCGCCAAATTTTAGCGTCGGATCCATAAAAGAAGGTACATTTGCGTTAAAATTGTCCGGACGCCGGCTAGGTCATCGACTCAACTTGGCACATCCTGTTTCATATTTTTTTTGTATATTATCTCACTATGAAAATAGTAGACATCACAAAAGACACTTTAATCAGTGCTCAGAAAGAAGGATTTACCGTATTAATCACCAAATTTAATTCCGATCCGTTAAACCCAACCTGGATTGTCGACAAGGTTGAAAAAGACAAAATAGAAGCTAGCAAAAAGGCACTGAGCGAAAGCTACCAGCTATGCTATTCCCTTAAAGAAGCTATTCTAACGGTTGATAACCGCCCCTTTATTGGAAAATTACAGTTAAGCCATTAATAGCGTTTGATCAGTCCATAATGCCATACGCAATCGAAAGACTGTGTTCTTTAGCTCCCCTCTTGGGATGATGCCTAACAAAACAGGATTACGAATAATATACGTACGAGCAAAGGCAGCCAGAAGTGGCTGCCTTTTCCGTTTAAAGACTATTTTTTCACTCCTGTCAACACCTTATCGAGCAATTCGCTCAGCTTAATTAATTCCTCTTCCGACAGGCTTTTAGCCGCTTCTTTGGCCACGGTTTCCCTGAAATTCTCCGAATTGTCGATGATGAACTTGCCCTGATCCGTTACACGCAAATTGAAAATACGGCGGTCGGCCGGGGACTGCTGCTGCTCAATGAGATTATTGGCGATCAAAAATTTGAGCTGTTTGGAAACTGCCGGCGGACTTATATGAAAGGCCTGCGCGATCTGTTTTACGATACAATGATCGTGGCGGTAAATATATTCGATCATATTATAGTGGGTCGCTGTTACACCATTGATGTCGCCCCTATTCATATTGGCCAAGATGAAGCATTGTAAATCGGTAAATACTTCATAAAATTTGTGTTCGGCTTTGTTCATCACCCCTAAAATAGTTAACTTAGTTAATAATTACCAAAGTTAATGATTATGGAACACATAAACATCATACACGCCCGGCAAAATAATCTCAAGAATATTTCTTTACAGATCGAAAAGAAAAAGATTACTGTTTTTACAGGAGTCTCCGGGTCGGGCAAGTCCTCTTTGGTCTTTGAAACAGTAGGCGCCGAAGCGCAAAGGCAGTTCAGCGAAACACAGGGCAGTTTTATCCGAAACCGACTGCAGCATATTGGCGTTCCTGATGTCGACAAAATCGACAACCTGAATGTCCCCATTATCATCAATCAAAAAAGATTGGGCGGCAATGCACGCTCGACCGTAGGAACGGCCACCGATATTTATGCTTCCCTGCGCTTGCTTTTCTCGCGCATGGGGACACCCTTTGTAGGCTATTCAAATGCCTTTTCATTCAATAATCCCTTGGGGATGTGCAAAGCCTGTGAAGGGCTGGGCATGGTGCAGACCGTAGATGTCGATCGCCTTATCGACAAGCAAAAATCGCTGAACGAGGGGGCAATCCGCTTTCCGACCTTTCAACCGGGAGGCTGGCGCCTGACACGCTACACCCAGTCAGGCTATTTTGACAACGACAAAAAGCTGAGCGATTATACGCCGCAGGAATGGGAGCTCCTGTTGCATGCCGCCGAGCACAAACCCAAACATCCTGCCCGGGAATGGGGTAAAACGGTACAGTATGAGGGCATTATCCCCCGCCTTGAGAAAGCATTCCTCAAGAAGCAGTCGAAGGAAATCCTAAGCCGAAAAGAAGCGTTAAGCCATACGATCATTACCAAAACTTGCCCTGTATGCAAGGGAAAGCGGTTGAATGATACGATTCTGTCCTGTAAAATAGCAGGCAAAAACATTGCCGACTGTACGGCGCTCTCGATCGATGAGCTGCTGGAATTTGTTGCTTCTTTACATTCCAGCACTTTTGATGTCATCCTTACCGAATTGAAACATAAACTTCAACATATCGTCAACATCGGTTTGCAGTATCTGACCTTGGATAGACGTACAGACACCTTGTCGGGCGGAGAAAGCCAGCGCATCAAAATGGTCCGGAACCTGGGGAGCAGCCTCACGGATTTACTCTATATTTTTGACGAGCCGAGCATCGGCCTTCATCCAATGGATTTACAGAACATCGCCGCAATTATTAAACAGATCCGTGATAAAGGCAATACCGTATTGCTTGTGGAGCACGACCCCGATTTGATCCGCATAGCCGATTGGGTCATCGATATGGGACCAGCGTCGGGAAAAAACGGTGGCGAGATCGTGTATAACGGTACTGTTGCGGGACTAAAAACATCCAGCGGAAAAACAGGCCGGTACTTTGCCAAAGCGCCCCAACTAAATACTAAACCACGATCGGCTAACGGATATCTGGAAATTAGGCATGCCAATCTGCATAATCTGAAAGACATCCAGGTCAAGATTCCCCAGAAGGTGATGACGGTGGTTACGGGCGTGGCGGGCTCCGGTAAGAGTACGCTTATCAACAAAGTGCTGCCCAAATTTTATCCAGAGGCCACCATTATTGACCAGTCGTTATTTTCCACAGGTGCGCGCTCCAACCTATTGACCTATTTGGGTTTATCGGATGCGATACGTGCACTGTTTTCAAAAGCAAATCAGGTATCCGAAAAATTGTTTAGCCGAAATAGCCTGGGGGCCTGTGAAAACTGTAAAGGTATCGGTATCGAAAAAATTGATCTGGCCTTTATGGATGATATTGAACAGACCTGCGAAGTATGCGCTGGCTCCGGTTTTAAGCCCGAGGTTTTAAAATATCATTACCACAGCAAAAATATTGTTGAGGTAATGGATATGACCGTCGCAGAAGCCTATGATTTTTTCCCGGACAAAATCTACCGCCAGTCCTTTGACATGTTGCTCCAACTCGGCCTGGACTATCTGACCTTAGGGCAACGGTCGGACAGCTTTTCGGGTGGGGAAAGACAACGTCTGAAACTGACCAAGGAACTGAAAAACTCCAACAAGATTATCGTGCTTGATGAACCCAGCACAGGCTTACATCCAAACGATACCGAAAAGCTATTAAACTTTATCAATAACCTGGTGGACAACGACAATACGTTGATCGTTATCGAGCATAACCTCGATGTCATCGCGCAGGCCGACTGGATTATCGATATTGGCCCTGGAGCAGGCAAATATGGTGGCACCGTGGTGTTTACAGGAACAGTTGCCGATTTGCTCCAGGATAAAGTCTCGGTGACGGGGTCATGTCTGCGCCAACATCTCCGTAACGGCCCTACTAACCCTAAGAAAGACGAGAAGAAGCGGACATTTTGAATCGTTGAAATACCCTATAAATTCAATTTGATGGCTGGAGTGTCTTAAATACGCACTGTAACGTATAAATCCGCTATCCGCAAAGTAGCCAAACGAATGGCGCAGCACATCCCTTCCCTAAGTAAGTGTCTTCGAACGGGCGCTGGCTTTTTTGATAGATTAAAAATTCGAAATTATGCTTGCAATGAATTACAGGGGCCCCTATCGCGTGCGCGCAGATAAAAATGCCCCATTGCCAGAAATCCTCCATCCGCAGGATGCGATTGTCCGGGTACTGCGTTCCTGTATCTGCGGATCAGACCTGCATCTCTACCATGGACTGGTACCCGACACCCGGGTAGGCTCTACTTTCGGTCACGAATTTATCGGTGAGGTAGTTGAGGTCGGAGCGGCAATAGAAAATCTGAAAGTGGGTGACCGGGTGATGGTCCCTTTTAACATTGCCTGCGGCAAATGTGCTTTTTGCCGGCAGGAATTATACGGCAACTGCCATGAGTCGAACCCCGAAGCCACCGCCGTGGGTGGCATCTTTGGCTATTCGCATACCGCAGGGGGCTATGCCGGCGGGCAGGCCGAATATGTGCGGGTGCCCTATGCCGATGTAGGCCCTGTGGTGATCCCCGACTGGATGGACCCCGACGACGCGGTCTTGTTGACCGATGTAGTGCCTACAGGCTATCAGGCGGCTGAAATGGCTGGCATACAGCCCGGCGATACCGTGGTTGTATTTGGCGCTGGCCCTATCGGTATTATGGCTGCCAAGTGCTCCTGGCTGTTTGGTGCAGCACGCGTCATTATTATTGACCAGGTGGACTATCGGCTTGAATTTGCCGAACGCTATGCGCAGTGTGAGGCCGTCAATTTCCGGTCTATAGGCGATCCTGTTGTTTTTATCAAGACAATTACCGATTCGCTGGGGGCCGATGTGTGTATTGATGCCGTAGGTTGTGAAGCTGCCGGAAATGCGATGAATACGCTTTTAGGAAGATACATGATGCTTCAAGGCGGATCTACTACAGCACTTCATTGGGCAATTAACAGTGTAAAAAAGGGCGGCATCGTGTCGATCGTCGGTGTTTATGGTCCGACTAACAGTCTGGTCCCGATAGGCAATGTGCTCAATAAAGGGATTACGATAAGGGCCAATCAGGCCTCGGTGAAGCGGCTTTTGCCAAAACTGATCCAACATGTACAAGACGGCATTATCAATCCAAAGGAACTGATTACACATCGGGTTCCACTGGAGGAAGTGGGCGATGCCTATCACCTTTTCTCTTCCAAATTGGACAACTGCATCAAGACCGTGTTAATCCCACCATTGGCTTCAACTTAAGATATTTTATTATGATAACAGATCAAACAACACCCGAAGAATTTATCAACGATAGAAAAGGACATTATAGCTACATCAAGGGCTGGGGGATCGATTTTGACCCCAGGAATGATCCGACCTTCCCCATTAAAAAACGAAATAACGAAGAACACCAAGGATATGCCTGGCAACGGCCTCCACTACAGGAAGAGACGGTTGAAATACTCAAATCTGTGGAAAGACCCAATCTGACAGCAGTCTATGGTACCAGCAGTCCACCAAGCGGCCTGAGTGGCGCAATTCGGCGCATCGCTTTCAAATACAGCGAATCAAGCTACGGACGCTGGCTTCCACTAGTCCTGGCAGACCGCGTCAATATGCTGGAAGGCGTGGCACAGGATATCGCAAAAGGCCATCTCCCTAATATCGCCAAAGAACTCGGCCTAGGCGCTGAATGGAAATTTAATAAAAAGGCCTTTATCAGCAAATCTATTGTGGCCGGTCTTGCGATTGGGTTGGTGGCCTATCAGTTTTGCTCGAAAAGAAAAATGAAGTGATCGATCCTATCCCATTAATCGATCCTCTCCACGAGCTGTTGGCGCTGAAACGCTGTCGCATGTCGACTGCGCGACAAATACCTGCGCTCGACGAATAGCAGTACAGCATCTCTCGCCCGAAAATTAAACGGTCGATGTAAGTGATTGAACACAAACAGAGAGTCACAGGAAAATGGTTCATTTTCCTGTGACTTATAACAGCTTAGCTTCTATCAGTTCAACTGGGATTTTCTAAATTCCAAGGGTTTCATCCCCGTCTGTTTTTTAAAAAGTCGGGTAAAATAGGATGGGTTTTCAAAACCGAGTTCATACGCAATTTCAGCGACACCCTTCTCCCCTAGACGCAGTAAATTCTTGGCTTCTGAAATCATAAAAATATGGACCAGCTCCATGGCCGTCTTGCCCGTTTCCTGCTTGAGCAGGTCACTGAGGTAGCGTGGCGACACAAAGAGCTGATCGGCCAAGAAGGCCACATTGGGTAAGCCGCTTTTGGCTAGCAGGCCCTGATTGACATAATTGCGAAGCTGATCATTAAACCTGGATGCTGTTTTGCCGCTCACCTGCGCCCGATCGATAAACTGTCTTTTGTAATAGCGCTGCGCATATTTCAGGATCGAAGAAACATGGCTCAGCATAATTTCACGGCTGTATTCATCGGGATTATTCTCGTATTCGTCCTGGATTTTTGCATAGAGCTCCAAAATTAGCTGTTCTTCTTTCGGGGAAAGATGCAGCGCCTCGTTCACCTCATAATCGAAAAAACTGTATTTTTCGATTTCCTTGAAAAGTTCATAGCCATGCAGGTAGTCTTCGTGGATCATCAACATATAGCCCTCTTCTTCAAATTCCAGGTTTTTCATCTCGATGATCTGCCGGGGTTTTGCAAAGAAAAGACATCCGTTATCGTGATCGTAGCGCGTACGCCCGTACATTAGATTGCCGGATTTGATTTTCTTGAACGCAATCACATAACAGTCGGCGGTAAATTCCCTATCCCCCAACTTACAATCGGAAAGACAGCCGACCAAGCTGAAGAGCGGATGCTGCGGCGCTGCCCAACGATTGCCCAGATGAAGTTCTGTCAGGGTTCTATAATGTTGCATCGGTTTTCATTTTATCAAAGTTAAACAATATTCTACCGGAAATAGCGGTTTTTTAATGTCCGTGCGCTGCAATGCTGACCTCTTTCCAGTGCTGGATATCTTCAAGCCTTTGCGTATACACATCATTGATTACCTGATAGGCAATTTTACCGAACAACAAACGCTTGGGCGGATTTTCACTGTCGATGATGTTTAGCACAGGCTCTACCGTAGCTTCAACTTTGCCCCAGGTATCGGGGTTATCACCCGTCGCTGCAAAAGCTGCACGCACGGCATCATAATCGGTAATATCCGAAGAAGTCTGCACCGCAGATGCTCCTGCCCAGTCTGTCGCAAAACCGTTTGGTTCAATCAAGGTCGTTTTGATGCCTAAGTGCGCGGTTTCCGAACCGATGGTTTCGATAAGCCCTTCTACGGCAAATTTTGAGGCATTGTATAAACCCAATAAAGGAATCGTAGTTAAGCCAAGGAAACTGGAAACCTGAATAATATGGCCGCTCTTTTGTGCCCGCATAATCGGCAATACCGCTTGCGCCACCCACAGGGATCCGAAGAAATTCGTTTCCATCTGATCACGGGCCTGCTGCTCGGAGGTTTCTTCGGTGGTACCAAATAAGCCAAATCCCGCGTTGTTGATCAGCACATCGATCCGTCCAAAATGATCTTTGATCTTGTTCACAGCGGAAAAAACAGCTTCGCGGTTGTTCACATCCAATTCCACTTCGAGTATATTGTCGCCATAAGCCGCTTTCAGCTCTGCTAATGCAGCAATATTTCTTGCCGAGGCGGCTACTTTATCGCCGCGTTGCAGTAAGGCCTCAGCCCATAATTTTCCAAATCCTTTGGAAGCTCCTGTTATAAAAACTATTTTGCTCATTTTTTATTCTTTTGTTTATACAAAATTACCGCTATTGGTACGGGGAGACTAACTCATTTGAGCTAAAGAATAGCACAGATTTACGGCACGCTACTCGACGCGGATACATCTATTCACCACCAGGAGTTTATACGCTTCACTTACCTGAGGGATGCTTCACTATTCTCCTTCGTATGAAATTTGTTATCCTAATTAGCAATGAGATTTATATCTGCTTGAGCAATTGCTTCCACATTGTCCAATACTTCTTGATAATCCGTCGCATTGAATTCGTGCACAGGACCTATAAAATCATGTTGAATGATCGTTACTCCACAATATTCCAAAATGCCTTTTTGTAACTGAACGAGTCCGCTGGATTTATAAACATCTTGGTACACTTCCAACGACATATCGCCAGCCGTAGTGATGATATGTCCTGTTTTTCCTTTTAGCAAACCTTCAGTTGGTTGATTTTTATGACTTCTAAAAGTAATTCCCGGAAGAAAAGCTCTATCAATAAATCCTTTCATAATCGAAGGCATACCCAACCACCAGATGGGATGAATCCACACCTGATGATCGCTCCAGTGAATATCTTCTAAAGCCTTCAACAGATCAGGTTCAAGTTCCATTCTTTGCCGATAACCAAATTGCAAATTGGGATTAAAATCTAATGTTCCAATATGAATATATCGGACTTCTGCCCCTAGATCTAGCGCCGTTTTAATATACCGATCTGCAATAACTGTGTTGAAGCTTTCTTTATCGGGATGTCCGTTTATAACGAGTATTTTTATCATTTCAATATATTTATGATGTACTTAAACAAGGCTATCTGTTGTTTGTAAAAGTGATTGCACTGTACGAACTATCCAAGATAGCTTGTGCGAATTCTTTTCTTATGTTTTTTATAAAGTGACAACCACTTTCCCAACAGTTCGTCCCGTTTCTATCTGCAAATGTGCCCGAGCCATTTCATCAAAATCGAACACATGCGAAACGTGTGGTTTTAATATACCTCGCTCCAAAAAAGAAGCTATAATAGCCATATCTTTTTTACTGGAATATACCGCCATAAAATAGCAGGCATGAAGTTGCTTTTCCTTTGCTTTCTGTTCATCCTCTTTTGTGTATCCTGAATTTAAGGCTACAATGGTTCCGAATGGCTTTAATACTTGTACGGATTTTTGAAAGTTAGCTCCGCCAATCGATTCAACCACAAAATCAAGATCGTGTAACACTTCTTCAAATGGCTTCATTCTGTAATCAAAACATTCATCAGCTCCTAATCCCAAAACAAAATCCCTGTTTGGGGCAGATGCAGTGGCAATCACATAGGCTCCCAAATATTTGGCAATCTGTACAGCAAAGTGACCAACACCACCTGAAGCGGCGTGAATTAATACGCGATCTCCTGATCTCAATTTTCCATAACTATCAAAAGCTTGCCACGCTGTTAAGGCAGCCATCGTACTAGCCGCTGCTTCAATATGTGTGATGTTTTTGGGTTTTAGCGCCAAATGAGAAATTGGAGCCGCCACGTATTCGGCGTAAGCTTTTCCATGACCTACAAAATTGACCATACCAAATACTTCTTCCCCGATTTTAAATTCGGTAACATCTGCTCCTACCGCCACAACTTCTCCCGAAATATCCCAACCTAAAATTAAAGGATCAAAATGCGCTAGATCTTCTGCCAAAGGAGCTTGTCGATTTCTTACTTTATAATCTACTGGATTAATACTTATGGCTTTCACTTTGACCAAAACCTCGTTAGCCTTAATTAAAGGCATTTCAATCTCTTTGTAAAGGAGATTTTCTGTATCTCCAAACTCTTTTAAAACTATAGCTTTCATTTATTCTTACGTTGAATTATACAAAATTAGCCCTATATAACACCTTTTAACAGGTATATATCGAGTACATTTGGGTATATTTGCATTTATGGCAAGAGAGAATATTTCTAAATCGCTGGAGGTCTATTATGAAAAAGTAAATTGTTGCCCACTTCGGGATCGACAGTTTAATTTTTTTGAATTTGTATATGTACTATCTGGGAATGGTGTACATGGCATCAATGGTAATGAACTTCCGTTTGAACCCGGTGATCTTTTTCTCATCACGCCAAATGATTACCATTCTTTTGATCTTGGTAGTATTTGTGAATTTATGGTTATCCGTTTCGGAGAATACTATGTGCGAGAATATCAATGGAAAAGTATTGATCATATCGAATGTCTGTTGCACAATGCGTCGGATTTAGCTGGATCTGTGTTGATCAACCAGGATGATAAGAAAATGGTTAGCTCATTGATTCAACACATCCAACAGACGCTTATCCAAGAATCTGTGTATACGGAAGATCTATTGCGGCATTTAGTCAATGCTTTGATTGTCATTGCTGCGCGAAATATTGCCATTATTAAACCCAAAAATATAAGTCCACATGCAGACAATCGTATCTTGCAGATATTGGATTATATTCAAGAACATATTCGTTATCCGGCACGTTTGACAATCGCTGTCATAGCGGAAAGATTCGATCTTTCTCCAACTTATTTGGGTAGCTATTTTCGTAAACAATGCAATGAATCCCTTCAGCAATATATCTCTTCGTATCGCATCAGGCTTATTGAACATCGCTTACGTTTTAGCGATAAAAGAGTGCACGAAATAGCGTATGAATTTGGTTTTGCAGACGAAAGTCATATCAATAAGTTTTTCAAACGACACCAAGGAATGAGTTTAAAGCAATACCGTGATTCAGCGATTAAAGTTGCTGATTGATACGAATAAAGCGCACTGCAGGAGTAATCTATGGTGTCTGGTCTAGTCATTGGATTGGTGGTTTATGGGCTTTGTTCCAAAAGAAAAATGAAGTGATCGATCCTATCCTAGTGATCGATCCTATCCTAGCGGTATTAGCGCTAAAACGCTCTAATGCAACTGCTCAAAAAACTGAGCGAGTGATACGGATCGTCCAAATTTCTTCAAAATAATAAGCAGGATCAAATGATTTGGCCCTGCCTATTATTTAAACCTGTAATTGTACTATTTAAAACTCATCACTGGCTGATTAAAGTCCGATCTGTATACCGAGATTTACGACACGTTGATTCTGATATGCATCTCCCGCACTGTTGGAAGTCACCTCAGGATCCTGCTGATACAAGGAATAATTCGTCCAGGTCAGCAGATTATACCCACTCAGATATAAACGTGCATTGTTAATCCTAAATGGCAGCCATTTATTGGGTAATTGATACCCCAGTTCAATTGTCTTCAGACGTAAATAGGTCGCATCAATAAGCCAGAAGTCAGACATATAGGTTGACGGGCTATTAATCGTTGTCGGATTAGTCGTTAAGCGTGGAAATTTAGCAGTAGAGGCCGTTTCCGCAGTCCATCGCTCTTGATGGATCGGTTGAAACTGGCTCTGGAAGGGCTCAATACCGCTTCCCTGAACGCTAAAACTGTATCCGGTAGTCCCTTGCAGCAGCACATTGAAACTAAATCCTTTGTAACTTCCCCCCAAGGTAAGGCCAAAGCTGGTATTCGGTATATTGGGTTTACCGATCACAGTCCGATCATAGTCATCAATCACACCATCGTTATTGAGGTCCTTATACCGCAGGTCACCAGGCTGCACCTCATACCCTCCCGTTGGTTTTGGGCTTGCACCGATATTTTCTTCGGTATAAAAACCATCGTACAGATAACCCAACGGTTGATTGATCTGCTGCCCTGTCAGCCGCAACCAAGGATAAGCTGGCGCCGGTTCATCCTGAAACAAAATCTTATTTTTGAAATATGTCAATACACCTTTAATATTATAATTAAATGCACCGATATTGTTGTTTACATTCAATTCCAACTCCACACCCCTGTTCCGCACCTTCGCAATATTTGACGGTGAGACCCCTACACCGATGTGCTGGAAAAGCGACTGTGAAGTGACGAGCTGATCGTACCGCAGGTTATTGAAATAGTCAAAGGTCATGGAAAACTTGTTTTTCCATAGATTGACATCAAGCCCTACATCAAATGACTTTTGTTTTTCCCAAGTGACATTATTATTTCCCAGATTTCCTTCCGTGATAATAAGTGAAGGCTGATGGGTTTCACCAAAAGAATAGCTTCCACCCTCGTTGTATACCTGCTGGTACAGATAACGGTCACCGGCGACCTTGTCAGAACCCACGATTCCATAGGAAGCCCGCAATTTAAATAACTCTACAAAGTTAAATGCATCTTTGAAAAACGATTCCTTTGCTAGATTATATCCTGCCGACACCGCCGGAAAAAGACCATAACGTTGTGCCGACTGAAAACGATCCGAGCCATTGTATGCTGCTGTCGCATCCAATAAGAATTTCTCTTTAAAGTTGTACCCTGCGCGAAAGGTATAGCCTTCAAAATTCTGTGGAATCCAGTTGGTTTTCTTATCCCCTTTTGTTTTATAGGATTCCCGATTATACAGCAAGAGTGCTGTCACACCATGATCCCCAAAAGTTCGCGCATAATTGAAATTGGCCTGCCCATTCACCCGACTGTTGTAATCCCCCTGGTAGGCCCGCAAGGTATAATTGCCCAGCACATAAGGTGCCCCACCTTTCAGCTGGTAACCGTTCGAACTCGGGTCATAACGATACACAGGTATCTCATCGCGGGCCTGCTCTCGACCATTCGACTCCACGCTGGCATAGGCTACACGGGTAGAAAATGAAAGCCCCTTCAACCAAGCATTCAGTTCCTGAGTCCCGCCAAATAAAATATTGATATCGTTACGTCGATCCAAGCTATATCCAGACGCTGCCAGGCGTGCATTGATCGTCGGTAGCAACTCCTGCGTATCGCTGGCATAGGCAAACGAACCATCTGGGTTGATAAAAGGTGCCGACCAAGGTCTTATCTTATTAAAATTGAACACCTCACCAACAATATTTCCCGCCCTCGGTGAATTGATACGATTGAAGTTCGCTCGGAAATCCAATCGTAATTTGAGCGTCTTCGTTGCTTGTACATCTAGATTCGATCGCAAGTTGAAACGACGATAATAATAGTTATTGTTGACCTTGTCACCTTCATTCTCAAAATTGTAGAGGTTTCCATTTTGGGAGAAAGCCCCACCTGATACAAAATATTTAATACTTTCGCCACCACCAGTGATATCAATATTTGTATTGTACTGTTGGCTCGATGGTTTAAAGATCCGGTCATACCAATTGATATCCGGATGGCCATAAGGATCATCCCCGGAACGGAAATGTGCCAAATCTGCTTCACTAAAAGGTTGATTGGAATTGTCGCCCAGCGTATTTGCTATCGCTTCATTCCATAAGAGCGCACTTTCATAGGCATTCAAAAACTTCAATTTTGTGACGGGGCTCTGCATACCTGACTCGATACGCGCATTGATCTTTGGACGCCCCGATTCACCCCGCCGCGTTTTGACAACTAATACACCATTTGCCCCCTTGATACCGAAAACAGCCGTCGTCGATGCATCCTTTAAGATCGAAATACTTTCGATTTCATTGACGTTGATCTGCGAAAGTTGTTCATATGTATATTCGATATCATCAACAATAATCAGGGGCTGGTTTCCTTCTGGATTCAATGAACTGACACCGCGGATATAAAAATCCGAAGCATCTTTACCGGGCTGTCCGGAGCGCTGTACCGAAACAAATCCCGGTAATCTTCCAGCCAATGCATTCTGTACACTCGAAGTTGGCACCTGGCGGATATCCGCCCCTTTTATTGAACTGACTGCACCTGTACTTGTAAGTTTTTTGGTCGTACCAAAGCCCACCACCACCACTTCATCAATATCCTGGCTACTTGATTGCATAATCACTTCGATATTTCCCCCCTGCTTTACATCACGTTGCTGGGTATTATATCCTATACTTGTAAATACCAAGACCTTAGTACCACGTAAAGCCAATTTAAATCGTCCATTTTGATCTGTTTGTGTGGCTCCACCGCCTTTCTCCTGCACTGATACCCCCAACAAGGGACCCGAACTATTTTTGACAATACCATTCACCATGGATTGCGCCAATAGTATAAATGGCGTCAAAACCATTATTGTTAACAGATATATGCTCTTTTTCATCCGTTTATATTTATTTATTCATGATTAAAGCCATTCACACTGCCCACTTCGGTTTGCGTAAATAGACTAATTACCAGCCGGGATTTTGTACCATTTTTGGGTTTTTAATCACTTCCGAGAATGGAATTGGAGCCAGATACATTTTTGCCTCAAATGTCATTTTCAGAATAGGAACTTTTTGCCTGATCACCCCGGTTCCCGTTTGATAAATGACGGTGGCATGAAGCTCCTTGCTAAATTCCTCTTCCGCTATTTTCCATCGTCGGACATCATAAAAGCGATGCTCTTCAAAAGCCAGTTCTTTTCTCCGTTCGAGGTGGATCAGCTTCCGCATTTCTGCTTTGGACAATGCTTCAGGAAGCTGATATGGATTTAGTCCTGCTCGTTGTCGTATTTGTTCAACAGCACGATAAACATTGACATCAGGTCTGTCCAGACGTTCATTTCGTGCCTCACCATAATTCAACAATATTTCAGCATAACGGAATAGAATAAAGTCATGGTTTACATTACTATAATTTGCCAGGGATTCAAAATTCCCCATAAACTTACGTAGGTAATAGCCCGATTTTGTTTGCTGTTTGGATCCGCCCGGTTTATCGGATCCTCCCTCAAAGGTTTGTACAGCCCGGTTTAACCAAGGTGCCCCATTATAAAAAACAGTTGCGTAGAAGCGGCTGTCGCGCCCTACATAAGGATCGTTTGGATCATAACCAGAATTTTCGTCCGTAATTTTCAGTCCGTTACTCATCCCAAAGGCGTCTACAAGTTCCTGGGTAGGACTAGTTCGACCATTGTTCACTCCATTGGCGTAACCCACGGGACCATTGTTATTTTCAAAGCTGGTGTTATTGCCACCTTGTTTCGCAAAGATCCGTTCATTGTTGCGTGTGATAAAGACATCTTTAAACTGCGGTTCGAGCTTAAACAGGTTTAGGTCCATCAAGTCTTTGGCCGCATTCTCGGCCAACTGCCATCGCGCAGCTGCATATGCGGTATACCCAGAGAGATCATTCTGCCCATTGCTATTTCCGCCGTTGAACAATGGACTGGCAGCATACAGGAGCACACGGGATTTTAGTGCCATGGCCGCCGCCTTGGTCGGCCTTCCATAAAAAGCAAGATTAAATGGATCTACACGTAGGCTATCTTTTATTGCATCACATTCTCCTACGATATAGTTGACACATTCTTCGAAACTTGCCCGCGGCAACTCAATATCATCGTTCAGCTGGTATACCTTATCACCCATCAGTGGCACTCCGCCATACCGTTTGACCAATTCAAAATAAAATAAGGCACGCATAAATTTTGCTTCGGCTTTCCATACCCGCGGCATGGGCGTACCATTTTCGAGTTGTCCCTTTACCGGTACACGATCGATATTTTGAATAAAAATGCTGGTCTTTCGAATCCCCTGATACCAAGATGCCCAAAGGTTGTCCTGATAATTATCCGAAGTATAAGAACCTGTTGCCAACTGCTGTACGGATGTGTTGGTCGGATTGGAGGAAACAGCATCATCCGTGGCTGCGTCCAGAAAATCTCCACCGACCCGATTCCCTAGGCTGGGCAGATAACGGTAGCAATCGGTCAGAAACCGGTTTGCATTTACACCGGCCGAATCACGTCGGTCAAACACCTGGTCCAGTGTCTGCAGCTCGATAGGCTCTTCCTCTAGGTCGCTTTTACAGGAGAAGATCCCGATCGCAACTCCGACTACAAGCACCCATTTTAACTGATCATATTTCATACGAATGATTGGTAATTTAAAGGCCATGCGGAAGCCCAGGTCCATATTAGAAATAGGTTTTATTTCGGACGATCTGCATGATACTTCGTGCTCCTCAGTATGTATGTGGTTTGAATAGGAATATTTCATCATTGTCGATTTCTAAGGTTTATAATTTCACGTTTACACCAAAGCTTATGATCCGCTGTGCTGGATAGGCTGTACCTGATGAGATTTCTGGATCCAAGCGGCCATAGGGGGTAAAAGTGAACAGGTTTTGCGCGTTTGCAAAAATGCGTACCGAAGATAGCTTTGCGCGCTTTGTCCAATTGAAGGGCAATGTATAGCCGACATCCAGATTCCTTACCCGAAGATATTCGCCGGAACGGGTCCAGTAGCTCGAAATATTTTGTGTATTGGTCGGATCGGGTCCCAGCGTCAGCCTTGGATAAGTTGCAGCAATACCGGTCTCTGGTGTCCAACGTCCCAGCATATAATCAAATCCCTGTCCGTCGCCAGTATTCCCAAAGGAATAATCCGTTTGTTGGTAACTACGGTTTAATACCCCCTGAAGCAATACACTAAAATCAAAGCCTGCGACATTGAATCCTAAGGTAGTGCCAAAATATACGAGTGGTTTTGTATTGCCAATGGCCGTTTGATCGTACTGGTTGATAATACCGTCTCCATTCAGGTCCACCAGTTTTACATCACCAGGATACACCTTATTTCCCGATAACAAAGGTGCATTATCGGCTTCTTCCTGCGTTTGGATTAGCCCATCCGCACGGTAACCAAATGTCTGGCCTATGGGCATCCCCGTGCGCCTGTTCCAATTATATTGCTGAAAGACCTCGTTCATATACAGCACTTGGGTCTTCATCCGTGAGGCATTGGCGGTAATGAAATAGTTAAACTCACCGAAATTATTTTGATAGGTCAAAGTGATTTCCTGCCCCTCATACCGGTTTTTACCAATATTTTCATTCGGATACCCAATACCGATCAAGTCAATGGTCGATCCGCGCTGTTGCAATAGGTCAAAATAAGTATCTCTAAAATAGTCGGCTGTCAATTTCAGTGTTGAATGCCAGAATGCAGCATCCAAACCGATGTTAAATTTATTTCCCTTTTCCCAAGTTCCTTCAATGTTGGCCAGTCCTTTTTCGATCAAGCTATTGGTGTAAGCGTATTCTGAGCCGAAATCATAGCCGTTCGCTCCGTCCTGTCCATAAGAAGCTCGCCAGCTGTAATAACCTAGGGCGGCTTCGTTGGTATTTCCCGTCCGCCCAAATGTAGCGCGCCATTTCAGTTGAGAAAGCCAATCCGCTTTTTCCTTCAGAAAGTCTTCCTGCATCATATCCCAGCCCAACCCAAAAGCATAAAACAGGCCATATTGGTTTCCCGGCATAAAACGATTGAATCCTGAATAATTTAAGGCTACTTCAGCAAAGTACTTATCCTGATAGACATAGTTTGCTGTCGCCGCAAAGTTGGTGTAGATCGCAGGTAAATCAAACTGATAATTGGCCGTTTGCCTGTCCATAAACAGTTTGGCGCCGACACGATGTTTCTCACTCACCTGTTTATCATAACCCAGCACTCCCTGGAAATAGAAAAAGTTTGCTGTCGATGTGGTCGCAAATGAATTAGGCTGGTCAGCTATCGTTCCATACCGTACATACACGAGCTCTTTTTGCTCGTTATAGCTTAAGTCATAAACCGGCTGTTGGCGATTGCGGTCAATGAGGCTCGACGAGGTTGATGAAACATTTAGCTTACCCTTTGCGTACAGTCCGGGAACAAATTTGTCAAGCTTGTAATTAAAATCCAGATTAGCCAGCAGGTCCCTCGTATTGTCCAACAGATAACCCGATCCCGTAGTAAGCTGGTACAAATTGCTCCGGTACACGGAGGAACCACCATAAGATTGGTCGGGATTAAAAATTGGATACGCGTTGTTCGGTGTATTGTACAAACTCGATAAGATCGTTCCTGTTTTTGCCCCCGGTTGTCTGCCATCCTGTATTTTTCCAAAAAACTGCAGTCCAATTGTTAAGTCATCAGTTACATCCACATCAATAGCACTATTAATGAGATAACGTTTATGCTGTACATTGGTCTCATAGTCAAATTTATCATCCGATTTAAATAGACCAGATTGGTTCAGGTAGCTTAGCGAAAGGGCATAACGTGCATTTTTGATTCCGCCCTTCACACCCAGGTTATATTTGGTGATCGGGTTATTGTCCCGCACGACAGCATCGTACCAATTGACATCAGGGAAAAACAATGGATCGGATCCATCTCTAAAGGCCTTAAAATCGTCCGAACCATACACAGGTTGGCGCCCTGCATTGAGTAATGCTTCGTTATAGAGATAGGCATACTGATAGGCGTTCAATGGCTGTGGCATTTTAAGCGATTGCTGAATTCCTGTTTGTGCTGAAAAGCTGATCCTTGGTGGTCCTGCCTGTCCTTTTTTCGTCGTTACCTGCAATATCCCTCTGGAACTCCGTTGTCCCAATAAAATGCTGGACAGCGCATCTTTGAGAACGGTCACCGATTCGATGTTTTCGGGATCTATCGAATAGATATCCCGCTGTACACCGTCGATCATAGTCAGCGGGCTTTGTCCCCTTAAGTTGAAGCCAATTTCCGTATTGTCACCGATGCTGGAACGATATTTCACGGCATCCGAAGGAAGAGATCCCGCCAGGTCATTAGCGGTGATTGCTGTCATGCTCGGTGACCGAAATCCGCTGACCTCCTGCGTAAACAGCCCCGGCATCCGGCCTGCAAGCGCATTCAAATACAAGGATGTCGGTACATCTTTGATCTGACTGTTGTAGACTACCGAAACGGCTCCCAGGAGCTCCGAACTTTTCTTTTTGTCATAGCCTATACGCAAGGAGTCTGCACTTTGAAGTACGGCCGGCACCAAAGACACCAGTTTTTCGGCACCTCCCTTTATCCTCTTTCTATAATATCCCGGATATTCCACCCATAAGACTTCATGCGTAAGATGGCCTGACGGGGAAAAATCTCCATTTTCATCAGTCTCACCGACAAGCTGCCGCCCGGCGTCATAGACCTTAGCACCTGAAATCGGCTTACCATATTCATCCACAATTTTCGGAAATTTCCATATCGCCCGCTTCTCATTCCCTGAGGCTGTCTCGCGGAGCCGTGGATACCAGCTGGCCTGTGCGGTCTGTTTATCGGCAATCACCAACAGTACACCGACAACACTTAATTTTATATAATGGTTAAACATTTGTCATTCGTTTATTAGGTTAGCAATCACTCACAGCGGAAGGTATATTTAAAAGGCTCATCCGTATTGCCATAACCGACACTTTTGGTTCCCGTAATGTCCGTATAGAAGTATTCCAGCCGGGCGATATGTACATCTTTATCGACCTTAAAAAATCCACGTGGCCAGATATCAATAAGGTACTTTTTACCACCGACGTCCGTCAGTTTGGTATCTGCTGTCTGTTTCCTGATTTCAGCAATAAGCTTTCCTGACTCATCCATTGCCCTGACATGTAGATAGATGACAGGCTCATGATCCAGCACCGTATTGGTAACCCCAGCATCAAAAGTCAATGTAATGATATCGTTGTCCAGACTTTTGACCGGTTGTACCGTACCCAACTGTGGGTTGATAAAATCGATCAGATCGCCCTCACCATCGGTTACCTCGAAAGCATTTGAGAACGTAAACTTTTTATAATCTGTATCCTCCGGACGCAGATTTTCGATGGAAGAACCGATATAGAATCCCAAAGACAGCAACATATTTTCGGCTCCCACGTTACATTCGGCCTTCACCGTAAAATCGATATCTTCGTTATTGACAAAGGAATAGGCCTGCGTACTTCTAAAAACAATCCATTCCATATCATCCACCAGATTGGGGCCTATACCGAACATTTTCTTGGCGGCCTGATGCCAGCTCAGTCCCGATACAGGTTCGAGTTCGCTGTCCGGAATAATGCGCATGGTGCCATCTCCCTTTGGACTGGTAAAGGACATGGTCAGGTTTTTACGCGCATTCCATCCCTTGGGTACCATTATACCCGCGACAAGCTGGGTGCTATAATTACCTCCCCCCTGGATACGGGGCTCGGCCCCGCACTTCATCGTAAAAGTCACCCGCTGATTTGCCTTTGCAGCTTTTGGCACAGCTACTGAGATGGCTTTAAGACCGCATTGAGCTAAGAATATGGCCAAAAATAGCCCCATTGCCCAGTAGATATATGTTGAATAATGTGTGTTCTTTTTCATATGTAAATAATTTGTTCTTTAAAGGCTATATGGATATCCAGATTATTTCCTTGGTGCTTGTGTTTTCCAATCGTGGATATTTCATATTCCACCGTTCAAACGTTCACAATCATATTGATAGGTGTTGCTGCTACAACCCAGGCTCATCACTAAGCTGAGCTGACGTTTGCCCTTGACCACAGGAAATTGGAATTTGAGGACAATGTCCGCTTTGCCTTCTGCTGGACTAAGCACAACACTAAAGGGATACTGTGGGTCGTCCAAACGGTACTTTCCTGAGCCGCTGACCACAAAAGGTAGATTATCAGCTATGGTATAGGTTCCATCGGCATTGAAATCGATCTTAAAATTGTCCAATGCTAAACGCTTACTCAGGTCTTCCCCGTTTCGGGTCAGCTGAGTTACTTGCCATTTTCCGGTAATATCTTTTTCGGCCTCTTCGGTGGGGATATTGCCCAGCTCATCTTTACAGGAGTTTATTCCCATACACAGGACCAGCATCAAGGACCATGAGAGTATCTTATATATTTTCATCCGTTTAGTTTTTTTTAATATCCTGGATTTTGAATCAAGTCTAAGGACTTCGCTACTTCTGATCGCGGGATGGGCCAGAGGTACATCCGTTTGTCAAAGACACGTTTTCGTACCTTGATGGTATTGTAGCTTGTCCCCGATGCTGTACGGACGGGTTCGGTTCCATGCAGCTGTCTGTTTTCCAATGATTCGGCCAACTTCCAACGGCGTACGTCAAAAAAACGATGTCCTTCAAAGGCCAGTTCTTTTTGTCGCTCATTCCGGATTATCTCACGCATAGCGTCCTTGTTTAGGCCAATCGGCAATACAAAAGGATCCAATCCTGCCCTTTCTCGGATGGCCTCCACGGCCGCATAGACCTTCTGATCCGGGATTCCGAGCGATTCGTTGCGTGCTTCAGCATAGTTCAACAAAATTTCCGCATATCGGATAATCGGCAGACAGCGTGGCGTATAGGTATTAAACCAATCCGCCGCTACATCCCGATTGACCATCTTATAGGTATAATACCCCGTGGGCGTGCCCCGGTAAATGGCATCCTGCCCCGAAGTCACATTGTTTGGATTGGTCTTATCGATATAGATATTGACTGGTCTTCGGGCCAATCCATCCCGGTGGAAGACCATCGACTGATCCCTGGTTACGGTATTCGCTAAGCGGGGATCCCGGTTTTTATAGGGGTTTTTCGGATCGTATCCAGCATTGGGATCGTTAATAGGCAAACCATTACGCATCCCAAAAGCATCCACCGTTTCCAGATACGGATAAGCGCCGGGGTTGCTTACGCCAAAAGTTGGCGGATTCCAGATACCTTCAAGATCCCGGTTGGAATCTTGCATTCTAGCGAGTATATATTCTGAGTTTTTGCGCAATTGAAACAGCTGATAGAAGCCAAATCCAAGTTCGGGATCGTTATTGACATACAAACTGTAATGTCCCGATTCAATGACCTGCTCTGCTGCCGCTTCGGCCCGCTGCCAGCGTGTTTCATCCACAACGGGATAGGCAACGACATCCTTCAACGTCCCCTCTGTTGTCACTGGGCTACCATTGAATAGCGGGCTCGCAGCATAAAGCAGCAAGCGAGATTTCAACCCATAACAGGCTGCTTTACTGATACGTCCATAGTCTTCGCCAGCATGTTCCCATGGAAGATCTTGCGCGGCAGCATCGCATTCAGCTGCAATATAGCTCACACATTCATCGAAAGTATTACGCTTAGCTGGGATGACATCACTTGCTGCGTAAACACTGTCTCCCATCAGTGGCACACCACCATAATGTTCCAATAAAATAAAGTAATAATAAGCTCTTAAAAACCGGGTCTCGGCTTTTACCCGCACCTTAATATTCGTACCAAAGCGTGCCCTATGCAGGTTTTTAAGCATAATATTTGCCCTACGAATATTAGTATAGGGTTTTGCCCAGGCATCATTGGTGATAATATTGGAGTTGACAGTACCCGTGGCAAACTGGATGAAGGTATTGATACTGCCGAGTCCAGCGCCTTCCGCTTCATCTGTACTGGCATCAAGCCCACCACCACCAAAGCGCTTAGGCCAAGTCGCAAACCCAATATCACCATATATTCCCGACAGGAAGTTAATGGTATACGTACTATCTGAAAAAACGACCTCTTCATTCAGATCTGAAGATTGTGTCTGATCTAAAAATCCCTGTTTACTACAAGCCGTACAGGCGAGGAAGGCCAGAGCACAAAATGTCAATTGGCTTTTGTTCATAATTTTTTGTAAAACAGTTAAATAATTGGTTATGCTATCATGATGTCAGCGAGCCTAGCCCGCTGGCATTAGTTTTTTCAAAAGATCTAATCGATCGAACTCAGGGAAAATGGCCTCGAAGCCGTAGAAATCCCCCTTTTATAATTGGGTTTATCGCCCATGACAAAATGAAGCTCGCCCCCTTTCAGCAGATCTTCATAACGAATAAAATTTTTGTCGTAGGCTGCTCCATTGAGCGTAGCAGATTGAATATAGACATGTTCCAGACTATTGTTATCTGCCTTGATGGTAAATGTTTTCCCATTATCGAGACTGATGGTCACTTTTTTGAATACTGGACTCCCAAACACATATTCATCGGTACCGGGACAGACGCTATAGATCCCCATAGCACTCAATACATACCAGGAAGACATCTGCCCTTGATCCTCATCGCCGGGATACCCCTTTTCCGTCGCATTATAAAGGCGCGATGTCACCATACGAGCATATTTTTGTGCTTTCCAGGGTTGACCGCTGAAATTATACAGATACGGGACGTGCTGTGTCGGCTGGTTGCCATGCGCATACTGCCCCATTTTTGACAACAACATTTCACGCATTTCATGGATTTCCTGCTTATAGCTACCGTAGTTGACACGTTGCTCCATGGTAAAGAACGTATCCAACTTTGCATTAAACTTATCCACCCCACCGATCAGGTTGATCAAGCCATTCACATCGTGCATCACCGACCAAGTATATTGCCAGGCATTTGCTTCTGTGAAAGGGCCACCCCATTCTACAGGATCAAAGGGTTCACGCCATTGCCCATTATCTAGCCTGCCGCGCATAAAGTTTACCTGAGGATCAAATACGTTTTTGTAGTTATACATCTGCCGGGCAAAGATATTTTCATAGAATTTGTTGCCCGTAGCCTTTGCCAACTGATAACCACAGAAGTCATCGTAGGCATATTCCAATGTCTTTGCCGTACTTTCGTGAATATCGCCATAAGGAACATACCCCTTGGTAAAATACTCCTTCCACCCTTCGCGCCCATTTGATCCACCCCACAATCCTTTATTGGTCGCTTCATGGTAATAGGCAGCCAGAGCACTGTCGGCATCGAAGGTTCGGATCCCCTTCACCCAGGCATCCGTCAATAACGAAATGGCATGATTGCCGATCATCACGCCGGACATTCCAGGATTGGACCAGGTCGGAAAAAATCCGGCCTGCTTTTGCGCATCCAGCAAGGACTGCATATAACGCCCCTGCATGACCGGATGCAAAAGATTACTCAAGGGAAATTGTCCACGAAAAGTATCCCAAAAACCATTATCCGTAAACATGTACCCTTTGTGAATCTTACCATCATAAGGGCTGAAATAATAGGGATTGCCCTCCGGATCCATTTCATAGAACTTACGTGAAAATAAGTTGGCCCTGAACATGCAGGAATAAAATGTTGCCATCTCCGCTTCCGTTCCCCCTTCTACGCGCACGCGGTTCAGCAATGCATTCCAGGTATCAAAAGCTTTCTTTTTACTCACCTCAAAAGTATTGTGTCCGCCCAGTTCGCGTTTAAAATTAAGATCTGCCTGCTGCGGACTGATATAGGATGAACCAATCTTCACTTCCACTTTTGCCCCAGGGCGGAATTCCAGATATCCACCTTTACCTTTCCCAGCATCATAGCGCTGCCCGGCCTGGATTGTGCCCTTGACATTTTCCCAGGTGCCGTAAGCTTTAAAATCCTGATCGAAGGTAAGCACAAAATAATTTTTCATATGCTCGGGCACAAAACGCCCATTATGCACATACCCGACAATCTTGCGTTCCTCAGGAATTATCTTAATCTCGCTATCGCCCAAAAAGCCATCCAATAGCAAGAACGCTTTTTCCTTTTTCGGGAAGCTAAAGCGCATATGCGCCCCTCTTTCCACTGGACTCAGTTCCGCCTTGATGCCGTTATCAAAATTCACATCATAATAATGCGGCTTAGCGATCTCATTTTCATGTTTGAAGGATAACGCGCGACGTTCCTCATTGACCTCCAACTTCCCAAGGCCCGGCATCAACGAAAAAACCATATAATCGCCCATCCAGGGACTACATTGGTGAACTTGCTGAAATCCGCGTATGCTGTTTGCTTTGTATTGATATTTCCAGCCATCTCCATTTTTCCCCGTTTGTGCCGAAAAGAAATGCACCGCAAAAGGCAGTCCTACCGTAGGATAAGTATTTCCATAGGACAGGCTCCATTCAGATTCCGTTCCCTGGAGCGTATTCACATACTTTACCAGGTCCGCCTGCTGCGCTTGCGCCTGATTTAGCATCGCGTAAATCATAGTCAGATAAATACATAATCTTCGTTTCATAATCAGTTATTTAAATTTGTATCATCTTTAAAAAATGTTCTTTAGTTTCAATGTTTCCTTTTCGGCATGACCATATTGCTTCCATAACAGCTTCGCATTTTTTAATTGCTGTGCATGGGATTCCGTAAGCCGAACATGCTTTTCCTCGCCCGGCATCAGGGTAAAATAATTATCCGAAATCATGAGCGGCAAAATGCGTTCATTAGTTGCTGCATCCACCAGGCGTAAGCGATTACCAAATGATACTGACTTTCCACGGTTAACAATGCGAAGCATAATACCTTCGGTTCCCGCTTCTTTTTTATAGTCAAATTCAAGCTTGGCTTTCGGCAAACTAGTTAAGCTGGTATAATCCAGCTCTTTTCGGCCATTTCGCCAATAAAAGTTTTCAGACAGCAAAGCTCCCTTTCTATCCTTCAGGGTAAGCTTGATGAAGTGTAGATCCGACAAGGCTGTAGCTTCTTGCTCGTCGTCAAAATTTAGACGGAAGATTTCCTTCGCCATATTAGCATGTACAGTAGCACTGGTTTGCAGACCATATTTTTTGACCTCCTGGCCATCCATATCAAAGACCTTCGCCGAAATCCATACCGAATCAAGGCTCTTTAAGCTCGTATTGATCACCTTAACACTGTTGTTGGATGCATTCCATTGAATATGTACCGGTTCGCAGGCCTTTTTCGCTCCCCAATAGGCGCCCGTTGCATCGTAATAGTAATCATAGGTCTGCCATACCAATGAAGGGTAGGCCGATTGGCTCATCCAGATCAGCATGCCTGCTGCGTCGTCCCAGAGCTTGTCGTTCCAGGCCTCATACATGCCCTTCATGACTTCGAGGTTAAGGTATTGCGCCTTTTCAGCAAATGCAGATAGGTCCATCGATTCGCCATACTGTTTATTGACAGCACTTTTATACTGGATAGGACTGGCGTTAGCAGCTTCCTTACCGAAAAAATGCCTATTCCACACATTGTCATCTTCCGATTTGAGCTGTTCGTCCGTAGGTAATGGCCAGAGCTTGTCCTTTGGGATAAACTTCACGATACTTTCATAATTGGGAAAAGTAGCCGTTCCGATTTCCGTACGTAGGCCATAACCGTAGTCGCTGCTATAAGGGTAAGGCGGATCGTTCCAGGCTAGGTTGCTTCCCGAAGTTTCAAAATGGTGCCGCGGTGGCTGATTGCCCCACCATCCGCTTCCCGAAAGACCATCCTGATTGGAACTGGACTTATACAGCCGATCATTGTGGTCTTCAGACGCCACAATAGCACGCAGGTAATTATCCAATTCAGGTTTTGGACGCGTTTCATTGGCGCCGCACCAGATAGCGATGCTGGCATGATTTCGCAGTCGTTTTACTTTATCGAGCGCATTTGCTTTAAAATCATCATCATCGGCCACATCATTATATGCCACATAGAGCCAAAAATCGTCCCACACCATCATCCCGTAACGATCGCAATAATCATAGAAAGCATCGTCTGTGATCGAGCCCGTCCACAAGCGGATCATATTATAGTTCATATCCTTATGTAACTTGATCTTGAGACCGTACTCTTCCCCTTGGCAGCGGAGCAAGTATTCGCTCATTCCCCAATTCCCACCTTTGAGATAGATCTTTTTTCCGTTGACATAAAAATTCAGCACTGGCCATCCTGCCTTATTGCGTACATAATGGTACTCATATTTACGGATACCAAACTGGATCTGCTTCTGATCCGAGATCTCATCACCAATTTTTGCGGTAAGCGAACAACTGTACAAATTCGGATCCCCATAACCATTTGGCCACCATAGCAGCGGCTGTTTGATCAAAAATTCCTTCACCTCCTTGCGGGTGATATATACCCTTTGGGTGCTATGTGCCGGAACTTCTACCTTTTTAGAAAATCGGATATCCCCGGGCTTGATGATCCCTTCCAGTGTTATTTCTTTGGGTTGATCACCTGTATTTTTTAGATCGGTCGAAAAGTCCAGGTAGGCAAACTCGTTGCTTTCCAGGTCGGACCGCATCCAAGGGTCTTCCATACTGACGTCGCCAGCAAAGCGCAGCGATACATTGCCAGTAATCCCAGCCAAACGTCCCGGCACATAAGGCATCCAGTCCCAGCCAGCCGCAGCCAAGTACGTGGGGCTTGCCGTTACGCCAAAAGGTTCTTTTGCCGTAAGTGTTTTCTTCTGATCGGCATCGGTAATCAACACCGCGATTGCATTTTCCTGCCCCACACGCACGAGATCTGTGATATCAAATTTGCTGCGCAACATATGGCCACTGACATCTTTGGTAGAGCCAGCTGTACCCGATAATTTCACGCCATTGCAGAAAAAATCGGCATAACGGTTGGTATTGTCAAAATGGATCCACACACGTTGTCCCTTTCTATAGTCTGCAGGCAGGCGAAAAGAGGTACGGTACCAGAACGGACGGTTGAATAGCCGTTCATCTACGCGGTAGATGTTGTCTGAAAAATTGGGATCTGGTACCAGTCCTTGATCCACATAAGCTGTGAAGACGACCCCCGGAACAATACCGCGCACAGGGTCTTTCATCCGAAAATCGGGTTGTGCTATTTCCTGCCCTGAATAAGGCAGATCCGACTGGGGCTTTATTTCCCAACGAATCGTAGGATTATCACTATTGAGCGAAATCTCGCGTACTTGACCATAGCCAACAAGAGTAAGCTGTAGGAATAGCAGTATATATACTAGTCTTTTTTTCATTTGATCCCCCAGTCTTTGTTTGGATTAGGCCCCATATAGAGTTCCAAAGTTGCCCCAGCCACCATATCTTTAAAATCAATGTAATTTTTAGCATAAGGCTTTCCGTTTAGGACTGCCCGCTGGATATATATATTATCCGCCGAATTATCGTGAGCGACAATGCGAAACCTTTTTCCCGAGAAATAATTAGGATCCAGCTGAAAAGACAATTCCTGGAATATGGGACTTGTTATTTCAAAGCGGGTTGCCCCCGGACAAGAGGGATGTATCCCCGAGGCGGCCAGCACATACCAGGCCGACATCTGTCCTACATCCTCATTTCCCACGATTCCCTCTACGGTATTACTATACGCGTTGTCGCAGATGTAACGGGTCCATTTTTGGGTAAGGTAAGGCGCATCCAGATGATTGAACAAAAACGGAACTAAATGCACGGGCTCATTGGCGTGATTATAATAATCGTTCCAGCGCATATTTTCAGGTGTCTTCTCAAAAAAATCCGTTAGATCAGCTAAGGTCTTTTCTTTACCGCCCATCAACTGGATCATGCCTGGAATATCATGTGGCACAAACCAACCCTGCTGATATGGGTTACTTTCAATGGTACCATACCATTCCTTGATTCGGGCATTTACGGGCCAATCTTCCCATGACCCATCGCTTTTTCGGGGTCTGAACCAGCCTTTTTCCGGATCGAATATCTTCCGATAAGCTTGACTTTTGGCCAAATAAACGTGTTCTGTTTCCGTCTTGTTCAATCCTTTTGCCAGTTGTGCTATGCACCAGTCGGTGTATGCATATTCCAGCGTATTCGAAATGCTCAATGCTCCGGGGCTGTAACCTAAAGAATCATTGCCAAATTTTTTGGAGGTATTGATTGCAAAAGTTAATGCTTTGTGTGCGTCGTAATTGCGTATTCCTTTCGCATGGGCATCTGCCAGTACCGATAGCGCAGGATTACCGATCATGCAGCCTGAATACGCATTTAATAATTCCCAGCGTTCAAAATAACCCTTTCCAGATTCATCAGCCAGACTGATCAATGAATTGAGCTCATCATTTACTAAGCTGGGGTTAATCAATGTTTGCAACGGAAATTGTGACCGAAAAACATCCCACCCACTAAAAATGGTCCGTTTTGTAAAGCTTTCATTATGGTGTATTCTGTTGTCACCACCCGTATAACGTCCGTCCACATCCGTAAAAGTGCGCGGATCAATCATGGTATGATACAATGCTGTGTAAAAGATCGTTTTCTGATCCTCTGTACCACCATTGACAGCGATCTTTGACAGCTGTGTATTCCACATTTCTTTGGCTTCCCGACGGACTTCATCGAAATTCTTGCCTGCGATTTCCTTTTTAAAATTATTTTCGGCGCCCTGCATATCGACGAAAGAAATGCCGACCTGTAGATTGACCTGCTCGCCCTGTCGGGTTTCAAATTCGGAGAAAACGCCAAGGTGTTTGCCTTCCATTTCGTTTTTTCCGGGCCATACCTTCGCTTCGGCTATCCGATTTTGGTAGGTTATGGATTGTACATCCTCACGCTTACGCGTCCAGTTGTCGGGGATTTCTGCCGACCAGATACCATATTTTTTTAAGGGTTTATCAAAGCGTGCATAAAAGTAAACGGTATAATCTGCCTTACCGTCGCCATCGCCCCAGCCACCGCCCTCCGGCGCACAGTGCATCCATCCCTGAATACTATAGTCATCTACTTTTCGGACATATTGCTGTATCGCAGTGCCGCCAACGCGACGCGCCAAATCAATCTGGATACGTGATTCCTTACTTTGCGGAAAGGTAAAACGAAGCATACCGCTATGTGGGGCAGCGGTAGCCTCCACCCGTATGTTATACCGTTCGAGATCAACCGCATAGTAGCCAGCCTGGGCGATCTCAGTGGACTTGTTGTAGGGAGACCGATAACCGGTCACGGTACCATCCTCCTTACCCGCAATGGTATGCAACCTACCGGTGGTAGGCATCACCAGAAAATTTCCGAGATCGCCATACCAGCCTACTCCACTCATCTGCGTGAAAGCAAAACCTTCCATACTGCGATGCTCGTAACTATACCCAGGACTGTTATCACCGCCTGTAATCGTGTTAGGGCTCACCTGTACCATGCCATAGGGTGTCGTCGCCCCCGGAAAAGTCTTTCCCAAACCATGATACGTACCTGCGGCGCCCACACTTGTACTCGCACCAATAAATGGATTGACATAGTCTGCTAAACTGGGAACAGGATGATATCGGCGACTAGCACACGATGTCGAAGACAGGATTAGCGCGATAACAAAACAAGATAGCAGTCCATATAATTTGTTCATATTGATTTATCGTTTCTTAGGTTCTATTTATTAATCTGAAAGGTTCTGATTCCGAATTTTGGCAGCTGCACCACAAAAGCCTTCCTCTTGTCATCTATCCTACTCAGGGGAATATTCCCCTTTTGCTCACCATTTAGCAGAACTTCCTGCAGCGAAGCCGCAGGAGAGTTTATGGCGACAGATGATGTGGCCTGTTTATTGCGCGTATTAAAGAGGCGTAAGCTAAGTTGTCCATGGTCCAGCTGCAAGGCCGAGATTTCCAGGTTATTATCCGAGATTGTGATCAGCTGACGATCGCTGAGTTTCAAATGGGGATGATAGCATGCCAGCAAGGGTTCGTTCCAGGCATTGCTTCGGTCTGCGATACGCGCTGTATTCCAGTTATTTTCATGTGGTATCAATGCATAGCGCATGTGTAATGGTTCAGTGATCTTATAATCCATCCCCCACAATCCCAAACCCGAGTATTGTGCCGTCAGACTCAATGGATACGCTTTACCATGGACGTATGACCCCGTATGGTCGGTCAGTATGGCGAGTCCATATTGGCTATTTTCATCATAGAGATCTACCCAGTTCAACACCACGTTGTTCTTAATCTGATCCCACTGGCCAAAAAAAGTATCCTCTAAGCTACTTTCGGTGACGTCAAAAGGTGCATTTTTGGCTATTTTCCCCTGTTTCAAAGTTGAAGGAAACATGACTTTCAACTTATAGCGATCGTCCGTAAAAGCACGTCTATTATCAGTCCATTTCTTTTGTTGCTTATATTCACCGATTCCCACATTGCCTTTCCAATCGATGGTCAGGTCCATATCGATGCGTTGCTGCCCTGCCACTAGAGACAGCAACTGAACAAAAGGATGCCCATTGATATTCCCTTTTACCTCCACCGTTGTTTTCAGCCCATCATCCTGTACGATAGTAAACACTACAGGGCTTTCCTTGGAAGAATAAAATTTCTCCTGCTCATAAAAATGCCCTGCGATTTCTCCCATCCGATATCCCCCATCTTGTGCAGCGAATTCCTTATGATTTGCATATTTGGCAATCAGACTCTTGATTGTTCCACCCTGCTTTTTGTCCAGCACAATCTTGTACAATTCATTTTCGAGAATACAATTGCCTTCGGTATCAAAGCGGACGATTTTTCGTCGCTCACGAGATTTAGATTGTCCCGGCTTAATGGGTTGAGCGGGCTTAAGCTGATAGGTAGCATAGCCGAAGCCGTTTACTTCTGCTTCAAATTCCACGACCTTACCCTGATCCGTTTGACGGCACTTCACAGGCAATACCTGCTGTTTTCCAGTCCACACAGTGGCATCATCCATATGCTTTGGCAAGAAAACCTGTACCCATTCCTTTCGGTGCCGGGCTAGCGTATTATAAACCCGGATATAGCCCAATTCCGAATTGGTACTCCGCGTGGAAGTGGCATAAGAAGCATTTGCCTGCTGGATCAATTGGTCCGCAATGTTCAGGGTATTGTTTGTCCACTTCTCGATCGCCTGCGCCCAAGTCTGGTCCTGATGCAATTTATTGTAAGGCACAATCCACGAGTCGTGGTGCTGGGCCATCATCAAGGTTCGCCAAGCTTCGTCAAGGCGTTTATGATCTGGTACAAAACCATGATCCATAAAAGCCATGGCACCGATTTTTTCAGCTTGCAGTATGCTGTTTTCTGCTTTGCGCACCTGTTGTGCAATACGTTGCAGCACCTGGCTCCCCCACATTAAATTAACCAAAATATCCTCCTGCCCCATTTTCCAGCTGGGCACAGCTCGTCCAGCCGGGACCGACCGAAAATATTCCGTCCAGGTGGTGTAAAGCACCTTATTTTTCACCTGTTCGCCCGTTCCCATCCACGGACCATTTTTCCAACCTGCATCCTGGTAGCACATACCGACTGGATTCATAATTCCAGCATCATAGCAACTCTTCCAATAGTCCGCGGTATTGGCCCAAGCCGTAGTCTGCCAGGTGGAGTTTTTTTCAAAAGCCTCATTTGCATAACGGGGTACCGTAAGGATTGCCGTACCATCGGGCCCTTCCCAATTCAGAAATTGACCACCATGTGCCCTGATATAGCCTCCCCAGCAGGTATTTGGCGTTTTAAGTACCGCATACTGAAATCCGAATTGCCGAAGGATCTGGGGTAGACTGCTTGTAAAACAAGGTTCTTCCACAGCATAAGTTGTAAAATTAATCCCCGGAAAATGCGACTGGTATTTAGCCATACCATAAGCAAATTGGCGAATAATACTTTCACCAGAGATATTATACAGATAAGGTTGCGCATAGGTCGGATTTGTGAAATCCAGACGTGAATCCTTCGCCCATTCCTTCATGCGTGCATAGCCAGCAGCATCCTTAACCTTGACCGTATCCCAGGTCTCCGGTTCGATCTCAAGTCCAATTCGCCAGCTTGGTGATGCTTCCAGATGGTCGAGCATAAATGTCGTTACCCAAAATGGGTAGTGTCCGTAAACCCCGCCGTGATAACCATCGACAAAATAAGCTTGCTGTTGTCCCTTTAGTCCAGCTGCTGAAACCAACACAAGGACCAAAATAACTGCTATTTTTTTCAACCCGGTCATGCCATTATTTTTTCAGCTGCACAAGACGCACAGAACGCTTAACAGGTTGATTTACTTCATTCATGCGCTGCTGTAGATCATCAATTTGGCTTTGCCAGGCCGCGCGTACTTCAGGATACATCGCTTTGGCATAGAGATCTCTTTTTGCACGCAACCAACCATCTGTGGCGACATGTTGGTCCATGACCTCGATTGCCTTTCGATTGTCGGCATTCAACAATCCTTTTGGGAGAAAAAAATTATACTGCACCCAGGCCAGATCACGGAAGCGGCGTTCAATCTCCCAGCGTTCTTCATTGAGGAACATCACTTTCAAGGCCTGCTGATATTGTGGTGTCCGTGTCTGAGTTGCCAGATTGACCCCTTTGTCGAGATCCGCAGCAGACCATACACCGATTTCCTGATCGTCAATCCATAAGGTGTAATTTCCTTTAAGTCCCTTTACCTGCAAGACTTCCTGATTCATTTCATCCATAAAAGGGACGATCTTAACGGCATCGTGCTGACTATATTTAGCCCCCCAGCCTCTAGCGACTGTATCTATAGGATAAGGCAATGCCGCCGCTAGATAATCAAAACTGAGGTTATTTCCAGCTTTTTTGACATTTTCAACCGTACAGTTCTTTGCTTCTGTCACACGTTGCTTCGAGGCGTCAATACCCACTGTAGCTACCCCTTGACCGGCAAATCCCTGTGCTTTTAAGAATAAATAAGCCATGACCATATGCCCATTATTATCCGGGTGCACGCGGTCGCTTCCCGATATGGTGAAGGTTGGATCCTTTTGCTGAAAATTCGCATTGATTGCGCTGATGGACTGATTAAAATCAAAGAATTCCCAGCCATTGCTTTTGGCCGATTCACGCTGAAAATCTACAATGCGTTTCATAGCCTTATTTTTATTTTTAAAGGGCTTATTATCCTTGATCACCACATTTTCATCATAAGGCGTGCTTCCAAGCAATACCAGACGGGTATCGACCAACCCTTTGTATCTTTTTTCCATTTCCTTGTACCCATCATACGACTCTTTTACCTTGGTATCCGCGAAAATCTCCGGCTGATCACCGTTATATTCAAAATAGCCTGAATCGTTCATACCGAAAGTCGTGATCAATACCGTAGGCTGCTTGCTGAAAACATCGCCATCCAATCTTCTGAGCATATCCACCACGCGATCGCCCCCGATTCCGGCGTTGAATACCTTCAATTTCATTTCGGGAAAACGTGTGAGGTAATACAGCCAGATATAGGCGTGGTAGTGCCCACCATCTGTAATACTATTTCCCAAAAAGACCACGCGATCGCCATCCTTAAAAGGCGAAATTTGTTGTGCAACAGTCCGGAGAGCTGTTCCCAAAGAGACGAGAACGATGAATCCTGCTAAAAAGATTTTTTTAGAATAATTTCCCATAAGATTAAAATTGTATCAGGTTGACGATAGGTAAAACGTAAATATAGATTTATCAAATTGGTATTGGTTCTATCGGCATTCCCTTGGAAACAAATGTATAACGCAAGAGCCCTACTTGCAGCTGCAAGTAGGGCTCTTAGTAAACGATTAAAGCACAGAAATCAAACTAAAAAACTGAAAAACAAAATTTTACAAATAAGCAAGCAAAGTGTTTTGGTAAATGATTTAGAATTGATTTGGGGATACTGCGCCCAGTTTTCGTACTTTTTCTTCAAAATGTTCAGCATCATTGATCGCCTTACTCTTTACTTTGCTTTTATAGTTATAGATGGTTTGCATCGAATAACGTAGAAATATAGCGATCTGGTTCACATCAGATATTCCCAATCGAATCAGCGCAAAAATGCGGAGCTCGGTATTGAGTTTATCCTTTTTCAGCTGATACTGTTCATCTGGCCGGAGCAGGCTATTAAATTCATCGACAAAATTGGGATATACCTCTAGAAACGTACGGTCAAAATCAGTATAAAGATCTTGCGCATATTTTTCAAGTGATGCATTGGAGGAGGTAAGTTGCTGCAGGTCCTCAAGCTGACGGCTTTTGACTTTACGGTACACATTTTTCCTGAAATCATCTAATTTGTCTAGGTACACCGCACACTGATTGAGGTAATAGCCGATATAACGTTCACGCACGAGGTTGGCCTCGTCCAGTTTATGGTTGACGAGCGTCAGTTGCTCATTGGTCATATTGAGTTTCTTTCGAGCACGGGATACGATCCTCATCTGTTTAAATAAGAAATAGAGTGTGAGGATCAAAATAATCGCAAATATGCTGATTACGATCGCATACAGACGTAGGTTTTTCCGTTGTTGGTCGATTTTGGCCAGATAGGTCGCTTCGATAATAGGCTGCGTACGTGCAATCACGGTATTGCGGAAGCGCGAATTGTAGTAATTGGCATCGTCCAGGGCAGCCTGAATATAGGTAAAAGCTCTGTTTACATCCCCTTTTTTGTTCAAGTAAATCGCCAAAGTCAATAACGACTCGTTTTCCTTAATCGCCAGGCGTACATCTGTTATTGCAGCCATGATCAGGTATTCTTCTACCAGCTGCATTTCGCCGAGTTCTCTAGCAATCATAGCAAGACCCATGGCAGCCATTCCATAACCGTGTGTATCACTTTTTTCCTTTTTAAATAAATGCAACTGAAGATCCCTAGACTCTTTAAACATACCGGCTGCTTTGAGTTTAAATGCTTTCTCCTTGAGGTACATATCCGATTTTGGGTCAAGCAGTCCCATGAGGCTATTCCTAGATTTGGCGATTTCGCTTTCGTACTGCCTATTGTAATTATCGTGGTCAGTATATTTGATCAAGTTTTCATAATAACGGATATAGCTCCAGTGGTAGATGACCTTGAGGTGCTGAGGCAGCCCATCATAATCGATTTGCTTCAGTACCTCCCATGCCTGGGTAAACAATCCAGAGATGGAAAGAACAAAAGCCAATTTGACTTGGCTTTCGGTCATGAGCTTCTGATCGTTCAATTGTTTGGCTATTGCGATATTGTGATCAATATAGGTAAGGGAAGAATCGCAGTTTAAGGTTTGATATTCAAAGATTAACTGGGTTTGTATCTCATAGCGATCTTTGGCTGCTGAGTGATTTCTCAACCGATCTTTGATTGAATCAATCTGACGAATCTTGGTATCTAAATAAACTGTCCTATTATTTATAGCTTTATCTAAGACTTGCAGTAAGGAATCTATTTTGCTTGCCTGTAATGGTGTACAGTAAGCCATCGCAAAAATGCATAGAAGAATAAGTTGTTTCGCTTTCACTAGGTTATTATAATTGATCAACGTAACTCAAATATAAACAAAAATTTATTGGTAAAAACCCAAGCTTATATCGTTAACTTTATTTCTTTTCCTCATAAACTACTGAATTTTCTAATAATTTTTGAGTTCTATCAAGATCCCTAGCTTCCAAATTATTACGTTATTTACCAATCAGTTTCAGTTGTTCCTGAAATTCTTTAAATGCAATTTTTCCAGATGCAAATTGAACCTCTAATATAAATTTCTGCTCATTAGGCGACGATTCACGTCTATAAATCTTTTCCAGCAATTCGTCTTCATCAATTAAAGCTTCAGTCACATCTGCTGCATTTAAAAATGCCTGATAGTATCGAAGCCCGAATTTTCTAACTGACTTCGCGTCGAAATGGATTTGGTCTTCGTTGGCAGTCAAACCTTTTGCGGTAACGAAATGACAATTACTGTGTGATGCTGCATATTCCTGTAAGGCGTTATTAACTAAATAATAATCATGGAAATGTGCTCCAAACTGCCCATGGGGCAAAAAATCGCCTATCCCACCAATGATAAGGGGAACATCAGGAACTTCTAACTGATTACGTAGCTCATTGACAATAACATCAAATTTATCGACATAGTTTGCGGCCAGTTCTGCAGATGAATCGTTTTCTCCCTGGTGCCATAGAATTCCCGATAACTTACTGCTGCGCTGAGCAAGTTTTGCCTGAAAAATAGCATGGTCAAAAAGTTCGCCGCCTGCCTGCCAGTCGTTCAGGCTGGTACCGCCATCGGCACAAGGGATAAGGCCGATTTCCTCGCCAATGTTGTCTGCATGCCACGAGGCAGCAAAAGACGATGCAAGCCCAACACCGGCGATAGGCCTGTCGCTGTGTATTGGTTCGGCCATTATCTGCCAACGACCATTACGGAGCATCTTTATTGATTCATTAATTATAGGAGGTACGGAATTTTGAATACCACGGCCCGCCATATTTGATTGCCCTATCAGCAAAAAAGACTTTATCATGTTATTATATTTAGGAGATTATCGGATACCTATACTGCGGCTGAAAGACAACCAAGCAAATTTTTTAAGATCATTTGGAGCAACATCACCAGAATTTAATGCCTTTACACTAGTCCTTGCCATGCTTTCAAAGAGATGTCTGATCCAGGGAGCTGATAATCGATTGTCTATAATATGTTTCTCCTGCAATTCAGGAACCAAAGCGAACCATTTTTCTTTTGTTCGTTCATAAGCCAATAATTTATCTTTATCCAGGTCTGCAACATCAACATGCTTCTCTTCCAAAGTGTGTAAGAAAATATACTTTACGCCGCAGTCGATAGCAGCATGTAACATTGCCTCCAATTGTTTGATCGGATCATTATCGCTGTTGAAGGCTGTTACCATAGCCTGATACCAATTTTCTAGCATGTCGGCATAGCAGGCTGTGATAAGAGCCTCTCGGTCTTTAAAATATCGGTACAAAGTTCGCTTGCTTATTTGAGCAACTTCGGCTACCCTTTCTAATGGCGCATGAAAATCTTCATTAAAAACTTTTACAGCGCTATTTATTAATTTGTCTTTACTCATTTGACACAAATGTATGACAGATGTCTCAAATTAGTGTCAACAAAATGAAAAAATTATTTTTACGCTTATCCTCAATTTATTGACAATACGGCCTGTGCCCCCTCGATAATAGTGTGAAAAATTTCGTTTCCCTCTGATCCCGAACGCATTCCAAAATTGATATCAATACAATATGTCGAAGCCCTACAAAAGTTAGGCGCACCCGTAGATACGCCTAGATTACCGCTGTTCATCGCTTTCGTTTGCCCAACTTCGCCAATAATCTACTCGTGGCGAAACTGATCAAGGTGCCCAGCGCGGCTGTCAATGCCGTCTGCAGCACATCGCCCAGCGAGATGCTTGCCCAGATGGAGCAGATCGTGCCACCTAGGGCTGAGATACGAATATCATTCCACCGCATCAGCTTCACTCCTTTCCGCGTTCTGCTGTATCGTCGCGCTGTCTGGCCGGTCATCTATCCGGTCGCTCGCGGCAGCGTCCCGCTCTTCGTTAGTCGGCAGAGCGAAGAGTTCCTCCTTTTCAGGCGGAAGTTCAGGTGGTGGCTTTTCCTCTTCCATCACTGTTTCCAATATCCCCAGGCCTACGGCGATATACTTCAATATATTACCCGCTTTACCTGGCCATTTGACCGGAGCCGCAAGAACCACCTGCAGCACCTGTCCTATTTTCATTAAGATCTTTTTCATAATTATTTATAATAGATTGGATGAACGGTCAAAGCCTAATATTCCGACTGCAAATTGATGAAGTCCAAAGGCGTTAAAAATGAATTCTTGTCTGAACGAAGTGAGTTTGAATTCATATAGCCATTGGGCAAAAGCAATTGCACCAAGGAATAGAGCGGTAGACCCTCATCCAATCCTTCCCACTTCTTTATTCGAGCAATATAGGAGGACAAAGAATTGAAAGCCAGGCATTGCGACTGCCTATCGCTGACGCAATATGACGATAGCATAAGTCACTGTCCGAGCAAAGCGAGTTTGATTTATGCAGTCATATTGCTAAGAAGATGGCACAAAGGAATGCAGCGCAAATTCATGTCCTCCAAATTGCTACCGAATATTCAAATACACTTCATCCCCCATATCCCACAGGCTATACACCAGCGCCTTGAGTTTTGCTAAAGCTTTGCCACTGTAATCCCCTGTACCTATACCGGTTAAAGTCGTGACCGGGGCAATGCAGCCCTGCAGCTCTTTTAACGCATTGTTGGCCGCATGGATGAGAATTGCTTCGCGTCCGAGTACCATGGGAATGCCGATCTGTTCGCCATGTTTGGGGTAACGCCGCTTTTCAAGTTTATACTGCCCGATGGGGATACAGCTAATCCGTGGAATATTATTTCTGTCGGGTAGCTCGATTGTATGGCAGATTTCTTCACCCTGATAGGTGATGGTTCCATTGGTTCCCTGCGCCCCATATTTCCGTTGGAGCAGCAGGATATGTTTTGTTTTCATTTTGTTGAATAACCCAGATATTTTGACCGTGCATACTTTGTACCCTTCCGGTCTGACAGCAGTAGATAAAGATGGAATCCATCCTCGCGGAATCCTTCGGGAATCGGCAAAATTACGCGTCCTTCCCGCCGTTGCCAGATCTGCTCGTTGACGTAGGCATAGCCTTTCTCTACCTGATAGGCACAGAGTATTAGCCTGTCATCCGAATCTAAAAATCGCGAATACCGTACCTCATGCGTCAGTTCAATAGAATCGGCATAACGATTTATGCTAATGCCATATAGACCTGACAGAGAACCTTCACTGAGGCGTACCAATGCAGGATCTACCACAGGTCCACCCTCCTCATGCCTGATGGCCATCTTTAGCAAACATCCCAGGGCCAATCCCCCTGCGAGGCTATTTTTCCGTTTGGCCATCTCGGAAAACCCTTTTTTGACCAATCCATTTAAAGGCCTCAAAAAAGCCACCCCCGCTTTAAAGGCTGTACGCACGCGCTGCTGCCCGGGGCTGATTGTCTTTTTTACCATAATAAGCTGCTAAAAAGGAGCTGAGCCCGATCGGCCCAGCCCACAGTTAATTAGATAAGCTGTACCTCGCCCAGATACACACTTTTAGACACCCGGGTTTTGGACCGATTTGACAAAAACAGCCAGGTATGCACTGAACCGTTAGCTAGATGGTCGGGTACCAAAAAGGTCACCACACCCATCGATCGCGTACTCGGTGCCGGAGTTGAAATGAACTCATCTTTTTCGGGATGATAGGCCAGCACATACACCAAGTCATCCCCAAAGGTTTCGAACGTTTCGCTGGCACCTGTCGACCAGGTAAAGATAAGTTCGCCCGAGTCATAGGACACGGCTGCTGTACCACCGCCGTATAAGCCACCATCCGAAATACTGATGTTGGAATAATCAAGCGAAAAATCGGGATAGACACCTGTGATCGCCCTTTTGAGGTTGAATTGAAATGCCGCATTCATCGGGGTCACTTTATCGGTGTTTTTACCACCGAAACCGATTTTTAAAAAGACATTGATCGGTAGCAGAAAACGCATCAGCGTCCTGAACTTTTCCTGCTGGATGAGCTGTGCCTCTGAGGCGGGCTTTGATCTCTTTTTATAAAGCCCTTTGATGTAGTTGATGCTCTTCCAACTACTTCCGATTACTGAGCCGGCTTTACCCTTAAAGCCTCCATTTGCTCCGTTTACAATAGTTCCCATGTGTTAAAATCAATCCTGTTTCGTACCGGTACATCTGATTGACATAACAAACATAAAACACTTTAAATCAATAACAAATAAACAAACAAAGTTACACCGACCGTTGACCGACAGGCATCGGAAAACTGACCGATCATAGACCTGCACTCATACTTTTTAGAACCGACATAAAGATTAAAATGGGCAAAAAAATCAAAAGTAAAAAGGTAGATGATACTGATTACCGGGAGTAGTATCGATATCTTCACCATCTTAGGATAATGGTATTATTTGGATTGGCAGGTAGTTAATGCGTTATTAACTCCTGCCTTTTATTATTACGACCAGTATTATTACTATTTAGATTTTTGCATCCATCAGTTTATTTTCTGAAATCGCTGGAGTACTTAGTTTTATTTTAATTACGAAAGCTCTTTTCGTTTTCAAACCTTCAGGGATAATGATATCGAAATACGTATTTGTATCTCTATCCAAACCAATATTTGCTTTTTTCAGCAGCAGATCACGCTGATGATCTAGTAAAGCTGCCGATGCGGGAACCAATTTGGCATTGCTAGGAAAAACAAGTCTTAATATACCATCTACAGGCCTATTGATTACCGTTAAGAATAGCGAGGTCGGATCAGTTTTGCTCAAGGTGTAGTAACCATATTTACTTTCTAAGGGAAAATTTTTCACTTCATAGATGGCTTCAGCATTCGTATTCGTCCATTTTCCCAATGCTGTAATCAGTTCATTCTCGTGTTTACTCATATTTCCATCTTGGTCCGGACCGAAATTAAGGACAAAATTACCGTTCATGGCGCGAGATTTCATCAACAAATCGATGATGTCATTTGTTGTTTTCAAATACATCCCATCCGTATTCTTTATATATCCCCAGCCGTTGGGCGGTATTGTCATCACACAGTCCCAATCATTGCCGCCCAGCAACTCCATATTGACAGGCATCTTCCGCTCCCAGCCCTGTTCATAATCGCCCAATAAGACACCGTTTGAATCAAAATGCCGACTTTCATGTTCATCATTTCGAAAACGCGAGCCGATGATGAGGTTTGGATTGTTGTTTCTCAACTCTTTCTCTAGGTTATATGTAAACGCATAAGCATTTATCCAGGAAGGATCCCAGGTACCATCAAACCAAAAGCCTTTTATTTTGGGGTAGTTTGTCTGTAATTCCAGCAGCTGGTTTCTGGTATATTTCAAAAAGCGATCAAAGCGAGCTATCTCATCAGGCGTTTTTGGAATGTTTTTGACATAGTCCTTGTTGGTCCATTCCTCTACAGAAAAATATAAGAACACATCGATCCCCTGCTCCGTATATGCATCCACCACCTGCTTCACGATATCTTTTTTATAAGGGCTGTTCGCTATGGTATAATCCGAATATTTAGAAGGCCATAAGCAAAATCCATCGTGGTGTTTTGTTGTAAAGATGACATATTTCGCGCCCATTTCTTTGGCCCGCTTGGCCCATCGTTTTGCATCGAAATTTTTTGGATTAAATTGTTTGTAAAGGTTGTCGTACGTTTCTATCCAGTTTTCAGGTACGGTAGGTCCCTCCCATTTTCGAATCCACTCCGATGCCGGTGCACCGCTCCGGGCGCTTACACCATTCCATTCATTGCCCGGAATGGCATATAAACCCCAGTGGATAAATTGGCCTAGCCCATAATTTCGAAATGCGGCCATTGCCGTATCAGTCCTGTTTGGCTTGGTAATGGCACCAAATTTCACTTCAATGGGGTGAGCAGGTTTTTCCCTTTTGCCTGTCCACTGAGCCTTTACGAGCCCCTGCTGGAATAATGCAATAGCCATCAAAATAAGTAAACGTTTGCTGGTTTTCATCTTGAAAAAAAATGTATAGATTTTAAATTAAGTTATTTATCGTCCTCAGGTAAAACAGACCAAATGAATGACGGCCGTAATATCCAGTTAAAAAACCAGATTCATCTTATCAGAACCAAACGCAATCGGTTGTGTGATTACCGAAAACGTTTTAGTGTAAATCGAACACCTAAACACTGTTAATCAACAAAATAGCCATAATAGCTCTTACCTGACAATCCTGGTCATATTTTAACTGGCGGGGAGTTAATCCCCGATTAACTCCCTGCTTTTATCGTATTTTCATCGAGATTTCATCGGGTGCTGATCGGATTTTCCCGATGAAATCCCGATGCCAATTCGATGAAAATTGCTGCAAAGGCAGGAGCTGGTCGGGAGAAAGGGAGAAGAAAGTTGGGCAATCGTGCAAATAATCTTAAATTTGAAACCCTTAAAAATAAAAAATGGAAATACGACACTATCAGCCCTCCGATCTGGCACAGATCAGTCAGTTATTTTATGATACGGTGCATACGGTCAATGCCGCAGATTACAGCCAGGAGCAATTGGATGTGTGGGCGACGGGTCAGCTTGACCTGAAGGCCTGGAACGAATCCTTTTTGGCTCACCATACCTTCGTTGCAGTGGTGAATAATCAGCTTGTAGGATTTGGCGATATCACAACAGCTGGCTACCTCGACCGCCTTTACGTCCACAAAGACTATCAGGGACAGGGTATTGCCACTGCGCTGTGCAATAAACTGGAAAATGCTGCCGCATGCGATCTATTTACAACGCATGCTTCGATAACCGCAAAGCCCTTTTTTGAGCGCCGTGGATATCGGGTAATCCAAGAGCAGCAAGTCAGCCGAAATGGCGTGGAGCTAACAAACTATGTAATGCAAAAAAATAGATAAAAAAAACGTCTCCCTATCAGAGAGACGCCCGAAGAAAGTAATGCGTATACAGGTAGAAATCAATTGATCGAGCGGTCTAAAGGCCGCGGTAGCTCTTGCGCAGGCGTTCTACATCCACATCGCGGTAATAGCGTTTATTGCGCTCGCGCTTCGCGATGCAGATATAACCATCCCGCTGGAGGCGATAGAGCGTCTCGGTAGAGATGCCGACATGCGATTTGACATATTCGGCATCACGCAGCAGCACATTTTCCGCTTCCAGCTGCTCCCGCAGCTCGAGATAAGTTGCCAGTTGGCGCTTTACTGCCAATAGTTCCAACAAGATCAATTTTTGGGCAAAGGAATGCCCAGGACTTATGGAAAAGCCCTTGAGGTACTGATTTTTACGCATAATGTATAATTGGGGTTTATAAAAGACGAGTTATTCCACTGATTTCCTCATGCCGGCGATATTCTTTCTGCGCGATCGACTGATGGGAAGACCAGCTTTTTCACCTTCAGTGAGCCATAACTTGCCACCATCAATATGCCTAACAAACTGGAAGTTGACAATATAACCGCGATGTATACGCACAAAATAAGAAAGGGGCATATTTTCTTCGATCTCCTCCATAGTGATTCTGCATATCAGCCTTTCGCTACGGGTCACTATTTCTACATAATTGTCGATGCTATGAATATAGATGATATCTCGATATTTCAAAACCCTTTTATAGCGAGAATCTTTGACTTCGTATACGTAATATTCACGCCTTACCTCTGGCGCTATCATGATTGGTGTCCCTAATCGTTTAAGGCATTTATTTAAAGCCAGAAATACAGCATCAAAAGAGACATTCTTTAGCAGATAATCGCAAGCATCCAATTTGTAACTATCCAGCGCAAATTCGGCATAAGCTGTTACAAAGACCAGCGCTGGACGCATCTGTTCAGGCAATATTCTGTAAAGCTCAAATCCAGAGATTTCAGGCATCTGTATATCCAGAAAAAGAATATCTACTTTATGATGTATCAGGTAGTTGAGTGCCTCCTTTCCATTCTCGAAAACTTTGACATCTTCGAAATCACCTATTTTGTGAATGTCTTTTAATTTTAAGATCTGTTCGAGGACCTTATTGGCGTCTGATCTGTCATCGTCGACCACAACAATACTATATTTAGGCATAATTATTTCATAAATTTTAACTCTACCACAAAATACATCTGCTCCTCAATACGATATGCAATATTTACGCGGTGTTCTTTCAAAGGTTCAAAAAGACGATTGACCAGTTCTAGTCCCTTGCCAGTTCCTTTCTTCTCATTATGGCTCGCAATACGATTACGCACCCGAAAAACTGTTGCATTATTTTCATCTAACCACTCGATGACAATAGGGATCGCTTTTCCAATTGGGCTATAGGAGATCGCATTTTCTACCCAGGTCATCAGTGAAAGCGTGGGGACAGACCTGTTCCAGATATAAGCGGGGACAAGCTCCTCGCCTTTGATCTCTATTGTACGATGCACGCACATATCCACCAGTTGTTTAAGATAAGTCCATTCCTCAACCAGCGCCACCCGAGTGTCCCGCGTGGCAATTTTATTGATGATGTATTGAAAGTAATCCAGCACTTTAAGGTCAAAAACTATTCTTCCCTCAACAGCGAATTGATAAAGCTTAAACAAAAAATGTCCTGACAGCAGCGCATGATCAGAAATATCTTTTACGGCGAGCTGGAGCTTGGAAATCTTCATTTTTTTATTTTTCTTCTGCCAGAAAAAAGTTTCGGCTGAAATGAATAGCCACATGAACGCAAGGCCACGAACGATTTTAATAAATAGCTCTTGCGCATCCCCATCCTTCCAAGGGGAATAAAATACCACGCCGTGTGCCGTCAAAAAACTATAATAATACCATTTCACAATTGGATAAACCAATACGAGGAGCGCGACACCGGGCACTAAAACAAACCAGAGCAGATACCTCTGCGTCCTTATAATATGAAAAGTGCTGAAACAAACTGTAAAATAAAATAAATACGGAATGATATATATGATAAAGATGTTTGGCGGGTGATTTAACCATAAATCTTTGAATAGGATACCCAGCAGCACGGCAAGTGCTGTGATTCCAAGTAAAAACCTGTAATGCAATTGGTTTAAAAAGCTCAGGTTGAATGAAAAAGCCTTCATATTAGAACCGGTCAAGTAGTTAACCCAAATTAGATAATATTATCCTTTTTAACAATAATTTCATAAAAAAGCTTACGAGATAGATCAAATAGATAACCTTTATCTGCAAAAGAAAAAGGTATCATCCAACCGCCCTTATTCCTTCCTTCCAAACCGTTTCGTTCGTCAAATCCCTTGTAATGGTGCATCAGCCCCCAGTTTTCCCAAGCAGTCCAATCCTGCTTCATCATTGCCTGAAAGTATTCCTGGAGTTTGGTAAAGGCTTGTACGAGCGCCATGGGATTATTCTTGTCCGCCGGGGCTAATACAGTGAGCGGATCTTCCACTTGCCAGGTTGGCCTAGCCTCATGCAGTTTTGAACTTAGATGAATGGCGTATACAGGTAGTCCAAATTGATGTGCAAGCTTAAGCAGGTTACTACGCCAATAAAAGTAGCTTGCACCGAAAGATATCCGCAATCGCCCCTGCTTCTCTTTACTGTCATTGCTGCCTACCGATTCATTGGCATCCAAAAATACCAGGATCAGCCGATTACGTGCAATGGCCTGAAGCATCTTACGTATCACCAGCGCGTTATTCGCTTCGAGACATTCGAGCCTATCGGCTGGCAAGCCCATGGCAGACAGATCGCGTGCGTATTGCCTTCGCTCTCTGTTTAGCACTGCAGCCGAGACTACGATGGTGAGTTGGTAACCTGCTGCGATCAGATAACGTGGCAAAAGGCGATATGGCCCATAATGAAATGTAAATACGATGCTGCCGGCTAAAGAGCCAAGCTCAAGTTTAGGCAATTTAAGCAGTACATTTTCAGCAGTAAAATCTAAATCCAGCTGTGCAAAGCGTTGGCGATGATCCTGCCACCGTTGATAGCCAGCCTCCAGTTCAACTGCGGGCTTATCCGGATAAAAGCCTTGCACATTCGCCATCCACAGCAGGCGTTGTAGTTGTTCTTTTTTTTGATTGTTCATTCGGTTTTCGGTTAATATGGCCCAGGTGAATTTGAATCACCTGAGGCCATTGGTGTACGATGAAGAACTATAGAGATCCTGTCCAACATTTATCATCATCCAGATCGCCCAATATGGGGTCGTCACCAAACAGTTCAAAAGCTGTATAGCCTTCAAATAGATCACTTGTTACGCTTGTTTGCAATTCATTTGCCATGTTTAAATCATTTTGTTGACTCGAAAGATGCAGGTCGAATCTATCCTGCTCTATCGTACGATATATTCATTTAATGATCAGCTGATAAACAAATTTGCAACAAGAAATGAAAAAAAAACAAGTCGGGGGAAACAGAGCAAAAAAGCAGCACTGAACTGAAAATTAGCTGACAATCGTGGCGTAAAATACCATTCACCCATGATATATGCAGTTCACCCATCAAATAGGTCATTTATCCCTCAATTAACCTTTAATTAATCAAATATGTAAATTGCCTTTTCCTTTTTTATGATAAAAAATTCCAACATAAACTAAACAATGAAAAAAAGTAAAGAACACCTACTCGATCCCTTTTTTAGGGATATCAATTCACAATGGCAAACCGAGATTCCCGAACTATCAGCCGTATTTGAGGAAGAGAATTTTATAAAGGGCGAGCGACTGACGAACGATTGGGGCGAGCTCTATCTGATCGTTGACGGAATCTTTGGGAAATACGAGAAAACCTGTCCCTTACGCTATGCCATTGCTGGCGAATCATTGATGATCCCCAACCATAAACATCGCTATCAGTTTATCGCGCTGAGTGATTGCCGCACTTACCGTACCTCGCTCCGACAACTGGAGGAAATTAATGCAAACAACCCAAAAGTATTTTACCTGTATGCCAATCTCAAGGACAGGCAGGAGACCTATCTGGACTATCGGCATAAGATGTTATCTTTAGATAATCAGGATAAATACGACTTTGTGTTTGACAAATATCCCGATCTCAGAAGTTATGTCAACCATAAGGAGATTGCCCGATTTATGGGGATCAGCAGCGAGTTACTCCGTCGCCTATTTCGGGATCATGATTGCTAACAGTCCAATTTTTTGGGCATCCTATCACAATTATTCGTTGAGGCAAACACAAAACTTAGTATTCAAAATCCCAACATGGACAATACATTGTACTTGAACTTTGTAATAGCAGCTCGGATAAAGCAAAGCAATGCCATTCAGATTAATCGAAGAAAGTAATAGGTACAGGTGAAAGCGCTATCCGAAAAGCTCCAATAAAAAACAAGGTTATGAAACAGCACAAAAGAAAATTTGCCTTATTCCCGCGATGTCGGTGAATGTAAAACCAACCAGGAAATCCGGCAGTGATATGCTGTTGGCTCCGCAGAAAACGAAAGAGATTCAACACTCACATAAACAAGCTTATGGAAAAGCGCTTCAATATATCAGTACATCAACAGGATCAGCCGGCAAGCTCCCCAAAACGCGGTAGTTCAATCCGCTCGGGTGCACGCTCGATCTATCATCGCTTACCTGATGTGATCATCTACGGCTATGCCTTTCTATACATGTACACGGGATGGGCCAAGTTTATGGATATATCTACCTTTATCAGAGGCAATAGCAAGATCCCCCATCTAGGTCAGTATGCGAAATTGATCGGCTATGGCATCCCCTCGCTGGAGATTGTGCTCGCGATCCTGCTCGTTATTCCTGTATATCGGATCAAGCGCTTTGCACTGTGGACATCGACCCTTTTGATGGGGGTATTTACCATTTACCTCAGTCTGATGGTCAAATTTGCAGAGAAAAAGCTTTGTCACTGTGGTGGTGTGATCGAATCAATGGGCTGGAAAACGCATATCGTCTTTAATATCATTTGGCTAATCGCGGGAATCTTTGCCCTTGTAAGAACAAAAGTTATACATTCTAAAATTTAAACCCATGGTACGAATTAAAAAATATGGGAAATTGCTACTGGGCGTAGCAACAATAGGCGGCGCGATATTGACGCAGTCGTTTACAGAGCAAGCAGCCACAAACAAAAAATTGGCTGGAATTCATCGTTATTATAACAAAACTGGAAGCCCTTCTACAAATCCAGCTGATTACATCTACGGAGATGAAGATGGCCTTGATTGCCAACCAAATGATTCCAAGGTCTGTACTTCGGAATGGAATCTGGGATCGGCGAATCCAGTTGTGGGTCAAGCGCCGCCATCAACTGCGACATTTGTACCTAATAGCGACCAAAAGGGAGAATATACTCCTAATTAGTATTTTTTAAAAAGCCGGAGATTTAACTCCGGCTTCTTTTATCTCAGTACCGCCTGGTCGATGGTCTCAATTAGCGTTTCCACCTTTTTGCCACTTCTTCCTAATTTCACATTATCCGAAGTCTCAATTAAGCCTGTTTTCCCCATTAAGATTGGAAAAGGATAACCTTTTATATTAAGGTATTCAATCAACGGGTGATGGTCTCGCAAGCCATTTGTGTAAAGCTTAATACTATGATCTGAATTATATTTTTTCGATTCAATGGACTTTTTCCATAGTTCTTTCTCTCTATCAATACTTACACTAACAAACAATACGTTTGGATTCTGACTAAAATGCTCTTCTACTTTAGAAACCGTATTTTTAAAATAAATGGCACAATTGCTGCATCCTGTATAGTAGAAATCGAAAAAGACCACTTTTCCCAATAAGTCCTTTTTATGCCAAACCTTACCGTTTAAATCTGTTAACTCGAAATCGGGAAAAGGTTTGCCGACTGCCACTGCTTCCCTAAGCTTTAGCTTTTCTAGTCGAATCGAAGACTTCGAATGTGCAATAAGCCAATTCAAGAAAACTTTTCTACTCTCCTCATCCAACCCATAAAATGATCGCTTTAAAGCAGCATAGCCCATATTTTCCAATGATTGGCCTTGAAAATAGTCTTCCAATAGTTTGATTCTATACTTGATATTATTTTGACCAAACAATGTATTTTTTAATGACCAATACGCAAGATAAAAATTAATATAATTGCTTGACGACAATTTGCCCTTTTCAACAATAGTTCGTCCATAAGACGACTCAAATTTATGCAATATGCCCGCTATATCTTCAGTGCGCTTAGAATCATTTTTAATGAAGCTAACTGTTAGTGGCCTCAAAAGAAAGGTATAGTAGATTTTGTAAAACATATTAGCCAACATCCACTCTTTGGCGGGAAAATCCAAATCTGATTTATTGACCAGTCTGCCAGCTTCAATATTCATATCCACAGCACGATCAAATATTGTCAACTGGGCAAAATCACCGGTAAAATAGTCTATTGATGAAGGATAACGGAAATAACTAACCCTATTCCATAGCATCCCGTCCAACGTGTACTGTAAACGATATTGTTCAGCGCCGAAGCCCGAAAAAGTAATCTTATCAAAATTTCTTACTGAATGATTATTGGTTACGACTATACTATCCGTCGCAGATACATACCAATTGTCAATAAACTCATTTATAGAGCCCTGTTTATACATATTGACTGTAAGTATAAAATGCTTCGGCAAATTTGCAAGCTCGATCTTACCTTTTCCGTCTATCACCGAAAAGACGTGACCATCCGTTAATTCTGTTTCAAGTTTTAATACGTCAGCGTCTTCGTCAATACGCTGAATGGTCACTGCAGCTTTCTCAAATTGATCAAAGCCCGCTAACTGCATGACAAAATTTGATTTCCTTTGTGCTGAGAGCGTAAAAACAATATGCAAGAGGATAACTATACTTAAAAATATCTTTTTCATATTATCTTGGATTTTGGGTCATTGGATTTAACAATAGTTCTTTTTGCGGGATAGGCAGTACATACTTCGGATCATTTGGCGCCAATACAATTTCATTACCATTGAGCTTCCGTCGCATCGTTACTTTTTGATCCGTAGATTTATTTAACCGCTTAATATCGGTAAGCCGAATACAGCGAAAAAGCAAGCTTTTGCGCCGTTCTTCGAGAACTGTCTTTAGTGCTGTAGCCTGATCATTAAAGCTTACAGGAACATACTTAACTGTCTTCCAGCGCGTAGCCATCAATTTATTAAACAGATTTTCGGCTTCTTTTAGCTGCCCCGTGCGCAACAGACATTCCACGGCATTCAGGTACACTTCATCCACTGCCAGTCCGACAAAGCAGTTGGCGACGCCAAAGTATCCACCTTTGAAACGAGGAAGTCCAGCATTAATACGGAAAAAGAGCTGCCTGCGGAGATCATCCGCCCCATAAGAGCTGTACAATGCGCTATCAATGACATGGTTATTTTGCGATAGAATCGCAGGATTAGCAATGTAAACAGATAATATCACTTCCTTATTAAATCGATCAAAAGGAAAATTAGCCGATGCATTTAAGCTGTTGTAATCTAGAAGTTGATCATTGCTACTCAGGCACAGTTGCGCATATTGTAGCGCAGCAGCGTAGTTAGACATCGCAAGATAGATCCGGGATAACATCGCCCAAGCTGCCAAGCGTGAAGGCCTCAGTTTATTGGCTGGTACTAATGGCAGTAATTTCTCGGCCGCATCTAAATCCGACAATACGTATTCATAGCTCTGTTTCAATGAACTACGCTGCATCTTATCATTCACATTTGCCGTACTCCTGAGTGGGATACCCAAGGGATCGGCCTCATCATAGGCCCCACAGAATTCTGCCAAAAGTGCATAATGATAAAATGCTCTATAGAACAATGCACTACCTTTTACATTGTCCCAGCCCGTTGGATCTGAGGATCTTTCCACTTTATCGATGCCTTCAATAATCACATTTACCTGCAGGAGTTTATCGTAAGCGTCGCTCCAGCTGGCACTTCCCTCACCTTCATAAAAATCGTCGTTCCCCTTTGCCCAGGTATATATATTGCGGGCAGCAGCAGAACTGAGTCCATTAAATGTTGCATCAGGTACATAGAGGTTATCAGCGGAGACCTCCATATTACCGAATGAACTTGAATTATTGAACTTAGATGTGTTATCCAGCCAGGCCTGATAGTCCACTACGCTTTTGGGCACGACTAAAGATTGATCCGGTTTTATATCCAGCCAAGAGCTGGAACAAGCTATCATCGTGATAAGCCCAAGCACTGATAATATGAGCATGTATATTTTCATTGTTATTGAATTAATAGGTTAATGAAGCACCAAGTGTTACTTGAAATGGTATTGGATAAGTTGCTAATGGATTGGCATTTCCTGAAATATAATCCGGATCATACCCCCAATCATTTGCCCTCCATAGCAACCCAAGATTTTCCAGCTGCCCAGAAATCTTCAATACTGTATTTTTCTTTCCGATCTGTGGATGTAGCTTATAAGAAATAAAGACATCCTGCAGTCGAATATGTGCCGCCTTACCTACATTGACCGTGCTGTATTGATAGAGATTGTCGCGATTAGTGTTTGCCGGATAGCTAAAACTCGGTACATCGGTATTCATTTCATCCCCTTGATTCTGCCATCGGTTAGCAAATTCGGCATGCCCGACCAGTTTTCCTGCGCTGGCAAGCTGGCTATACGAAAGACTGGGTTTACGAAATACATAACCCAATTTATATAGTATGCTTGCCCCGAGCTCCCAATCCTGATAGCGAATTCGATTCATCCAGCTACCAAAATATTTTGCTCGAGTCATGCCGTTGTACACAAGATTTTCTGCACGGAGATTACTAAGTAGATTGTTATAATCGGCACTGGCTTTTCCATCCACGTCCAAAATACGAGGTCCACCATTTTGAGGATCAAGTCCTGCCCATTGAAAGCTGTATAAGCTGTGAACCGGAAAACCTACCCGCGGTATATTATCATTCGCCGTATATGACATAACGGGCACGACACCTTTGTCATAGGCCTTTACCTTATCGTAGGTATAGCTAAACAGGAGGTCAGAGCGATAGCCAAATATACTCCCCTTCAGCAAATTAGCCGTCAGCCTGATATCTACACCCTGCCCCGAAATAGCGCTGTAGTTTCCGCGCATAGAACTCACCCCGCTGCTCGGTGCAAAAGGCTTATCACCGATCATATCCTTTCCATTTTTCAAATAATACTCGATACTGCCTTCGAGCCATTTGCTAGCCAACCGAAAATCAATAGCAAAATTCGCCTGTCCGATACGCTCCCATCGGAGATCGGGATTGCCAAGATTGGCCAATGTAGCATAAGGTAAGCCCGTAAAACTTGCATTGCTACGGTATTGCAAGGTGGTCACACCCGTCAGATTGGAAGACAGATTACCACTATAGCCATACGTAGCGCGCAGATCAAGCTGGTCGAATAGCCCTCTTTTAAAGAAAGATTCTTTTATAAGCCGCCATTTCAGTCCTGTAGACCATAGTGGCACCAGCTTTTGATTGGTATTGACACCAAAATAATTGGAGCCGTCCATCCGAATGCTCGACGAAAGAATATATCGATCGTGCAGTGCAAATGATCCATTGAAAAAAGTAGATACAAATCTAGAAACACCTTTTCCCTGACCGCTGTAGTTTGGAATCGTCGCAGCAGTTCCATAAGGTGATAAGGTGAAATAGGAAACATAATCGACTGGCTGTGCGGTCAGAATATCTTTATCATAGCCATACAATCTAAAATAATCCGAGCTACGCTGCGTCTGCGAAAGTTCAGCTCCCAATAGCATATCCAAGCGCCACTCTTTCGCTTCACGCGAATAGTTGAGCTGGCCTCTTAAGTTCGCAGCCTGTGTACGGCTCTTAGAAATACTGGCAATGTCCCCTACTGGAATATTATAGCCCACGACCTTTCCATCCTGCAATTCCGTATACTGGTTGATCAAATTACGTGTTGAAAAAGATTCCTGTGGAGCAACTAGGTTATTATCCAAAAAACTATGTTGCATCTGCGCACTGATATCGGCAGTAAGTCCTTTGGCCAATTGTAAGTTGACCGAAGTATAAGCACGGATATCATGGGTATTGCTATTGTTTTCTGTACGCCCCAATTCTTGCAAAGGCCAGTATGACCAGTCAAGGAACCCCTTTTGGGGTGCAAGCTGATCTACCCAGTTGCCACTGAATATTGGATAGAGAGACGTTTGATTACCTTCGTCATCCCACAAACGTAAATAGGGATAAAGACCATTGCCACCGAGCAGTTCAGCAAGCGTATTATCGACCGAGTTTCTCGCTTTTATGTAATTTAATCCAACAGTCCATTTGATGCGATCTGTAATCGACAAAGTATTCGACAGATTGATCGAAAGCCGGTCTGACTGATTTTTCTTTAGCCCCTGCAAATCCTTGTTGTACGCAATTGAGGTATAATATTGCCCTTTACCATAGCCACCACTGATATTGAGGTCATAATTTTGCAGGAGCCTATTGCGGTAGAAAGCTTTCGAGAGATCATTCCGGACATCATAGGTACCGAGTTGACTAACAAGCTTTTCAGCTTCTGCTATATTTCCCTGATGCAACAATTGTACATAAGGCGAAATCACCGGATAATTTTGGGTATCGTCAAATAAGGTATTATAGCGTCCATTGTCAAAGAGCAGCTTTTCTGCCGATAAGTAAGTCTGTGCATCCATATAATTGGGCGCATATTTCAGATCCGGCTTTGCTGCAATTGAGAAACGAGAAGAAAAGGAAATAGTCACTGGCTGATTGACCTGACCTTTCTTTGTCGATATGACAATGACGCCATTTCCTGCTCGTGCTCCCCAGATACTTGCCGCAGCTGCATCTTTCAGTACATCTACCGACGCAATATCTTCCGGATTGAGCATATCAATATCACCGCTATAGGGAAATCCGTCTACGACGATCAGCGGCTGGTCATTTGCAAAAATGGTACTTTGCCCTCTTACGGAAATATCCTTATCCGAGTTGAAACGCAGGCCACTTACCAGCCCTTTCAAGCGTGAGATCACCGTTGTGGACGGACGGCTATTGAAGTAATTCATATCCGTTTGGGCAAAACTCCCCGTCGCCCGCTCCTTCGGAATCTTTTGGTATCCTGTAGAGACTACTTCCACCTCTTCCAATTGATTCTCCAGCGGTATCAATTTCACTTTCATTGATACCCCACTGATATAGGGTAGTTCTAATCGCCTGAATCCCATATGGGAAAATGAAACAATACCTTTGGGATTGGGGACTTGGAAAGAAAAGGAACCGTCGTTACGCGAAGAAGCCCTACCCTTTTCACCATCTACTCGAATGGACACCCCTTCGATCGGTTTGCCGTCGACTGAAGATACGACAGTACCACTGACAGATAACAGCCCTTCAGCCCCGCTATCCTTGCGGGGCGTCTGAGCTGATAAACTAAACATATGAAACAAACAAGCCAGCATAAATAGGGCTTGTTTGTTCTTCAATGCCTTTAAAAGACAAATAATGACATTGAAAACTAAAAAGTATAGATTCAGTGAAAACTGTATCGTTCCCTTTACGCTCTTTGGCATCGGCACAGGGGTACATGCCGACATTATTAGCCTTAAGCTATATACTATACAATTGAAGGGGTACTTTTTATCCCATGCATTTTGTATTTTTTTTAAATTATTTTTTTTGGCACCTTTTATAGCTGCCAGATAGGCTACCTTATCCAATAAGGCAGACATCCAGTTTGATCTGTGTTTCATCTGCTTATTGTTAAAGTTAGTCCGCTATGCGGCCGAAAAATTCATGGATCCGCTTGGTGATTTCCAGCTCATCCAAACTAAAACCTGTTGTTTCAGCGTCTGAAAAATCTAATTTGCTCATGTCTACATCGTCTTTATGCACATGGAAATAAGCGATCAGTACAGCTAATAGGTCGAAGCCGAACACCTGCTTTTGGCAGAGTTCTATTAGATTTTCATTAGGCCAGCGGTCTGCTGACTTTTTAAGTAGTAAAGAAATGGTATTCTGGATGGTCCGGATATCATACTTTGTCCAAAAATCAGCGATCTTATCCGTGGGATCATAGTTCTGATCGTGTACTTGATATATGGCCAGCTCGAGAGCTAGTACATTTAAGTATTTTTGATTCATTTTATAGGTTCAAAAAAGATGACTTCAGCCCTACCCGATCAATTTAAACGGGCATAGCCTCCCCTTTGCAAAAAAATTGCATTCAAAAAGGGTTGTCAATCGCAGCTTTTTTTAAATACTGCTTGTACAACAAGAAAAAATTAACAGTTCCGCAAAGCGCCCGCAAATTGGTTACAAGTCATCATTAGGGGTTATTATGGCGCTTCCTCTCGGAAAGAAATAAAAACCCGACCTATTTAGTATAGAATAACAATACAAAATTATAGTATTTAATTTTGTTGTTTAGAAATAAAAGTGCTACATTTAAGGTGTTAGAAGTCTCGCAAGAGCAATTTCATTAATTACACAAAATTAAGGGTGTAGTGTATCAAATACAGATCGGGAAAAACCTAGTCAAGGGCCTTTCTAGCACTTACCTGTTCGGCACGAACTATTTTGCGGATGCCGCTATCCCCTATTTTGGTTTATATTGTTTAACCGGATTATTCTGGAGCCCGAATAATCTTACTAATTAAAATTAAATTGGAAAACCGAATACTTACATCCTGGAGGTAAGCCTGGCATTTTAGACGGTGTTTAAATCGTTTTGTCATAATCATATTTGGTTATAAAAAACGATGAAACTCAACAGCTGTAGGAAGGTCGAATCGGCTGAAAAACCAATAAGATGAACCATCCTGCTCCTTGCCCAGGAAACCGCTAAGAAACCTGTCATCAAGTCTACACGAGACTTGAATCTTGAACCCAAGAAGACTTACAGACGGCTCACCCTACTGGTAATATATCGTAAAGATAGCATTTCCAGTAGAAAATGGCGAACCGCAGTCCTCTCGTGTTCATTTAGCGGTTTTCAGACGAGAGTAACATCGTTGTTGGCGAAAACCAAGTTTCCGCCCTACGTGTCGCTTTTTTTTAAAACTAATACAAATATAGCAAATCATACTCACTTGTCCGCTATAGCGGACAATATTTTTTTCAATTTTTTTATCATAAAATAATGACAAAGATTAAAGATGAACAACAGGAACAGTTGGAAAATGACTTATTGAGCTTTATTAACGTCACATTTATTGCACCAATTAAAATTAACGGTATTAAACCGACTATAAGGCAGTATGAAGAAATTACTTCAATTGGAAGAACAACAATTGAAAAATTGATAAAGAGCCAAGGATACGATTTGCCAATTTCAACCATTTCCAAAATTTGCCAGTATGCAAATATATCTCTATCAGAATTCTTCTCGAAGTTTGAAGAGTACCAAGAAACAAAAAGCAAGGAGAAGCGATGAAATAAACTTACAGGGAAAGTCAATCTCCGAATTCTCAGCAGAGAGCAAGATAAGTCGCTTAACGGATATTTCCTAATTCACTTAGTATGCTAAATATATTAAGAACAAAATTGATAAATGAACTACAATAATCGAATATTCAGAGTCATCAACAATTCAGATAATGGTGACACCTCGGGCGAGACCACGTTTCACTATATACAAGTTGGGAATATTCTCAATTCAAATTATTCAGGAGGGAATATTGTCTCAGGTCATTTATTAGGAGTTGTAGATGAAAATGGCAATATAGATATGCGGTACCATCATATTAATACTGCAGGGGAAATCATGACGGGGCTCTGTAAATCTACTCCTGAAATTCTTAAAGATGGAAGAATTAGACTGCACGAGGAGTGGAAATGGACAAGTGGGGACCAATCTAGTGGTAAGTCTATTATTGAAGAAATAGTATAAATCATGTTAAAAATTTGAACGGATTAAAACAAAAATACCTTAACCAATAAATTATAAATTATGTTCTCATTCGGATTATTCATGTACCTCATTTACGGAGGATTTATTGCAATTTGTCTCTACGGGCTGTACCTGATTCTTTCAAATCTCCTTGAAAGATACCTAATCGTCAAACGCGATCACACCGCAGCGTTACGCGAGCAAAATGAAATTTTAAAGGATATTGCAAAAGCTGTTAAACCTAACGACAACAATTATCCCGCTCCTCCTGCTGTATAGTCAATTTAATATTGAATGAATTACTTTGTTAATAAAGCAACAGCTGAAAAAAATAGTCACATATTACTACTCAAAAAATGATTGAAAAAGAATTTAATGAACTTTGTTCCTTTAGGCAAAACAATCCGCCGATTAAAGGTGAAACGATATCAACAAATTCTGAACTCGTTAAGCCTGTGTTTGCGAATCTCTCTGCGTTTAGAAATAAGCTTGAAGATAGATTTAGAAAATATAAGGGTGTAGATCTAAAATTTGAATACTCAAAAGGAGCTTCTAACTTCCCAAACATTCTTCATGTCTCTATCTTGCCCCCCGATCAGAAAGTATCAAATGGAATCTATGTAGTGATATGTTTTGATAAATTGGGTCGAGGAGCTGTCGCAGGTTGTGCCGAATCTAAAACGCACCCAAAGGGATTGGATGTTATTACTAGAAAAAAATCTAATAAAGATAATTTATTTATTGATGTTGACGGTGGCAAGGAGAATACAAAATACAATAACACATTTGCTAATCCTAAAGAGTTCTATTACGAACTTGTTGATGATAAAGAATTATTTGATCATTTAGAGGCTTCTCTTAATCTAGTTCTATTTAAGCTAAATTTAATAGACAGCTCAAATATACCTGTAAAAGACCTAGTAACTAGCAATTCCCTATCGACACCATTTGATCCAGAGAACGTTGAAGATGGAAGAAAAAAAATAGCTAGAGAAATTAGTGTAAGACAAGGCCAGCCAAAATTCAGGAAAGATCTATTAAAAGCTTACAATTATCAATGTGCAATTTCAGGCTGTGAAATACAACCTATTTTAGAAGCTGCACATATCCTTCCGTATAAAGGAAAGGAAACTAATCACGTTCAAAATGGAATACTCCTTCGCGCCGATTTACATACACTCTTTGATCTACAACTGATAACTATAGATTCTGAGACGTATACTATTAGTATCGATGACTCCCTAAGAAATTCTGAATATAAAATATACAATGGAAAGAAATTAAATCTTCCTAATACAACTGAATTACAACCTAGTAAAGAGGCTATTATTCTTCGAAATAAAAGTAAAATAAATTAAACGACATGGCTATCATTAAAGTTGTTTGTGGAATTATATTCAAAGATAATCTTGTTTTGATTTGCCGACGAAAACCGGAAAAATCTTTAGGTGGCTATTGGGAGTTTCCGGGGGGCAAGGTTGAAGAAGCTGAGTCTCACGAAGATTCGCTAAAACGCGAATTAATGGAAGAACTTAATTTGGACGTGAATATCAAAAAGCACTTTTTTAATACAGTTCACTATTATGAAAAAATCACAATTGAATTGATCTCTTTCATTTGTGTGACCGAAAATATAGCTTCTGAGTCTACCGATCATGATCAACTTGAGTGGGTGGAAGTTAGTGACCTATTAAATTGGAAACTCGCTCCTGCTGATATTCCTATTGCGAAAGAATTGATTGAAACGTATTCTCAAATAAAATAGTATTGGTGACGCAATTTCAGATAAACGACCCCAGTCTCGAATCGCAATGGCGAGCAATCATCTTGTTTGGCAAAAACTCGGCAACATATAAATTTGCTTTTGCTAAGTCAATCATTGAACTACTGCCTTCCGGCAAATCGTCATTGTCATTGGAAGATTTAGCAGTACCCTTCTCCAAGAATATTGTTGATCATTTACGGAAAAGTGATAAGCAAGGTAATTCTTCTTCTAGCAAATTTTTAAATGCTTGTCGCGATTTTATTGCTGGTCGTATCAATGAAGATCAGTTGATCCAAACGACAATTAAATACGGTTTTGTCAATGTTGTCGATGCATTTCAAAATGTAAATGGCGACATTATCAGAGATCCTTTTTATCAAAAGAACTATGCTGACGGCAGAAAAGAGATCATTCTTACCGACAATATCTTTAAATTAAGGGAGGCGCTACAATTTATAAATTTGGAGCAAGAAGTTGATGCAAGATGGAATCTGGTCGAAACAGCTTGGAACCTCCAATTGAATCCCAATCTATTAGAAGTAAAACACGATTCGCTAAAACAGGAATTGTTCATAGATTCATTTATGCGTCGGATTGATATAACCTCTGTCAGAGATTCGTTAAACGGTTACCAAAAAGGAAAATGCTTCTACTCTTACCAAGATATATTTGTAAACAAAGGATCGGAGAACATCTGTGAAGTAGACCACTTCCTACCGCATCTTAATAAAAAGGCTCACACCGCAGAAGAAGCGAATATTAACGGTATCTGGAATTTGGTTTTGGCAGATCCTAAAATCAACGGTGATAAAAGTGCTAGAGTACCACATCGCCGCTACTTGGAAAGGCTATATAACCGAAATGAGTTCTACATAGAAAGTAAACATCCTCTTGCCGAAACAATTATTAATCAAACAGGGAAAAATAAAGAAAAAAGACGTATCTTTCTACAAACGCAGTATAACCTAGCACTCTCCCACTCTATCCATGAATGGGAGCCGTGGATCGAACTGCAGGGAAATTTTTAGCCATGAGTAGCATTAAAAACTTTTTAGAATTACCAACAGATAAACAAATTGGAGAAACACAACATTTCTTCCTTATACGAGATGGATTTCCAGTTAGCCCAGGTCACACACTTATAATAAGCAAGGCACTTCGTACAGATTATTTCGAACTGACTCCTTTAGAAAAAGCTGACTTGGATAATGCGATTGGCCTAGCTCGATCTTTAGTTGAAGCAGAATTTACTCCTGATGGCTACAATATCGGCATGAATTGTGGTGAATCTGCCGGTCAAACGGTCTTTCATTTTCATTGCCACTTAATTCCACGTTATGTTGGAGATATGGAAAATCCTAGAGGTGGCGTTAGACATGTGATACCTAGTAAGGGAAGTTATTAGATGAGGTGGTCGTATATATTTAAGCATTGGGGAACCACAATATTGATAGCTCCCATCATCCTTTCACTTTATGGAGGGTTTGAGAACCAAGAAGTATTCAATGATATTTGGGTTTTCCCATGGATATTGATAGGCGGAATAGTATTATCTCTTCCTACATTATTAGTCTATATATTAGCATTCTATCTACTGAATCGTTATGAAATTGATGTAAAATGGGTACGGGCGATTCACTTACCGTTATTGGTATTTGTTCCACATGCTATCTCTTATCAAAAACTTTGAGCTTAGGACTTGTTGTATCTTACAGCGTTATCGCTGTAGCTTCCGGAATGTTATTTAGGCTTAAAAAAGGATAATTCAAATTGTTCCAAAAATGAATAGATGGTCTAAATCGTATAAAGATCTAATATTTTGATTTCACGTTGTATACACCGCCGCTTCAAAATATCATAAAAGTCAGAGCAAATTTATTATGGCAGAATCATGGCAGTTATTTTACTGTCTTCGAAAACGTGCCCTCATACCATCTTAAAAAAGATGGTTCGAATATGTGTAGAGATCAACACCTATAAAATTTAAATATGTGATTTAGCAAAGCCAAATTAAATCAAGCATGCTGTTGCACTAATTTGGACTTTCGTAATTAGTTTTAGTAGTAAATTATCATTTTAAAAAATATAATTCTATTTTCGAATTTTTTATATGCAAGAAGATTCTTTTCTTAGGTTTATTTGTATGGATTCTTTATTTCCTTATGAATGGATTTACGGAATGGGTAATTATCCTTTAATGCCTTTTCCATATTTTCATCAAAAACAAAATCCTCTTCTATAAACATCCATGCTGTTTCAATTTTTTCAATATTTTCAGGGTTTCTATAAACCACCACACCAAGTGCTTTGCTCGATTTGTTGTCATATTTTATAGCATATGTTAAATTTCTTAGCGCAACAACTGCATTATTAATATTTTTTGAGTGTAGAGGTATAAATACAAAGGCACAATCTGTCCGCATTGAATAAAACTTGTATGGTATGATAAATTCAAATTTCTCACATCTTTCAATAGCGGTAGAAATTCTTTTTTTAAATTCTGTAAGCTCACTTCTTTTTAATTGAGCTATTGCTTTTATGATTGGATAATAATGGGTTTCAGGTTTAAATCCCGAATTAATAATTGCTTTTTTAAAATTTTCAATTAAACCAGAAATATCAAAATCTAACTTTTTTATATGTTGATCCTTGAGATTTTTAATATATTCTGCATTGAAATGATCTACATTTGGGGTCTCGAAAAAATGTCCCAATAAATATTGTTCATGAACACGATTGGCACCGTCTTTATAAAATTCAAAAAAATCTTCTCTAAAATCCAGGTATTCATAGACCTCACTAGGGGTTATTAGATATTTACAAATATGAAAATAGTCCTCCATATGAAAAAGGTGGATATGTCCAACTTCCGAGCTCTCATAAAATTTGCAATGCCTTAGCCTTTCTGGAAAGTCATCATTAGGCTCATAAATGATAATCTTTTTTATATTTTCACATTTTCGAGCATCACTCACATTCAAAATATGTCCTTTTTCATTTTCAATGGTTATGGATTGATGGACATCTAAATAGTTCAATGTGTCTTTAATCTGCTTTACAGCTTTTTTGAGCACTTTGCTTTTAAACCAATTTTCATAATTTACTGAGCTTTGGTTCATTTCCTTGGTCTGATAAATAAAGCATTTGTCATCTAGCCAAACAAGATTATCCGCAAGTTCTAGTTCGGATTTATCTTCAATTTTAAAATCATTTTTACTAAAAGTAAATTCCTTAAAAAACACCTCTTGATTAATTGCAGACAATTTACTTTCAGATTTTGTTTTATTGTTTAGGCTCATAGGTAAATAATAATTTTTTATTTTGAAAAATAGGCTTAGGGATTAAAGGCTAAATTGCCAAATATTGATTTAGATTTTTAGTCAAAAAAAATAATAATATATTAATTTTCCTTAATTATTTCGTTAAGCATTTCAATTGCAAACAATGGATCTGTAGATTCAAATCGAAAATCAGCTTCGTCATGCTTTGGCATTAACCGTAAACGGTCAAATAATCGATCTTGGAAAATTCCCCATCCTATAAATGCAAGAGCGTCCGTATTAGTAAAGATTCTAGGCTTTAAAGTTTCCCAATTTGAGTAACCTTCTACTTTAGGGGAACAAAACTCCTTTAAAAATATTTCCCCATAATCAGCTATAACATCTAATGTTCTACTGTGGCCTTCAGGATCATAATCTCGAACTACTTTCTTAAGTCTCTTTCCGAAATCACTTTTTTGAATTAAAGGATTACGCGTTGTAAGTGATGGGGTTTGAAAAGAAGCAAAATTTATCACAGTTATGTTGTAAGGAGCTAAACCTACATCAAAACAGTGTCGCCACAAAAATGCAAATCCATTTGCTTTCAAAGAATTGCCCTTTGCCGACATGGCGTTTAAGGCAACTCGCATTGAATCCTCATATTCCTCTAACCTCATATAATCACCTCCTCCCAAAATCTGGTCATCATAAAGGCAAATTTGGTATCCCCCTAATTGTTTAGCAGAAATTAAAGGTATCATTTGTTCTTTAAAAATAATAAGTGGGTCAACTATTTTCAAACCCATTTCGTCGCCATTTTGAATTGGCTCTAAACATATAATGCCTTTATTCAACCAAACTATTTCGTTATAAACAAAGTGACAGAGTAAACTTGGCCATTCACATGAAATAATAACATTTACAAGATCACCGTCTGCAAGAAAAGGCAGATAACTTCTTATTTCAGCAGCATACGCTCCAATTTCTGTTGCGACTTGTCTCGTTGGACCCTTTATGTTTTTAAGTTCAACTATAAGGATACTTTCACTTCCTGGTGAGTAAAGTAAAAAATCAGGTCGCAATATATCCCCCGGATTCAAAGAGATATTTACATCCTCCGAAAGAACTTCATGATTTTCAAAAGAGTTGAGACAATGTTGAAAACTTTGAATTATTTTCTGGTATGAAGATTCTGGATAATTATCATGGTGTTTATTTTTTCTAAAATCCTCATAATTTAAAACGATTTCAGCTAAGAAGTGACCTTTTTTAAAAAGGTCACTCAGCCAAGCCTGCATTTCCTTTTCACTTTTAAATGCCATAATCTAGCGTATTGTTCAGGTCATACTGTTCTTTATCAATTATAAAATATTCAGGGCTTTCAAAACAAGCTCCATCTAGTATTCCTGAAAATTCTGATTTGCCTCCATTGAATTCTTTTATTGTTGCAGGAAGTACTAACCACTCACTGTCGTATTTACTGTACTCTAATGCTGTTGCGTAAGATTCTGAATTCATTCCTCCCAACGCCTTACTCACATCAATAAGGATGACTCTGTAAGGTCCATGTCTGGAAAATTCTAATAATTGTGGTGTATAGCTCAACTCATAAACCCCGGGGAAAACTTCTTTATTAAATGTTAGAAAGTCAATACTTAAGGTTAGTAATGCAAAATCCCACTTATAATTATCCTCATAATATGGTATTGAGCAGGCTTCTATAACATTTACGTCATCACTCATTAAATTTAGTCCGTAACGCATAGCAGAATTTTTACTTTCTGTAAACGAAAGAAAATGCGAAATCTCGAACTTTGAAAGGATATGAGTATTTACCAAATTCATAAAAGGTTCTGAGAAAATCTTCTGTCCAATACCACCCTTGATTAAATTGGTATAATACTGTCCTCTGGAACTGCTGTACCTCAAGTTCCTTATGTCTTTAGGGTCAGCATCTCCTCTATATATTTTCCTTGGTATCATCTTATTGTTCCTTAGATAAAGTTTTGTAACCATTTTTTTCCAGATCATATCTTGTTATAAATGGTAGTGGCAAATTCATTTTTCTTAAATGAGGAGTAAGCATGTCTTCATCTGTCACAAAAAATGATCTTACCTCATAATCAGAAACATCAATTCCATATTTATTTGTCAATTGTTGCTTATTTTTAACTAACCATTCATGCCTTTCCATATGTTTGTCAATCCATCCTTTTTCACTTTTACTTCCGAAAAGTTTATTTACCTCAGACACCATTTCCATTATATTTCTACTTGGGGACATACTTTTGCTTTCCAGGCTAAGTATTACCTTTGTTGATTTATCAATAATCAAAACATCAATATCTCCAATATCGGCCATATGTTTAAACTCAACGTTAGGACCAATAAAACATTCTTGATCAATAATTAGCCCTGTTGGATCAATGGAATTGACAATTGCCTTAACTAGGTTATCCCCGCGTTCTTGGGCAAAAACACCTAAAACTTTTACAATCTCTGATTCTGTTTTTGGAACTCTTAATCTTCCAGATTGGCATTGTTCTTCTAAATACCGTTTTATCTCAAGAATATGCCTAGGACCCCATAAAGCTATTTTATCAGCATCACTTGACTCCCCTAAAAGTATCAATGGTTTACGCAATAGTGATAACATTCTGTTAAACTTCCAAGGAATGATATCGGAAATCTCAAAACCACTTGCTTTATCGACATTATCCACTTTTCCTCTTTTTTTCAATGATAGATAATCAATCACATTTTCAAATTCATTCTCCAAAAACTCTGGCTTTGCAAATTTATTTATCTCACTTCTCAGCTGACTGAAAGGTAATGAAGCAAAATCTTGTGATTGGTTTAAACCTATGTATGAGAGCCAATCGCAGAAATAGCAGATTCGGGTAAATGACACGCCATAATCCGCTAAAAATGCTTTGTCCAGTTTTTCTGGTACATCCTTTCCTGTTTTATCTGACTTATTCTGCGGAAAAACATGATTAAATGAACTTACGGCATTTGTCACTCCTTCTGTGGTTTTAGATTTATGATAAGGCTCAAATACCTCTTCCATATCTTTCTTTGTAGTACCAATCCTTCCAGATGGTAATACAGCCATCTTTACATCAAATAGATCAAAATGGATCATATCACCAATTGATCCCCACTGGATAATTTGATCCATAATGGCTAAGAGCTCATCAATATCCGTAGTTGAAAAATTCTCTTTTCCATTGTTTTGCTCAGCAGCTAGGTGCTCTATCAGACATCGTATAGCAATTGTGGTTCTGTTAATTTTGGAAAGTTTCTCATGAACGTCTTTTGTCTGTTCTTCTTCTGAAACAAAGCATGCTATTCTTGTTGGAGTATATATCCTTAACATTTCTCTTTCCCTGATTAAACTTTCGTTAAGCCCTATTAAACGTTGAATAAGTTCTTTCGAATCATAATTATTTATTTTTTCGTTCAAAAGACCAAATAATACTTTAGTAGTAATATCCCTTGCAAGCTCCTTACGTTTATCTTTAGTAGCTATTTCTCCGATTGGTGGACACAACTTTCCTAATTTCCCAACAATCTGGTCTAAAACTTTTCCTGTATCATATTCTTGGACATATCTGTACTCTTTGAGATTCGTTGGATCAATTAGTAGGTTGTCACGACTGTCAAGGATGAAGAATTTCTTTTTCATACCCAAAGGCACATCTTTTTCTATAATTTTATCAATGGTCTCCACTGAAAGGTCTCCAAACCCTTTTCTTATCATTATTTGGTTACAAGAGTCTAAAATCTGTCGAACCAAGACCCTCTCTCCAGCATTGTCCTCCCCATACAAATATGGAATGATTTCACTTGGAATAATTATCTTAAATCCATTATCCCGTAACTCTACCTTAAAAAAAGATCCTAAATCTTCGATTCTTATATAGTCTCTTTCGATGTTATCAAATTTTTCAGGTTTATCCAGTTCAAAAGCAATTTCCAAAGGTTCTTCGCCAAGCTTTGCTATATTTTCTCTGATACTTTCCTGTATTTGCCATAACCAATAACTTATTCCTTCTGTTATTTGATAATGTATGCTTTTTAGACCTGGTGACATATGGGAATCAAGGTTTTCAGCTATGACCCAAATTGGTTGGAGGTAGCCTTCAACCGCAAATTTCAATTCCCCAGAAATTAATTCATATTCGTTGTGGTAAACCGGCATAAATTTATCCTTCCTTTCAACTCCTACATATCCATATCGATCATTTCTTTTTCTCAAAATGGAATGTTTGTCAGGACGTTTCCTTGCTATTATATACCAATCTCTAGCATATCCCGGAGCTAATATTGGAATAACAGGTGCACTATCGTCAGTCGTATAAAATGAATCTGAATTTTCTTTATAAAATTTCATTTGGTCCAATGCAGAAGTACTGAAAGCAAAAGGGTTATCTTCTAAAAACTCATCTTTTAAGGTTGCAAATTTCCACAAATCGAGCGCATCCATTTCAGATACCATTGTTAATGTATTGAATTCTTCGATGGGCAATGCTAAAATCCTGTCCGCACCATCTTTCATTATAGCGTAGCCGGTCTCAGATCCAATTCCTGAAATTATTGTAATGGAAAATATTTTAAATTCCTTATAAAGAGGATGCGCTTTAAGTTCCTTAATAATCTTTTCTGGCTTATTTTCTCCTTCTAAAGTCGCAAAACAACCATATCCAATTTTATTCTTACCATAATTTTGTCCGTTATCTCCAAGGTAACGTACCAATGCAATTTTATGATCGTCAAACAAATAAAACCCAGCTTTACTGCCAGGGTTGAACATGATTTCAGGAATTTCAATATAATCAAAACCTAATTTTCTAAGACCAAGGTTTACATTATTCCAGGCAAATGAATGGTAAGCATCATTTACTTCTTTCATACATCCACCTTCTTTTGCCATATTCCAAATCGAAGCACTTATAGCAAGACAAATTGTTGAAGGCGACAATATAATATAACCTTCTTCTACTTTAAGTATAGGTTTGTAAAGAATAACATTATTATACGGGTCTAAAGAAAATTCGCCGATCTCTTTTTCCGGAGCAACAATGAAATAATTCATCACTTCTGCTGGAATATTCTTTTCTTTTAAAAAGGATTCCATGTCACCGTTACTTATGAAAACAGATCTTTTAATTTCATTCAATTTGATGTCGTCTGGTACAAATAGTTCATCCTTATTCATAATTCCATCCATATATCTGCTATAACCAAGACGTTTGGCAATAATATTGGAGATACCAAGAAGGAACTTGGCTAATAGTACTGTATTATTTTTAAACCAGTCAGGAATATTTGTGTCAGGAAAATGGAAAATTGCACCTAATTGATTACTCAATATTTCTTGTCCATTTTCTGTAATACCCGGAAAAGTAAAATAATCCCCACCTAGGAAAGTAACCAGATCTGTAAATGGATTTACAGAGAGGTCTTCATGAGGGTGATGCGCATAATTTTTATCTAAATAAAAGTTTAGTTCTGCTTTAGTTGGGACTTTAGTATCGGCTCCACTATGAATAAGTGCCTTGACTATTAACTCCTCTATCCTAATATTCTTACCATGATTTTCCGGTATAATTGATAATGCGGCAAGTGTTTTCAACAACTCGCATTTATCAAATTTCGAAAAGAAATGTTTCTTTTCTATTTTTTTCATCGGTAAACTCTCTAAATGCCGTTTTTTTGGCTTGTTTCTACAACAAAATTTATTTTTTAACCCTGATCCACATGGGCACGGGTCATTACGTCCAATTCTCATTTATCTAAATTTATACAGGTTATTACTTTTAATGCATAAAGGAAAGAAGTAGGCTATCAATTATTTATATTATTAACCGGTCTCTAAACTATCACATCATTTTTAACTTTTACTATCAGAAAGATTTATCAAAACATGATGCATATTTACCTCTCTTTCATTTCGTTTATGGACAATCGTAAATTTTCTAATTTCAGTATATTGCAATATGTTATCTTCCTTAAGTGCAATAAGTGGATATTTGAAATCATGTTCTTTTACAAAATCCATATAGTTTTTGTAAAACACTCCAAATTTTTTCAAGTTCGCATAAACCAAGATGTAGTTATCTGATAATCCATTTGCATCATAGGTGAAAATTTTGTTTATATGAGTTATGATATAGCTTTTGTTGACTGATTCTAAGTTTAATGCTTCAATAATCGAAATTGGTTGATATTCGATATTTTGTATAAGGATGTCTATTTCCCCTGCCGATTTTCCGGTTTCCGTCTTACTTCGTCTAGTCTGATCCTTTATTAAATATCCTGCACTTTCCAACATACTTGCTATAAAAGTATTTCGATCATCTTCAGAATAATTTCCATAATAGTTACGGTTACTTTGCATTAACAAACAACTTCTCAAAACATGATCATCTACTTGTATTAAAGATGGTTTAGATAGATCTTTATAAATTTTAAACAGCTTCGTTTCTATATTCTCGTCAGAATATCGCTCTTCCAATTCTTCCAAAGTAGAATCAGAAACGAATGGAAATAATAATTTCAGTTGTTTTTTTAAGGTCTCAATTGTAATTTTTTTTTTAGGATCTGCATCTATTAGAGCTAGTAGATCTTGTAAAAAGATAGTTTCTGGAGAGTCCAAAGGTAGTTCGTTTAGCCTACCGGTTATTCTAGATTTTTCTGCTGAAAAATTCAATGCAAAGAAGGGTTGAAAAAATTCAGATTTTAATTTTTCGAAAAAACTGTTTGATAATTGACTAAGAGAAAGTTTATCTTTAATTTCTTGATCTTTAATTGATGCATATTCGTTAAACAGAGAAGATAAACCAGTTCTAAAATCCAACCAAGTAAGAGGTTTTTGTTCTGCTATATTAACTAAACTATTTAAAACTCTATAAAAGCCAATATAGTATGGACCATTCTTAAAATTAAATGAATACGACTCAATTGTAAATAGAATTTCACAAATCTCTTTAAGGCCTTCTTTCAACGTTGATGTTACAGAATTACAAACATTAATAGTCAGACTTACGATTTTGCTCATAAGAATTGCATCTGATCTATTTTCGATAGCCAAGCTGGCGCTTGTAAATTCTAGCTTGCTTTTTTCAAGAGCCTTTAGGGAAGTATTTTTATCTTTTGATGCCATTCCAAGTTGCATATTTACTAATCCCAAATGGAAAAAAGCTTCAGCAACTAATTCTGATTCTTCGGAACTGAGATACTGTTCATAAATTTTTATTACATCTTTCTCTTCATAATCATAAAGGTAATATAGCGACTTTATTCTGAGAGTATTTAATGAAAGGTCTTTTGAATCCCAATTATCTATTAAAATAGATAAAGCGTGACGAGGCTTAAGCTTATTTAAAAAGATTAGATCCATTAATCTTTCAATCGCAAGTCTTTGAACATATGTATTCTCAGATTCATTCAATACAATATTTTGCAAAAAAGCATTTAATTCCCTTTCACTTGATTTCTCCACAACATTAAAAAATGATGACTGAAGGAAGTCAATCTTTTCCGGAGTATTTATTTTTGCGAAATGATCCTTTAGACTTTCCATTAGAATACGTACGTGTTTGCAGGAAATACGTTTTGATGAGAAACTGTATTTTCCAAACTTCTTTCAGCAGTTCCTATCAATATTTGAAGTTGATCTCCATAACGTTCCTCAATTTCCTTGATCAATGAGGTTAAGCCCTCTAAGTAACTTCTATCACCTTCCTCCTTACCAGGGCTATCGATAATTAAAAATCGAGAATGGCGCCCATAATTATGGATAATATCTAATTGTATAAGACTTAAATAAAACGCAAGCTTTGCCCTTAATTGCTCACCTTCAGCAATTTGAGAAAATGTGAGGTAATCTCCATCTTGTTTATATTTAATATCAAATTTATCATTAATAGTAATTTCTGAAATTCTTAGACCAAGAGACTGCACCTCAGATAACATCAAATCTGACAGCTTTTTTAAAATTGATTGACCGTCGGAAAATCTTCGGCTATTTAATTCCTCAACAGCCTTTGTCAATAGTTGAATTTTTTGTTCTATTTTGGGATCTCCAATTCTTTTTGGTCCCTGATTTAATTGATCAATCCTAAACTTTAAAATGGCTTTTTTTTCAATTAATATATCTTTTTCAGAGTCACGTGGGACCATTTTTTGCCGTTCTATATTTATCTTATCTTGTAATTCTTTGAGTTTCTCATTTAAACCTGCTACATCCTTGATCGAACTTAATTGTTGTTCAAGTCTAATACGGGTACTGTACAAATCATTATCAGCTTTCCTCGCTGTATCAATATCTAACTTAATTTCTACTATTCTTTGCTGGATATTTTCCTTTAATTTGACAAGACTTTCTAATTTACTTGATAGATTAGCTGTATTAAATTCAACTTCATCCTTTGAAACATCGTCATTACATAACGCACAAGAATGAGAATTCACTGCATGTTGTTTCTTCTCATTAGTGACAGGGTGGTTACAGCTTGGGCAAGACTTTATCTCCAGATTGGAAAATAGAACGCCAATATCTAAATACTCTTGAATGTCTATTTGCTGTTTTTCAACTTTTCGATTCTCTTTCCCTAATTTGATTTTTTCTTCATCAAGAGTTTGAATTAATCTGGTAAGATTTAATTTCTGCGTCCTATTTTCTTGCAGATCTGTGTTAACTTTAAAGGATTTACTATTTTCTACTTCAATTTCTTTAAGTAGTGCATCATATTGATTAACAAGAAATTCAATATCACCAGATTCTTTTTTGGCTAAATTTAAATCATCAAGTTCTTTTGTCACATCATCAAGTTCTTTTTGCAAAATACTTTTCTCCTCAGAGGCCGATTCATTTTGTGCCGAATCACTAGCGTTCTGTTTGCCCTTTTCATGCATTAACATATCTTTCTGAACCGTCAATTTATTTATTGGTGAAGTTAAATGAAGTCCTAAAAGCATTTGGAAAACCTTAGTCCCTTGCGAACCGTACATAAGTTCTGCGCTATCTTTAGATTCTAAAAAAACAGATTTAAAATAAGTTAGCCAACTAGCTCCGACATCCAATAGATCATTTTTATCTTTTACAGAGGATTTTTGTGTCCAACGAAGGGAATAGTAATCCAATTGCCTAAAAAAGAAATTTTGAATTTGATTTTCAAAATCGGTTTTAGAAGACGAAACAAATAATTGATCTTCTAAATGTTCATTTTCAGATGGAAAAGATTTTATCTCCTTATTGTATAGAATCGCGTTAACTCTTTTTGAATTATTTATAAATACAGTATACTTTTTATCATTTATACTAAAAATAACCAAAATTTGATCTATCCATCTTGAAATATTTGGTTTTAAGCTATCACTACCTGTCAATGCAAATTTGATAATCTTAAAAATACTAGATTTTCCTTTTAAGTTATCAGCAACCCAAATATTTACGCCTGAATAAATATCTTGTTTGTAATCTATTTCAACTTTATTAATATTTTTATTTCCATCATCTTCTTTTTTACCATTGAATGCTACGTAATTTACAGTAAGTCGTTTACCATTAGATAAAGAGGTATCCCTATCTATTTCGTCCTCAAGATTTAATAAACTTTTAATTTCTTCCACGGTAAAAGAATCCTTAAATTGAGAATGTAGATCTTTTATAAATTTGTTATAGTCGAATTTCATAATTTCTCAGTATAAATTTGGTGAAAGTTATTTTTAACTGTTTCTGAAATTTCACCTATAAATTTCTTAAAACTTGTATTCTTGTATTCCTCAATTTTGTATTGAGAAACTTTTAGATTTGATCCTAACAAATTGCCAAAATATTTCTTTATAAGCATGCACCTGTTTGTATACCATTCAATTGCTGGTAAATCGTCAATTACTGAATCTACTTTTGAAATAGCATATTGTGTTACAAAATATAGTTTTTCGATTGTCTTTAGATCAGAACTTTTTTTGCTAGTAAATTTAATGAAATCAATACTCGATAGAAAGCTAATGACATCATCTATATCTTCGTAGGCGCCAAAGAAAAACCTTTCCATTTCAAGTCTTCTTAATTGAGGTTCAGAACTTAAATATATAGACTTAACAATATCTTTAATTTCCGCCTTCAACTCAGGTTTAGTAGATATTAATTGTAATAACTCATAAGAAAGATAATCTGGGTTTCGTAAAAGAAAGTCCAACTTTTGTATGCGAACCTCACTCTTAAAAACTCTTTTATATTCTGGAAATTCTTCTGATGAATAATCATCAGCAAAATAATAGAGAATTAAAAATATTCTCAACCTATCCTTGTATACTCGTACGTGTTCTTCTAACTCCATTAATCATTAGGTGTTTCATGGTATTAATAATTTAAAACTTATAATTCATTTAAAAAATAAGTTATTTCAATTATTATATGTTATAAGTTTTTGAATTAAAATATGGCATTGTTACTCGAAAATACAAAAAAAATCATCTCTTTCCAATACGGTTTACCGTAAAATAACAATAAAAATTATTCTAAACAAAGATCTTAGCAATTATTAATGAACTAATAATTTTAGTTATATTTGTTCAAACAAAAGAATTATAAAGCTCTTTGCATTGTTGTTATAGGTTACATTATTTAAGTAATTTCTAACGGTTTTCAGAATATAATAAATCTATGGCAAAATCGTGGCTGCTTACTTAAAAACTATTAAAAATATAGGTTTATTGTGAATTGAGATGGTTAGTTCGAATCCCTCCCTTTCCGCCAAATGATACAAATGCCACGAATAATCGCTATTCGTGGCATTTTTGTTTTTAGTACTATAAAATACGCACTGGAAGCGGCTTTGACCCATAAGGTTCGAATCCCGCCGATTCCACAAAAGGTGATATTTTATAGAAAAGCGGGAAGGCTTCATAATGAATTTGGATAACCAAGAATTTTGGCAATCATGATATCGTTCTATTTAAAATAAATAAAGTAATAACCTTTTATTCATACTTATGTGATCTTATAAATATAATTGCTATTTTGCCAACTAATTTTAACCGAATTGAAAAGTGTTTAAAAAAATAAATTTAAATATTTCAGAAAGCTATGGTGTCCAAATTGCCGTTAACAAGATAGCAGAAATGTTGGCAGGCTTTATTGATGGTCGTACCCATCACCATGAAATCGGTAGCGAGCAAGGGGGTATTGGAAGATGGGACGATCTGATTCTAAGAAATTCAAGTAATTGGATTCATATTCAAATAAAAAGGCAAACAACTGATTTTGATAATGGCGATACAGAAAGAGCACTTGTGAAAAGAGGTAAAGACAAAGATTCTGAAAAATTAAGAGATTTAACAGAATTTGATAAAACCATAGTCGAATTGGCAGAATGGATAAAAAAAACTGATCAATCTCAAATTCATCCACCAAAAAAATTCATAATAGAGCTGCCAGATGGCGGAGTTCAAATAAAGAAAGATTTCTATGTCAGGGATCTTATGAAATTATGCAACATCCATATTAAAGAAACAACTACAGCATCCCAAATGGAGGAGATGCAAGATGAAGTAAATTTTGTTAAATTAGCATTCACCTACTTCAATACCTGGTGCGGCTTAAATGATTGGGATGAAATTTTAAAAGTCCTAAAACCTTTAACTATTCAGGTTGATGGATATGAAGATAGGTTGATTGAAAGCACCAAACAATTGCTTAGTCCATTTTATAAAGAAATTGAAACAGTTATTGCTAAGATAAATCAATTAGTGTTACACGGGGCACCGGCACCGAATTCATTGACTGCTAGATATATTTATACTAACCTTTATGAATTTTTAAAACCAGAAAAACCAAGGTGGACACAATATTCTAAAAACTCATTAAGTCGATGGGTCAAAAGTGGAATTCAGGATATTAATGATATTGAGCACCCAAAAATTACAGTAAATAATTTTTGGAATGAAAGAACTTCATTTTCATTAATGTTTAATAATAATGAACATAATGATTTTTGTAAGCTTTCCACTGCTTTAATAAGACTGGGTATTCACTTTAAAAGTAATTGTACTTTTAATGTTATTGATCCTAAAGTTTGGGAGCAAATAACATTTGCAAAGACTGGAGGAACATTAGGTATGGACGAAACTGATTTAGAAAATTTGGTATTTGTAGACTATACTCCTTTTGAAGCAAGCGATAATTTTGAATTAAAAGATGAAGTTCTGGAGGAAAAAGAGGCTGAAAGTTTAAATGAAGAAATGCTAATTGCTACCAGAACCATTGTTTATAAAAAAGTAAATTTAAAAATTAGAGAACTCAATACAGGCGACTTAAAAAATATTGTAAATGCTCGGTGGGCAGCATGGATGGAAGATTTTGATAAAAATCCCGCAGAATTAGAATGTCTATTCCTCCAAATGATGAAACCGATAGCAGAAGGTGAAGATATAATTGCAATACTTAGGATAGGGCCTAAAACCGCTCACCTTATTGCCCATGGCATTCTATTACTATTAATCGTTTCAGTCGGATTTGATAAGATTAACCATGATTGGATATCGACAAAAAACCAAAATTTGATTGTTAAGGCTTTAAGATATTGGAGCGGACCGCCACAAGCAAAAAGAAAAATAACTTCAATTAGTAGTTCAGATATGAAATACATAATCGATAAGGAAAACTGCAATTGCCTTTTACTATCAGGATCAAATACTCCTATTTCAGGTTTATATGGAACTTCACTTGCAGGAAGTTTTGATGACCCACCAATGTTAACAGAGAAGAAAAAAACCATTATAACAGATTCTAATAAATTATCAACTATAATCAATGGAGGTTCCATAAAGGAATTAGAAGAGTTTATTCAAACACATTTAAAAAACATAAATGCGAGTGAACTAATTAATACACTACAAATATGAAAAATATGATTTCCGCAAAAGAGTTTAGTGTTGAACTATTAGAACAGACCAATGATCGATTTATCGCTGATGTAGATTCAAGCACAATAGAATTATATGAAAGCTTCTATTTAGATAACGATAAAAAATGCATACGTTTTAAGAAAAGAAGTATTCAAGTAGATAGCTGGAAAACATTTCTATTCACATCAATAAATTCAATTGAGGAACTAAAGGACGCTCTTGTCTGGACTGCAAACGTAAAAGATCATTTATCATATATAGAAGGAACTGATTTATATTTAGTATTATTAATGGTAAACCCTTTTTTAAGTGAAGACGAAATACTTGGTTACGAAACAACTGAATTATTCTGCAGGAAATACATAATACGAAATGATGAAACCATTCACCAATTTATGGAAAGAACTGTATTTAGTAATTTAGTCATTGGAATTGATTCGGAGGCTATTACCGATCCCTTTCAGGCAGCGCTGCAGTTAACATCACAATCACATCCACAATTTACAAAAGAAAAAATTGAACAATGGAAATCAGAAATTTTATCAGGTAAAAGTGGCATTGAACTAGTTGACTCAATCTTTTAAATAATACACCAATCCTGATGCAAAACTTAACTAAAATATCCATTAGTAACATCCGTAAATTTGATAAAGATGTTGAAATTCCGATAGAAAAAGGAGCTACTATATTTTTAGCTCCAAATGGAACAGGGAAAACAACAATATTTGAAGCAATAGAGTTGGGATTAACAGGAAAAATTAGGAGACTGGAAAATTCAAATTTAAATACACTTGTTAGAGATAAATATACTGATGGTTATGTAAAATTGGAATTTGGAGAGTCAATATTTAATGAAGTAAATTTATCGACAAAAGATCCAATATCTGTTAAAGGTAATATCAATCAATTATTTAGGAACGCTAAAATAGAAAACATCCCATTCCTATTACGATTAACACATTTGCTTGACCAACAAAGTAACAAATGGTTTGTCCAGTCAAACACAACTGAAGCAGGATTTTTATTGCAAAACTTAAGTATTGGAAAAGAAATTATTCGGGCGAATGAAATCATGACCGGTGCAAAAAGAGCTGCAACTCAGAAAAGGGAAAAAGCAGAACTTGAAAAAGAAAATGCTAAAGTGTTATTCCAAAACTGGAAGTCACTATTATTAAAAAGGGACGAGGAGAAAATTAACCATTCCTCCTCATTAAAGCCAATCGACCAGCTAATAAACGAAATTAAATTTTTAATTGAACAAGCTTCAATTGAGAAAGTAATAATTACGGATAACATAGCCGACCTTGATATTACAATTTCTTCAATTGAAAATAAACTAGATTCAAAAGAAGAAAGCAAAAGGAAAAAATTAGAACGATTTGCAATACTGGAACAGGGAGCATTGTCTTATTTTAAATTTGAAATAGAAAATCAAAATTATCAAATTAAAATTGATGAGTTAGAAATAGAGATTAATGACAATGTTTCAAAAATTCAAGAATTAAATGATGACGAGGTAATTATATTTGAAAATATAAACAAGAATAATATTCTACTTAACCTTGCGGAAAATAACCAAAAACAGTTAGAAGCCTTGTATAATCATAATTCTGAGGTTCAGAATACATCAACTTTAATTTCGACTTTAAGATCTGAATTATTGAATAGAAAGGAAAAGCTTGATCTCCTAAAACTTCAAATTGGATCCAAACAGACAGAATTTGAAAGGCAGAAGATTATTTTAGATGAAAGACAAAAAGTTATTAATAGAAAAGTTGAATTAGAAAACTTAGATCCTATTTTAAATCGGTGGGCAATAATTAATAGAGAGATTATTGAAAAGCGGAAGATCTCTAACGATTATGCAGAATCAGAGAAAACACATAAAGGTTTAGCAGATCAGTTGCAAAAAGAAATTGCCGAATTATCAAAAGAATTTAGTGAAAAATTAAGACAGCTTGAAGATATTAGTAGTATCAATAATACACTCAAAGACGCGCTGACCCAAATAATATTAAACCATCCTAAGGACAACGGTGAATGTCCATTGTGTGAATCAAAATTTGATCCTAACGAACTGCAAAATAGGATGAAGAATTCTTTGGAACGACTCTCCCCGCAGCTTATGCAATTGCAAGAACAATCACAAAAAACCTTTGACGAAATTGAATCCAAAAAGAATAGTTACAATAAAGAATATTCTAATTATACATCAGTCCAAAGCAATAAAAAAATAATAGAGGACGAAATAAAGTCCCTTGAGAATCAAATTAAATTGGAAATTCATCCAAAATTTGAAGGCAACTATAGTATAGAAGAGGCAGTAGAATATTTGAAGAATCAAAAGCTAATAAACAATGATGAATATCTAAAAGTTGAAACGGATTACTTATTTATAGAAACAGTATCTAAGGAGGAACTTGAAAATTTAGAAAACGAGTCTAAGCATTTACAATTAAAGATTCATGAACTAGAGAACGAGGTCCATAATTTGCAAAATAAGATAAATGTAATAAATGAGAAAATTAAAATAATTCTTGAATCTGATTTTGACCAGAAGAAAAATTACCAAGAAGAAATTCATGATTTTCTGAGCATTAATAATTCACAACAAACAGCACAAAAAACTTTAATCGCAAAAAAAGAAGAAATAAACCTAAAACTTCAACAACTACAGAATGAGAAGACTATGCTAAAGGAAAGTTTAGCTTCAAATTCAAATACCATTTCAAAATTTATAGAGAATTGGAAGTTAGAAGGTTTTGAAAATGAGATCAATTTAGAATTATTAAAGTCAAGAAAAGAAGATGAACAAATAAAGCTTGAAAAATTATACAGTTTAAAGTCTAGATTGTCAGCTATAAAGAGTGAATTAGCTGGTTGGTCAACCTTTAAGACATATTTTAAAACACAAGAAGAAATTGACTTATTGCGGGCAACTAAATCGGAAGTAGAATATGAATCATATCTGCAAAAAGAATATGAAGCAGCAACAGAAAAGTATAATTCAATAAATGCGAATTCTGATATTTTAAACACACTATCACGTGAAATTTCAAGTGAGATAGGTAGTCTTCATGATAGATTACAATTAATTAATCCATATTGGAAAAAGTTATTAAGCAGAACAGTAGTAGATAGAAGATTCTCAGAAACCCAACTTAATAGTTATTCCCATTATAAAAAACAACACGCTAGTGTTAATCTTGAAATTCATGGCAATGGTGTACCAGTATCAGATATTGCAAGTGAAGCCCAATTAACTGATCTTCAACTTACTTTTTTACTCTCAATGGCTCATAAATACCAATGGTCTGATTGGAAGGGTTTATTACTAGACGACCCAACACAACACCACGATCTAGTGCATGCTGCTGGAGTCTTTGATTTGTTAAGGGACTATATTTTGGATCATGATTTTCAGATATTGATGACAACGCACGATCCAGTTCAAGCGAAATTTTTCAGTCGAAAATTGCAAAATGAGGGGATACCCGTAAAAGTCTGGGGACTTAAGCATTTAAAAGCTGGCGTAAATGTTTCGTTGACTGAATTTTAAAGATTAATGCCATAATGTTATTTGAAAATGGTTTAATAACATTATGGCATTAAAATATTAAGGAGTTTCATTACCCATAAATGAAGAATAATCTATAAAATTTTTTGCAGCGCTGCATTAACTATTTCCCTGACCTCATCCCTAATTGCCTGGTAATTCCTTTGGACAATAATAGGATCGGATGAATTTGCATATTCCGGAGTAAATTGACCCCATGATTCCGGTACATTGCACTGGAGTATATGCGCGATTCAATTGAGTTATCGCATGCCATTCCGGCAGATGTTGACCCCTCAATAAGATTTAGATGAACTTTTCCGGATCATACTGACCTGTCTTGTCCTGAAATTGTAAGTGTCCCAAAAACTCCAACAGCTTAAAACTGGACATAAATGTTTAGATTTAAGTAATAAGATGAAAAAGACACGTTTTACAGAAACACAGATTGTTCGAGCACTCAAAGAGGGCGAAGAAGGCAGAAAGACCGAAGACATCTGCCGTGAGCTGGAAATTAGCAAGGCCACATTTTATAATTGGAAGAGTCGTTACGGAGGTATGGAAGCCTCAGATGTCAAACGCCTAAAGGAACTTGAAGAAGAAAATGCACGCTTGAAAAAGATGTTTGCCGAACTGAGTATGAACCATGATATCCTAAAAGAAGTCATCACAAAAAAAGGTTGGGGCTCCGGCAGCAAAAACAGTTAACTCAGGAGATTGTCCTAGATCACGGTTTGAGTGTAACCGGAGCCTGTAAATTGACAGGTATGTGCCGTTCACAATATTACTATGTTAGTAAGAAAGATGACAGCGCTGTCATCTCTGCATTAGATGAACTGTCCTCCAAACATCCTGTATATGGATTCCGAAAACTTTACGCTTATCTGCGCAGAGCGGGGAAGCCCTGGAATCATAAAAAAGTTTATCGGGTGTATAAGCTACTAAATATGAACAAGAAGAGGCGTGGCAAACGTCGTCTACCTGTTCGGGAGAAACAGCCTTTGGAACAACAGGTCAGCATTAATCAAAAATGGAGCATGGACTTTATGAGCGATAGCTTGGCCAGCGGAAACAGGTTTAGAACCTTTAATGTGATGGACGACTGTTCCCGTGAGATATTGTGTATCGAAATAGCTACTTCAATTTCTTCTTTGCGGGTAACTCGGGCACTTGAACAAATCATAGACTGGCGGGGCAAACCGCTCTGTCTACGCGTAGATAATGGTCCTGAATTCACCAGTCATCATTTTGAGCTCTGGTGTAAAGATCAAGGCATCGCTATTCAATTTATCCAGCCCAGTAAGCCTATGCAGAACGGTTACATCGAACGGTTTAACCGAAGTTATCGCAAAGAAATTTTGGATGCTTATTTATTTTTCAACTTGTCAGACGTAAGAGAACATACCCAGGCATGGATGGATGAATACAATAACAACAGACCACATGAAGGTCTTGGGAATCTTACACCAACGGAATTATCAAAAAATATTAGACACAAACAACAAATAAATCAATTAGTAACGTAAATTAGAAAAGTCCAATCCCAGCTGTCGGAAAAATGGGGTACTTACAGTATTTAGCATAGTAATGTTGTAATCTCATCTACTTTTCTTGTTAGTGCTGATTTTTTCCAGTTGCACATAAAAACTCTTTTTCCATTCATTCTCCATCTTAAAATATTCGGTCAAATTATTCTCTCTTATTTCATTTTCTTTTTCTATAAAGTCTTTAATTTCAATAATTTGATCTTTATCAAATTTCAAGGAATCATCTTTAAAATACGAATACCCAACGGTAAAAATAAGTGCCAAAATTGCAACCACAAAAGCACCTTTTGAATATTTTGTTTGGGTTAGGGCTTCATTTAATTGTTTCCTTTCAAGAGTTTCAAAATTATCCTCGACTAAATTCTTAAGATCTGAGGTAGGATGATAAAATGAATTTATATATTCTAAAATTAAATCATAGACATTCGTTGGAATTTCATGCTTTAATATATTATCGACTGGGATATTACTATCATTATTCCAATTATTTGATAAAAAAACTCCCTGAAATGCGACTGGATTAGTATGTACAAATATGAGCATTTCTCTTCTCAAATATTCTATCAGAGATATAGTATCAAACAACTCGTCTAGTTTATTTGCATCTGTTTTCAAATGCCAAAGAACAAGTGTACGCATGGGGCGATCAATTGCAACTGCACTATTCACTAAAACAGTATCAGCGATAAAATCTCCTAAACAAGGTTTATCAGCGTTAATTAGAAGTCTAATTTTGTCCTTTTCAAAATCATTAAATTCTTTCATAAATTCTTTTTATTAATATTAAATTAATCGTACTCATATTTATATAATGGATCAATTAGAAACATACATTATAAGCATGAGTTGCTCAATAAACATTGTCATCTTTAGAGGACTTTTTTCAAATCATTATGCAAAAACACAATACTAACTAGTCAATTCAAGGATTACCTCATTAGATCTATTAAAATAATCAGAAAACACGTTTAGAATATGTTCGGTCAGTGCTTCTCTATAATCAGTATCTTGTTCGAGACGGACAAGAAATAAATCGTCATTAAAATTAAGCCCCTTGTCCTCGTGATCTTTTATAATCTTGTAATCAAGCCATGTATCTTTCTTTTGAAATGTATTGTGGTTTTCAAAAGAGCGGTTAAACTCTTCTGCATATTGTCTTTTCATATCAATAACACCAACAATAAACTGATCCTTAAAAGATCCCATACCACTGAAGGTTTCTATACCGAACCATAACATGGCTTGTTCGTTGGGAGGTTTAATCCAAATGGATGCATTAGGACCATTAGCTTTTTTTCCGATAGCGATAGTCCAGCCATCCGGCAACTGTTTTTTTAACCGATCATGGATTTCTTGTTGAAATTCATTTTTGATATCAATCAGTACTTCCCGATAATTCACTGATACGGCGCGCGACAGCTCTATATTTTCGATAATCAGTTTTTTTAGGTCAGCTGCTGATTTCTTGTCCTCCATAGTTCCTGTTAGTTTCTTTACTAATACAATATATTGTTTTATACTTTCTTTTAACAAATAATAGTTTTCATCTATAACAGTTAAACACCGCTCCAGCCAATCAATAATAGTTTTGCTGTAGCTGATGTGCTGCCACTGGCCATCAAAGCGATGATCTATCTTTAAATCTAACCCATCTTCCTGTAAAGTGAGATATAGAACGCGATTATTCCCTTCATTATGCTTTAGGTATCGCTCCACCTGATAATGCCCCTGACCTGCATAAATCTTATTTTCGAGGCATATGGTCTGTTTGCCGTTTTCAATGAAAATATCAACACGGCCTCCCCTGATCTCCTCCAGGTCGACCTTGCCAATATGCTTCTCCAATTTAATACGGACACCATCCAGTGAAAACCAAGGTAACAAATCGGTAACCTCAAGAAACAGCTTGAGAAATGTAGTACCCATAAGATGGGAACCATGGGGATTTAATAATTCAGCTATAAACGCAGAATGGGTCCTATTTTCATTACTCTGTAATTTAAGGATTTCAAAAACGTTGAATTGCGTTCGCTCTTTTAGCTTTCTTTCTTCGTCAAGCTTAAATATATCTTTGACTGTGTCAAAAAAGATAGCATTGGTCATGGGTGGTAAAATTATAGTTGTTCTATTCTTACGATTTCAAAAAAGACTGTTTAAGTCTCTAATTAATCTGCTGACTTATCGTTACGCAATGATTGATTGGCAATTTCAATCAAGAGATTATCTAACTGTCTTGGCGTTATATCCAGGTTTTCATCCGCTGTCTTAAAGTAATCTAATATACGCAGGCATTTCAAAAAAAATGAGGCATATCCCTGATCCGCCTGTGCTGTATTGACAATCCTCTTGCCATGGGGCTTAACTTCCTTATACACCAAATTCAAGGCTGCATATGCCCTGCTATCATAAATAAAGTAGATATGAGGCAGATGAAAATGCAGGTATTTTGAGGCAAAAGATCGTTTCTGTAATCCAGTTGCTTTCTCAAAAGCGCCACTCAGTATTTTATGTAGAATAAGGACTTTGGTGATCTGCTCATCGCTAAGTGACACTAAAGGGATGTTTCCCCAATTCTTGATTTCGCTGATATACTGGTCGAGATCCAGCCCCTGAAATATGGGTACAACGTGATTGACATAAAAATCGTCGTTGATTATTGTTGCGACAGGTTGTACGTCTTCGATTGTATTTTTTACTTTTCTTCTTTCTATCGATGCCGCATAGGTTCGGCCAATAATTAAGGTCTTTGCCAAAATAGATTGGCTATCTGTATTACTAGGATATTGCTGACACATGTTGTACAAGATCTGATTGGATATATCCCAATCGCTCACAGCAAAATGTTCGATCCTGTCGATGAGTTGTTTGGTCGTGTAATTCAAAATTTGATAATTTACAATTTGTGAATTAATATGGCTTTTCTTTTTTAACAAGGGCTGGCTATTATACCCTTTACTAAGATACATTATTTATTTTAAAATAATATATCTGTACTTAACCTATATCAATCTTAAGCAATGTAAAGATATTTTGTTTGGTTAAAAATGGAATACGGGAAACCGTAATGAAGCTCAAAAAAGCTTCTTGGAAATAGCAAAGCGAAATAGCTCTTCATTGGAAAGATTTCCATACTTCAGCGATTGCATTTTTATGATTTAAATATTCCCAGCCGTCGTGGTTTGCGGTCCATTTTTTTAGAAAAAATGTTTCTACTTGTTTAAAGTTCGGATATTTTGCTATTATATCTCGACAGGCAAAAACCAGATCAATATTATTATTCAGATTATACCATTTCTTTATAGGAAGTTGAACTATGGGGCCGCCCAAATAGGCACGCATTATAGCATTATTCCCAAGTTGGGAGCCTGCGGTGACCAGTGTGATATCTTCAAATCCAGTGCTATTCTCCTGTTGTTTGAAAAAATCATAAGCCAGCATTGAGCCCAAGCTATGGGCATATATAATATGAGGCTTATACTTCAGAATTAGCTCTCTTAGAGAAGTCCATAACTGCCTTTTTATATTATTGTGGTCTTGCAGATATTCAATCACCATATCTGGATAATTATCTTTCAGATAAGTAATCATTCCTTTTCTGTCCTTTGTAATTCTAAAAAATGCAAAAAATGCGTCGGTAAAAAACTTCACATAATCCCTAGCGTTGGCTCTTGATTTGCTAAAATAGCTGTCAAATTCCATAAATATGACATCTTCGTCTTTAATAATTCGAAGGTGATCTTTCAATGTTTTGCGCCATTGTTCCGCCCATTTTTCATGCTGCCACATGGTTTCGTCTTTTCCACCTATTCCATGAATACAAAGAATTTTTGGTCTTTCCATAATCTTGGTTTTTAGGATTAATCTAAATAGGTTATTAGCTGTAACTAATTTAATAAATTTTTAAAATAAAATCTTAATTGGATTCTGTATTTATATTGAAACAATTAGTCCAGCCTTCTTAATGAAGCGAAGCTATCGGCTAAACGAAACGTAATCATAAAACAAGTTCCGTATAGCAGATAGAAATTTTAGGATAAATTTTGTTATTTAAAATTTTGTTTTTAACTTTTACATAGCCAAAATTTTGAAGCCAAACAAGTATTAATCAAATAGTTTAAAGACTAAAACCAAGTTAAATTTTCCCATCCTTGAATACCCAAGAATGTGATTGAATTACCATTGACAACTAAAACCAATTGATATGAAAAGACTATTATCTATTATTCTCTTTGCCATGCTAGCAATTCGATCCCAGGCACAATTTGTATCCTCATTCAGCGACAGTTATAAGAGCCAGAAGGAGCCCAAAATAATTACTCTAGATGCCCAGACACAATCTTTTTTGAACAGCGTCCACCTTCCTTCAGGTGTTGTAGACAGTACATTAGCGCCCAACTTTATAAAAGATAGTGAGAAGAGACTTAGGACTATAATTGAAAAAAGAAAAGAATTTAAAATACTTGCGGAGATTGACGATAAAATTTATAAAGAAGTGGCAAATAAAGGTAAGCAGGTAAAAGATGATGAAAGCATTAAACATTTTAACGAGAAAGAGATCGAGAAAATTTTAGAGTATAAAGCTTATGAGTATAATCAAGCTGGTCTTAAACTTGAAACCGAAGAAAGAGCTTACCGGGAGGCGATCAAATATTATCAATCATTAATTAAGGAGAGCTCAATAAATAAAAATAAAGGGATATTCCCGTTTAAAACTCCGGATGATGCTGTAAAACATTTCTATGGTCCCGATAAAAACGATCATTACAAATTGGTCCAAGATGTTATGGTACAACGGAACTTTGACGGATCGAATTCTTTAAATTCGGAGCTCTTCTCGGCAATCGTCCCGATACCGTCAATACCGATCAAACTCGCCATAGGTAGCACGATAACGCAGGTAGATGAGAAAAAAATAGACAGCACCAATATAGGTAAAAACAAACTCCCTTATGGTGGTTTTTTCAATGCAACATTTACATATCCATTTGTTTTTACAGAAACCGAAGTCAGTATGGGAAAATTTATGAGATTCTATATTCCACTTGAATATAAGTTTAATATAGATGAAGTAAAAGATAACCAGCCTATGGCCCAAACTTATAATTTTCATGAATTGTCTAGCATGTTCTTTTTCTCAATAGATTTGGTACGATCCGAAGAAACATTATCTAACATGAATCTATTCGCAGGATTTAAAACCTCATACTATTTCGGAAATGGCAAATTTGCCGATAGAATCGGTAGTCATGATTTCAGTTTATTACAATTTAATACCGGGGTAAAAATTGCTGGCAAATTCACCATTGGATTCAACATTCCAGTATATTCAAGTTCTACAAATATGTTAAAAAACCAGGCTGCCAGTATCGCACTAAAATTTCAGCCGGGAATATAGATTGTTTAACCAGTGATCCAAAATGCACCATGAAGCCAATTATCAACCTTATATACTTGAATTATGAAAAAAAATGCAATTGTAATGTCTATAATCTGCTATATAGTGATGATGGCATGTCATGAAACAGTGAAAACCAAGAATGAAGTGACTAGTCAGGATTCCTGTATTACTGATTCAATTGGAAGAGACAATTTTTTAAAGGCCAATGCGAGCCTGCCAAAAGTTATTTCTCTGACAAAAGGGACCTTAAGTGTCACTTTACATGTCGGTGATTTTAAAACCTATAATTCTAATTTTTTATCAAAGGAGATTGCTGACAAGGCTATGGTTCTGGCTTCTCAAATCCTGAATTCGAAAGAGTTTCAGGACAAAGTGAACGATCTGGATTTTGCATACAAAAATCATTGTACCTCCTGTGGAGATAAAAGGGAATCAAGAAAAGAAAGGATCGGTGGTAAAACCGTGCTCGATAGTTTATATAGAAATGCGGAGGTCACCCTGGATTTGACAATACAGGCCGGCAGGTGTGGCGGCGCTTTGGGTGCAACATGCCCAAATACGAAGTATATTTCCTCAAACTATAAGTCGATATCTTGTGACATGCGTAACCTCCCCATTGAGCTTGCCTATGCCGTACATATTTGCCATGAGTTTGCTCATACAGTTGGCTATTGCCATACAGACCATAAGGACGATGTTGCCGAAAAAATTGGTTGGATCGCTTATTATATAGCAGTTAAAATGAATACAAAGCCATCTAATGGCTAAATCAAAAGAATCGCCTTTTCCTAAAAATTAGGGAAAAGCGGCTCTCCCGTTCAAAAACATATTATCCCATATATTTTGACAGTTTTTTGCTTTAATTATGAAAATTTAATATAAAATAAGCCAATGACAGGAACATCTGATACAATGAAAATAGCACCTATTTATAGTACAATAGCATTACTTGTCTGCTTCCTATACAGTAATGCCCAAATCTATGAAAGCAAAAGTAACCTATTTCAATATGGAATGTCCAGCTCGTTGACCGTAGGATTTAAACTGGTCAAAACCAAAAATCTTGCGGAGAACTTATACGCCTATAGTAATATTAATTTAGGAGGCAGTGTAAATCCTGATTACGCAGGTCTGGTGGCGCAGGTAGGAATAAATGGCACATACAACTTCTTTTCGAGTAAACGAAAGGGTTTTTCAGCACAGCTCCACTCTACGGTACAAGCGGTTCTGTCTCCCTATAAGGCAAAAAAAATCAATAAATCAGACAGCTACAATCAGCCATTCTATAGTATGGCCGACCTATCATTCCCCGCTGTTAAAAATGTTTACCCGCTTTCTCTGTCTGCCGGAACAGGTTGTATATTACTATTATCGCGATCGGGCTCATTAGCTGAAAAAACACAACGCGTGGGATCAGTATATGGAAAATTTGGAAATGTCCACATCTTTTATCAGAATGATGGTGTATTGCCTAAATGGATGGCGGATCAAAAAGATCGTTGGTTTACTTCCAGCGCCATGGTAGCTTGGCATTCAAATAAGGATTATATCGATGTAAATCATATTCAAGTTGCTTACAACAGATTTACGGGATATTCTGAGGGAAGCTATGAGTTAGCTAGCGCGTTAAACAATAACATCGTGGTTTATGGCGATCCGGATGAACGGCAATTTAATATGGATTACTTTAGATTAGGCGTTGGATTAAAACATAACCGTCAGCTGAATTTTAACCTGATCAATTCAAAACTTAGGGCTTTTCAGGGACAGAAAATGATCCACTACATGAGAAATTACCCCTATCATCCCGACAACTCAACTTTTCATATAGGGATTGATGGCACAATCAGATCAAAGTAAAACGAATAAAACGATCGACGATGAATCTATTTAAATATCTAATTATAGTCTCTCTGTTTACACTTAGCAGCTGTGCGACCTACTACATTAATTTCCCTGACCGAACAACATTTGAGGAAACAATCTTGGATACGCTTAATTTCAAAAATTTCAGTTGCTATAGCCGAGAAGAGTTTTATACCTATCCGGAACAGGATACCACAACCAAGGTTGGGATACATTACTTGTTTATAGAAAAAACATCTGACACCTTAAAAAGAGTACTGAATTTAGTCCCCATAAAACCATACCGACAAAGGCTCAACGCTCCTCAATATGCCAGTATTTACACCAATCAACCTGATACCATCGTTAATCTTAGCAACTGTATCATTTATCAGATGGGATATTTGCATCGCGACAAAATCATTTTTACAAACCAACGAAAAAAAAGAAATATAGTACCAACTTTACACATTAAACAAAGTGATAATAGGCTAGAAATTGACAAGGTATATTATCCAAGTAAAGATACTTATAAGATAAGTGAATTTATAAAAGAGGGAATTATTTATCACAAAATCAACCCTACCATAAAAGTGAGGTTAAACCCGGATAATAACTGTGGTATTATGGACTGGGACGTTGCTGACATGTTTTACATAACCAAAGAAGGCATTATATTTAAATTTCAGCAGGAAATCTGTGATAAAAAGCATTACTTCTCTTTTAAAAAGTATCAGGATTAGTCAATAAAAATATTTATTCTCTTCTTTTAGTACTTTTTTTATTTGGCGCTGTATATAATAATTGAATAGCTAATAACCTATTTCATGGAGAAACTTAGAAATAGATGTGTTATTATAAACTCAAATTACTCACAGTGCAAACCACTATAAATTCAAAACTATGCTAATTAAAATGTTTATAACTTGGCAAGAAACGCTTCTTCTTATAGGTGTAATCACACCATTTTTATATTCTATTAACCATGTATTGACGAATAGAAAACTAAATGCTATAAAAAAGTCACTTTGGATACTAGCACTTATATTTGGTTCTTTTATTGGATTGATTATTTATTGGTTCTATGGTAGACATGGATATAATAGTGTATCAAATAATGAAAAGATTAAAAGAGAATAAAGTATCAAAGTACCCAAATAGCGCATCGAACGAACCATTAGTCACCACTTCGGAAAGTACCCTGACACTTTTGATAGGTGCATTAACCTGAAATCCAGGTATGACCAGCAGGCTTAGCGTTTATAATTTTATTTCTCCAGTAGAATTATTATCTTAACAGGACTTTCAACTCATTATCATAATGAATAGCTTAAAATTATATAACTAAATCAACAAAGTACCCAATGTATAAATCTCTTCAAGCCAAGCTAAAAGCCTTTCATCAGGTCTGTAATAAGCCTTCAGAATTTAGAATAGCTTTTGAATCATTTTATAGAAAAGACTTCTATACTATTCTAAATGAGATAAAAGAAGTACTTCGCTCACCTTATCTTGTGCTGCTGTTAGCTAATCGGAATTCAGATCTTATCTATGAATCCGACGGGAATTTGCCCGACTACTTTTCATTTCGGATATGTGGGAAGTTAAAAAATGAAGTAGGCTCGGCCTGCTTTTACGAGAGTCGATACTTGTTTTTTAATACAGATTCGGACAACGACAGGATAGAAATCTACTCAGTCAACAACGATCGTATCTCTCTTTCCCCAATGGAGGAAACAAAAGACAGGTACTTAGTGGCATCTATAAATTCTAAAGAGTATAAAATAGAAAAGATCCGAACGGTCTTAGTGGCCTTTTTAATGGAAGAATTAGAATATCTCACAAAAACTTTTGCGATAGAGCTAAATGCTGAATTAAATTATAGTAGCTCCTATGCTACTGAGGGCAATGAAATATATCAGATCTAACAATTAAATTGTCGATGGTCTTTCAAGCCGATTTTGTAAAAAAATACCCAGCAATTGAAAACTGGAATTGCAACAAAGAATAATCACATTGCGCGGCACCTTTGTAAAAGGAAGTTTGGCGTAATATTTAAAAATAGCTAACCTATTATGGAAATGAATACCGAAACGATCTTCATATTGATGCCCTTACTTCCGTGCATAATCGTATATTTAATAATGATGTACGGCGGAATACGTGGACTGACAGGTGAAGACTTTGGATTGGAAAAATATCTGAAGAGATCTGGTAATGCGACTAAAAAAAACACCGTCCGAGAGAGGGGCTTATTTTTGTGTTTGGTTTTTAGTTCGATACTTTTCACAGTAACGGATATAGTGATATTGAATAATATTGGTTCACTACAAGATAGCCAACTGACAAAGGTTCTGTTAGGGATTTCCTTAATTCCACAATCTATTTTTACGCTAGCATACGGTATATACTACGATAAATACCTTACTCAAATTATTTTACTTGGAATTGATTTAAAGACCCTTAGGCCTTTAACTATAGTTGTAATTTTATGTTTCCATATAACAATTGTTCATCTAGCTTTTTTTCTTGGCGCTACGGGGTTTCCAGATGGGCTAGAATATTAAGGGCTTTGCCTGTCATGAAATAAACAATACTGAAAAACTTTGTACATTTGTTTAGAAATATTGTTCTAAAATTGACTTTGACGCTAATCTAATCTCTCCGGAACGACATTTGTGGCATTTCGACCAAATGAATGTCATGAAAAACTTGAGCGAAAAGTTCACCCACTTCAGGTATAAGGAACATCCTGGAGATCTATTCCGTGGTAAAGTGATTGTACCACTACCCGATCCTTATAAAGACCAGGAGAATTTTTGAATTTGGTTTCACCCTTGTTTTCAAACAAGTCAGGATGTAGCTGACTTAAATGATCTTTACAAGTATCTGGATGATGAATGGTTCGATGACGATGAAATGGAAACTGACGACTATAGGTATTATGGGTAATCTATCAGGATTGCTTCGAAAACTTTTATCATCTTATTTTGGAAGGAAAAATCGAATTGCTATCAAAAGATACTCGAGTAATTTTTGCTGCAACAACTTACGGCTGCACGACATTATTACAATCCCAACTATAAAAAACATACTTTTATAAGAAATAATCATCAACGAGAGTTGAGTTCATGATAACTGAAAATAAATTACTATATTAGAATAAAGAAATAAACCTAATGAAAAGGAAACTTATTTATACATTAATCACTTTTGTGGTGTTTATTACCGCATGTAAACAGTATGAGCATTCTCAAATAGAGGATACATTAATTTCTTCTTATGAAGAGCTAAAAGGTAAAACGACAATTCAAAATTATGACTTCACTCCCAATTGGAGCAAAAGACAAAGCGTAAATGGTGGATATTATATTCCCTTGTCTTCAGACAATAATCGATTCTCAAAAACGTCAGATAGCACCATATATTCATTGGCAGATAAAACTTGGTTATTTGCTTTCAAAAATGATGACAAATGGGAATTTAAGGTTCTAACCGTATTTCCAGATGATATAAATGAGGTCAAAAGTGGCGGAGTGATTGTTTCAGAAGACTTGTTAACGGGAAAGACCTCGTTTGTAAATTATTTGAACAATAAACTAGTTTCAAGAAATGACATTGTAAAAATTTATGCATCTTCGAATAGTAAGCTTGCAAAAGAAAGGCTTAAGAATTGTCGAATGATGTGGTATCAAGTCTGTTTAGACGGTACTGATATATGTTCTTCAGGATGGAAAGAAGTTTGTAGTGATGATATTGTTGATCCAAGTTTTCCTGATTTTCCACCTTTTCCTGATGGATGCGACGGGTGTTCGAGCGGAGGTGGCGGAGGTGGTATCGGCGGAGGTAGCAACGGCGACGGTGGCACTAAACCCCCCATTGATCCGAATCAGGACCAAGAAATCATAGATTCTTTACAAGGATACCCTTGTGCTCAATCCATTTTGGCAAATATTCCTAATTTAGAAAACGAAATCTCAAAATGGTTAAATTCTGTATTTAGTAACAGTACCGCATTTAACATCACTTTCTCCGATGCTCCGCAATTTGTAGGAACTAAAATTGATGCAGAACACAGTTCTTTTGGTAGTGTAGGCGGTCAAACGCATAAAATAATTATCAACCCAGATGTCCTTAATAACTCTTCAAAAGAGTATATTGCAGCAACGATGTTTCACGAGGCGCTACACGGCTTTTTAAATTATGAACGCACCAGATTAATAACGGAAGGAAAGGGAGAACAATTTGGAATATTATATTCCGGCTGGACAGCAGTCAATGTGAATGATCAACAAAGATTTGTAAACCAACATAACAGCTTTGGCACCCAGCTAGATAAGCTTGTACAGGCAATACAATCTTTTAATCCTAATTTGAGCAAATATGATGCATTGGCGTTAGCAAAAAATGGAATAGTAAATAATCTCGATGCGGTCGAGTCAAGTGTTAATTCGACTCATAGAGATGGCAAAGCAGGTACTAAATGCAACTAATTTTTAATTGAAAGAAACTAATTAACAAACAAAATGAACATTGCTATGCTTAAAACTAAGTGCCTTATAATTTGGTTGGTCCTTATCTCCCTATTGTCCTTCAATAAAGGATTTAGTCACACCAAATATTTCCTTTTTGAAGAAGATAGCAAAGAGTTTACAGCCTCGTCCTTTAGGTTAAACACCTATCCGCTATATAAGATTAAGCGTGAAGTGCATATTTTTAATGTAATGAGTAAGGTACAAACGTTTATTGGTAATAAGGGTATATATAATGGACAACATGATTATAATATCATGCTATTTTCCATTCTACCTGATTTAGATGGTTCAGAAGATTGGTATGAAATCAACCCTGATACTGTACGTTCTTCAATGATTAACTTTAAAGATCTGGAAGAGCTTCATAAAAAAAATACGTTATCGTACTTCAACACTACTGTGAAGCAAACAACAAAGTATTTTAATGCGTATAAGCTAATTATAAAAAAAGGAGATACTTATTATGCACCAAAATATTGTTTGTTACAGTTTTATGCAGTCCGCAATCGTCCGCAAGCTTTTACGAATGTCTATGGGACTATCAATACGCAAGATTCGGCCTATAGTGTGCTTCAATTCGAAAAAATATTTAAAGGCGCTTATCCTAGTTTACAATTCCCTTTATATCGGATAGGTGAAGACCCGCTTTCCTTTTTAGATTGGTCCCGGGACAGAAGAGAATATCTATCAAAAAAAATCACCTTAGCACAGCATGCAACGGGATATCAGTTTTGGACCTATGTAGATTGGACACAACATGAGTATAATTATGATTTTGAGCGAGGAATTGATCGATTTGTATATGCTCCGGAAAAGGGAATCATCGGGGGCTCATTTGACTTCTATTTTTATTACCACAGAAAAAAGCTACCCATAAAATACACGGATTTTCTAAATAATATCAAGGAGGAAAAGGTGATGATCGCTGAATAATCTAATTTTAATGCCAGCAAACAGCGGTAAAAAAATTGTCTGAAACCAATATTTACTTTTTCAATAAAAAAAGTAACCTTCCTTCTTACGTGAAGAAGAAAGGTCACAAACAATTTTCCATTTGGTTTCTACAAGAAAAATGTTTATTTATATAAACTGTTATTCGTTCCAAGTTAAACGGTTAGCTCGCTAAAATTCCTGCGCTTCGCAACTTAGCTTTTAAATCTCTAAGTTCAGCTAGTACACCCTGTGCCTCAGCCTGGGTATAAACCGTGCTTGGACTAGGTGCCGAATCCATAGATGTAGCAGCCTGATTAACGACTCCTTTTGCGGTCGTTGTTGCATTACCATTGTCAATTCGCACCCAGCCTGTATTACCAATTGTGGATTGTTTAAACCAAATTGAACCTGGAATCAAGCTCCCTCCTGATTTAGCAGACCGGATGTATATTGTTGAGGGATCAGCTGTAACGTTACCTTCTGGTATAAGCTCCCCGCTCATAATTACATAACCTGCCTCATTTAAATTTTACACCTTAATAGTTCCATTATTAAACAAGCGTAACCGATCTCGTCCCAAAAAATCTAGCGAGGTATGAATTGGATAATTTGGATTATCTGATGCTTTTTGTTGCAACGTAATACCACGATCTAGCTGATAAGTCAATTCAGCCAAATTACTCTTTGAGTCGACATTAGTTAAGTTCAATTTCGTCGATTTCAAATATGGAAAATGGGAGCCATTTTTTGTAATTATTGAATTAGCTCTACTGCTGTAAAACAGGAGCTGTGGCGTGAAAATAAAACCAGAATAGATAGGTATTAATTATTACTTTTGACGACATTACTCCTACTGCATCATGATGAGCTATCTGCATAAAGTTAAACCAGTCGATCAAAGATTCCACGAATGGGTGGATAACATCAACAAAATTGAAAGAATTGATAAATCAATAATTGCGTTCAATTTCGGGCTTTTCGAATCTAAAGAGGGTTTCACCATGTATCTCACCGGCTCCAAAATATTCGATAAAGATGATGACGATTGGGCTGCAAATATGGACTTTGAACCTAAACAGAAATATTTTTCATTCGGTAATGAGTTGTTAAAAGATAAAGACTGGCAGGATATTTTAAAATGTGCTGAATCGTTAGTCCAATCGTATGTAAAATCCGAAGATTTCAAAACTTCAATTTTTGCCCAGGCGATAGCAATAACGTTGGGATTTGATGATGGCGAGTTAACGATAATAAAATCTCAATAACTATGGATCTTATCACAATTCTTAACTTTATTTGAAAAAAAGATTCCAGTTATAAGGAACATAACTGGAATCCATAGTTTTTATTCACATACTTATTGGGACTGCCCCGAAAAAAATGAAAAAGTTTTTTACTTGGTTAATGTATGTAGCTGCTTTTTTTTCTGTTATTATTATATTGTCGTTTATTTATTTGTCTGTTGACCCATTTCGTAAACAAAAACAAAGAAAACTTTATTATAAAAGGATCGAAGAAATAAAAACACATAGGAATCTTTACTGACAATTATATTGTAAAAGTTCTACATCTTCTGCGCCAAAGGCCCATCTTTAGTGACCAGGTTAGACCAACCGGGACACGATCCTACGGTTAGCTTTGCGATCAATCTGGACGCTAAAAATATCTTAGCCACTGTTTCTTCTCCAAAATCCCAGATTACCTAGACAAGTGAACTCGCATCAAATGGTTCAAGATTCTCTTTGACAAACGCTGCAGGATTTAAAAATGGTAGATTTTCCCTTTTATGCCATTCGGGTTCGCTCGGCGTAGGAACGCTATTGTATAACCATATATCTCCTACTATTCTTTCCTCATTCAATAAGTATGCGTAACAAACCTTATCGTCATACGGCGTAAGGAGAAAGCCTGTCTTTTCCGTAACGTCGGGCCACTCCAAGCGCTGCAGCACAAAATCGGCATAGCCCGACTCGACAAGCTCGCGAAAGGAACTTTTGGTGACTTGTTCAAAGGGATTGTACAGCATAGGACTAAGATAGGAAAGTCATCCATTAATGCAATGGTTTTATAATTTCAATACGATAATAAAAATGTATCTTAAGCTTATCAAAATCTATTGTAAAATATGAAGCAGAACAAATATGACGAGCAGACATTTCGATTGAATTGCTAACAAGCCAATGATAACCGATAAAACAGCAATTGCGGCACAACCATCGGAAGGGTGAGATTTATTTTTTTACGAGATTTCCATCTTTTAAGATCGACAATAAAAACGTAAATAGTTCCGAATCTTAAAATTCGTTTCATCGCCCAACTTTCGAAATGTAGAGGCAGCTTTTTCCTTTTGATCCGTCAATAAATACGCAATTCCAAGGTGGATAATATAATCGTGGTAAAATACATTGCCGTATCGCTCCATATCAATTTTTGTGTCTATACCCTTTTCGTATTCAAAGATTGCTTTTTCAAATTCCGAATTCCCAAACCATTCTTCTCCCTGTTGATAGGCTCGATAAACTCTTTTGGTTTCAGGATCAAAAAACTGATACATTTTAAAAAAATTAAAAGGTAGTGTGATCAATAAATCTTTCCCCGTATAATTTTTATAAAATTTACTGCAACGTTCTATTGATTTTATGACTTGCTGCCTGATGTCATCTTCTTCAATGTTTGAAACAACAATATTTGAAATCTGATTACGCCGGTCAAGGATAAACGCGGCCTTCATAAAGTAATTTTTGGATGTTTTCTTTTTCAATAGTGGTGCCCCATTCGTGATAAAAGAATTGGGATCTATGGTCCCATTATCGAATACTAATTTGGAAAGCGTATTTGCAATATATAATTCTCTACCCTCACTAAGTATGCGTTCTTCTTCAAATTCAGGATATTTTTTAACAAAATCGTCTCTCTTTAAAAAATAGAGTTTGATTTCAGTACCCTTCTCAATAACTGTCAAATAGCCATCGCTGAATGTATAACTTAGCTTCATATGACCCAGGTCGATCTCGTTATCGCCAATGTATTTCGCGTCAAATGTAAAAGCTGATATCTTCATCTTATTCCGACTTATTTCATAGATAACCTCATTGGAAAAATAGGGATTATCTAGAGGAACAAGCGAATTTTGTTCAGTCAGCGCAAAGTCTAAAACCCATTGACCTAACAATTTATCGCTTTGTGAAAACGATGGATAAACGAATAGCAGTGAGACTAAAAAAATAAATAGGATCTTCATGTAAATTAAAATGTTATATGGCCTATGGCGTAATAAATTTACATATTGATATCGAAACAGACAACAATAAAATTGACGATCTGTACTAGCGTTATGAATATTATTTAATCACATTAATCTAGCTAATTTTTACAAAAGAAGAAACCAATATTGTGTTAAGCTGATAAAGGAAGCTTTAATGGGTAACTTTTATTAAATTTAAAATATTATTGTCATCGGATACGCCAAAGCAAATTTCCGAACATTATCCATACCAAATGAACAAAATAGTAAACGTTGTTAAAGGAGATATCACTAAGGTCGAAGTCGATGCAATCGTAAACGCTGCAAACAGCTCCTTACTTGGTGGTGGCGGTGTAGATGGTGCCATTCACCGAGCGGGTGGTTCAGCTATTCTGGAAGAATGCCGAATGATAGTAGCTAGACAAGGGGGCTGCAAAACGGGTGAAGCAGTTATCACCACAGCTGGCAATCTACAGGCTAAATATGTCATCCACACCGTCGGTCCTGTTTGGAACGGCGGCCAAAAGAATGAAAAGAACCTCCTGGCAAATTGTTACTTCAACTCTCTTCGACTGGCTGCGGATAATAACTGTACAACAATTGCTTTTCCGAATATCAGCACAGGTATATACAGATTCCCGAAGGAATTGGCTGCCCAAATATCGATTAACGCGATAAATCAGTTTCTTGAATCAAATACTACAATCAAACTAATTACAATAGTTTGTTTTGATGATGAAAATTTTCAGCTATTCAAACAATTACTTTGACGATAGGACTATGCTTTTACCATTAAAAAGCCTCCCTTCCCATGACTAACTGTATCGGCCAAATACCCATTACAGATTCCGAGTAGTGCAAGATGGTAAAGCGGAGAGCATGACTCTTATAATTGGTATTCTAGGAGACCAGCAATTGATTGCATTGCTAATTGTACCGAATATTTGTATCTTAGGTTAAATACAAATATTACAATTATGTCATCCAAGATTTTCCTGCAATCTTTACAAAGTAAATTAAAAGGCGGTAACGCCCGTTCTATTCATTTAAATGCATTGCCAGGAAGGTTGGCCACACGGTTAGACCTGCAGCAGCTCGACCTCATTGAGGATGGTCTCGCCAAATCATTTTTGGATACCTTGTTGACCAAAGCAAACTTTGAATTTAAGATTTCATTTGATAAGATAGACCTCAATGAAAAAGATGCGGAGACTCAAAAGAAACTGACAGTCATTTCTAAACGACTGAACTCCATTATCATCGAAAATGAGGATTATTTTAAAGAACATGGGATGAAGACCCTCGGATTCGGCTATCCTATACTTATAAAAAGATCTTCAAAAGACCCTTCGAAAATCATAAAAGCCCCATTATTTATTTGGCAACTAGAGGCCGTTAAATCTAAAAACAAAGTCAATGAATGGTCGTTTTTGCGAAATAAAGTGGTTCAAGCAAATGGAAAAATAGTGGATTCAGATATTCACCCGATTAGTATAAACGAAGTCCTCCTTTCTTTTATCAAAAGTGAAGATGACATCACACTGCCCAGTCTGACCAATGAAGCCTTAGATGACGCACTGATTGATAGCAACGAATTAGTGAACGCTTGTGCTGAAGCACTGGAGGCACTCAATTCGAATAGTAAAGAGCAGATACTCGAGGTGCTAAGCAAAAACTTTGAAACAGCGATCAATGTATTACCCGAAGCATCCCAGATAGATGCTATCGCCAATAACAAAGCCTACATTCATTTCGGCGGTGTTTTTGGTTTGTTCAGAGCGCAAAAAGAGAGTATTATCACCGACATTTCCCGCTTATTGGATCGGTTCGATGCCTTTGAATTTGATGAGCTTAAAGTGGAAAATCTATCGACAACACCTTTCAGCGCCGTAGATACAGACCCAAGCCAACAGGCCATAATAAGTGCTCTTGGAAATGAACCGAATCAAATAATACAAGGCCCTCCGGGGACCGGAAAAAGTCAATCATTAACTGCATTGATCACAAATGCACTTGCCAATGGACTGAAATGTCTTGTTGTCTGCGAAAAGAAAACAGCGCTTGATGTCATTAAAGCAAATATCGAACGTACGAATCCTCAGATCGGCGCTCTAGTCGGTGTAATTGATGATGTAAACGATGCGCGTGAAGCAATCGTTGATTCCGTCAGAGATCGTCAGATCGGGGTTCCGTTTCACATCTCAGGAAGGCAAGCTCAAAACCAATATGATGCGATAAAATCAAAACTCAAGGAATCAGCTGAACTTATCAATGCACAGCATGCTGCCTTAGCTCAAACGGTCTACGGCGATAAGAGTTGGTCGCAGATCGTCGGACGATATTTGGCTTTATTAAAACACTTTAATCAAGTACAGCTCAAGAATATTATACCGAAAGAGGATTTTAATTTTGCTCAGGATCATGCAGAGCTGGAAAGGACACTTGTTGTTTTAAAGCGTAGCCATAATTTATTTAAGCAATCGCAGCAAGTCCATTCTATATTTAGACCATTGGCAGACGATCTATTTATAGATCAACAGGTTGGGCCATCACGTGTAAGAATTGAGGATTTTATTGCATACGCGCATAAACAGCTACCGCCTATTGAACAGCTTATTGCTGAACTTCAAGTGAGTGGGAAGCGGTGGGCTGATGATTTTTTGAGTGGCATCCCCGCAATAATGCAGCAGGATTTCAAGTCCTATATGGCATTTTGTCTTGGAGATTCAGTGAAGGAAGAGGTATTACCATCCACTTTTACTCAGGAACAACGAATAAACGAAATTGTATTAGAATTACAATCTGTAGGGATAAAAGCGCAACAATTTTTCAAACAATATGAAGATGCTTTGCAACAACATTATAGCAGCTATTATTCATCGCTAAGCAATGAAATATCAACTTATCTCGCCTACGCTGAGTCAAGCATTGCGCAATATGGCAATAATGTATTGGATAATAGTAGTGGTGCAAAATTCAAAACAATTTTGTTGAGCATATTCTCGGGAAAGCATAAGCAGATAAAACAAACGAGGATCGAGTTAAAGAATCGCATCGCGCAGGTAAGAGCAGCCCATGTTCAGAAAAATTATATTGAACATCAATATAACGATCATTTGGAAACGACTGATTTATCTATTTATCTAAACAATATCGAGGAACTCCGACAAAAGACAGCTACTTGGAAAGAGCAATACCCGCATACGATCAGTGACTATTTGTCTAATATTAATGATCATCATTTTCATGCTGAACTGAGTGAACTAAAAGCGCAAATAGCTCCCCTACTTCAAAAACTGGATAGCATCGAGCAAATGCTAATCGCTGATTATATTATCGTTCCAACGACTCCTGTTACTGATATCAATGGGCTGATTGAGGCAGTACCTTATCTAACTGAAAGAGTAACTTTTCAATTAAGGCATTTTAATAATTTTCGTGACTATTACGCGGCACGCGCTGATGCCTATCGGAGTCTACAAAACTCGTTTGACGATATTGAAAGTAACCAGTTAACAGGAAATATAACAAATGGGATATTTTTGCCGTATACAAGTCTTCAGGCGGCACAGGAACTCTGTGATAAGATTAAGCATACCGTCACAACGTTCGGTGAACATATGAGTGATTTCCGTATCTATCATGAGTGGAAATCATTTTTTCTTTCAGTGGACGAAGCGCAACAAAGGCTTATTACCAGAACCAGCATACATCTTAAAGATCATTGGGCTGAAGCATTTGAATGCTGGTATCTGTATTGGGTACTCACGACAAGTGAGCCACAGGAATTGCCAAAAAGTGATTACCAATTACAACAATATCAGCAGCAAAAACAAGAGTTTAACCATGCACAGCTGAATAGTATTATTGCCTTATGGACGGAAAGGCAAGCTGACGCCGTCGGACATTTTAAAGCCAGAGGACAAAACATCAATAGTTTGTTTAACAAAAAGGGATCGAAGGGAATGCGTCGCAATTCACTCCGCACTATTGTGAACAGAGAATTTGAACTATTTACAGATTTTTTCCCGGTATTGTTGGTCAATCCATCTGTCTGCAGTTCTATCCTACCACTGGAGGAAGGAATTTTTGATGTGGTCATATTTGATGAGGCCAGCCAGTTGCGTCTCGAAGATACGTACGCGGCCCTGATCCGAGGAAAGGCTAAAATTGTTTCGGGTGATAAGCACCAGATGGCTCCCTCCTCTTACTTTGAAGGAAGTGGAGCGCTACTTGATCCGATTGATAATGAGATAGAAGACTCCGAAGATGAATTTTCAGATCGGACTGCGCTACAAGCGGCTCAGCTTAATCTTGCGGATAGCGAATCGTTACTAGCTTATGCTGTAGACAAGGGTTTTGTAGAGTCTTACCTAAAAGTCCATTATCGCTCAAAACATCCGTATCTTATCGACTTCTCCAATCATGCATTCTACGGAAATAGGTTGATGCCTGTCCCGGCGAAAGAGCATTACACGCCTATCGAATACCTACAAATTGACGGATTGTATGAAGGTCAAGTAAATAAGCAAGAGGCATTGAAAGTGGTCGAATTGTTACAACAGATCATGAAGGATGCAAAAGATAGTATCCCAAGCGTGGGTGTTGCTACATTCAATATCTACCAACGTAACTTGATCCTGGAGGAGCTGAGTGCAGTTCGTCAGAACGATTCTGTATTCGATAGTTTAATGGCGCAGGCGGGAGATTCATTCTTTGTTAAAAACCTCGAGAACATTCAGGGCGACGAACGAGATATTATTATTCTCTCAACGACATTTGGACGGAAGGCTGACGGTTCGTTTAGTCAAAACTTTGGTCCGATTATACAGGGCAAAGGACATCGTATGTTGAATGTAATCATTACTCGAGCAAGGTCAAAGGTATATGTATGTACCTCTTTCCCGCAGGAGTATGTTGGTCAGTACCCAAATCTTATCCAACAGAAGGGCAATAAAGGCCGTGGAATTCTGTACGCTTACTTTACCTATGCGAAAGCGGTAAGTGAGGGGAATGACGAATTGCGAAAGGGCATTCTACAGCTGTTGAGTCAGTATTGTACAGATAAACTGTATGAACATGCGGAATTTAGCTTGGGGTCTGAGTCTCCATTTGAAGATGAAGTATTTGAACAACTTGCACAGCATATCGGTGCAGACCGTTTAGAACAGCAGCATTCCGTAGGCGGTTTCAGGATTGATATCGTTGTAAAATCAAAAACAAGCCACAAACCACTCATCGCAATAGAGTGTGATGGTGCGAAATACCATAACAGTCCTGAAGCTTACGCTTGGGACAGCTTCCGCCAGGAGCAACTTGAAAGACATGGTTTTATATTCCATAGGATATGGTCCATTAAATGGTGGGATGATGCCAATGGAGAATTGAAGCGACTACTTGATTTTATTCGTCAACAGGATGATGAAGAGGCAAATTTAGGTAATCATGTGCATGCCGCAACGAGAATCAATATAAATGATAATTAGCGTTGAATGAATAATCTAACTATACCAAAAACAACACATATGGGTTGAGTCAAAATTTTAGCATTTCATATATGTAGAATTGTTATCGGAAGCTGTCCCATTTTTATTAGTGGAGCAGTCAGTTCTTGTCCTATGGCAAGTGATAGAAAATGATTGAACTTGTATATTCGAACTACTAGTGCGGCTTTTTATTCATAGGTTAGTAGAATTCATCGTTCCCACCAAGTACTTGACCAAGTACCCTACTTTATAAACAAAAGTTCTTTCCCGCCACGCTTGCGTGCTGAGAAACCGATAATGGTCAAATCCTAATACGTGCATGTATTCGTGTGCATAATGACCCGCCAAGGCGGCTAAATCATTGGTGGATGCCCAATGTTCTAATGCTGTTGGACAAATAGCCATAACTCCATCTCCAGCGCCATCAATGCCGATTGTCTGATTCCCAAATATGGATGGTTTTTCACAATTATCTTTCCATCTGGAATCTCTTCCATCTAACTCCAAGGTCCTGACCCAAAGGTCCACTATTCCATCAGTTGCTATACTATCTTTTGGAATGTTTTTTTCATGAGCTTTCATTATTATCCCATAAAGCTGCCCCGTCGTATAGCCCTGTGTCTTTTCAGCTTTCATGGCCTCAATACCCTCTTTAAATTCATCGGAATTCAGTACCAGCTCAAATGCCTTAAAAGCTTTTTGGGCAAATTCGGTATGCTTTCCATATCCGGTTACAGAATGGACCTTAATTGTTATTTTTTGACTCAAGCATAACTGGGATGACAATAGAAATCCGAGGAATAGAATGATTTTTTTCATAAAAACATAATTTAAAAAAAGTTATAAACTAAATACACGCCGCCCCAATAATGTGTTCTTTTCAAATCAGTTTTTAATTCGGAGGTGCGTCCTGAATTAATCGCCCATGTAATATCCAATGAGCGGTAACTGCTAAATGGTATGTGGCATTGTATTCCCGTATTCCATTCAAGAATCCAGGGATTGGTTTGTTTCCAGGAGAGCTTGTGAACTGATGACCTAAGTGGTGTACCGTGCAACATGGTATTATAGGCTATGAATGTTGGTCTTGCTGCTGCAAAGAAATATAATTCCCACAGGTCCTTTTGCGCATTTTCAACTAGTTGATTCATGTTTCCTAGAGGGTTGAAATTCTGAACCCATTTCCTTGAATCCAAGAGTCCCATCCTCATCGTTGCCATACCATGGACTTGGGTATAATATCCGATTGAGCTACCAGCGCCAACTTTAAAATTAAAATAAGAACGTTCCGCGTGTTCAATTCCTGGATTACCAAAAATCAATTTTTCAAAATCTGCAGCGTAAAGGAATACGGGAGAAAAACCGTTGGCAATTTGATTATGCCAGCCCTCGGGATTATAAGGGGAATGCGTATTATTATCATTCATCAATTTGTGTATCCCGGTTTGGACCCATTTTCCAATGGGAAGGCCCAAGGCACCAATATTTAGCTCCGTTTGAAAAGCAACTCCATTTTTAGGGTTTACATATCCCCTCCTGGTTGATAACCCTAATAGAAAGGCATAGGGCCGATCATTGTAAACCGGGTCTTTGGCTCTAAGGTCATCAGGCGTAAACGCGACACCATTGACCATCCATGAAGGGTCAATAGGCACCACATCATTATGCGCTACATTGGTTTTCCCTAGTATCCATTGATCCAGTTTTGAAATTGGATAAAACAAAGGAGAATTGATATAATTTGAATTTGAGAAGCCAAATCCTAAACCTAATGTATAATTTTGATCTGTGGCAGGGGGAAATAACTGGAGCGGATTGAAATCTTCATCTAAGTACAATCGAAACGACTTCTGATTGCTTTGCTGCTTATTTACCCTTTCCTCCTGGCAATAACAGCAAAAGGAGATAAGCAAACAAAAAACTGTGGTGTATAATTTATTTGCGATCATAAAAATAGATTAAAATAATAAAGGATAATCTCATAATATGTTATAGTACAAAGGAATTAATAAGCTTCTTAGCACTACCGCTAAATTTAAATCCCATTTCAGTTCGCAACCCTATAGATATGATTCTAGTATTCTGAAATGAATTATACTTATCTGAATTTAAGAGACCGCGCCATTCTATATATAAATAAGTGGGCATTTTTGATGTAGTATTTGTTAGCTTGGTTTGTAGATTTAAATTCAAATATTGTATATCTGTCGCATCCTTACCAAATATGGATCGAAAAGCACTACTGGATTCCGAAATAGAGTTATGCCATCCATAAGTATACTGGACACTTAGGGTGAATTTATCTTTGAATTGAATTGCACCGATGGTGCGAAGATTATGCTGAGCAACGGTTACAGTAGTATCAGCAAAATTGGAAATCAGTTTGTATCCAAAATTGATCGGTGCAAGCATGAAAGAAAAACCGTCCTGATTCTCATATCTATAGGATAAATCCACTTTAATCCCTGCAACTCCTGGAAGCATTAATCCTGGAATATATGATGAGGAGTCCCGCATATTAATTTGTCCTCCAGCGTATGGCTGAATTTCCAATGCAATTTTTGATTTTTCTCTTAACTTCCATTTTTCAATCCAACCATAATTTACAATTGGGGTCAAATTGGACAACCCCTTATTATTCCCTGAAAAATTGAAAGAAAGGAGTGCATTTAAAGCCTGGAATGAAGACTGGTCCTCCTCATCAGCCCCCTCCTCATCAGCATAAAAGGCCAAAGAATTTTGGTTTTTAACTTTTAAAATTGCAACATTTGAAGTTACATGAAGGGTATCAACCTGACTAAAAACAGGCATAGATAAAGCACAAATAGTGCATAATAATAGAACTCTTTTCATAATTTAGATTAATATGGTTTTACACTACTAATCTAATATTAGAAAAATTTAATTACAAGGGTTTTGATGAAAATTAATTCACATATTTTTATCCTGATACTATTTATCAACGTCCAATTTATAAGCATTATAATAGCCTTCCTTATCAGCTGCTAAGAACGTGCTATGAGCTAATGTAAACTCGTATCTTTCAACCGGTTCGGCGTTTGTGCTAATATGCATCGAAAAATTTGTTTACTAAAACTAAGTTTGGATGTTCATTCATATTTTTTAAACCAAATTCCGTAGATCGTTATCTTCAATAAAACGTTTCTGATCTGCTAAAACAAGAAACTGGTTATAAATATTTTCAAAATTTTCAGGCGGGAAATCTATTTGCATACTTTTTAACCGATTTTTTAATGCTGCACGTCCGCTCCTGGCAGATAAAAACAATTCAGGCAACTTTCCTCCTATGATTTGGGGATCAATAATTTCATAGTTTCTACGGTCTTTCAATACGCCATCCTGGTGGATGCCGGAAGAATGTGCAAAAGCATTTTTGCCGACAATGGCCTTATTGGCCTGTATAGGATTTGACATCGCCCGTTCCACCATACTACTTAATTCTACAATATATTTTGGATCAATTCCGGTCGCAATACCTAGATTTTCCTTTACAATGAGTGTCAAAATAATTTCTTCTAAGGCAGCATTTCCAGCACGTTCTCCCACACCATTAATCGTTCCTTCCACCTGAAGCGCACCTGCCATTAACCCAGCTATACTATTCGCTGTAGCCATACCTAAATCATTATGACAGTGGACAGAAAGAATTGCGTTCTCTTTTTCCTTTCTATTTTGGTTCACGTAGGCTATCTTTTCAAAGTACTCAAAGGGTGTACAAAAACCATTGGTATCAGGAAGATTCACAACTTTCGCCCCCGCTTCAACCACCGTATTGGTCATTTGAACCAAAAAATCATTGTCTGCGCGGCCAGCATCTTCTGCAAAAAATTGTACTTCATCACATTTATCAGACGCATAAGCCACCATTTCATAAGCTTTCGCCAAGATTACCTCACGAGTGGTATTAAACTTATGTTTAATATGAATGTCCGATGTTCCAATTCCCAGCTGAATTCGTGCCACCTTAGCCCTACTCAAGGCCAAAGAGGCCTCTTCAATATCTTTCCTATTGGCCCTAGCTAATGCACAGACGGTTGCCTTTTTTACCAGTTTACAAACCTCTGTGACTGCCTTGAAATCTCCAGGTGAACTTATTGGAAACCCTGCTTCTATCACATCTACCCCCATTGCATCGAGTTTTTTAGCAATTTCTAATTTATCATTCAGTGTCAATTGGCAGCCCGGTCCCTGTTCTCCATCACGTAGAGTAGTATCGAAAATCTTAACTTGTTTCATATTCCGCTTATTGTTATAGATCAAAAGTACCAGAACTATAAAATTTAATATATTTGAAAATAAAACAATTGTTATTCAATAATGCCAAAATCCACCATCCCCTTCGTTCAATGTGCCAAAAACTTCTGCGATGGCACAATTGAATTACGTACCTATGGACAGTTCAATACAGAAATGCATGCTCATGAACAAGTACAGGTACTTAGCCCAACAAATGGTACCCTCTTTATCTATACAGAAAAAGCCAGCTTCTGTGTACCAAGTACTTTCTTTGTATATATTCCAGCACATGTTCCACACAAACTCATTTCTCGCTCACAGCAACTGTCAATAAAAACCATTTTTGTCGATATGAACAATATGCACGAGGACGTTAAGGTGTATCCATCAAATGAATTATTGAATCATTTTTTGCTTTTTGGCCAGCAACATTGGAAGCTTAAAGACCACGACACGTTGACAGCATCTACCTTAGAGGCCTTTAAGTCTATGCTCCCGATACTATTGGCAAACCCGATCCTGTTGCAAATTACGCCTGCAAAAAGTGAATTGATGATCCAGGTATGCACGTATATCCTCCAACATCTCGACAATAAATTGTCAATAGCTGAGATTAGCGCTAATTTTTTTCTTTCGGAGCGGACACTTTTTAGACAGTTTAAGGAAGAAATGCAGATCACCATATTCCAGTTCATAAAACAGCATAGACTTCTAAAGGCGCTTCAATTATTGGAAAATAAGGATATGCATATCGCTGAGATTGTTTATCAAATTGGGTATGAAAGTGTACCGAACTTTTCCAATCTATTCAAAGAATATTTTGGACTATCACCACAGCAGTATAGGGCGAGACTATAAAAATAATATTATTGAATATATCTTCTACCTACTTCCGATTCGAATCGTGAAAACGTTACATCTTCTGCGCCAAAGGCCCATCTTTAGTCACAAGGGTAGACCAACCCGGGCGAGATCCATCAGTAAGTTTTGCAATCAATCTGGATCCTAAAAATATCTTAGCTACTATTTCTTCCCCAAAATCCCAAATGACTTCAACAGGCGACCATGCGTCAAATAGTTCTAGATTCTCTTTGACAAACTCCGCAGGATTTAAAAAGGGATGATTCTCCTCTATTTGCAATTCCGGCTCACTAGGAGTTGGAGCTACATTGTATAGCCACACATGGGCAATAATATTTTCACCTTCTTTCCAAAGGTAAGCATAACATACCTTATCGTCATCTTCGATAAATACCGCGAATTCTGGACGATCGTTTGATATATATTTGGTTAAACTTCCCATTGAACACTGATTTAAAACAACGAAGTCTGCACTGTATCACTTCCCAACGGCGGCAATCCTTCCCAGTCAAATTGCTCGTAACGATGCTTTCCATCCGGGCGGTTTGGATATCCTCTCAACGTATACACCGGATAGTGCTTCAGCCTATCATTGGGCATTTCAAACAGGAAAATTGGTGGCATATCATCCTCCTGAATATCCTCGATCCATTGTCGCTCGAGATCCTCTGGTAAGAACAAAGGCATCCGATGTTTATTGGGCCCGTCATTATGGATATTGGCCATCACTTCATTGGCTGCTCGTGTAAGCATTCCAAAGGAACCTACGCGTTCCACCACGCCATCCTCATCCACCGTCTCATGCCACTGGTACAAACCTGGCAAATAGAAGAGATCTCTCCCCTCCGCACCGATAAAATAGGGTACTTTCTTTTTCCATCCCTTCACCGCACGATGCTCAAAAGTACCACTCACTGGGATAAGGCAACGTTGCTTGCGCAAGCGATACCAATAGGATTTTTTATCTTCCAAGATACGTTCGCTACGTACATTGATCATATTGCGCCGGCGATCGGCCTGCAGCTTCGGATCGTCAATATAGGTAGGCAATACCCCCCACTCCATCTCGGTCAAGGCCAGCTGGCTTGAGTCTTTGTCCTTATACAGGATCGGATACTTGGGAAAGGTAATGGCCTGGACGTTTTCCAGATAGTCATAATTGTAATCCAATTGACGACGCTCATCCCGCAACTGCGGAAAGGTCTTTTTGATAATCTCAATATCGGTATGGAGGCTAATATCCCAGCACATAATGGTATCCTTTCTTCTTTGGCTTTGATACGAATATACACAATTTGTGCTGTAAATAAGGATTGCCCCAAGGCAAGAAAATAGTGGATTTCAATTGGAACTAGATCTAGCTACCGAAGGATCTCGATAGCAAATACTATCTTTTTGGTCTGCCCATCGGTAATGGTAGCCACTACCCGACCATACTCTAGAGAGAATAGGATATCGATGGGATTTTTGCGTTGAAACCTGGTCTTTGTACGCAGATAATTGACTATATTTTTTTCGTAGAGCTTAAGCATGCGCTTGTCCCAGTTTTCTTCCTTGATACGATTGAGAAAAATCCGATAGCCTGATCCTGTGGTTAACAGGCTATCAATTTTATCGGCGTCTTGCGGCAGCTGCAGGGCTCTTCCCTCCTTTGCCCCCAGCTGATGGGCATGCTGATCGGCGGCATCCTTATCATCATAAGGCGTGAGTAGAAAGCCTGTCTTTTCCTTAACATCGGGCCATTCAAAGCGCTGCAGTACAAAGTCGACATAGCCCGACTCGACAAGCTCGCGAAAGGAACTTTTGGTGACTTGTTCAAAGGGATTGTACAGCATAGGGCTAAGATAGGATTTATATCCTAATAGACCTTATCGCTCTCGATAAATACACTACCCGACAAATAGCACTCGGCAACGTTGGCCAGTACATAATCAATGTCAAGAATATTAGGACGAGCTGTACTCCCCTGCCCACAGTACAAGTAAGAGAAAATAAATCACTGTTTGTAAACGTTATATTACTTTAAAACTTATAAAAGAGTACCAATGCCATAGCGGTTCTCTTTGTAATATGAATTTTTCATCCTTAAAAATATAATATCATGAACGGAATCATATTTCAAGGAAAAAGTCTCAATGTTGGGTGTACAGCAAAATTTCTGTTCGAACCCGAAGTAAGTGTAGAAAATATTCCGGCAATAGCAGCACTTAGCACTGGTGAAAAAGCATATGCTGAAATACTTAGAGATACTACAGCGCTGATAACAGTACGAGTAGGTGAATATTTAAATGAAAAAGGAAAGAGAGCCAATGAAACGGCTTGGATGCTCACCTATAATCGTCATTTAAAATCATGGCAGATAACGAAGAACCTTAAAACAAAATAGCGTGTTTTATTTCCAGGAAGACTAAAATTTATTTTCGCATCCTCGCCATTATAATTCGCATACCAAGATTTACCATTTGGGGTTATATGTCGCAATTCTCACTCGATCCTTTTTTCTACCAATTTTGAAGGAGCATATTGAATACGAGTTCATCAAAGCTCCACCCTATTCCCCTTGCGGCAAGCGCTGTTAAACTATCTTGATCCATCCTATGTGCTCTTGATGGACTTCATCCTTAAAAATCGGATCAGTCGGGCTTCTGGAAAAATAGTTATTGCATAAAAAGTGAAAAGCATTAAATCGAAAATTCACACCTGTAAATCGCTAATAATATTAGTAATTTTGTTTTATGAAACTACTTGAAGTTCACTGAATACTGCAATTAGGTCATACTTATTCGGAAGTTCGTAAGCTTTCTAATGACAGCGTCAATTTTTATCATAAATTACTATATAAAAACCACTTTGTGAATCAATTAGAAACTTTCCGGCTCCATCATTAATATTGGTCCGCGGGAATGATGTTTGACTTAAAAAAAATCTTGATGATTTATCTTTGTTATAAATATTTTCATCATCCATATATTTTACGACACCGAATCCTTCCCTAGGATTACCTTCCCTAATATATTGAATATGTCTTAATCTAATTGCGATATTCTCTGGGATTATAATTGGTACTTTCAAATTTTTGTCAGCAAAAAACATTGCATACATATTGCTCACACCATTTTCAACTTGAATAACATTTTTTCCATAAAATGGCTTGATCGGGATCCGGAAATTAAATTTATTTTGAACCGTTTTATTCCCCAAAAGTGTTCTCATTTTATAAGAAATAGGGACGCCAGGCGTCGATGGCGAAAACTGAACACCTTTCTTGATCACCCCTATCAACTCGTCCAATGAAGCTAATTTCTTCACGACCGCTCCGCCAGTACCCATAAAGGCCATCTGTATCTGCGAATTTGCAATTATCTGCTTTTCTTCGCTGGTTAATTGTTTTGAACCGTCGATCAAACCTCCCATTACGGAGAATACTTTATCAAAGGTGGACTTTAAGACATTTGATTCAACACTGCTCTCGACCAATAAAATACCTTTGGCTCCATACACGACCGAGTTGATATATACAGGCGATACACCGCTGGCGACATTTAATTTATCATACAACTCTAGTCCCTCTTCAGGTATGCTCATATCCACGGAAAAATTCTTTTGTGTAAAAGTGGCCACTAGTCCTGAGTTACCGCTGATCTGTTCAGAAGAAGTGGATCCGCTACTTCCCGATTTAAAGAAAATGGCTTTTATATCAACATCAGCACCAAAAACAGTCTTAAGCTCATTAAAATATGTAAACTCTTCAATCTCATATTGAAATGCACTATTCTGCATTGAAGTCATCTTATTATTTTTCATTAATGTGCTGAAAAACTCGGTCGACGACATGACATCGGGCATGAAACTTCCTGTGACTGTTTTTGCAGGAAAGGAAACGGAGACCGACACCGGCTTTGCCTCATATTCTCTATTTCTTTCTGAAAGCGGTATAAAGGAAAGATCTTGGATACTATTACCTTGTATAATAGAGCCCAGATGAAACACATCCAATTTTCCCAACCAGTCAGGCGTCATAATGAATTCGTCGGCAACGCCTTTAATTGTAAAACCTACTTGACCAGGGTCATCCCATTGAGTGCGGTCTGTTACTTCAACTCGTCCAACTTTTCGACGGGGATTACTCCCCATTAAAGGAGATCCAGCTTTCTTTTTGGAATCTTGTTCGTTAAATATATTTTCTGAATGATTATTCAATATATTACTAGACCCCAAAATGGAAATCTCTGAGAAATTGGGCATCTGTAGATTGTTTCTAGGGTCAGTAGTGGAGTGATCCTTGTTACAGGAGGCAAAGAAAGCTGTAACCAAAAATATATACACAAATCTATTTATTGTATAATAATTATTCATTTTCCAATGCTTTAAAAAGTGAGAAATCTTTTAATTTGCGACAGCGAAATGAAATTGGATAACCGGGATTATCAGCGGAAAATGCACCTATATCTTTTACATAGTTGATAAATCCATTATAGCCATCAATCGTAACCGAAGAGCCACCACTTGATCCACCTACCAAAAAAAGACGAATCGTGGAGTTATTAATGATATTTATTTCCGTTGAAGAGAACGTTTCTTTGGTTTTTTTAAAAATCTTCTTTGTCAACTTTTCGAAAATTTTGGTCGTCTGCTCCATATTGTAATCCGTTTCGACCGCTAGAATGCCTTTCTGCCCATATGAAATGGAATTGATATAGACAGGATTCTCTCCTGAAGCTACTAGTCTATGCGCCGCAGCAGTATCAATCAACTCAGTCAATTTTGGTGATGACATGTCAACGGTAAAATTGACCAACTCAAAAGCAGAAACGAATCCATATTTTTTTGTTATTGTCGTCAGCTGATTTGTCAGGCTAGAACTCGTTTTGGAAAACAGACCTCTGGTATTTACTTTATAACCAAATTCCCTTGTAATTTCTTTATAATCATAAAATGGTCGATAATAATAAAGAAATGAGGCGATATCTGGATTACTCAATGTGGTTGACCTTAAGATATCTTGAACCGTTTGGCGATACGTAGACAAGCGTGGCGGATTAATGGTCGCAGACGGTGCTCCACTGATAGACGTACTGACTTTAATCGGTAATTTTGCATATGATCCTAGCGGATTAAATGTGGATTCGCTGAGAATATCGGTGCCGCTGAGAATTGCACCTAAATAAACAATTTCATAATTATTATCCATAACCAAAATGTCAGCAGCGGAAGTATTTGCATTATTTGCTTTTTTATTAAGCGACTTCGTTTCCTGTACAGTCAGTTTGGAATCATTATCCTTTTTGCAACCGACAAAAAGGATTGAAATCAAAAGGGCTATTTTAAATAGCCCTTTTGATGTATGGATGAAAGTTTTACTTTGTAACATCAATTTTAAATATTGATTTAAATATTCCAAAATTCTTAAGATTTCGCATGCGCATCGAGATTGGCCCACCATAAGATTGTGATGTTACATTCGCTCCCGCCAAAATTGCGTTTTTGAATGCTGCATATCCCTGGACTGTCTGTACATATGCTGACCCGGGACCAAATTTCATGTAGATCGTAATTTTGGCTTTATCTAATAGCTCTTTCTGCGCTGCAGTAAGGTGCGTATCCACACCCACAACGCCAATATTTACTCCCGCTTTAAAAGCAACATTAAAATCCTCGTAGTTGGCATCGGTCTCCGCTGTAAAAACACCTATCCGTCCGTAGGTGACCGAACTCACATAGGTGGGTGCGTATTCCGCCTGTAATGCATTTGCATCTGCAATGCTGATCAATTCAGTTTTCTTAGGCAATGACATATCGAGCGTAAAATTTTCTTGTACAAAACGGGCAATGACCCCTGTTCTCTTGGTGATTTTACTTTTACCCCCATTCACAGATGCTTTCACTATTTTCCCTATGTCGACGTTTGCCCCAAAGGTGTACTTCAATTCATTGTAATCTGTAAACTCACTTGAAGTATAAGAAAAACTATTAATCTGTGGCACATTTCCATTTTTTTTCAAAATGTTGCCGACAAATTCCCTTGTCTCGTCCAGGCTTGGATATTCAATTGTTCCAGAAACATTTGTACCCGGAATTGAAAGACTTGCTCTTATCGGTAAAGCATCATAATGCTCCCTGCCGAGTGGGTCGAACTGATAGGACCTAATGATATTTTTGCTATTGAATATTGCACCTGGATAGGCATAATCCTCCGTTTCTGATGAAATGGTTATATTATCAGACTCAACAAAATAGGTATTGCCAAGCCCATTTTGCCAGACGCTGTCTCTAATGATTCCTCCGGCCCGGAGTCTGCTCGAATTTCCTTTCTTAGTCAGGTCAATAATTGGATTTTCGATGATCTTCGTGTTTTGGAAAACTTTTAACAGGGAATCCTCGTTATTTCCGATTTCATTTTTTAGACTCGAGTTGTCTTTTTTACAGGAATAGAATCCCAATACCCCTGCCAGGAGTACAAGACTTAATTGACTACTTTTCATTTTAGTTTATATTATGTATTAAAATTTTATTTCTTTTGTAAACTGAAGGGTTTTGAAAGTTTCATCATTTAAATTGGATGACTCTAATTTATATAAAGCGGGAACTCCTATATGGGGATATTCGTAAATCTTTGTTTCTGGGGAGCGAATTGCCAAGGCTAGATAAGCATCTATTTTTTCTACGGTGGTAGGCGCATTTCGTATCAGATCTAAATCCGAAGATTGATAGCCAATAAGGTAAAAATAAGCTTGTTGTTTGTTTAAAAGATTCTTATCGTCAGCACTTAAACTCTGCGGGTCTAAAGATAATTTAGAGATGATAGGCTTAATTTTTTCAGGGCCATCCACGACCATATAAGCACTTTTTCCATATTCTATTTCTGCTACCCTGACAATGTTGCCTCCAGTTAAATTCGCCGTAGGGAATAGTTTCTTGAAATCTTTTTCCTCTGCATGTGATTTGATATTAAATGTCGGTTTATAACTATAGTATAGCCAGCCCGTATTTTCCATCCTATTATAACGTGAATCAGGGATGGCGAACTTCGATTTTATATCCACATCTCCGCTAAAAACAAGACGTAGATTCTCAAATTGCTTAAAATGATAAATATAATCCTGATGGCCATAGTAATTTACCGGGCCCTTGTCAACAAACTTATCTTTTATAAATTGATCTAGATCCTGTCTGCTCGCAATTTTTTGATACGCGACGGGATTTGAATTATAACGATTAAATCGCACATAAGGAATATAGGAGGCAGACTGCGATTGATATTGGGTCAAATTAAATTCTGGAAAATCGTTTAAGGAAACAAATACATTAAAATAAGGTTGTTTTAAATAATTTTCAGAATCATACGAAAAAGCATAATCTGCTGCCTTCTTAAGCCTAAATCCGATAATTTCGTTCTTTTTTTCATTCCATAATGTATCGGATATCCAACGATTACTAAGCGCTGCCATTCTTTCAAAATCATAAACACTATAGTCTATCTTCTTACCTGTACTATCGACGATAGGTGGCTTAACTGGCATTGGACTTTTACTGCAAGATGCTGATCCTAAAACTATAAAACATGCCGCAGCAATTCTGGTATTTACAATAACCTTATTCGATATGATCTTTATCATTAATTTTAAAATTAAAAATCAAGCAAGTCAGCTTGCTATTATTTGAATACGTTTTCTTCTATCAAGCATTCTATTGAAAAGGAAGAACATATTTTAAAAAAAATACTAAAAACCACTATTACATACAGAAACTTGATTCACAAATTTAATTATAATTTTCTTTCAATGAAATGAAATATTCAATCCTACACTTTTGTGTAATAAATTTTTAAATAAAAAAAGGTTTATGTTAATTTTTTAAATATTCTATAACAAAAAGTTAACACAAAGCTGAAAACAGCTAATATATTGTTGACGAGGAAACCATATATGTATTCTATCTAACAATGAAAAATCATCAACTTTATTTGCAAGTAACCTGTGCAATAATAGAACACGCCAATACAATACCGATCTGCCAACGATCAGCTTCGATGAGGTGTATTTAGGCGGTATGTGGGAGATACCGAAAAGGGTGAGGTTTGAAATACAAAATCCCACGGATATAATATATTCTTTTTAAATTGTAGAGGAAATCGCTAAAAACAATGAAATCAGTTTTCACCTTTAATACTGGAGACTAGGCTGCTCTTGAAATTGGCAATATAGAAAAGACTGTCACACTCAACATTTCCTTTTTTCACGATTCGTTGAAGGAATTGGCACAATCTGCCATTGAATTAAGAACTAAAGTTGACAAATCAGTTGTTTTTATGGATGAACCTGGTGAGCATAAACTTATTCTGAAAAAAAATGGCACCAGTATTTCCTATGAACTCCGATGGTATAAAGCTTGGGCTAGTTGGAACCTCATAAGTGAAGATAATTTTGAGACCATACCTTCGGGAACTGCTACCCTGCCGAAATACATTAATTTGGTACGGGAGAACAGGTCGGCAATAATCTTGCGTCCTCTAAACAGTTAAACACGGGGAGCTCGCTAAAATGGAAATAGAAAACATTAGTTCAGCTTATAAAGCTGATGTCGTCAATATCGATGTCCCCTATAAAAACATTCAGGGCAACAATCTATTAAATAATGAAAGTGAATCACCAGCAGAATTTTTCGATTTGGTTTCGCCCCTTTTTCAAAAGTCGGGAGGTAACGGACTTATATGAATCGATCGTCACCGTTCTTCATTAGAGCAATAGCTTTAATCCAATAGAGATATTACGCCCCGGTAATGGAGCTAGATATTTGAGTATGGAATTTTGCGGACGTGCTTCAACATTCAGCAGATTATTTCCGGAAATAAAATAGACAAATTCATACTTTTTTAGATTCCCCTTGTAACCTAATTGACCAGATAGCAAGGAATAGGCCGGCATCGGTGGCTCAATATTGATATTTTTGCCTAAATAACGCTGTTTCAGATACCGGTCGAAATTGGCGTTCCCAAAAAACTTTTTATATTGAAGTAACGCGGATATTCCATATCTACTGGTCGGTAGGTTGGGCATATAATCTCCTTCAGCCCATTTGCGCATAGTATCATCTGAGGTATTTATATTTTTGACAAGATCGGCGAACGCATTTAATACGAGATGACCACCGGCTGCCCACGCATAGGTATAACCTCCTTCCAGCTCCCAACCCTGAATCTCGGTGTCTGAAGCACGCCATTCCTTAACCAAAAAACCACCAGAACGGGAAATGCCTGTATGAGCCAAATAGAGATAATTTTTAAAGAAGCTGCGGTAATGCGTCGCCGACAGTTTTAATCCACCATATTTTATCCCTGCGGATAACTCATAGGAATTTGAGCTTTCCTTATTAAGTCGATCATCTCCATTTTCTTCCACCATGATAGCGAAATGGTCGTTCCCAGCATAAAGTTCATTGACCCCTGGTGCTCGTTCTGCGTGAGAAAATGTAGCCTGTAAATAGGCAATGTCAAAAATAGAATAGTTGATATCTCCCGAAAAGTGGTTTAAGCTAAAATCCCGAGCCAAAAGCTGTCCCCCGGCCATCCCCCGGCTCCGCTGGTAGGTAGGATCGCTCAAAGTACGCCGGGCAACCCAGTCATGTCGGTAGCCCATATGAAGGGTAACTGGATTAAATTCTATTTTCTGCAACGTAAAGATCCCTCCTTCCCGACTCAGATTATTGGGAATATACCGCCGATCCCCCTCGCCCTTTAAGGCTGCAAATGAAAAATCAAATCCACTCGTCCCAGACCAAAACCGGGTAAACTGCTGCGTTATCTCCGATCGAAGTGCATGACGCTCACTATCAAACTTATTGACACGGTACCTGCCCAAGAGCTCCCGATCGTCCGACAACTCACCTCTATAACTAGATTTAATCTCCGAGATCAATTGTGCGTTTGGCTTAAAAGCAGATTCTAACTGCCAGGCATAGGAATAAGTGCGTGTATTGATCGGTTCATATATGGGGGTCCAAACTGTGCTGTGGCTATGGACAGGCTTGTTGCGCTGTGCAAAACCAGGAATACCATAATAGCTTTCAAGAGCGTAAAGCCCTAGACCTACTCGAAAGTTGTCTCTGATATAGCTGGCTCCTGCATTGACAGCGCTTCTCTCGGCATGACTATTGGGCATCACTCCGCGTTTGACAGGTACGTAATCTGTAATCCCATGAACGACTTCGGTGTACATTGGTGTGTTGGGATCCTGTCCAGCGATATATTTGTCATTTTGAGGGTTTCGGACTTTTGCTCCATTGATAAATGAATAATCTTCAAAGGTATAGAGGTCGGCCTCCGATAAACCCCACTTTGGATCGCCCATATTATCGAGCACAAACTGGCTTAAATAGGGATATAGCGTCAGATTTCGAATCGTCTCGCGATCGACATTTACCTGTGCCATTGCAGCTGTCAAATGATCGATCTTAGGATCATAAGCAATAGCCGCCTTTGTATTGCCCGGAATCTTAAGGTCTCCGTGCCTGAACCTCATCGCGCCGATATGCCCCACCCAGTATTTTCCAAGGTTTGCATTGAAGGCCAGCGACTGGCTATTGCCACTATTGGTTCCTAACTCCGCACTGGCCTGGCCTGCAATCTTCTGTGGCAGACGGGTCATAGGAATGGTGTTGTCTTTGAGATTGACCGCTCCACCAATCGCCTTTCCTCCGAATAATACAGCAGCAGCACCCTTGTAAAGTTCTATTTCGCATAGATTGTCCATATCGAAATTGGGATTTAGGTTAGGACTGATTCCCGACAGATCATTGACAGAAAGACCATTGGAAAGAACACCTACCCTGCTACCACTTAGACTGCGTATCATGGGCATGCCGGAATTGGGACCGAAAGAAGCGTTTTGTATCCCGGAAATATGACTCAATGTTTCACCGAGCGTTTGCGCCTGAATACGATCTAGCTGATTTCGATCGAGCCTCTTCTTTTGCCCATGCCCCGGCACAAAGCCAGTTGCCTCTACGGTGGGAAGCGTATAGCTTCGCAATGTATCCACTGATGGTGTGCGCTGTGCATGCGCAATTTTTGCGCTAGTTAACATCACGAGAGATGCTAAAAAAACTTTATTCTGATACCGTAACATAGTATAACCTATTCCTGTTTGAGCTGCAAAAATAAAAAAGATAATAGTAAATGCAATCATGTTGCATTAATAATTTACAATTGCTACCTTCGTCAAAATTTTACATCATATGAAGTACATCAACACACCAATCGCTCTAGCTGCAGCGCTGACTCTGATGCTCGGTTCGGCATCATCCTGTAAAAAGGAAACAGCCGCTACTCCCACTGAAATCTCACTTTCGTTACCATCGCAGCTCAGTCTACGCTACGGCGAAACACAAGAAATTCATCTTCCGAAAGACCTAACTACAAGTACAGGACTGACATTCAGTTTTGACTTTTCCCAGACTGCAGACATCAATTTGGGCAACGGGAGTAAGCTCAGTGACAAATTGAACCAAGCCATCAAATACGATAGCGAAAAACAAAGCATACAGATTAACAGTGCCCTACTCTATCCAAACGGAGCCCAATCGAGCAGCGGACGCATTCCCGATGATTATAAAGTCACAGTGATAGCCAAAGAATCGCATGGCACAGTAGTAGGAAAAGAAAATTTTTCAATCAAGATAACGGCTGGAACAATTGCTATCAAAGGTCTAAAAAGCGGCGGCGAGTTACCTTATTCGTATGTATTGTATGGCGACCAATCTACTGATTTTGAAATAGATCCTCTAGGCCTACCGATTAATGGCGCTAGTTTCCACTTGGCAAAAAAGGATGGCCAGGAAAATATCGCTTCAATAGCAGATACACATATCAAGTTATCGAAAGATGCTGGCGATCCGGAAAAAAAAGCTGAAACGTCGTTCGAACTGACTCCCGAACTTAGGAAAGATGGTTTTCCTGTCGCTTCAACGACTTTTAGAGTCATTCTGATTCCACAAATTAAGTTCTTGTTTGGACAATATTATCCCGATCTAAACCTAACAATCGACTTTAGTCTGATACACATCGGTCTTTCAAATGGTTATGTCTCTGCAGCACCAACATTATATCCCGAAAAATATAAATCTGCATTTGAACTGGTTTCAATACAAAAAGATGGACAGCCATTTACAGATAGCGAAAAGCTGTTTAGCGTAAATGCCCAAACAGGTACAGTTTCCGTGAAAAAAAGTGACAGCTTGAAAGCTGGTAGCTATAAGGTAACCATAAAGGCACTGACAACCACAGGGCTTGAATTTACGGCTAACCTCACTTTAGCAATGTCTGAAGGATAACTGAAATACCCTGGTTACAGTGATTCTTCCATCGCATGAAAAGAGGAATCAAAAAGACCTTTCCGCTATTGCGGAAAGGTCTTTTTAATAATCTCAATTTCGAAATGGAGGTTAATATTGCTTACCCCAAAAAGACAATTAAATTAAATTCCAGCTTCTTTATCAGTAAAAAGCTGGACTCCTGCTTTCTTTTCAATTAACTGTAGCGGATATAGTTCAGGATTATATACACCATTAAGAACCTCGTTCAAAGCGTTTTTCTTGGATTTACCGAATGTAACAATCAGAATATTTTCAGCTTTATTGATAATAGATTCAGTCAAGGTAATTCTAAACATTTCCTGTGGCTTTAGATAGTAGGCATCAACCCATTTTTCTTTTTCTTGTAAAATCTTTTCACCTGGAAACAGAGAAGCTGTGTGGCCATCATCGCCCATTCCTAAAAGGATGAAATCAAAAACACCGTCAGCTCCCAAAACATTTCTGATATGAGCTTCGTATTCTTTAGCGTAATTTTCAGGCTCAATTCCCTCTTTATACATGGGGAAAATCTGATTTTTATTGACTGGAACTTTATTCAAAAGTACTTCCAAAGTCATCTTAAAATTACTTTTCTCATCTTCAAGAGAAACCCATCTTTCATCTACCCAAAAAAAATGGATTTTATCCCAGATTATTTTATCGGCATATTCAGGAGTAGCTAATAAGCTAAAAATAGCTTTCGGTGAAGAGCCACCACTTAACGCAACCACAAATTTATCATGCTTCTGGATTGCTTTTTTCGAAAGCTCAACAAATGTATCTGCTGCTTCTTTATATAAAGCATCCAGATTATCAAATATCGTAATATTCATTTTCTTTTAATTAGATTTTAGACCCACTGATGTCCCTGCCGCTCTACCAGTGCATCACTGTCATCAGGCCCCCAGTTTCCTGAAGCATAATTTGGGAAAGATGGGTCTTTGGTTTTTTCCCAGGTTTCCTGAATCGTTTTTATCACATCCCAAGCTTCTTCTACCTGATCGGAGCGCATAAACAGTGTAAGGTCTCCGACAAGTGCTTCCAATAAAAGAGTTTCATAAGCTTCGGGAGTATCGGTCTGACAGGCAAAATTATCGAAAATCATTTCCACAGGTTTAAGCGCTAAGGACAAGCCTGGTTTTTTAGACATAAACTGCAATCTGATGTCCATTTGTGGCTGGATATTAATAATCAATCGGTTAGCCGACAGAAGCGAGGTGCTTTCTGAAAACATAGAATTGGGAAGTGGCTTAAACTGAATCGTTATATAAGAATGCTTTTCTTTCATCTTCTTCCCTGTACGAACATAAAAAGGAACATCTTCCCATCTTTCATTATCCAGATAAAACTTGATAGCGACAAATGTTTCGGTATTGGAATCAGGAGCAATTCCCTCCTCCTGGCGATAGCCATTTACTTTCAGCCCATTTACTTTGCCTCGTCCGTACTGTCCTCTTACCGCATAATGATCTACTTTTTCAGGAGAAATCCTACGGATGGATTTTAAAACATCAACTTTACGATCCCTGATCTCACCCGATCCAAGTGAAGCCGGAGGTTCCATAGCAACCATACAAAGAATTTGCAAAAGATGGTTCTGAATCATATCGCGCAAAGCTCCTGTCTGCTCATAAAAACTGGCTCTTGTTTCCACTCCCACTTCTTCGGCAACCGTAATCTGCACCGATTCTATATGTCTGTGGTTCCAAAGAGGTTCAAAAATTGAATTTCCGAACCTGAACGCCAAAATATTCTGTACTGTTTCTTTACCTAAATAATGATCGATACGATAAATCTGTTCTTCCTGGAAAGTTTGTGAAAGAAGATTATTTAGCTCAATGGCAGATTCTTTATTGTGACCAAAAGGTTTTTCGATAATAATTCGATCTGTTGCAGGATCAGATGCTATTGATGTATTTTTAAGATGATTTGAAATTACCGATACAAAGTTTGGTGCAATCGACAAATAGAAAAGTCTGTTTCCTCTCATTCCGTACACTTTATCAAAATTCTCCAGTTTCTGATATAAATTCTGATAAGAGCTTTCTTCATCAAGCTGATGCTGAAAATAGCTGATGTGAGCCTGAAAACCAGCCCAATCTTCCTTGGTTACGGTCTTCCTGGAAAAACTCTCCAGATTTTCTTTAATATAAGTGCTGAATTTTTCATCCGTATTTTCGGCTCTTCCTAAAGCTAGAATATTAAAACCTTTGGGCATTCTGCCATCGATGTATAAATTGTAGAAGGCAGGAAAAAGCTTTCTTTTTGCCAAATCCCCTGTTGCACCAAAAATAACGATCGTTGTTGGATGCAGGATTGTATTGTCACTCATTGTTAGGATCTAGTTATTTGGGGTTTGCCATGAAGTATGAAAGACTCCTTCTCTGTCCGTTCTTTGGTAAGTGTGCGCACCAAAATAATCACGCTGAGCCTGAAGCAGGTTTACAGGTAAAGATGCTGTGGTGTAAGCTTCGAAATACCCTAGAGCTGACTGAATTCCTAAACTTGGAATTCCGTTTGATACAGCAAAAGCAGCTGTTTTTCTTAATGACGGAATTTTATCTTTTACAATTTCTGAAATTTCATGATCCAATAAAATATTAGATAAGTTCTCGTATTTTGAATAAGCCAGATAAAATTTCTCCAATAAAACCGAACGGATGATACACCCACCTCTCCAGATTTTAACAACATCTTTTAACGGAATTTCAAACTGATATTCCTCAGAAGCTTTTACCAATAATGCCAAACCTTGAGCATAACTGATTAAAGTAGATAAATACAAAGCATCCCCCACCTCTTTGATAAACAATTCTGTATTTTCTGGAGTTTTTACTTCTTCTTTAGCATATAATTGAGAAGCTTTTGCTCGCTCATCTTTGTAAGCGGATAAAATTCTTGATGTTACGGCAATATCGATGGTTGGAATAGAAACCCCAATTTCCATACCCTCCTGGGAGGTCCATTTTCCGGTTCCTTTTGCTCCTGCTTTATCTAAAATCTTGTCGACAAGAAAACCGTCTGTTACATCATCTTTTTGCTGGAAGATATCTCTTGTTATTTCAATAAGGAAAGAATTCATCTCGCCTTCATTCCATCTTTTGAAAACTTCATACAATTGCTCATTCGTAAGATTAGCTCCTTTTCTCAGTAAATCATATGCTTCACTGATTAATTGCATGATGGCATATTCAATTCCGTTGTGAACCATTTTAACATAATTCCCAGCAGCTCCTTTCCCCATATAAGCGGTGCAGGGCTCCCCATTTACTTTTGCTGAAATAACTTCCAGCATAGGCTTCACCAAATTGAAAACTTCCAAATCTCCCCCTGGCATAATACTCGGTCCTCTTCTGGCGCCCTGCTCTCCTCCAGAAACTCCCATTCCCATAAAATGAAGGTTTTTAGAAGCTAAATTGGCTATACGTCTCTCGGTATCTTTGAAATAAGAATTTCCCGCATCAACGACAATATCTTTTGGACTCAGCAGCGGGGTTATGCTTTCAAGAACAGCATCAACCGGTTTGCCTGCTGGTACCATCAAAATAACTTTTCGCGGACTTTCTAAATTCAATACAAATTCCTCTAGTGAAACAGTTCCAACAACCTGTGTACCTGAAGCCACTCCTTTACGAAGTTCGATTACCTTTTCTTCATCTAAATCGAATCCTACGACAGAAAAACCATTATCGGCAATGTTGTAAAGCAGATTTCTTCCCATTACACCCAGACCAATGACCCCGTAATTATACTTTTCCATTCTTACTTAAAGTTTATGTTATAAATTCAAAATTACTGAAATGCATGCCAGTAAAAAAATTATCTAAAATTTTCTTTCCATTGTGACACTTTTTATCATCAACTGGAAAATGTCATTAATCAATACGGTGATAAGGGCATCGTTCAACCTATAAACTATCCAGGTCCAAATTCTCTAATTTTAATTTTACTTTTGGCTATATGTAAATACATGCTAATCAGTAAACTCTTTCTTGTTCTTTCGGATGTAGTCAACCAGAATTTTTTGCAAGTTTTTAGCGTCATTAAGTTTGTAGAACTCCTCGTCAAATTTGTTTAGCGGATTGTTTTCATAAGATTTACTAAAACCTTCTACCGTACCATCCTGATCTTCGGTTATTTTCGATTTCTCCTTTTCAAATGTGCTGTTTGCCCGCTCGGTCAGATCAGCAAATTGAGTAGCGCCAACTAATTTCAGCGCTTCTGGCAACGCAGTAGCAAATTGACCGCTTGAATTAAAATAAAACTGGTTATAACCACCATTATTTACTTCTCCTTCTAATTGGCTGATCATATAAATTGCTTGTCTGGATTTGTTCCAGGACAAGACGATTTCATATTCTTTATCATATGCCGGCGATAACTTACGAAAGAGGTTATCATAAACGACTTCCAATAACATGTCATCCGAAGTCGTATCAATAATCTGCTCGGTTAATGGATTCTGAATTGATGGCTTATTATTATTATTATTATTATTATTATTATTATTATTTTGCTTAGTATGTCCAGAACAGCCAAATAAATTTAAAATAATTATTATTATAATTCCAATGGTAATAGTTTGTGTTCGCATTGATTTTATCATCTTTAAATCTTTTTAGTATTCAAATATATACATTGATTTCCAAACAATTTCCTCAGTTGTATAGTTATAAAATGGTTCGACATCCTCTGTATGCACTTTTCAAGTTAATAGTTATTATCAGGGCCAATTAGAAAAGTTTACGGTTGTAAGCACATCGGTAGGTACGGCTTATCAATTTTGGACGGTTGGAGCATCTAATGGAGCAGACTATTATGACTATACCAAGGGTATCATTCGTTTCTTATATCATCCTATTAAAGGGATAATTGGCGGCTCGGGGTAACTTTAATTTTGGATTTTCTTTTACAAAGAGTACATTGTAGAAACATTGATGCGACTAAAGAATTATTTTGTAAAGTTGGCTAAGTTAATTCTCTTTAAAACAATTTAATATGAAAAATTATATCATTACCGGAATATTTTTGCTTCTGTTCACAAATTTGGCGTTTCCACAATATTTCACCCTAGCTCCAACAGGTTTCGTTTCTAAAGAGAATCTAGATTATACCGTAGTAGAAGTTCCTGGCGTTAAACAGCAAGAACTTTACGATAATGTATTAAAGTCGATCAATAGCTTGTATTCCAATCCCAAAGAAGGCCTGACTTTGGTTCCCGGGCAGGCGATAACTTTAGCAGCTTACCAACAAAGAGGACTTAAAACATCGGGTATTGCTTACTATGATGTCGATTATACCTTGTCTTTTTTGTTTAAAGATGGAAAAATAAGAATCAATAGTCCAACTTTCAGTGCTCAAATTATGAATTACAACGGTACTTGGAATAAAATGAACGTGAAAAAATTTTATTTCAAAGGCAACGGTAGCCCCAAAAATGAGAAAAAACATCAATTCGTAAACGCGTACTTTAATGGGCTGATCAAATCCATTCTTGAAAAATCAACCAATATTGATAATTGGTAATATCGATGTATTTCTTCTCTTCCTGACAATAAACTTTCGAACTTTCATTCCATTTTTCCAGTTTTAATTCTAGCAATAATATTATTCAACGCCTTTAAAAGACATAATAACGCCAGAATATTTATCGTGATCTGCACCAATATAAGATAAATCAATACCGGATAAATTTTTATTGTTCACAGCTTCTTTAAATAGCGTATAATTCATTTTTTCGATCCTATTGTTCCAGTCTTCATCCGATGTTGGCTTAATTGATTCCAAATCTTTCATTTCAAACATCGCACGATCCGATATTTTTTTAGACCGTTGGACAAAAATTGTATCTCCTTCTATCTTTAGAATCTTGACCCAACCTGCTGGTAAACCTTGGATGTTATTTCCTTCAGCATCGGTAAAGAAACTTGCTCCATATAGTTGTCCTGCCTGTAATTTTTGAGCCGATTTAGCCAGACTTTCTTTTTCATTCCGATATTTCTTGCCATCCATATTCAGCTTAATACCGTAAATAATAGAGCCGATAATTGCTATCGATGCTATAATCAAATACCCTTTCCAAAGTTTGAAATAGGGAATTTCTAGTGTCTTCTTAAATTTCTTTACCTCTTCTTTTATTTCAGGCGAATAATTTCTTGCGTGGATGACCTGCCCGTACTGATTGACTAAACGAGACATTTTTACCAGACCTCCTCCAACCGGAAACCCTAAAAATTTGGTCGCAGGTGTAATGATACTAAGATTGAAATTCTGCGGTATGGTCTCATTTTTTAATGTTGCAGTGATATTTTTACTTCCTAAAACGTACTCGTAACGTGTATAAATGAACAGCATAAATGGAATGAATTATAAATATTAACGGTTCGAAATTAAGAAAAAATTCCTCCTGTAAGAATCCTGTGTCAATTAACTAATTAGTACAGAAACAGATAAATTTATTTGATATCCTACGCGTACCTTGTTCTAAATACAAAAATGAGGAATTATGCCTTGGTATAATGGAGATTATCCACCATCATATAAAAATCAACCGGTCACCATCCGGGAGAAAGCAACCGAAATCGCAAATGCTTTGCTTAAAATCCAAAGTATGCATTAGTTTCCATGAAGTTTAAGGATGGTGGAACGCTATCCATTACTGACTTCTCCTTGACATGAAGAATTAAATCTTAACATGATACAGACGCTTACGCATATCAACCAATTGATGCTTCAGCTTAACCTGATCTGGCGCTACCGGAAATAAACTGTGCAAGCAGAGCTCTTCAACTTCCTGAAAGAGCTTTTGCGACCAGACAAAAAGTTCCTCATAGCTATAGGCGCCATTCTTGATGCGCAGGAGCTCTTCCCTATTGGGACGTTGTATCTGTAATTTCTTTTTGGATACAATCTCCTTTGCCTGTTGCAATAAACGTATGGTATGCATCATATTTTTCGCATCATAACCCTGCCCATGATCCATTGTCCCCTCAAAACGTGCCTCATTGCGTGCTGACACCCAGCTGAAATATTCATTATACGCCTTGCAATAAGATGAATAAGATTCGTAATTAACACAGAGGTACGCACAAAGTGTCTGACCCTTTGCGATAGAACTGCACGACACCTCATTGCTATCCAGGTTAGCCACGACGCCTTTATAACCCAAAGTCTGAGTCTGATCATAATATAGGGCATACATTCCCTTTGCATGTTCAATCTTTGCTAAACCACAGTTTTCCTGCTTCCAATGCCGCCTGCTCAGCCACGCGCTTAACGGTAAACTACCATTACCGGCTATGATAAAACAGAACTCCAGCAAATTTTTACGTTCGTGATCCATCGGATTGTTGATTTTCTTATTCAACCCTTTTGCCTTACGCACCTGTACCATAGCATATTGCGCAAAAGTCATAACGGCCTCCCGCGTAATAAATTCCTGCATTTTAAATTGCTCCATTATTGGATCTCGGTATACGATGCAATCGGCAGGACTAGCCAATAGCTCCAATACAGTCGGATTACTCTTTGACAGGAGCTCGACGAAGCGACCTAGCTCATAATACACTTCATCATTGCTCGCATTAGCCACTTGGGCAGTATATTGACCACCCAAGTAATCTTCCAGAGGCAGATAAAATACCCCTTTGATATCCGTATCGGAAGATGCGGTGGCCAAACCATATGCCCGGCTGCCGACAACGGCCTCAAACAGGATCAGCCCGTTCTTTCGAAGTTCGTCTATAGTCATCTTAATATAGTTTTAAAGTAATTCTCTAGTCCTTCCTTATCCAATACGGATACGGGAACCTGTTCTACTTGGCTCTCTAAATGTATTAACTTTGTTTCGATATAACTCCTTATGGTAGCTGAACAGCTGAATACAAAACCTTCATCGACTTGGCTTTTCAACTTCTGTAACTGCATGACTTCGACTTTAACAACATTGGGCAATAATACGGATAGTTCGGCCAATGTCATCGGCGCATAACTGCGATAGGTCATACTCCAGTCTGCCGCTAGTAAAGATCTGAGGATATAAAATAAGCTCTTGAGCTTCATCGTTTCTCGCCGAAGATCTTTCACTTTGCTTCGGACAATCCCAAGATAATGATGGGCGTGCCTACGTGCGTCAAAATAATTTTCGATCATTGTCCTAAAACTTGTTTTGAATCCGTTAAACTCGTGATAGACCACTGGTGACTGAATCCATTCAAATGGGCTCACATTGCTCTTATACATTAAGATGAGTACTTTAAACAGATCCCAGCCTGCGATATCAAGGTCATCGGTTATCGGAAACCGCATTTCGGTAGGAAGCGGAAACAAAAGACTATAGTCCTCTGCTTTTCTTACATAAATAAACCGAACATCGTAATCACTGTCGATTGACGGAAATCCCCAACCTCGACTTCCTGATTCACAGGCGAAAAGTATACGTACTCCTTCGCTCGCTTCTATTTCCATGAGCTTCTTGATGATATGTGCTTTCATTTCTTCATGCTTTTTTAAATTTTCATTAACACAAAGATCGATTGCGCTACTGAAGCCTTTTTGCGCATTTAAAAAAAGAGCATAAAAACAATGGAAGACCTCTTATTATCAGGTAGATAATTTTCTTGAAAAAATTGAAGCTTACACAGAAATATAGAAGTACGCAGATAGAATGCGTATTACAGTGTTAAACGAAACTATTATCCCCCATCTCATGCCACTGATATAAGCTATTCATAAAGAACAGCTCATAATCTTCTTCGTTGACAAAATAAAGGCTTTGCCTCTTCTGCACCCAGTTGTAGCATTACTGAAGTCTGGGATGGCGCAAAAGATGGAAAGCGGCATTAGACCAAAAACTGAAAATGAAGTTTTTTGGCACAGATCTAGTACGGAAATAGGAACAACTAATTGCATATGAATTATCTATATATTATCTTCTTTTTTTTAGTTTTCCAGGGCTGTACAATGCGTAAAAGTACAATGACACCTGTCCAAAATAATAAATCCAAAATATACAATGACAGCTCAGTGCAAAAAGACTATGTTTCCATTTTAGAAACAATTTTGTCTGACGATTCGGCCGGTATCAAACTGCAACGTGAAGGAGAACGAAGGGCGTTCATTCATAATAAGTTTATGAGAGAATCTATCTCATCATTGCATGACAGGAATTATGTTTTTTACAACGTCGATCCACAGAAGCTGATGAAAATACTGGATAACCAGCTCAAAGACTCGCTGGATATGCTTAATCAGATGAACGAAAGGAAGGCAATCATCCCGATTCCAGCCGCTATCAAAGCAGCGTACAATGTCGATGACGCCGATAAATACAGGATGAACCGTAATCAAAGCATTTATTACCTTCATCTTCCCATTATGGGGTATAACCGCAAAAAAGCATACGTGCCGGTTGACTATGTATGCGGTCCTTTATGTGGAAACGGTGATGCATTTCTTCTTGAAAAAGTGAATGGTAAATGGGTAATCGTACAACGATTCTTTAACCTCTGGATCTCTTAAAAAAACGTAGCCACAATAATCTTTAAACAGAAGATATTCACTCCAAATAACGAAGCGGATTTATAGACTAATAGACCTTATCACTTTCTATAAATACACTTCCTGACAAATAGCACTCGGGAACGTTTGCCAGTACATAATCAATGTCAAGAATATTTGGACGAGCCGTACTTCCCTGCCCACAATACAAGTTCCTAATCCAGGTATCGAGGTTCTCTACCCACATCGCCTTCCAAGTAATATTTTGTGGATCCTGAACTTCAACAGGTGAAATCAGCACATTATACCCCATCGCTCGCAGCGCGGTTAATACGACTCGATTTACTTTGACAAATTTCATCTTCAAAAGCTATATACGGTTCTCTTTACTTTGGAACAGTAATGCAGCCCATATAGTTCAAAAAGTCGTTAACTTTGTGCTTAGTCAAAGATCCTACAGCTGACCCCGAACCAAACCGATCGCTTGCAATGGATCACCCCAGCATCAAGGGACTCGCGATCTTATTGAAGAAATGTAATATTTATTTCATAAAATTAGCAAGAAAAAATAAATCACGACTTGTAAACGTTATATTACTGTAAAACTTATAAAAGGGTACCAATGCCATAGCGGTTCTCTTTGTAATATAAATTTCTCACCCTTAAAAAGATAACATCATGAACGGAATCATATTTCAAGGAAAAAGTCTCAATATTGGGTGTACAGCAACATTCCTGTTCGAACCCGAAGTAGGTGTAGAAAATATTCCGGCAATAGCAGAACTTAGCACTGGTGAAAAAGCATATGCTGAAATACTTAGAGATAATACAACACTGATAACAGTACGAGTAGGTGAATATTTAAATGAAAAAGGAAAGAGAGCCAATGAAACGGCTTGGATGCTCACCTATAATCATCATTTAAAATCATGGCAGATAACGAAGAACCTTAACACAAAATAGCGTATTTTATTTCTTAGGAATACCAAAGTAACGACATAAAAGTCTTTAGTGCAATGTCTTGAATGGAAGGTCGAGATGCTGAGTCTCGGTCTTTTTTGTATAAAACTAAACTATTCATCCCTGAAAGTAGTTCATTAATAAACCAAAGTATACATATTATGGCACTTACAACAGGAAATGAAGACAAAGTAACAAAAGAAGTAGAACAGCAAACTTCTAAAATTCCCTCGATTTTATTCTTGGCGGCATCACTTGCAGCGATGGGAATTTCAGCAGCATTAAAATGTTGCAAAACAAAAGATGATAATACAGCTTTGTTCGTCGGTCAATGGGCGGCACCGTTTTTATTATTAGGAATTTACAATAAGATCGTTAAGACTGAAGGACACGATTAATAGGTTTTATTTTTTATGGTTGATTTTAAAGGCTGGTCTTAGGATCAGCCTTTTTTATTTTTTTCAAACTAAAAGTAATTCGACCTTGTATTATAAGTACTTTTCAAAAATATAGGTTAATAATAATTAGAGCCTTGGGTTCCCCCCTCAAGGCTTTTTCATTTTTATCAAACCAAGCTGTTAACAGAATTGTCCATTTAGCGTCAATCGTTATGTATCAGTTCAGTTAGATTGATTTAATTGTATGGTCAGGTTTTAGACCTGGCCATTTTAAACGTATTTTCCGGTCCTTTATGGATCTGTCTATAATTTAGTTAGGGGCTAATCGAAAGATTAGTCCTTTTTTTGCTAAAAAATGAACTATTATAAATGAATATCGTTATCTGATAGGTTAAGTTAGTTTGTTTTAGTCGTTATAAAGGTCGGTAATTCATGTCGCCGGCCTTTTTAATAAAGTAGTACTTTCCCCTGATTCAATCTATTCTGTTATTATATCCGCTACATGAAATGTTTCCCCAAAAAGTAGTCGTTTCCGGGGGGTAGAATTGTATAGTATAATGTGAATTCGTGACTACCAAGGTTTGATATCTGTATCTTAAATTATACAGATGTTCAACATTGTTAAGGAACATCTGTATAAAATTGAAAAATTGATTAGCGTTTCTTTATTCGCTTCGCCTCCTCCCCGATTTTTGAGAAGGATTTATCTCTTTTGCGCCTGTCGTGTTCAGATACGGAGAAATGCCATGATTCCCTTCTCAATTTTAAGTAGCTTTCGTATACACGAGGTTCTAAAAGACCATTGTCTACCGCATTCTTAACTGCACATCCAGGTTCGGAAAGATGAGCACAATTGTCAAAGCGGCAGGAGCCAGCAAATCCAGAGAAATCAAATACGTCTTCCAATGTTTCGGGAGTTTCTAACGCTAAACCGAATTCTCTTACACCGGGCGTGTCAATCAAAACGCCGGAACCATCCATCAAGACCATTTCTCTCCGGGTTGAAGTGTGCCTACCTTTCCCTGTGGCGTTACTTGTTTCGGAGGTGAGCAACACTGTGCGTTCGCATAACGCATTGACTAAAGAACTTTTTCCTACACCAGAGGAGCCTATACATACTACTGTTTCCCCAGGCAGGATAGATTCACGTACAAGAACAATTGACTCTGTGGAATGAATGCTTGTGTAAAATACTTGCACGTTGCTGGTAAGGTGTTTTAACGACTCATCTATATCCTGTCGATTAAAATCCAAATCAGATTTAGTGAGTATGAGCACCGGTTGAATATTTTCTTCCAATACCTGGGCCATAAACCGTTCCGTTCGACGGGGATTAAAATTGGCATCCAAGCTCTGAACAATAAAAGCTTTGTCTATATGAGATGCTATTGCCTGTTTATCCGAAGTGGTACCACTCTTTCTTCTGTATAATGTGTGGGTACGCGATAGGATATCGACAATTATTCCTTTGTTGTCGTCAAAAGGTTGAAAGATAACCCAGTCCCCCGTGCAGGGTAGCTCAAACGCTGACTTTCCAAAGAGCAGATTGCCCGCCAGCTCGCAAAATAGCAAGCCATTCTCGGACATGATCTCGTAGTTAGTTTTGTTCACAGCCGAAACACGACCATGAAAAAGATTAGAATATGTAGATTCTTGTTTAAGCTGAAATAGGTCACTATTCCAACCAAATAATGCGAGGTTATTCATTTATTATTAATTTAGATTGATGAATTAAATTGCTGATTATTGGTCATCCGAATGACTCACAGGTATACCACTGGTAACATGCTTATTACCAGCGAAACGCAAGAAGCTAGACACCCGGAATCAGGCAATCATTCCAATCGCTAAACTATAATATGTGAATAGTTGTTTTTGCATGAACTACAAAGATATGAAAAGTTAAATTGAATAGTAAGAGAAAAATGGACAATGTGTATATGGCTCACGTAGCGGGCTGTTTTTACAAAAAAACAAACGATGACAGCTCCTCTTGTGTTCAATTAGAAAAAACAATTATGCCCCTGATTTCCAATAGAAAAAATACAAAGTTAACCGCCCGCAGGGTTTCTGCGCTGTTGCATCTTATGGGCCTGGTCCTCCTCATACTTTTAGGTAGCTGCCATAAGGATGATAGCCCCGCACCCGAGCAGGCGCATTTAAAAGTAACGGTAAAAACTGAAGGTGATCAGTATGATGCAGTCCATCTCGAGATCCAGCAGTTATGGACCCGCACGTCTGCAGGTGGAGGAAAAATCGAGGCAAATAAAAGGGTAAACATCCTCGGAATTCAAAAGGATAGCATCATCGCGGGTGGACATGTGCCCCATGGCAGCCTAAAGGAAGTTATGCTAAAAGTTGCCCCTACAGGAAATGAAATAGTCATAGATGACCTTCCCTATGCTTTAGAGATGCCGCAAGGACAAATTATCGCGGTGAATATCGCTGCCGACAATAAGCTTTCTCCGAATGAAAACCATACGCTAATGCTTCATATCAATCTATCAGATTTCATCCAAGAGACTGCAGAAGGTAAATTTGTGATTAATCCCAACCTCACCGCAGTACTGGATTAAAGCAGCAGGTTACTCGCTTCTAGGATCTGGCTTTAACGGCATTTTAGCACAGCGGACCACCTCAATGGAAGGGCAACCATATTCTACCACAACTCTGCCTTCAACCAAATAGATTCCCGCCCCACGGAGCGGATATTTGACCAGGCTCTGTGGGAAATGGACGGTATCAAAAAAACGCCCTTCGGCATCGAGGAAAGTACCGAATTTCATCAGGTCGCCACGCTTGGTCTTCACAAATTTCTCACAGACAAAATCCCCCACAACGCGGACTATTTTCCCTTCAAACAAGTGGAGTTCTCTGGCTGGCATATCGCCCCGGTAATTGCTTTTGGTAAGATCAAAAAGCGTCCCTGTGACACAGAAGCCAATCAGCTCCATTTCGTCGTAATAGTCCTCCAAGATATCTTCTTCCAAGAGTGGCAGTATAGGCTTGCGACTCTCAGTCTCAAAGAGCGCCATACCCGTTGCAACAGGCTTATGCTTGCTCATCATCAGATGCGAAGCCCACAGCAATTGCTTTTTTCCCGTCCCTGTAAAGCGCAAGGCTCCAACACGGATCAAGATAACAACCTGCTCAATACCCGTCTGTGTGCGCTTAACAAAATTTTCCAGACTCGTATAGGTGCCATTCGCTTCGCGCTCTTCGATAATGCGATGGGCCAGTTTACCCTCCAAGTTGAGCAGGCAGTCAAAACCCAGATAAATATCCTTACCCTGAATGGAGGTATTAAAAACGGACTGATTGACACAGGGCAGGCAGATATTGCCGCCTGAAATTCGCGCCTCATTGACATAGACTTTACGATTGTAAAACCCACCATAATTGTTGAGTACCGCAACCATAAACTCCAAAGGATAGTAAGTCTTGAGGAAAAGACTCTGATAACTCTCTACAGCAAAGGATGCGGAATGCGCCTTGTTAAAGGAATAGCCCGCAAAGCTTTCCATCTGCCGCCAGATCTCGCGGCTCGTCTTTTCGGGGTATCCCTTGGCCTTGCAGTTGGAAAAGAATTTATCCTCGATTTCGATCAGGTGGTCTTTGCTCCGGTATTTGCCCGACATCATGCGCCGCAGCACATCGGCATCGGCCATATCGAGTCCACCGTAGGCATTGGCGATCTTCATCACATCTTCCTGATAGACCATCACGCCATAGGTCTCTTCGAGCTGTTCCTTAAACACGGGGTGCGGATAGACGACCGTCGTGGGGTTGTGATGCCGGCGGATATATTCGCCCATCATACCCGAACTGGCCACACCAGGCCGAATAATGGAGGACGCTGCCACCAACGTCAGGTAATCATCGCAACGCAGTTTAGTGAGCAGCTGCCGCATGGCCGGGCTCTCGATATAAAAACAGCCGATGGTATTGGCTGATTTTAATTGCGTCGCAATATGGGCATCCTGAAAAAAACGCTTGGGGTTGTCGGTATCGATCACCACACCCAAGTTTTCCCGCACAATGGTCCGGCAATCTTTGATATGGCCGATACCTCGCTGGGAAAGGATATCGAACTTTTCAAAACCGATATCTTCGGCCACATACATATCAAACTGCATGGTCGGCAATCCCTTGGGCGGATTGTCCATCGCCGAATAACAGGTGAGCGGTTCCTCCGAAATGAGCACGCCGCTGGCATGGATGGTCCGCTGATTGGGAAAATCGGCCATGCGGTTGTAAACGCTCAGAATTGTATTAGTCACCTCATTTTTGTTGAGCATATGATCGGGCTCATGCACCAGGCGGTCGATCTCGGCCTTGGGTAGCCCATATACCTTACCCAGCTCGCGCAGGATGCTGCGGGAGCGAAAGGTGCTCATGGCGCCCATCAGGGCTGTATGTCCTGTCTGATAACGGTTGAAAATATAGTCGTACATCTCGTCGCGTTCATTCCAACTAAAATCTATATCAAAATCAGGCGGACTCTTGCGCTTGGGATTGAGAAAACGCTCAAAGGGAAGCTTAAGTGCAATGGGGTCAACATCGGTGATCCCCAAGCAATAAGCAACAGCAGAATTGGCCCCCGATCCACGGCCTACATAGTGAAAATTGCGCCCACGTGCGTAGCGGCAGATATCGTCGGTAATGAGAAAATAACTGGAGAAACGCAGGTTTTCGATAATCTCGAGCTCGCGCTGGATGCGTTCGGTTGCCACCCGGTCGTTACGACCATAGCGTCTGGAAAAGCCATCCATGCAGTACTTGTACAGGAGCTGCTTATCGTTGTAGCGATTACCGGTAAAGGTTGCTTTATTTTTAACACTGGTGAAATCGAAACTGAAAGAACACTGGCCCAGTATACGGTTGGTGTTGGCCAGCAATTGGGGCAAGTCGGCAAATAAGCGCATAAGCTTGACCCGAGGGATAAATACCTCGTCCTCGGCAGCGATCTGCCCTTTGTTAAGCTGCGAAATTAACAAGTTGTTATCAATCGCCCTTAATTGCCGATGTAAGGTGTAGTCGGTTTTGCGGAAACTGACGGGGGCGATTATCACACAGCGATCAAGTACCTTGTGGTCCATCAGCTGGGCGCGGGTACGCTCACTAGGTCGAACGCCGATGTATTCGAAGTCCCGCAATGGAAAGGCATTGAGCCTGCTAAAGGGATAGATGACAAAGACCTCCTCAAATTCGGGCGCACGCTCCGGTATAGCACGGTTTTCCATATTGAGCTTAGTTCGATACTCATTGATCTCACGGAAGCCACGCTCATTTTTGGCAATGGCTACAAAAAAAAGCTGATCGTCGTTGCGGAACTCCATCCCTGCGAGTAGGTTCAGTCCGGCTGCGCGCCCCAGTTTGATAAAATCCAGTGATCCCGAACTGTTGTTGATATCGGTAAGCACGGCGGTATCATAACCGCCAGCAAGCATGCCCGACACGAGATCCTGCAGGCTGAGGGTACCAAAACGTAGGCTATAATAGCTATGTAGATTTAAGAGCATGCTCCCCTCCTTTCTCCGGCAGCGGCGCACAGATGGCCTTCATCAGAAATTCGGCCCCATAGCGTTTTCGGATCTTGTCCATGGCTTGCATGAGGTTAACCTCCTCGGCGCTATCGTCAAAGAGATCGGTCTGGTAAGAACCGTATATCAGGCCTGAGAACTTGATCCCAATAAGCCGTATCAGCATCCTGCGGCTATAGAGTTTTTTGAATAGCGAAAGCACCACATCGGTAAGCTTTCGATCCGAATTGGTATAGCCAATCTGCAACTGCTGCGTATGGGTATCGAAGTTGCTGTAACGGATCTTGAGAGTGACGCAGCTGGTTAGTTTCTGCTCTTTGCGCAGATCGAAAGCGAGTGTATCGACCATGCTGATCAGCGTGCGACGTAGTACATCCATATCGATAGTATCCTGCTGAAAGGTATTTTCTTTGGACATGGACTTTTGCTCCCGAAAAGGCAACACCAGGGAATCATCAAGCCCATTGGCTTTGCGCCAGATGTTGATCCCATTTTCCCCGAGGACCTTCTGCATGGTGAACACCTCCATTTGCTGTAGGGTTCCGATCTTGGAAATCCCCATATTTCGGAGCAAGGTAAAGGACTTCTCGCCTACCATGGGAATCTTGCGGATGGATAGCGGTGCGAGGAAACCTTTTTCGGTACCATTTTGTACCTGCTTTTCACCACAGGGTTTGGCCGTACCGGTGGCGATCTTAGAGACGGTTTTGTTGACCGACAGGCCAAAGCTAATGGGTAACCCAGTCTCTCGGATAATACGCTGGCGGAGCTCCTGGGTCCATTTCCAACAACCAAAAAAGCGGTCCATACCGGAGACATCGAGATAATGTTCGTCTATACTGGCTTTTTCGACAATAGGCGTTTCTTCTTCGATAATCTGTGTAACGATACCGGAATAGTGGCTGTATCGATCGTGATCGCCCCGGACTACAACGGCTTCGGGACACATGCGTAGTGCCAGCCGCATCGGCATAGCGGAATGCACGCCAAACTTACGGGCTTCATAGGAACAAGACGCAACTACCCCGCGGTCACTACTTCCTCCTATGAGCACGGGTACTCCGATGAGCTTGCTGTTCTGCAAGCGCTCGACAGATACAAAAAATGTATCGAGATCACAATGTACTATACTCCTCTCCATGTTTTTTCAATTGTATAAAAAAGCCGTCCTTCGGCCTCTCTTAATTTGGTAGCTGCTCTGTTCAAAATTACTAATATTATTAGCAAACAATCAAGAAGGCACAATGGTTTAATTTTTATCACATTCATTGTCAGCGATATAATTTATAGTTGGTCGTTGGCTTAAACAAGATGGCGGATGTGCTGTTTATTACAAAACGCGACCTATGAACGAAAAGATACTCAGCTATTTAAAGCGTGAAGGATTTACGTACTTATGGCGAAAATTTGGCGAGCACGCCTATAAACCCATGAAAGGGAATCTTGAACAGCTGCTCGCGCAAACCAGCACAACTCCACTTGCGGAAGACGATTTATTGTCGATAGACAATGCGCTATTATTGGTAGGCACAGAAAGTGTACAGGACGATTGGATCGTGCTGGTAAAGCATAAAAGGGGAAAATAAAAAGCCTTGATTCCTACATCGGATCCATCCTCGAATCAAGGGACTCGAGGTAGTTATTCCTTTTTATAGCTATTAAAATTGTCCTGTATGAGTTTTGCAACCAATTGCGGATTTTGGTAGTAAATACCATGTGAATATTTCGGGAGCAGGACAAGCATGCTATGGTCATTGTCTTTTAACAATGCTGCATAGTGCTGGATTCGCAATTCATCGTATTCTTTCCACCATGCCTTAAAATTGATACCCAGATTTAGTTTACGGTCCAGCTCTTCATCCGGCAGTTCAATATTTTTGTTGTAGGATATGATCACTGTAGCAGCAATTTCTTTTTTCAATGGCGGCAATGTTCGGTATTCATGAAAGTATCCTTTTGAAATGGACGTTAGCGCTCGAGCAGCATCAATATGTGCTCCCGCACTGGAATTTTTATTTTTGGACATCTGCTCCATAATAATCTTTGTAATCTGCTGATAGCTCGTTTTACTCTGCGAGACCACTTTAGCATGTTCATCCTCTTGCTCGGTTAACATAAAATCCGTCGGGTCCGAAAATACCAGTCCGCATACTTCATCGGGATACTGGGCTGCAAACAGACGGATGTAAGGGCCTCCCATGGAATGCCCCACTAACAAGTAAGGGGGCTGAATGGCCAAGGTTTGCAAAAGGCCATGTAAGCGCGCCACCACCTGGCTATCTGTCACAATACGGGAGTCGGGTTCGGAACTACCAATACCACTTCTTTCGTACTGAATACTCGCGATATGGTTGGGCAAAAGGGGTAAAATCGGATCAAATGTACCGCCGCCCAATCCGGCTTCGAACACCAAAATAGGTTCCCCCGCTTTGCGGTTGGCAAGATTGCTGGTTTTATAGGCCATTTTTTTTCCCTCAACCATAACCGATTGACTCGTATTAGACTGCGCCGATACAGCTTTCGTAAAAGCTGTGCCTAAAAACAGCAACAGCATTGCTTTGAATAGTTCTTTCATATACAATAAGTATATGGAGGTAAACATCTGTTACACTGGAGCTAATATTTTTTTTACTCCTGCCAAATGAAACGTATACCTTGATGCCGGATATCGATCTGTTGGATTGTATTGAAGAGACGGCAAATTGGAAAATATGTTCCCTCATGTACAAAAAGAAAAAGCCCGCTTGAACAGCGTCCAAGCTACCTTAAAACCTGATATGGTTAGTTACTTTAGCGATGAAATATTTTTGAGTACATAAAGCCAAGTTCCTCGTAAAATATTTTGCCCTGATTACAAATATTTTTTAGGCGAAACAGCATGGGTTTTGATATTGTTATCTCTTAAAGATTAATAAATGTGGAAAGTTTGACCTTCGAAGCTTATCAATAGCACGAATGTCGAACCAAAAAAAATATTACTATGTCATTATTTTCAAACGATTTGAGCAAAGAACCCGTATTTGACGGGATTGGTTACGAACCTTCTTTTTTTTCAAGAAAGACAATGGTTACGACCAAGACAAATTACAGCAAAAAAAAGTACAGCGATGTCAACAAGGACACCCGAAAAAAGATTCTTGTGCTTTGCACAGAAGAACGGTATATGACCATGAAAAATGGAAAGAAATTTTCAACAGGCAATCATCCGGTCGAAACACTCGTTCCCATTCTTCATTTCGAACAGGCTGGATTTGAGGTTGACTTCTACACACCAACCGGTGCTCCTGTAAAATTCGAAATGTGGGCTATGCCGTACGAAGATGAAAACATCGGTAACATCCTCGACAAGTATAATACACAATTTTCAAACCCGCACAACCTACGGGATTTTATAGCTGATACGAACAAAGGATATGTTGACTACGTGGCCGTTTTTATTCCAGGTGGACATGGCGCAATGCTCGGGCTACCTGAAAATAATGATGTAAAAGAACTTATCAAATGGGCAGTAACTGAAGATAAATATCTCTTGGCAATCTGCCATGGCCCGGCAGCGCTCTTAAGCGCTGCAGATTGCGGAGACGCTGAATTTCCCTTTAAGGGGTATAAGATCAATTCGTTTCCCGATGAAATGGATAAGACTTTGCCAGAAAGTGGTTACCAGCCGGGCGAGATGCCCTGGTTTTATGGCGAAAAACTCAAACAACTTGGGGTAGAAATTTTGAATAAAAAAATTGCCGGCGATTGTCACGTTGACAGAAAATTGATTACTGGGGATAGCCCATTGGCGGCCGATAAATTCGGAAAACTCTGCGCAGATGAACTTCTCGCCCATGAAAAATCAAAAGTGGAAAATGGATAGGCGATTTTTTTCAAATAAAAGGCTCCCTTATTAACCGATAAGGGAGCCTTTTTTTGGCTAGATCTCCGCTTGAGCCAATGTTAAACCGGCTTTGGGCTTTGCTCTAATTTAAAGTTAGGTATATTTCTGAATTTCTGCCTATTCTTTCGTTAATAAAAGGGCTATATCCTGTTTTGCAAGCACATGGCCTTTATCGACAATATTGCTCTTGACATATAGAAAACACTGATTATTATGATCGAGTTTGCCAACTATCACCTCAATAGATTTTATATTCAGTTCTCCCATCTCTGCAGGATCCACTTTATTCGGATCTAAAATTAATTGTCCGTCTTTCTTAAATTCTTCGAGTTGCCAGGAGTAACCTGCCCAAGGTCCAGCAACCAGTGTTGTCCGTTTAGCATCCATAATGATCTGCCCTTTGTATTCCAAGCCCAGGCTATCAACCCTGACCCGCTGGTCTTTTAAATTGATGACCACATATTTTAAGTAATCGCCGAAGTCTTTAGGTTCGAAATGGATGCTATTGTCCTTTCGAACGATCTTGAGCTCCATAGCCCCTATTTTATCTATTTTGATAGCCTGGGAGAACTCCATAAAAGTAGCATACTCCGCTTCGCTAATCCCTAGATTTTTGTGATATGGTATAGGCTCTCCGGGTTTTAATTCCTTCATTGTTTTGAAAAACCAATCTTCATTGGCTTTCAAGGCTTGTTTCATTTTCTCAACAATTGCAAGCTGCGATGCATTAGGTCGAGGAATTCCCAACACCGCTGCGGTATAGTTACCTTCAGGAAGTTGTCCGTCAACAAAGTGAATAGCCAACGCATTGCTGTCCACTCCTGATTGCTTTTGTGCAGAAACATGGAAGGAAAATAGGAATGCCGCTAGCACCCAATACAAGCGAAAATACTGGTATAGAAATGTCATGTTCAACGTGTTTGAACGATAAAATTACGGTTTAATGCTGACAATCCTTCATCTTCATCGCCCACGGTTCACCTTTAGTTACCAAGCTGGACCAGCCCAGGCGGCTAATGATGTGTATGATAATTCAAAGCTATTTATAATCCCTTTTTACCGGCTAACCAGTAGCCGTGTAAATAAACGGTACCATTGGTGTTTTCTCTAATAATTTTTCTGAAGAGTTGAGCCGATTTTGCATTACCTGTCAACACGAACTTAGCTTCTTGCCAATCTGGAGTATCGATCACCGGCAGTTTGCCTACCCACTCCTGCTTGTTGGACAAAAAGTTTTTGGAAAATATCAGGCAGTTTTCCAAACCCAATAATTTTGGAACATCTTTGTTCTCTTCCTCTAATTCAAAAATAAACATAAACTGATGCTTGTTCTTCTTTAACACTGGAAGAAAAGAACAAGCAAGTGCTAACGAAGTTTCATCGCCAAAAATGACAAATCTTTGCGTTGTTTTATCATAGTACCTACTTAACGCTCTTGGCTTATACATCACAATTTGATCGCCCACTTTCAAATCCGCCATAAGACGACTTCCACAACCTTTACCATTCAAATAAACGACGAATTCAAACAAGCCCTTTTCAGTATCTGCATGGGAAACGGTATATCTTCGAGCCTCTGTATCATTAATTCTGAAGTCTATGAACGAACCGACCGTAAATTGTACATTTTTTAAATCCCCTTTGAAACAAATCCTCTTCACAGATTTTGATAAAGAGACTGTTTCGACAACTTCGATCAAAGGCAGCTTGGGCGTTAAGAATTCTAAGGTATCAAATAACCACTTTGGTGCACTTGGCATAGTATTTATATTTTGTTCAAAGCAAAGTACAGCAGAACCGATCGTATAAAATAGAACGGAAAAGAGTAGGTATTGGATTAATCGTGGTTTTTGCCCACGAAATGGCCGAGCGTGGTTTACCTCCGCTCGTTAAACATCGCCAGCAAATTGTCAAGTCCACCTTCCGCGTGTAATATTTCGGTGTTTTCCAACGTATCTTTGGTAACTTCGGCCGCCCTTGCCTGCATTTGTTTTTCATACTGTGAAATTGCCGTCTGAATATCCGGAAAATGATCGCTGGTCAAATTTTCGGCCAGCTCAAAAGCATCCTGCATTGCCTGGTTTACACCCTCACCGGCATAGGGCGGTATACGATGTGCCGCATCGCCAAGCATGGTCAAGTTGGGTAATGTGGGCCAAGTCTCGTCCAATGGAAAATAATATTGCGGGCGTGGCATAAACCAAATTTCATTACTTGCAAAAAGTTCATGCCATTGTTCGCTCCAGGAGGAGAACGCGACTTTAAACCAATCAAATACCTGTTGCTTGTTGTTAAAGTCAATGCCGCTTTCCTGCACCCAATTTTCAGGGACTTTACAACCGGTATAAAACGATAAACTGCCCTCTCCTTTTGCACTTAAGATAATGGATTGTCCGTTTCCAAGCGCAAAGACTTTTCCGCCTTTTGTGATTTCCCAAAGTTTCGGTGCGTTTTCTTCAGCCTCGTAGACATTTCCCTCAACAATCGTGATGCCAGAATAAATTGGCTTAATATCGGTTAAATAAGGGCGAATTTTTGAATTTGCACCATCCGCTGCGACGACAAGGTCAGCGTAAAAAGATTTTCCGTTTTTGAAATGCAGAAGCCAGCCATGATCCTGTTCTTCCATTGAAACAAACTGACTGTCCCAGACAATGGTACCCTCATGCAATGCGTTTATTAAAATATCACGCAAAGGGGCACGATCAATTTCAGGACGATCTTCCTGATCCTTATGTGGAAGCTCGTGCTCATCCATTTTGATGATGGCCTGCTTGTCCAACACCCTTAAACGTCCAGCCTCGGGTCGAAAGCTAGCTTTAAATTCATTCATCAAATTTGCCCTGCGAAGAGCTTCCAATCCACTTTCTTCGTGCAGGTCCAGTGTGGCTCCCTGCTGGCGAACTTCTTTATTACTATCACGCTCATATACAGTTACATTTACTCCTTTTAATTGTAAGAGTTTGGCTAGTGTGAGTCCGCCAGGACCACCGCCAACGACTGCCACTTTTTTGTCTTGTAATTTCATATCCAGTACAATTTAATTTTTTTGACTGAACAAAATTAGGTGGATCTGAGCGTTGAAAATTGTATAAAACGCTCATTTTGGTTCTTCAACAGTTCTTTTGGTGAAACACCAGCAAGTTTCTTGACTTCTTTAATAAAATGGGATTGATCGGCAAAGTTTTGTTGTGGAAACAATTTGCCTTCTTTGATGTGCTGGAAGGAAGCACGGAAGCGGATAATATTGCAATATGCTTTTGCCGTAAGTCCGAACTGCTGATCGAAATAACGGTTGATCTGCTGCCGACTCCAAAACGATTGTGCTGCAAGTTCTTTAATTGTAATCGCCCCGTTTGATGTATAAATAAGGTCGAACAGTGTTCGTTTCCTGTTGTCAACTTCACGTGGCAAAAGTGACTGTATTTTTTTTGTAGCTTTCGCACAGAATAAATCAAAGTCATTCAGGTCGTCGGCACTAAAGTTCCAAAAATTAGGAGGCGAGAGGCTTGCCCTGTCCACCAAGTTGGCGATGCTGGTCTGAAAAACAGATTGGATTGCAAGCGGGTTAAAACTGATGGCGTAAGTCTGTCGCAAAGGCGCAATGGTCGCCCGCCCCGGCTTAGTTTGGATGCCCAAAAGCGTCATGTGGAAAGGCTCTGTTGCAGATTGCGTAAAAAATAGATCAACTCTTCCGTCAGGCAGTACCACAACTTCTTTATCACAATCCGATTGATTTTGTAAAAGCCAAAAGCTGTCAACAAAATTCGCTAACGGCCTGTCAGGTTTTACTGCCTGATATTTTAATTCATTTTCCATTGCTTTAGTGAGTTTGTGCGCAATAGCCTTCCCCGCTAAATTCAATATGGCACATCCGGTGAAAAGCCCCACACGTTCAATCAAAATTACGGATTATTGTATAACCACACACGAAATAGATCAAATACCAAGCCTATTCGGATGACGATAGCGGCTATCCGTGTTTTTCATTTACAAATGCTTTAAGCTCTGCCATTTTTCCATCTTCGAATCGCCAAATGTCGCAATAATCGAAATGCTCATATTTTCCGGCCTTATTTCTCAACCGAATTTCTCCGGTCACCATAACAGAATCGCCTTCCTCAATCGATTTTTCCACATTAAAAACTGGTGGTTCCTGATAGAACTCTTTCATATAAGCACGGACTTCTTCTTTTCCATGGAGGATACGATCCCCTACAAAGACCCATTTCGTGTCTGCAGTACAATAAGCTAAGAAGCTTTCATAATCTCCCTTTGCTATAAATTCATTGGCTATCTGTAATATTCTTATATTTTTCATTTTTATCAATTTGTTTTGAATCATTAATTTTTGTCGGTCTACAAGCATTAGATCTTGTGATGGATCAGTATGATACCCCGTTAGTTTATAAAACCACACAGAGGAACATGTTGTTTTAAACGATGAAATAAGATATATTCAATGCTACGACGAACTGTAGAGATTAGGATTTAAGTAGGACATTCGATAATTGTGAATTAGATTTATTCTTTACTCATTGTCGTCGTTTATCAACCATTTTCTCAAAAGCTCCAGCACCGTTTTCTTAACAAAAGGCTTCACTGCAAAATCGTCCATTCCACACGAAATGCATCGTTCTTTTTCTTCCTTAATATTGCTTGCAGTCAATGCTATAATTGGTGTATGCATCCTACCGTCCTCATTTTTCCTAATCAATTCAGTTAACTCATATCCATTCATTTCAGGCATCTGTATATCCATGAATACCAAATCAGGCCTATTGTCCTTAAACAATTCAAATCCCGCGAAACCATCGACAGCCTCTATGATTTCAGCATTGGGAAGAACATTCTGTACAATGGTTCTGGTGAGCAACATACTAAATTTATTATCTTCAATAATTAAAATCTTGTATTTGCCTTCCAAAAAGAGCGTTTCTTTTTCAGCATATTTGATAGATCCTTCATTCAGCTGTAGCGCAGCAACTAATGTTGAATACAGTTGATCTACTTTAACTGGTTTGTTAATACAATGAATAATATTGCTGCTTTCAGCAATAAGGGCTGGGTTGGTTTCAAGCACTGATAACATTAAAACTACGGGCTGTCCAACTCCTCTGTAAAGTAACTTTTCCCTGATTTTTTTTACAGTATCGATACCGTTCATAATAGGTAGATCATTGTCGATAATAATCGCATCATACCGTTCTCCTTTAGTCAACAATTGAAGAACTTCAAATCCGTTATCGGCCAACGAGACATTAACTTTCTTCATCTGCAACATCAATGCAATATTTGCTCGTTCGGCATCTCGCCGGGCGACTATCATAATATGTAAAGATTCTAAAAGTTTCCATTCATATACATCCCCTTTTAGAGATCTCAATGTTATTTCAAAATAAAATTTGCTACCTTTTCCGTGTTCACTTTCCAATTGTAATTTACTGTCCATCATTTTTAGCAATTGGTTGGAAATGCTAAGTCCTAGCCCTGTTCCTCCAAATCTTTTACTTATTGACGCGTCTTCTTGAGAAAATGCTTCAAATATCTTTTGCTGTTTATCCGGTTTAATACCGATTCCGCTGTCCGTAACACAGAAGCGAAGCGTCGTGGAATTTTCGTCCGAAGATAGTACATCAACATGTAGCGCAACACTTCCCTTTTCCGTAAATTTTATTGCATTACTTAAAAGATTCATGAGCACCTGTTTGAGACGAAGTGAGTCAACCCAAACATAATGTGGTAGTGATTCTGATAAATTTACCCGAAAATCTAATTTTTTGGCTTTCCACTGAAAATCAATCAAACTTGCCACCTGAGCAAACATCTCATACAGATCATTTTTTTCAATAGAAAGCTCCAATTTGCCAGCTTCAATTTTAGAGAAATCAAGTATATCGTTTATGATACTCAAAAGAAGATTAGCAGACTGATCAACAATGGAAAGATACTCTTTTTGTGTATCGTCTAGTTTTGTTCGACTCATCAAATCCGTAAACCCTATAATCCCATTAAGAGGTGTACGAATTTCATGACTCATATTGGCGAGAAACTCTGACTTCGCCACGCTACCTTGGTCAGCAAGCTTTTTAGCTTTCTCTAACTCTTCTCTTTGAAGTACAATCTTCGTGATGTCTGTGGCAATGCCAAGATAACCTATGATCTGACCAGAAATATCACGCATTGCAGTAACGGCAAGAGATACATAAAGTTGCGTAAAATCCTTTTTTATATAAATCCACTCTCTTTGCTCGTATCCGTAGCACTCCGCTATTTCGACGAACACTCTAAATTCACTAATCGGATAGCCAAATTCAATTTCAAGTTCCTTCGCGCGATCTCTAACTTCTCTACTGCTATGAAATAATGTCGGCGTAATTTTACCGATCACTTCTTCACTTTTATACCCCAATAAATTTTCTGCGCCCCGGTTGAAAAGGGTTATCACCCCTTCTGCGTCAGTTGCTATGATAGCAACGGCAGTAGTGGCATTCAAAACATCTTCAAGCATTTTCTTAGAACGTATCGATTCCGCTTCAGAGCGTTTACGCTTATCGATATCCTGAAAAGTGCCATATAGTCGAACACATTTACCCTTTTTAAAAGCTGCTTTGCCTAATGCTCTAACCCACAACCTTGTACCCTGATAGGTATCAATCTCCAATTCAAGATCCCATGATGCTCCCGTAGATATTGCGCAATTTATAGCCTGAACAATTTTCATTTTATGTTGAGGATCCTTGTAAAACTCTATTGCTGTTTCAATAGATGGACGATAGTCCTTTGGGACCCCATGAATAATCTTGGTCATTTCAGACCAATCGATATAATCATCAACTAAGTCATACTCCCAGCTCCCTACTCTGGCAACCTGACTGGTCATGTCTAGTGTAGACTTCACATATTCCAACTTACTAGTTAACTGGAGATGCCGGTTTTTCTCTTGAAGTAAATTAAAAACTTCTATACACAATAATGAAAGAAGAGTCCGTTGACTATCCGTAAGCTTGTTGGGGCGTCTATCCATAACGCTTAAAAAACCAACTATTTTTCCGTCGTAACCGATTAATGGTGCCTCATAATAGTATAGTATACCAAAATTTTGGAAAATAACTGAATTGCGCTGCGACTGAGGCTCAGTGCTAACGTCTGGAATTTCTAGCGTGCCGTTGACATCAAACACATAATCGAAAAATACCTTATCGATACTTATATTGCCATCGACATCATGAAAATAAGTCTGTACAAAATTTTGACTGTTATCAAATAAAGTCAACACTGCAATTTCCGTATTACATATTAATTTAGCTTTAAGGAGCACTCCAAAAAGATCTTTTTTAATCATATCAGCGACCAGCTTATAATTATTATCCATGATAAGAGGATGGCTGTTATCGTTTTTGGGGTATCTTTGATTGTGCATAAAGTTGTAATATGCTATAGAAATTTAGTTTATAACAAAACAACAATTTTATTTGAATAGTTTTTTAATAAAAAAAGAATTAATTCAAATTAAAATATGTTAGATAAACAACCTTAAATCGAGAACTTAAGGTTGTTACTATCTGTTATTAACCTTATTTATGAAAAGTATTGTTATAACAATGGACGGTTCTCTTTCTTTTGATCTTTATACAAAAATTGTTTATTCATTCTCTAGTTCGTTGATCAGGCGAAATGTCAAGTTGATCCTTGCGCTCATCTTTTGCGTAGATTTTGCGATTCGATGTTCCCATGTCTCCTGCAGATTGCCTTTCATCAACAGCAAAGAACCATGATTCAGTAGCAACGAATACTTCTTATTATGATCGTCCACTTTCCTGAAATCAAAATAGCGTGCTTGTCCCAGACTCACCGACCCGATCACGGGTCTATTGCCCAATTCGCTCTCGCGATCGCGGTGCCAGGCGACTGAATCGTTATTGTCGCGATATAGATTGAGCAAGACGGAATTGAATGTACAATGAAACCGCTGTTCAATCCGCTCCTTCAACGCCTTTAATGAGATAAGCCATTCGTTCACGGCTATCGTTTTTCCGGCCATTTGATAAGTAGCATTTTCGTCGCCATACCAGGCGGTCAAGCGAGGAGTCAATATCGTTCGGTCGTACATTATTTTGGATGTCTGCTGCCAGGGTACTTCTTTCAGCAGGAAATCAAACAACTGATCAGCTTCCTCCTGCATAAGAAAGTCCGGTTCAAAGTTCAGGAGATCTTCCGGAAAAATATATCCTTCATGTTTAAATAAGCTAAGCTGATCCATGGAGTAATGAGCTAAAATTTATACGATTTTCCGAAGCATCAAAAGCCTATGCCTGCAAAGAAAGAACAATCCTCGCTGCAAAGCGTTTGCGATTTTAGGGGAAAAGTTTTGCTGATTATTTCGTTTTATAGCTATTAGAATTGTCCTTTATGAGTTTCCAACCAAATGCGGTTTATGGACGTTATTCAACAATAAAAAAATGGCAAATAGTGAGCTATCGCCATTTTTTTAATCCTGACGTTATTTAACCAGTGTTGCTTCCAGTTCTACCTTCAAAGTTTCAAACAATGTCTTGACTTCCAAAACTGTACTTGTTTGCTTCACTTTATTTTTAGTAAGCCAATCCTGAATTACATCAAAGTTTTCAAATAGCGCTGTAGAATCGGTCGTGTAGATATTGAGGCGAACGAGATGTCGAGCTTCATATCCACTTGATTGAATAACTTTTTCAAGATTTTCAATAGTATGAAAAATCTGGGTTCTCATATCAGCAGTGCTCGATACGCCATCATCACTAATAGCACATTGTCCCGACACATATAAGGTTGAATGGGCATGTTTAATTTCAACAGCCTGCACATAATTTCTGGCTTCCTGCCAGTTCCAAGGATTGATTATTTTCTTTTCCATTTCTGTAAAATTATTATGGAGCAAAGCTCAAAATATTTTTACATTCACCTGTGTGACAAACCTCACAATTAAATAAAATCAAGAAAATAGACGGCTTAATGTCTCCCTGGATACGCCTAGGTAAGAAGCAAGCAACAATTTTGGAATCCGTTGCAGCAAAGCGGGATTTCTTTTGATCAGCTGCTCATATCTTTCCTTTGCTCCCGAGGTTAAAAATGATAAGATCCGTTGCTGGGAACCGATATGCCCGGCAATTGATTTACGAAGGAAAAAGCGTTCCATCTTTTGAAGCCTATTGCACAACCTTTCAAAATTTTCCAGCGACAGACAAAGTAATTCTGTTCTCTCAAGACATTCCAAAGTAAATGAAGCATTTCCGCCCGTGTAAAAGGCTGAAACATCGGTTTCCCACCAGTCTTCCATTGCAAATGAAACAATATGTTGCTTAGCGTCATGGTCTGTATAATAAAATTTAAGAAGACCAGACAATACAAAGTAAATATAGTTTACGGTATCGCCCTCCCTAAAAATACATTCCGACTTTCTATACTGCCGTTGAATAAAACATGCTTTTACCAAGTCAAATTCATCTTCAGTAAGTACAACGACTTTCTCTATATGTTCTTTTAACAGATTATATTTATCTTCCATTAGATTGTAAGTACCATTTACTGCTGATTACAAGTGTTAAAACTTCCATTGTAAAATTGACTAAATGAAGTGTTTTCTCAAAAACGCTGATACAAATCCGCCGCGGAAAAAATAGTGCGGAGAGTTTAAGTATCCGTAAAAATTAATTGAATTGGGCTCTATATTGTTGTGGACTTTGTTTGGTTTTTAATTTAAACAATCTGCTAAAAGATTGCGGTTGTTCAAAACCTAATTCAAATGCAATTTCAGAAACACGGAGAGTTGTGGTAGATAACTTATTCTTTGCCCGATAAATCATTTTATCATGAATGATTTGCTGGGTGTTTTGACCGGTAAGGTTTCGCAACAGATCGCTTAAATAACTCGCTGACATATGCAGCTGCTCAGCAAGATAATTCACAGTAGGAACTCCTCCACTCAGGACCTTATCGCTATTGAAATAATCCTCTAGCAATTGATCAATACGCTCGGCAATACTTGGATAGTTTTGTTTTCGGGTCAGAAACTGCCTGTTATAAAATCGTTGGGCATAATTAAGCAACAGTTCAATCTGGGCGATGATCACATTGTGGCTCATCTCGTCTATACGGTTCTCAAGTTCTTCTTCTATATTTCTGAAAAGTGATAGAATGGTTTCTTTTTCTTTGTTCGAAAGGTGCAACGCTTCATTGGTAGCGTAGGAGAAAAAGTGATACTGATGGATCTTTTGGGCTAACGGATAGTGCAATAAAAAATCAGGATCTATGAGCAGCGTGATCTGTGGGCGAAGTATGCTTTGTTCTCTAGTTTCCTTCTGCTTATCCGTTTCTATAGCAGAGAGAATCTGCTGAGGAGCAACAAAAAACAGACCGCCCTCTTTAAAATCAAATTTGGTATGGCCATAGATTAGTTCCCCTCCGGCATCTGGTTTAAAAGCTATTTTATAATAGTTCAACACATGTGATTTAGGAGGAGCATGACCTTCAAGTGGCTTGTCTACCCCATTCAACAAAACAATTAAGGGATGCTGCGGCGGCGGAAAACCTGATGCCTGCATGACATCGGCCAGCGTATTAAATCTTTTTACGGAATGATTCGATTTTTTGGAAACCATATTATAAAAATTCTAGGTTACAAGTTAAACAATATTCGCTTTTCCTCACAAAAAAGAAAAGCGAATAGATCGCAAGATTGTTAACGACGACATAGATCACTAGCCTTGGGCTGCTTGAGAAATCGCTTTCCAGGTTTCCCATTCCTGGAGACGCTCTGAATAAATTTGACGGATAAGTGGCAGATCATTTTTACCCAAAAGGAATCGCAACGGTGGGTTTTCAGCATCTACAATAGCAAATAGCGCATCGGCAGTGGCACTAGGATTTCCCCGCTTCATCGTTTGTAAATTTTTCATCACCTGACTTTTCAAATCGTCATAATCCGGTAGCTTTTTGCTGGCTATTTTCAGTGATTCGGTGCTGCCAAATTCGGTATTGTAACCCCCAGGTTCAATCAGCGTTACTTTGATGCCAAATGCCGCAACTTCTTTAGACAAACTATCGTAAATAGCTTCAAACGCAAATTTCGAAGAACAATAGTAGCCGATTAGGGGATTACTATAAATGCCGACAGCGCTGGATGTACCTAAAATATGGCCATGCCCTTGGGCTCGCAGTATGGGTAATGCTGCCTGAATCACATGGATAGGTCCGATAATATTTGTTTCATACATGGCTTTTACCTCATCAGTGCTACTCTCTTCAATGGTCCCCACTAAAGAATACCCTGCATTATTGAGCACAATATCCAATCTGCCAAAATACTGCTTGGCTTGGTGGATCGCATTTTGCACTTGGGAGCGATTGGTTACATCCACTTCAAGAACCAAAACCTGATCTCCATACGTTTCTTTTAACACGGCAATACTATTTATATTACGTGCTGTAGCTGCCACCTTGTCGCCACGTTTCAAAGCGGCTTCTGTCCATATTTTTCCAAATCCTCTTGAAGATCCTGTAATGAACCAAACTTTTTCCTTTTGCCTATTTTCCATTTTTAACTAATATTAATATGAATGCAAAGTTGCCTCTAAAATGGATTTACTTACGTTGCCATAATGAGGATTATCCTAACCAAAATAAAGAACAATGGGCTACTGGAATTTAGTATCATGGTATTAGAAAATTTCTCAACATGTTTTCAAGGCTGTGAAACAGCCTTGGGATGATCTAGAAAAAACATTAGTCGTACAGCAAGATGAAGTAGCTAAAGGCAATATCTGCAAAAGGCAACCCGACATATACAATAAATATCCCAGGTTCAAGATTTGCTACCATATAGTAAAGAAGGCCGGAATAGTCCGGCCCTGATATATAGTTATGATCCCAATAATGGGATAGTCGGATTCAAAAAATGCTGGCTTGACAAAGTGTAAATCAAGCCAGCAAAAGCAATCGTCTCATTTTTCGTATTAGGAACAACCGGAATGCAGTATTCGTTTGATCTTTTATAAAAAAGCCGAGCATCTGACTTAAGCCTCTTGGAAAATGGTATTTTAAAACCGCACATTTCGCATGTTTTCGGTTTCGACGAGATGGCAAAAGCTCATCTACAAATCGAAACCGGCCGTACCGTCGGAAAGGTAGTGGTTACCTTATAAAACGGTCAGCGATGCAAAAAATCGAGATCACCATATACTATAATCCCTGCTGGTCTTTAACTGGTGGCTAATGCTAAGACTCGTCTTTGGTATTTTTCACCAGACCGATACCGGCAAAAAAGAAAATCAAAGCTAATACGCCCACTACCCCTAAATTGGTGTACGCAGTGCTTTTATTGATGAGTTCATAGCCTGTATAAATTAAACCGACAATACCAAGAATAGTCAGTATTGTTCCGAAAAAGCGTTTTACGTTCATAAATACTCGTTTAAAGTTATTGATTTTTAAAAATGAAATTTATTTATAATATTTATCCACTATACTTTTTAGGTTAATCCCTTTTCCCAATACAGGTTTAAAAATATCTCCTTCGCTCTGCATTCTTTCAATCGCGTTTAAAATATGAAAATCGCTTATTTTTAACCCTTTTTTCACTTCGTCCCAATGGAGTGGCATAGACACTGTCGCTCCTGGCTTGGGGCGGACAGAATATGCGGCTGCAATGGTCGCATGTGGCCTGTTCTGCAAAAAATCAAGATACATTTTACCTTTGCGGTCTTTTATGGACCGCTCTAGACTGGTGAATTTAGGAAGCTCATGATGGACTAGCGTGACAATTACCCGGGCAAACTCTTTAGATTGTTCGTAGGTATATTTGCCACCGAGTGGTATATAGATATGAAGCCCTGTAGAGCCACTGGTTTTGCAATAGCTAGTCGCCCCCATATCATCCAATATGCTCTTTGTGACCTGAGCAGCTTCAACAACCTGATCAAACGAATTTTTGTCCGGATCAAGGTCAATTATACAAAACGACGGATTTTCAGGCTTTTTAACCGTACTGCTCCAGGGGTTCATTTCAATGCAGCCGAGATTCGCCATATAGAGCAATGTGGCTTCGTCCTTGCCCACAAGATAATGACGGTCCTTTTCATCTGTTTCACTGTGGTAGAGATAGGTCTCTGCCCATTCCGGCGCCGTATCAGTCACGTTCTTAAAATAAAAACCTTCGCCTTCAATGCCATTTGGAAAACGGTTCATGCTCTGCGGCCTATCCTTAAGATAAGGCAATATAAATGGAGCAGCCTGATAGTAATAATTAATGAGGTCTCTTTTGGTTATTCCCTCTTTCGGCCAAAACACCTTATCTAAATTGGTAAACTTTAGTTCATGTCCATTTATCTTTTTGACCTGGGTTTTATCCGTCGGATTTAATAGCGTTTTCCGCGGCCCTTTTACTCTGGGTGTAACAATTTTATCTTCCATATCGTCTACCATTTTTTCTGTAGGAGTTTCCTCCTCAAGAATTACTTTCTTGGCACTTTTATCTTCGCGCATTCCGTCAAACGAAGGATGCCGCATAATACCGTCGCTGGTTAATTCCGCAAAGCTCACCTCACAGACAAGCTCCGGTTTAAGCCATGTCACGGTAGCATGTGGCGGATTTGGTCTGAAACGCGAGGGCTTATTGACATCAGGTTCTTCAGAAAAAGGTGCTTTGTTGATAACAAGCGGTTTAAATAGCTTCATCATTTCTTTTTGAAGCTTATCATTAAAGCCAGTACCGACTTTTCCAGTGTAGATCAATTTTTTTCCTTCATAGACGCCTACAAGAAGGCTACTAAACTGCTTACTTGAATCATCATTCAGTGTATACCCGCCTATGACCACTTCCTGTCTTTTGTTTGCTTTAATTTTAAGCCAGTCCTTAGAACGATTATGGATATGATAGGTGCTATCTTTACGCTTCGCCATAATCCCTTCCAAGCCAAGCCTTTTAGCCTCCTCCAGAAAATGTATTCCGGAAGTTTCAAAATGTTCACTGACCAGGATACTGTTGCCTTTGGGAATGATTTCTTTTAAAATTGCCTTACGCTCGAGCAATGTCAGGTCTTTCAGGTCCTGTCCCTGATACCAAAGGATATCGAAAACGTAATAAACCAGATCGCCATCCGCTTCACTCCGCCAATTTTGGAGCGAGCCAAAATTGGCCGTGCCGTTTCCACCTAAAACGACAACTTCCCCATCCAAGATGGCATCTAATTTCAGCTCCTTCAATTGATCATAGATGGGATAGAATTTTTCATTAAAGCTCTTGTCATTACGGGATTTTAGTTCCACCTCACCTTTATTCATAAAAGCTACTGCGCGATATCCATCCCACTTGACTTCATAGATCCAGCCCTCATCATCAAAGGGTTTATCGACCAAGGTAGCGAGCATAGGCTCGATATGGGAATAGAATCTTTTTTTTGGCGTATTTTTTAAAAGTGCCTGAATATTCGTTTTCTTTTTGGAAGTCGCCGTAGGAACAGCTTCAAGCTGATCATTGATTAGCTCAGATGCTTTGTTTTTTGTTGAACGCTTATCTTTTACCGTACTGTCTTTTTTGATAATATGTTTACCATAAACCTGATCGGGTGATTTTTCCATCTGTGGAATTGTCTTGCCTGAGATCACTGATTTATCCTTTGTTGTAATATCTTTCTCACTGGCATATTTATCGTCTAGTTTCATGAGCAGCCACCCGTTATCTCCACGTCCGTGGGCTTTAACAAGAGCGAACTCTCCTTTTAGCTTTTGACCATTGAGCTTAAATTTAAGCTTGCCGGAATAGAGCTGATGCAACAGGTCTTTTTCTTGTTTAGCTACTTCCTTAATTCCACTTTCAGCTGGCTCATACGTCCCTTCATCCCAGACGATCACGGTACCGCCACCGTATTGACCTTTGGGGATCACCCCTTCAAAGTCTCGGTAATCATAGGGATGATCTTCTACCATCATAGCGAGGCGCTTAATACTAGGATCCATAGAAGGCCCTTTTGGCACCGCCCAACTTTTCAGAACACCATCCATCTCAAGACGAAAGTCGTAATGTAAATGAGAGGCATCATGTTTCTGCACAACAAAGCGTAATTCAGTCCCACTTGGCTGTCCCCCAAACGGCTCCGGGGTTTTCTCTTCAGAACGCTTTTCACGATATTTCGATAGTCCCATAGCTATTTATTTACTTTACCCCATTTTCTCTATAACACAATAGTAGCATGAAAAAGGTTTAAAATATTTCCCTCAAAATGTTGTTCAACTGTTTATTACTATTCATCATTTTGCTTCACAATAACATCTGCTGTATTTCTACCTAATTACAGTTAGGAAAAATTTGAGCGAAAAAGAACATAATAATCTTTGGATTTGACAGCCCGGGACCTGTTCAAAGGGATTGTACAGCATCGGTTAATATAGCGTTTACTGTCAAATTCTGTAAACAATGAAGCTAATCTTCATGAATTGAATTAACTTTACAAACGACAGCAATTTATCCATCATGAAGTTAGAACTATATCAAATAGATTCCTTTACAGAAGAAATTTTCCGGGGAAACCCAGCCTGCGTGGTACCGTTAAAAGAGTGGTTACCCGATGAGACACTGTTTAAAATTACACGTGAAAATGCGGTGGCGGAAACGGCCTTTTTCATAGATAACGGTGATACAATCCATTTAAGATGGTTTACACCTGAAATTGAAATGGACCTATGTGGCCATGCAACCTTAGCGACCGTGCATTGCCTGGTTAAGCACCTAGACTATCAAAAAAGCAAAATTGTTTTTGAAACGCAAGTAGGTGAATTAACTGTTGATATAAAAGACGAAGTTTATTATATGGATTTTCCATCCAGAATGCCACAGCCTTCCGCACTGCCCGACGTTATTAAAAACTCGCTTAACATACAACCCAAAGAGATTTATAAATCAAGAGATTATGTTTTACTATACGAATCTGAGGAAGAGGTCAGAAACATCCACATTAACAGATCCATTTTTGATCTGATTAATCTTGATCCCGGAGGTGTGGTCGTCACAGCAACAGGAAACGACAGTGATTTTGTATCCAGATACTTTACACCACAATCAACGATCCTCGAAGATCCCGTTACTGGGTCTGCCTATTGTTCCCTTATTCCGTTTTGGGCATCAAGATTGGGCAAGGATACTCTTTTTTCCCGTCAGCTGTCTGAAAGAGAGGGGCAACTTTATTGCGAAAACAAAAACGATAGAGTGATCGTGGCCGGTAAGGCCCGTACCTATTCTCAGGGTTTCATTTGGATCGATTAACGATCATTGCTTTAGAAGTACATCGTTAAAATGCTGTAATAAGAATAAAAAAAAACTTTAATCCAAACAGGAAAAAGCGAAGTGATCATAGCTTGTTAACCGCTTACATCATTTTAATTCACTAAATTTATAATATGGACAATAAGGTTATAGATAAGGTCGCATTGATCAGCATTTCGAATAAAAAAGTGTTGACGGCACTTTCCAAATCAAAATCAAAGCTCTATTTGCCAGGAGGCAAAAGAGAACCTAATGAATCCGACATAGAATGTCTGAAGCGAGAAATTAAGGAAGAACTCAACGTTGAGGTCCAAGAAGATTCGATCCGTTATTTTGAGACCTTCCAAGCCCCGGCCGATGGCAAAGAGGCCGATGTAATCGTGAAGATGACCTGCTATTTTGCGGATTATTCGGGCACACTACAGGCAGCAAGTGAAATCGATTCATTTGAATGGATAACCCTCAGTGATGTTGGCAGAACCTCTGCCGTCGTCCGACTTATATTGGGAAAATTGAAAGAACTAGACCTGATCAACTAGTGCCAACCGGAGCTGCTGCGACTTTAATGTGCTTATGATAAATACCAAGGTGTTTGAAAGTTTGTGCATGGCTCAGTAAAACAGTGAGATAAAGACAAAAAACCTTGAGGGGGGATCTCAAGGTTTTTACTACCTGTTATTAACCTAATTTATGAAAAGTATTCTTATAACAACGGTTGATTTGCTTTCGTTTTATTTTTTGTAAAAAAAGGCGTAGTTAGCTTCTCGAACATGGTTTTACCTTCACCCCCCATGTCCCTTTAACAACGAAAAATAACATAAGCGAAAATTATATCCTGCGCGATGTTTTAATCATTCTACCGCAATAGTTTCTTGATGAATTATAGCCCCATAATGATCTCGCTTGACATATCTATATACTCCTTTCGGAAGGTCTACCTGTAGCGAATCCTTTTTAGAAAGTGACAAGTAAACTGGAATAGCTGTTTTATCCAATTGATATTCCTTTTCATGATAAATGTAAATGGCCGATGTGCCTGATTTGGTCGAATCAGTATTCGGTATACTATAGCTGCGGTTTAAATCTTTTGCTCCAATTACTATTTTATCGCTATTCAGATTATTTGATAAATACAAGTCATAACCATTCAATATCTTGCTCTCGATAACATATACCAAATCATTAACATCGTTAATAGATAAAAACTTAACTTGATTAATTGTGTAAGGGTCAATTTTGCTTAGTTTCTTAAAATATTGAGCCATACTTTTGATTTCTCCGATATCTCCTTCTTCAATATGTCCTCCGCCAGCTAATACGATAAGTTTAACTTGATTTTTTGTAACGATTTCACTTTTTCTAATCAGATTTTTAGCTTGCTGTAGATCTCTATTGATTGTGTTTTCAAAATCTTCATAGCCTATTACTTTTAAGCCGTAAATTCTTGCTGTTCTGATGAGATTCGCCATATTAGGATCCCTGGTGTAAAATCCGCTCTCAACGTTTGGAAATCCCAGCTTATTAATTCGGTCATCATCTTCGGATAGACCTTCTAAAGCAAGGACATTAAAGCCTTCTTTGTAAAGTTTTGGCAGTAAAAGATTGATTAACAAACGACAACGTGGTTGTAAATGATTCTCATTAAACATAACCACTCGATGTTCCTTAATTTTCTCTACCAGTTGGTCAATGGTAATAGCAGTTTTTTCGACTGACTGTTGTTCTTGTTTAGTTTCGTTATCATATTGAACACTTTCACCAAGAAACGAACGATATGATTTTAATAGCTCGTTGGCAAATTGGCTATCTTCATTTTGCAGAACAAGTTTTTCCAGCGTATCTCTTGTAGAGAAATAATTCGCATATCCCTTATCTTTAAAAATTGATTCAGCTAGATTATAATAATCTGGTTCTTGAACGGGCTTCTGCTCGACAAATTTCTCTCCGTAAGCCAAAGAATTGTAGGACGTTTTTATGCCATTTAAAACATCTTTAACACTTTCTTGCATATCGGTGATTTCCGTCCTAACTTCACTGACCAAAAGAAATGAATCTCTGTGGTATGGGATCGCTACACGACTTATTATATTATCTCTATTTTTCTGGATACTACGATAATAAACACATTTATACATAGACGTATCTGCAGTGAACTTTGAGACATCTAAAGAAGTTTCCAAACTGCCGACAAAATACATTGGATTTCTTGTCACATCATATGTACCCCAAAAAACAATATTTTTTGATGGAAATTTTATCTTTCTTTTTCGAAAAATAGACCTGACATCTTTTAAATCTAGATACCTAGATCCAAAGTTTGCGTTCCCATAGAAGTCAATCTTTAGTCCTAAAGAATCATTTGTCAATTGATTCATTGCCCCTGGAGAAACCTTATTTAAGTTAGCTATTGGTATATTTACTGTTGTGCAGCTCGAAAGAAAAAAAAAGAATACCAAAATCTTACAGTGTATACTAAGCTTGGTATGGATCATAATGATAAGATTTTGGTTTAAATATCTATTAGCTATGTTTTGAATGAAGCATTACCTCCCTCTTAATCTTTCAAAGCGTTTCACTCTAATATAATAAAACACACTAATAAAGAAAGTATTTTTTTAAAACTGAATAAGAAGACAACGTATTGCTATTATAATAAATTAAATACTTCCCTTTGTTTTTACACAATAATTATTGATCTTAATCATAATATTTTGACGAAAAGAAAGATATGGATTGGATTACACGTGAAAGACCAAAGATCGATAGGATTGCTTGTCCATGGCTGATAAAGCGTTTTATAAATCCGGACGCAAAAATAATATATGCCCCCCTAAATACGGTCTTTGAAATTGCTAAACAAACGAAGGCCATTCCGTTTGATATTCCTGGTGTAGAATACAGTCATTATGCAGACGAGTGTACATTTGACTATTTCCTTAAAAAACATGAATTAAACGATCCGGCATTAAAACGAATTGCTGCAATTGTTCGTAGTGCGGATACGGATAGACATGATTTAATGCCACAATCTGCAGGTCTCGAGGCGATTTTTTCAGGTCTAGCTTACAATATCAAGGACGACAATCAGCTTTTGGAGATCGGAATGGTCATTTATGACGGCCTTTATAGCTGGGCTCAACACCTCTACCGACTGAAACATAGCAATGAAGGGCCAACTGAGGTTTTGCTCCTTAAAATCTATCACGAACATTTAAATGATAAGCAAAAAGAAAAATCTCCAGAATGGACCGCATTATTGCGGGAAATGATACAGGATCAAATCGATACAAATACAACATTAAGCTTAAATCAACTTTCCGAAGAACTGGATATTAGTTCAAGCTATTTGTCACGCGAATTCTCAAAATATTTTGAAAACTTAAATTATGGTGAGTACATCCGTAAAAAAAGAATAGAAAAAGCTATTGAACTTATGTCTGACCGCTCAATTTCCCTTACTGAAATAGCCTATCTGACAGGTTTTTCTGATCAAAGTCATTTCACGCGCATTTTTAAAAAATTTACAGGAAGTAATCCTTCAGAATATAGGAGGAAATCTTTTAAAAAGTAAGGAATATACAAAATAGTAAAATTTATTCTATTTTGAGATGTTACGTATTGGTTATACTTGCTTTTATAAAGCAGATATTATGAAACCAAACCGATACCACTCCTCTTACCATAAAACTTTTTGTGCAGCGATCATTATTATACTCTTATCATCATTACATTTAAGAGCCCAACAACCGAGCAAACTGGTTGCTTATGTTGGTATAGTAAACCCCATTGCTTCCCTATCATCTGGTACGATAACGCCAAATTTTAAAGATAGCTATCAGGTAGGTATGCCGACAGGTATCAATATACTTAGAGAAGGACACTTGGGATTTTCACTGGAAATGGTTCCCTACATTAAAGTAGCATCCGGGAACAGCAAAATGAGCAATTTCTTGTTCCATCCGGGCGTATTATTTCCCATCGGAAAGGAATTCACATTTATCGCCAGGGCTGCATTTGAAACTTCCGGACGATATGGGCTTACACCGGTATTAAGCAAGGTCATAACACATGGTCAGGCTGGAAAACTTTTTCTAGCAACTCCCTTCCCAGTCCGATTTGGCAATGAACAAAAAATTTCTATTGCTGCTGCTTTTCAATTCGGATATATATATTCTAAATCGAATCGTGATCGATTAAAATTCCCAAATGAACAACAATAGTGGTGTTCATTTGTTGCAAGGGATAGTTTATTGTTTATACGTAGTAATATTTTCAAAATATAATAGATCAGGATGAAAAATTTTAGAAACTTAACGTCACGCAGAACGCTATTGAAAATGGGATTGCTCCTAACAGGCAGCGGACTAGTTGGTCTTAAAACAGTTCGTGCGTTTTCTACGACCACGTCGAATACGCCTGATCTAACCGAGGCTGAAATCCAGGGAATTGAAAAGGCTTTAGGAAAGAAAGGAAAATATAATACAAAAGAAGTTACACATAATACCAGTTTTCCCCGTAATGATCTAGCTGTGACCGTCAAAGGTAAGGATGTTCCTATATCTTTTGGCTTTGGAGGATGGGCTGCGATAAAGAGGACCATGGATGGAAAGAGTGCTGTGCTTATGAGTGATTGTGTTCTACTTCAGGAAGAAGTAAATCCCCTTATTACTGCTGCCCTTGAATCAGGTCTGGAAGTTGGGGCAATCCATAATCATTTCTTTTATGAAGAACCCCGAATCTTTTATATGCACATCCACGGAATGGGGGAACCAGTCGAATTGGCTCAGAAATACGCAGCAGCTATCTCAAACACTAAGATAGCTGTTGGAAATCAACCAGCACCACTGAATCAAAAACAAGATCCCGGGGATAAGATATTTAATGTTACGGAATTAAATAAAATTATCGGTCATGAGGCCGCGATAAACGGCTCAACAATCAAATATACCGTAGGACGATCCGATTTAAAAATTATGGCAATGGGAGCCGAAATGACATCATCGATCGGTTTAAACAGTTGGGCGTCATTTACCGGATCCGAAAACGAAGCCTATATTGCGGGTGACATCGCAATGTTAGACCATGAGGTCAATCAAGTTATCAGTACTTTAAGAAAACACCTTATCGAAATTGTAGCAATCCACAACCATATGCTTGGAGATGATCCACACATGATCTTTCTTCATTACTTTGGAGTCGGTCCTTCTAGGGAGCTGGCACTAGCTTTCAGAGATGCACTTCTTGTACTCGGCAAAAAATCGCATTGGCATAATCATTAATCGAATTAATTGATCTATTCGCTCCAATAAGACTTTATTAAACTGATCTAGAATCTTAACCAATACGATGACAACTGAATTATTTGAATTTGAAATTTTAAAGGCTAGCAGAATCAGGTTATTACAAGTAATGGAAACAGTTGATAATACCATATTATTTAAAATTCCAGAGACCTTTAACAATAATATCGTCTGGCAAATTGGCCACTGTATCACTTCTCAGCAGCGGCATATGTACATGCGTAGTGGACTACCAATGCATATATCGCAGGAATTTATGGAAGCATTCAAAATTGGAACGGCACCACATACGTGGAAAAATACGCCAGACATTGATGAAATAAAACATCTATTGCTTTATACAGTAAACCAACTTAGTAAAGATTTAACATCAGGTATATTTGTTGAATACCAATCGTTCAGCTTACCAATTGGCTTCTCCATCAATAATCATATCCAAGCGCTTCAAGCCGCTAACTTTCACGAAGCCGAGCACAGCGGAATAATATTAAGTTACTTAAAACTTCTAAGGCAATAAGATTTTTCCAGTCTTTCTTTGGGACAGTTATGACAGTGGATACGATATCTTGATATGGCTTCAAGGCCAATCGATATTGAATCTACGAAGATATCCATTTTCAGGATGTTAATCTTTAGATAATCATCGCAAAAACTGGATTTCAAAAAAGAGTTTTATACTGTCTATTCATTTGTAATTCCCTACTTGACGAGTCTGTACTGGAAGTTTACGAATTAAACCACGATACACATTTGGCCGCAAATTGCTCAAACTTTCGATCCGTATTTCGCATGACCGGGCCATGACCAAAGCATATCATAGAAGGATTTAATCCTGCTAACTTTTGGAGCGATCTGATGTTTTGCTGTTGATCCGACGTGAATATTTTTGGAGGGAGCCCTAGGCCAGGAACTGTAGTGAGCAGGTTCATATTTGTAGCAGCATCCCCGATTATCAATACACCATCCCGCTCACGGAATAAAGAAATATGACCGGCTGAATGGCCTGGAGTTTCTATGACCCGAAAGTTTCCAATGCTATCATTTTCAACGAGTGTACCATCGACTTTGTGGCCCTGCCCCGCCCAGTATTTTTGTTGAAGTTTTGCTAACCAATGTTTGGGATTTGGATAGTCATTAGTTACCATACCTGTTTCAGTCCTAAAAATTTCATTTTCATGGCAAAGTAAAGGTATTTCAAATTCATCACATAGTTGATCACTACAGCCCTGATGGTCTGCATGGGCATGCGTAAGCACATGTTGATGGACGGGTATTTTCTGAAGGGCTCCCTTCACCGTATTATATGAACTGCGTATCCCACAATCAACCAACACACCCTCTACTATATAGCAGTTGATACTATTTCGTGGCATCAATGGTACATGAAAAACTTCTTGGGCAATTTGATGTAACATAGCTTTTTTTTGCAAAACTATGGCACTCTATAGAAATAAATAAGGACATTTGTCCTATAATACTTTGGCGCGATGTATTTGTCCCTTCGCTCTTGTAAGAGATCGCTGCGTGATGCCCAGATATGAGGCGAGGTCTTGTGTCGCTATGCGCTGAACGAGCTTTGGTTCATTCGAAAGAACATGATGATATTTATCGAGCGCTGACTTATTATTGTAATTCAGGAGGTATTGTTCCTTTTGGATATATTCCCGTTCCATCACAGCTTGTATAACCTTGTTCCAAGAAGTCACTCGACCAAGCAGATATTGATAGTCAGCATAGTTTATCCGATGAATTATACTATCTTCTACAGCCCTGATACTCCTTCTGGATTTTTCCTGAGCGACAAACTCTGGGAATGAAGTTACAAACTCGTTTTCAAATTTGAAACAGGTTATATTTTCTCTCCCCTCCTTGTCGACGGCATATGCTTTTACCGCACCACTGGATATAAATCCAATATGACGACAGGGTTCGTCCGCACGAATAAAAAAATCACCCTTTTTCAAATCGTGTGGTTTGAAGAACTGAACAGAAAAATTCACTTCGTCAGCTGACAGTGTTCCTATCGAGAATAGATATTTTATTAGTGCATCCGTCATATTATCATATTGTGTCTTCTATTGCTGTTCTTAAAAAGCTCGGGGTCCCATACCAAATCCTGCATGCAAAATTAACAATAATCGACTATTGAAAGAAGTTGCTCCCTTTGTTCGGATTTCTCCATTTACCTGTGTCATAATATGCGTATTTAAACGCCCGGATTCTTTTCGCATAGTTGGAGAATATTTCGCGATGATAATTTCTGAAATGTCAATATCTTAATATGGAACATTTCCCTTTCTTAGTTTCAAAACAACATCTTGAATTTGAGGCCAGAGTACTAAAATAAGAATGACAAAAATTAAACCTGTTAACATCAGATCATAATAATCCCTAATAGCACGAGCCAATATCTGCTGACTTACCATCTGATTCAAGTAGCCCGAGGATACTATTTTGGACGTATATATATCGCTGCCTGCATTTGCGTATTGTGCCTGAATATCCAATAAGGTAACAGGCAACTGCAGGTTCGTCTCCGTGAGTGATTCCCGAACTTTTTCCCTTACGGATGATTTTGCAAATAATTGAAGTTCGTTGTTAAGCGCCAGACTAGCTGTAAATCCTATGAACCTTGAAAATATACCAATCAGAGCGGCATTGATGGCAATTTTGGAAGGTGCTGACGCGGCGGTAAATGAAACAATCGGAACAAACAACACCCCTGTTGCCGCGCCATACACAAACATAGGCAGAAGGAAGTCGGTTGTTTCACCCTGTACAGAAACAAATAGTATCATATAGGTATAATATACCGCCATCAACCCAAAACCAACAATAATCATCCTGATCAGGTTGTACCCCATCAAGACAAATCGAGAAGTGATAAACATACTCAGTGTAGTTCCAGCAATCACAGCAATCCATACCGGAATGGTACTCAATGGATGGTTTCCTAAAATTACTTCAAGATAACCATAGGCTAGCCCAGTGCTTCCTTTAAAGATATAAAAGATAAAAAGAAGCAAAAGTCCAATAACGAAATTCTTTGCCCTAAAAATCTGTAAATTGATTAGTGGTCGCTTAAGTTTTAGTTCTCTGCTAATAAAAAGAGAAAGAATAATTACATTAACTAAACAAAGTGTGCTGATTAATGAACTATCAAACCATCCCAGTTGACGTCCGTACACAAGGATGTATCCTACGATCAAGATAAAAGACACATAAAATAAATAGCCGATCCAATCCACCTGATACAGTGGTATTTTTCTGGTAAACCTGGCCTTACCGTTCATGGTAAGTAAAACAACACTTGTCAGCATAATGACTACAATAACAAATCCGTAGAATATCCAGTTGAAGTCAAAGAAATAAAGGATGACACTGATATAGATGGAGTAAAATGGCACCGCTATTTGTATACTGCCATAAAGGAGGCTGTAAGCAATCACACGGGCACGTACAGACTGTAACCTTGGAAAAATAAGCTGTAACACAATGCCCGACATTAATGCACAGGTAATGCCCTGCAAAAACTGACAGAAAACAAATAATATCCAATCTCTGAAATAAAAACAAACCACAGCACATAGCACATTTACCCCAAGTGCCAACAGTAGATATTCCCGTGGTGCGAAATACTTTACAATTCTAAAATCCAGCGCCAGGAAAGCTACGGTTGAACCATAGATAACGACCATACCATATTGTACATCGGTAGCTTGTATTCCGTAAAAGCCCATCGCGGCACCTGGACTTCCGTAAAAGGCAAAACTAAACAGACTCGTCATGAGAATAGCAAATATGACAGACCTTGCCATCCATTCGGATACCCAGGATTTAAAAATTGGTATTTTGTGTACTTGCATCGTTAATTTTTTAAAATGTAAACATTTGCGTTCATTCCGGCAGATAGCTTAGTTAATTTTTCGGGTATATCGGTCAGTTTAATCCGAACAGGAATACGTTGGATGATTTTAACAAAATTACCGGTAGCATTATCTGGCGGAAGCAGCGAATACCGGGATCCTGTGGTTGGCGAAAGGGACTCGATAGTACCTTTGAATTCTTCATTCGGAAAAGCATCGACTTCAATAGATACCGCTTGACCGATTTTGAATTTCCCAATCTGTGTTTCCTTAAAATTTGCCATTACCCACTTTTCCTCGGCTCTGTTCACTAAGAATGCCAATGTCTGTCCGGGCTGTATCAGTTGTCCCGCCTGAATGGTCTTTTTCCCAATATGTCCATCAAAAGGTGCTGTGATAACGGCATATCGAATATCCAACTCTTGCCTTTTGAGAAGTGCTTCTTTGATCTTTATTTCTGCCTTTATTGCATTGTGCTGTACCCTGAAATCATTTAATTTGGATTCAGCGACGTGTAAAGAAGCTTTGGTCTGGTCATAATCTGATTGGGTGATGGATAAAGTAGCACTGATGTTGTCGAATTTTTGTTGTGTGGTCGATTCGTCCGCCAGTAGATTTTTATAGCGGTCAAATTCTTTTTGCTGCTGGTTCAATCGTGCTTTAGCACCTTCCAATTGGGCCTTAATGACGGCAATGCTTTTAACCTGCGTTTCCTCGCTTGCCGCCAAGATCGGTAATTTGGCCTGCGCGCTCATGAGTTCTGCTGACGCAGCATCTCTCTTTAACCCGTACTCGTCCTGTTCGATCACTACAAGGGTATCGCCTTTTTTTACCTGCTGATTGTCCTTATAATATATTTTACGGATATAGCCCCCTACTTTTGCGTTTATCGGGGAAAGATAGGCATCAATCTGAGCGTCGTTGGTCTGTTCATAGCGATATCCTTCGAAGAAATAAACAGCTGCCCAAATAATAATTCCCACGAATAATGTGATACCGAGCCATTTGGTTAGGCTTACAACAATTTTATCTGTTTTATTTTTGTTCATGATATTTGTATTAAAGAATTCCGATAATTGCCAATAGCCTGATATGCTTAAGTTTAACGTTTGTTTGTGCTGTTGTCAGATTAAATTTAGCTTCCAACAAAGCATTTTCGGCTTCCAGAAGATCGGTCAGAAGGGATTCCTGGTTTAAGTAGCTACTTCTGATAACACGAGCAGTTTCGGCGGTTTTAATGATATTTTGCTCCGCTGTTTCCATGCTTTCCAAAGCCTGTTTTTGTTGTAAATAAGCCTCTTTTACCTCAAGGTAGATCTCCTCTTTTTTAATGTTTGCTTTTTCTCTTGCCTCATTACTGATCACTTGAGCATGAGCGATGGAATGCTTACTTTTGTATAGATTATCAATAGGAAACTGGACTTTGATCCCGGTCTGACCAAATCCCCATAGATCATTCGAATATGGATAAAATGAAATCTGCGGATAGGTGTAATTGTAAGTTGAATACAAGGAGATTTTGGGTAACAGCGTCGCTTTTACCTGCTTGACGTTCATTTCGCTCAATTTGACAGCGCTATAGGCTATCTTGTATTCCGGCGATTTGTTAAATGCGATGTCTAGATAATCCTCATAACCACCTTGAGTGATAGCCTTTAACTCGATTGTATCTTGGTATTTTATTGCAAGCTCAGCATCATTTTCTTTCCCCATCAGGATATTGAGCCGTTGTTTAGCGATTTCAATCTTCTTCGCGATATCAGAAAGGCTGAGTTCCAGTTGCGCTAATTTCACGGAGGTTCTTAATACATCGCTCTTTAGCACGGTGCCATTTTTATGCAAGCTTGCTACCAGTGTCAATTGTTTTTTTTCGGCTTCAATTTCTGCAGCAAGAAAATCCTGGAAATGCAGAAACTTATACAGATCAAAGTAAGCCGCTGCAACATTGTATTTTACACTGTGTTTTTGCAGATCGACTTCATATTGTGTACGTATCGCTTCTTCCTTTTTCATGGCGATGTTTCTTTTGTCCTTACCACCATTGTAAAGATTGACGTTCAGGTTGTAACCCACGCTGTAACCATAACCTTTTACCGGCACATCCTGTGGAGAAGAGAATAATCCATTGTCATAAATCAGGAATTTGGAATTGAGTTTTGCATCTCCGCCAACAAAAAGCTCAGGCAACAAACGATCTTTCGCTTCCAATATTTCCAAATTGCTCTGCTGAAGATGTAGATCGGATAGTTTCAGTTGACGGTTATTTGTTTCGGCTACTTTCCAAATTTCTTCCAAGCTTAATACCAGCTCATTAGCTATATTTTGGGCATAGAGTGATTGTACAAATAGGGTTAACAATAAGCTCAAAATCGGGACTATTTTATATTGTTTCATCGGTTTTGTTTATATATTTATTTCTTTTTACTAGCCATGGTTTTACAACCTTTTTCAATTCATCAAAAGCAAAAGTTAAATCTACCATTGGCATAAAAGCATAGTTATACCCATAAGCAAACCAGAAAATATGTGCACTGTCAATTCCTTCATCTGAATGATGTAATTTATTAGCAGACTTTTGGTCTTGTGTTTCAAGTTGAAAATCTTTGCGCGATGTTATGATTTTATGTTTCATAATGACTTTACTATTATTACATAGCAAAAGTATCCAGCATGACGAAGTATCATTTTATATAATTAGCCTAATATTTGTTAAATTTGGCCATATGGAAATTCTGAGCCAAATCATACATATTGTTGATCAAAATCCTGATTCTATCCTGGTGATGCGACAGCAGACAGAACAACGTTTGCCTGCCCACCAGCACAAGAAGGCTCAGTTGTTATTGGTTTATGGCGGGATTGCTTACCTGCAGACTGACGAAAAGGATTTCTATATTCCCTCAAATCATTATATCTGGATACCAAAAAATTATCGGCACAACCTGATGTTCAACACCCAGGACCTGTCTATTATCAATATTTATTTTCCGGAGGAAAGTGCTGGTAATTTTTATGAGGAGTTGGGGATTTATCCGGTGAGTAAGCTGCTGGCAGAGATGCTTTCATTTAGTGAGAAGTGGCAAGGTGATTATTACAAAGGTTCGTGGGAGTTTGAATTTTTAATCACGCTTAAAGGTGTATTATCAAAAGAAAATCTCAAAAAATTCTCCATACAACTTCCTACAACTGACGATCAAAGGCTAAATACCATAATTGAGAGTTTTAGAAATCGACTAAATGAAAATCTAAGCTTAGCTTTTATTGCTCAGCAATCGGGAATGAGTGTTCGTAGTTTGACCAGATTATTCCAAACCAAACTGCACATTACATTTGTTCAGTATTTAAAAATGCTACGGATTATTAAGGCAATGGAATTAATCAACGATACAGATTTGAATATGACCGAGATTGCGTATGATATTGGCTATTCAAATATAGCGGCTTTTAGCAATAACTTTTACTTGCTGACCAACATGAGGCCGACGGAATTTAAAATGAAGTAAGGAATAAAACTTTACAGTCCGCCTGTCCGACTAAAGATACGCCGACAGTGGTCCATGGGGTAAATACTGAAGATGGAAGGGTTTCTGTCTTTTCGTGCGCAAGCTGTACGACAAACAATATAAGTCCAGTAATCGAAATATTGGGCAGGAGACTGGGAATAAAAAAAGCAATACTAAATACGACACACGGTTATACAGCTTCACAGACATTGGTCGACGCTCCATCAAAAAAAGAACCGCGTATGGGACGGGCTGCAGGCATTAACCTTGCCCCCGCGGCCACGGGGGCTGCAATAGCGACGACAAAAGCACTTCCGCAATACGCCGGAAAGTTTGACGGTATAGCTGTGAGGGTACCTGTTCCAGTAGGATCCATCTCCGATATTACGTTTATTGCAGAAAGGTCCACCACAATCGAAGAGATCAACCAAATCTTGATCGAAGAATCAAAAACTGATCGCTATAAAAAGGTGCTAACGGTAACCGACGAGCCCTTGGTATCTACCGATATTATCAAAAGTCCATTTGCAGCGACAGTAGATCTAGAAATGACTCGAGTTGTCGATGGCGATCTGGTAAAAGTGATGGCTTGGTACGACAACGAATGGGGATTTACCAACCAAATGATTAGACAAATTCAATCGATTTAGCGCAATAGCAACGAAAAACTTAACGTGCGAGGGGTTATCTAAAGGTTATATAGCCCCTTCTTAATACAATTTTATACTTCTTGCAGCCCAGTCAAATAAAGTAAGCAGCATGCGTATTCAAATATTCAACTTTTAAACAAATCTTTCATTTTGTTAAAGTCCTGCTTAGGTTTTTTACAGCGATAGATCGTTAGCAGCACCCAATCTTCGCTACTTGCATAGGGACTATATAATTTTCGCACAGGAACAACTTTTTCGAAAAAAGGACAAAAGAAATCGTCACTGGTATCGTTGTAACAAATGGCAATCGCCGTTTGGGGCATACGGCCTGTCGGTGCCCAGTTATAGAAGCTACCGTGATAACAAAAGGCGTTCGGAAGCCCATATGTACTCTTCATCAGTTCGACTGCACCCTCCTGCGAGTAATGTTTGCCCCAAATAAGACAACTTGCTTTTTCATTCGGGGGTAAACTGTCGTATACTGAGCGTAATTCATGCATACCCGTTTCCCATTTTTGCAGGTCCAAGTTGTTTTACAATTGTGCCAAAGCGTTTTTTACGCGCTCACGGTTTGGTTTAGATACTGGTATTTTCTCACGGTTTGCCAATAGTAAAGTCCCGCCATCTTCCTTAAGCCAACTTTGGATATAAAAAGGGTTTATAAGGTGACTTTGGTGTGTTCGAATAAAGTTGTGTGGAATTAGTATTTCGCTGTATTCTCTTAAAGGTTTTGAAGAAATTATTTTCTCTTCATTTAGTAAGTGAAAAACGGTATATGTATCGTCTGCTTCACAACGTATAATATCGCTAATGAGTAAGTATCGAGTTTCGTTTTGAAAAGCAAGAGCTATCTTCTGAGGCACCCTCTGTTTCGATGTCAACTGCTGAATCAGAAATTCTACCCCGGGATTCTGCACTATTGTACTTACTTTTTTGCAAGCCTTTTCAACGGCCAATTTGAGCTCGTCTATATCAATGGGTTTTAGAAGATAATCTAATGCCGCATGTTTTATGGCTTGTATACCATATTGGTTGTATGCTGTAACAAAAATCACCTGAAAGTCTATTGTTTCAAAATCCTTAAGCAGGTCAAAACCTGTCTGACTCCCCATTTCTATATCAAGAAATACCAAATTGGGTCTATTATTTTTAATTAAGCTCGCTGCTTCAGTAATCGTATTTGCAATTGCCACAACTTCAACATGTGGACAATACTTAGCCAATAGCGCCTTTAAATTTTTGGTATTTGAAATTTCATCGTCCACTAAAATAGCACGTATCATAATAACCAGTTTTTAAAAATTAAAGATACGCATGTCCCCGTACTTTTAGATTCTGTATCTATGAAAATATTTGTCTCTGGATGCAATTCATTCCAAAGCTGTATACGCTCATTGGTTAACCTGATTCCTAATCCGAATGGTGTATGTGCTATATCATACCCTCGACCATTATCCAATATAGTTATTATCATATCACTCTCCCTCCTCTCAAAATATAAGCTAACCTTTCCACGTTCCTTCAATTCTGATATCCCATGTTTTATAGCATTTTCAACCAATGGTTGTAGGAGCATTGTTGGTATTTCGATGTTATTAGGATCAAGATCGTTAACATCAATCGCATATTCAAAACCAAATCGTAGCTGTTCCATCTGAAGATAATCGGTTAAAAGATTGCGCTCATCCGTGAGTGTATTTACCGATTCACTATCCAGCACATTTCGGGTGAGACGGGCAAATTTGCTTAAATACCTATTTGCATTGTCCACATCATTGTTATTTATAAAACTCTGAATGCTAGCGAGCGAATTGAAAAGAAAATGAGGATTGAGTTGCGCCTGAATCGAGATCAGTTTAGTTTCCGATATTTTTTTATTTAAACTCTCTTCTCGGATTTTTTTTCTATTTCTTCTACGCAGTACATAAATTAGAAGAAAGCTTATAATGCTAAAGATAATAATTAATGATAGAGACCACATGATCATATCTTGCATAGAGAAAGTTCTATCAATTTGTATTTTGACATTTTGTCTAAAACTAGACGATTCCATCTCTTTCTCCGTCATATTCTCTAATTGTGGTCGAATAATGATTTCATATTCTCCAGAATTTTTGAAATTCTCCCGACCTATTGAAATATTCGGTTGCTCTATTCCATCTACAGTGTAAAAACTGTAATTCCAAGAATTACTTTTAAATACAATGTTGCCAGTTTCCTTTTCTTTTACCAATAACGAGTAAATGGAACTGTAATCATTTTTTCTAACTGCAACCTTCAGAGCTGTAACATCATTGTCCAAGATAATTTTCGACGCATCTGTTTTCATTTCAACCGCAGATCTATTTGATCTATCAATTAGCTCCCTTCCAAGAAAGATAATATCAGTTTTTGGGATCGCTGTGTTATATATAATCACGCTTCCCTGTTCTGAAGGATTTTTTTCGTTATATAAGGTTACAGAAATGGTCTTATTTCGGATCTCCGTTATTGGCAATTCTGCTATATAACCAAATAAGCCGTGTTTGTTAAAGTTCAGGTCCTCTAAGCGTCCGGATAACAACGTATTTTTTAAATCATCGACAACAGCAAAGCGATAGTTCTTTATGCCTGAAAGTAGTTTAGTACGAATTTTGAATTGTACCCTATTTCCATTATTGATATAAGTCAGCGCTTGGTTGCTTATGTTGGGAAACCTGTTTGCATAGCTCCTAATTTTACTCAGACTATCGAAGGAGGCACCGATGCTTATTCCTGCAATATCTATACTCCCTAAATAATATTCTACCTTTTTGTCGATTGAATATTGTTCGCCCGTGCTGCTAACCTGAGCAACAATGGGTATCCAAAAGAATATAGCGATTAGTAAAAACGTGTTTTTTTTCATGATCTGCCGTTTATACTTACAAAACTCTATAATAATTAATTTTAAAAAAATGCAAAAACAGTATTGCTCTCCGCTCACTTGGTAAACTATACGCCAGGATCAGGATTTAATCATTTGAGCGCTCATCACAATTACGCTCTTATATCGAAAGGTATAAACACAAAGTCGACATAGCCGGACTCTATCTTATTGTATCCGACCGCATTCGCTTTCGAGAGTCGATTTGCGATTACGTTGATCCTTAGTCGCGCCATAAATGAACCTATTAGTTGAAGCTCAGACGTACCTGTCTTGATTCGTAGTAGCCATAACTTGACGAAAGCAATCCTGCTAGATTTTGCGAGTATTTAACTCGGTTACCTTTATATCCGGAGCGCCTATGCTGTTCTGGACATAATCATAAAGACCTCCCCTCCATAAGAAGAATTTTCCAATCAATAAGAGCTTCGGTAAAGAAGTCATTTAGGTTACAATAAGATCTGATTTTTTCACTTGGGTTACCGAGATATCACGGAGATAAGCGCCTTATACAAGTAATAAAAATAGGTATAAAAGCTTAAATATTCAAAGCGGGGAAACTACTCAGTATCAAATTGAAGGATCCCCTTCCCCTCGCGAATTGATTTATAAATACTATCCCGCAGTTTTGGATCTATGTTTTTTTGTTTAATGTATTTTAAAAAACCTGTAATGGTGTCATTATGATGATATATTCTTTCAGCACTACTCTTTTTCAATAATAATCTGTGATTACCAAGCAGATCCATTTCAGTTAATTCAATAGTTGAATGTATAGGTATTGGATCAGATAAGGTCACCTTGAAAGTTGGAACCTTTGATTTTAATAATACCCGATCCACCGTTCCTATTTTTTGATCGTTGAAATAAATATCATTGGGCATGGATGCTATTGTCTTTTCTTCTCTGAATTCCAGAAAATACTGTTTTTCCCTATCGAAATTACACCCCATCAAAAGTACGACCTCAATTAGTATTATTTTTACAGGTGAATATCTCATAATGCGTCTATAAATTATCATGGATTAAATCTCAAATACTTAAGATTCATTAAAGTCCCCATTTTTAAATTCACCCAATCTTCTGCTTTCGTATGTCAAATACAATTTGACAGCTAATCTTTTCTGTGGCAGCTGGCTTAGGAGTGCCATCGGGGCACCTCCTTTTCATGTTATTGCTCCATACGATTGGTCGGTTACTGCGATGCAGTAACAGGACTGGGTTTACGATCAAACATAACCGGTTTTTCACTACCGTCCAACAGAATTCCTATACCTTGAATCTGACCGTCCACATCGCTAAAGAAGTTAAAGAGAAGATTACTTGGTTCAGGATCTGCTACACCATTTTTATCGACAGACCTTGGGTCAAAAACATCATAATGTCGGTGGATAAGGACAACCTTCTCATAACCGAGTTCACTGTATAGCTTGTTATCCTTAAGCCTTACCTCAATAATTCCATATGCAGGATTCTCAAAAGAACCAGTGTACTGTTTTAAGGAATGGGAAGGTTTCGTCGCTGGAATGGGCAACTTTTCTTCTTCTTTTTTAACATGACGCAGCGAATCGATTTCAGCCTTTTTTTCACCATTCCAATCGATTGGTTCCAAGCCAAAAAGGATATCCGCTATAGAATTTCTGACCACCGTAGGGACCTTAGACACGTTTTGATTGGTTAATACGACAATTCCGAGTGTATCTGTTGGAAAAAATGCCACATTCGCAGAAAATCCGTTAATATTTCCACCATGTTCTACTTGATAATGTCCTCTATAGGAGCCAATCATCCAGCCTAATCCATAATTGGAAAGGAAAACATCTTTGTGTTTGTCCGGTAAAGCGGCATCCATCACCATTTGGGAGCTCGCAGCCTCATTTATATAATTTGCAGGAAGTATTTCTTTCCCATTGAAATAACCTTGGTTGAGCCAAACCTTGAGCCAATTAGACATGTCACTAGCACTGCTATTTATGCTTCCTGCTGGCCCCATACCACTAATATTATAATAATCAATCAGTTTTATCGTGTTATCTTTGGAAAGTGTATAGGGCAAAGAAGCATCGCTGTCCCGTTGAAATGCTAAGAGATCGGTATTAGAACGAGTCATTTCTAGGGGAGTAAAAAACTTTTCCTGTATATTTTGTTCCCATGTCTTACCGCTCAATCGCTCCACAATCATTCCTTGAGCAAGGTACATAAAGTTATTATAGAACCATTTCATGCGCAGGCCTGAACTGGGTTTCATAAATCTGACCCGTGAAATCAGACTATCTCTATTTTTACTATTGAACAGAAACCAAGATAAATCATAGCGGGACAAGCCTGTCCTATGCGCCATTAGGTCTTTAACCACGATTTGATTATCCATCTCATCATTGTAAAACCGTAACGCAGGCAGTAAAGATACCGCTCTGTCCTCAAATGTCAGTTTGCCATCCGCTCTCAACAAACCTAACAATGAAGCGGTAAAAGCTTTGGAGCTCGAACCGATTGCAAAAAGCGTATTCGGTGTAACAGGTTTTTTATTCGCGAAATCACGATAGCCAAATCCCTTATTATAAATTATTTTATCGCCTTTTACAACAGCAACGGCAAAACCCGCCACATGATGATCTTTTAAAACTTGGCCGAGAACAGAATCAATTGCTTTAAATTGATCTTTCTGCCCACCTACTTTCCCAACCTGAGAAAATAGTGAAAAAGAAAACCAGGAACAAAAAATAAAGGTTAAAAGGAATTTCATATCAAATTGGAATATATACGAAAATACTTATTCAACATGATTCCCGCAAACTACTGGAGACATTGCCTTTAATTTTTTTATTCCTGGTTGTTCTTAGGAGGTTGCTGAATTTTACGATAATAATTGGTCTATCAATCCGTAAAATCTCCTAAATTATTCTTTCGTATAATTCGACTTTCCGTTTACATCCACCTGCTTACCTAAATACTTTGGTTTTCTATTTCTCATTACATCCAAAACCGCTTTCGTTACCGATAGTTTTTCTCTAAATGCATAATATTTATATCCAGGGTAAACTCCTCGATCGGCACTATAACCGAATGATTTTATGCCTAATTTATCACCCAGATAAACACATCTATTTAGATGATATTTTTGAGATACCAAAATTGCCGTATCAACATTAAATATATATTTTGCCCGGTACATGGTCGAGTAGCTATCGAACCCAGCATAGTCAATGTAAATTTTAGCGGTATCGATGCCATTTTTCTGACAGTACAACTTCATTACGCTAAGCTCATCGTACTCGTCTCTTCCGTTGTCTCCCGACAACAATATTTTATCCACTTTGTGGTTTTTGTACAACGAAATCCCGGCATCGAGTCTATCTTTCAGATACCTACTTGGCTGATCACCATTGATGCCAGCGCCAAAAATGATGGCTACCTTGGTTCTTGGCACATCCTTAAGTTCAGTGAAAATCACCGAATCTGTTTTAGCCGTTACATTGCTATTGGTTATCACCACAACAACCAGGGCTACTACGCATAGAACGACAACCACTAAAACGAACCTTTTAATCTTTTTCATTAGCTTGATTTGTTCATGATAAACTTATCATTTTAAACACAAATTTAATAGTACAACCAATTGAAAATCGAACCAATTATAATTCGCTGCAGATAAATTATCATTCGTAGGCACTTACAGTCTTTTCGGTATATTTCATTTGGCTATTAATGCTCTAGAATTTAAACATAACCAACATCGCTTTATGATCGGTTGGCCACACGCCTTCGGGCAGCAGGAAGTTATCTTCACTATCTTTTTCCTGCTTCTGTCCATACTTTACGGTTTCTACAGGACCGACAATGTTAGCTTTTACTGGTTTCAACGGTTTTTTGCTGCGGTAATAAACATAATCGATCCGATCTCGATCATCCGCTGTGGGTGCCCATGCCAATTTCCCAATGGGAACATCCTTGTTAAAAGCAGGATAGGTAAAACCAGGATGACTGACCGGGTTGGGATATAATTGACGGAAACTATCTATAAATCCGGCTTTTTCTAATAAAACCGAACAGTCCCAAGGAACCACTGCCCCACGATGGTCGAAAAGATCTCTTGTAGCCAATGTCCAATCCAAATGTGAAGGCTCATTAAAATCACCTGCAATAATAAACGATTGTGATTGATCCTCTTTTTCTACGTCGCTCAGGATATCTTGGATAGCTTCATCACGTTTGCTTTTCCGATTAGCCTCAATAATGGTACCTACATCTGAAACAGGACGATCTAACTTCTCCCAGGTCAAACCATCGTAACCACGCGGCGAGTAGCATGCGTAATTTGTGTAGTCCAAGTGTAAAGAATAGCATACAAAAGAACGCTTTCCAATCTTGATCTTACTTTTTAAAACACCGCCCATGGTACTATCTTTTTCATAAAGCGCATGCTGTGATTCAATCGGATATTTGGAAATAAAACCGACATCCAGTTTTGCATCACTGGACTGGCCAAAATAGATTGCCCCTTTAGATTTGAGTTCCGTTAGTATACGCTGAATAAAATCTGTTCCCTTGTAATTGCGGACTTCACTAAAGAGAACGACATCTGCATGCTTGGCAATAATTTCGTCTGCTATCGCAGGAAACCCATTGGGCACAACAGTCCCCTCCTGCCAAATGTTGATCTGCAGTACTTTTACCTCATTTTTTGCCTGAGCGAAGAGTGTATGCCCCAAAAGGGCTATCACTAAAAGCAATATAATCTTTCTTAATTTCATTGGAGTTGTCTATTTCTACTGGAAAGTATTACCGCAACGTTCTTGCCGAGAGCGGTTTCTACCATTATCATATAAGCGAGTTTCTTACTTATTTCTGTAATAACCAAATAATTTTATCCACATTATCAACTCCAACACATTGTCGTTGACTTGCTTCATCAACTTTTTCGCGATTTGTATCGAATTCAGCAGTAGGATACATCCAACGCAACGGCATTTTTGTATTTGTAACATTTTGATCAGCTTCAATTGAATAGCATCATATTTATCAGCATTCCACAATTTATTAAATAGCGAATTATTTAATACCTTAGCCACACAAAGTTTTAGCACGACCGGTTTATGAACATAAAAATCAAGTATCATGAGTTTGAAACAAACGTTTTATAAAGTACGAAGTTCTAAAACAGTTCAGGGAATTCTAATCGCCAACATTTTTGCATTTCTAATTATTGGTATGCAATCTTCATTGCTGCCCAAGGATGCAGGGGTACTTGTTTTTTCTGAGTTTGTGATTATTCCACTGTTGATGGGTATTATCATGGCTTGGTGTTGGAAAGATACTGACATGAGAGGTAAACAAATAACCGCATGTTCTATCTTGGGTGGCCTTATGGCTATCTTACTCAGCTTTATATTCCTAGGTGAGGGCATTATTTGCCTCTTAATTGTTTCACCTCTTATCTTTGGCTTTGTTATCGCAGGTGCCTTTATTGGAAGGTCAATGTTTAAAAAGAGTAATCAAAAATTGAATATAAGCATTGTTAGCCTCTTACTTGGAATTTTTATTGTCGACTCCCTGACTGATCACCATCATGAAAATATGGTCTCCGATGAGATCTTAATTCATGCGAGTCCAACGCAAGTATGGCAACACGTGGTCGCCTTCGATCCCATATCTCAGAAGGAAAACTATTGGCTTTTTAGTATAGGAATGCCGAGCCCCATGGCTACAACGGTAAGTGAACATAAACTGGGCGCAAACCGAAAATGTATTTTTAGCAACGGGTATGTTTTCGATGAGAAGATTGTAAAATTTGACGTCAATGAAAACTTAATTTTTGATATCATTGATCAACCCAAAGACCCTGAAATCATGGGACATATCGATATCAAAAGAGGTCAATTTATATTGAAAGACAATGGAAATGGTACCACTACCCTTATTGGGAACAGTTGGTATAATCTCCATGTTTTCCCGACTTGGTACTATGACCTTTGGGCAGAAAGTATCACTAGGAATGTCCATTTCCGAGTCATGGAGCATATTAAACTTTTAAGCGAGCGATAATCTATGTTTTCTTTTGTGGTAAAAAGAGTTGGCTTTTTAAAGGATATCCCCTTATTAGCCATTCTATTTGATAGTCTCATGAGATTTTGGATGTTCATTGCCAAGCCTGAACTGCTAAATTGGATCGATGACCTGGAAGAAAATGTAAAAGGAATGCCCGGGACGACGATTGGGATACATAAATATGGTGGGACTGCGTTCAATTATTTGGGAAAGGAATTTGCACATGTCCATAGCAATGGTTTAGTGGACATTTTATTAAATAAAGAGCTAAAAAAATCATTGATGATGGAGGGAAAAATTAAGGACCACCATGTGTTTAAAAATTCAGGCTGGATCAGTTTTTATCTTCACAATAAGCAAGATGTTGCCTATGCCTGTTATCTCTTGAAAAAGGCTTACGATCGTACTAGATAAAAACAGCAGGCTATATTCTTTTAGACAGGCTTTGTCTTCATAAAATGTTCATTCACTGCAATAATTAGCTATCGGCTCTTTATTTTGGCTATCTATGTACTCATTATTAAGACACCATCTAGGTATAAAAAAGGAAGGTCTTTATCTTTTAGATTTAATATCTTTGCTGTATGAATATTGAACAGATCAAACAACCTTTCCTCAAAAAATTCCCTGGAGATTTTTCCAATAACCCTACACAGCGAGGCACGCCAAAAGTGCTATTTGCTACGATTGAACCTGCAGGGTTTGAACAGCCCCAACGGATTGCTTTTAACGAAGCTCTTGCTGAGGAAATAGGGCTGGGTAAATTTGAAGAAAAGGATCTTAACTTTCTGGTAGGCTCTCACCTACCCGACAATATTCAGACCTACGCTACAGCTTATGCCGGACATCAATTTGGTAATTGGGCCGGGCAACTGGGCGACGGGAGGGCCATTCTGGCGGGAGAAATTACCAATGCTGCTGGTAAGAAGACCGAAATTCAATGGAAAGGAGCAGGTGCAACACCCTATTCAAGGCGTGCAGACGGAAGAGCCGTATTACGGTCTTCTGTACGTGAATACCTAATGAGTGAAGCCATGCATCACTTAGGCATACCTACTACCAGGGCTTTAAGCCTAGCCTTTACAGGAGAAGATGTTCTTCGCGATATCATGTATAACGGCAATCCACAATACGAAAAAGGAGCCGTAGTGATCAGAACCGCCGAAAGCTTCCTTCGCTTTGGACATTTTGAACTGATGTTTGCTCAGGGTGAACATACGTTATTACAGGATCTGCTTGATTTTACAATTGAAAATTACTTCCCTGAAATTGTTTCATCCGATCAGCAGAAATACAAAGATTTTTTTGAGAATGTATGTATCCGCACAGCAGACTTAATGGTAGAATGGTTCAGAGTAGGTTTTGTACATGGGGTAATGAATACAGACAACATGTCCATCTTAGGCCTAACGATCGATTATGGTCCCTATTCAATGCTGGATGAATATAATTTAAATTTCACCCCGAATACTACGGATCTACCGGGAAGAAGATATGCATTTGGAAAGCAGGCACAGATTGCCCAATGGAATCTATGGAAACTCGCAAATACCCTCCAGCCCATCATCAACGATGAAAAGTTTCTTGAAAACACCCTAAATAATTTTGGCGTTAATTTTTGGGAAACTCATGACAGAATGCTCTGCAAAAAATTCGGATTTGATGAACTAAAAGAAGAGGATGAGGTGTTTTTTAATAACTGGCAGAGCTTAATGCAGGACCTCGCATTGGATCATACCTTATTCTTCAATCAACTGGAGAAAACAACACCAGAAACTGATTTACAGGAACATTTCAGCCCGGTAGCTTACAGCGCTTTAAATGAAGAAAAGCTCAGCAGACTGAAAGACTTCATGGAAAACTATCGATCCCGTCTGAATTCAAATGCTATTTCAAAAGCTGAGTCCGTGGAATTAATGAAAAAAACAAACCCCAAATTTATATTGCGGAACTATCTTCTTTACCAATGTATTGAAGAAATTAGTGCCGGAAAAACAGCACTGTTAATGAAGCTAACGCAAGCATTAGAAAATCCTTACCAGGAATTATTTCCGGAATTTTCCGTCAAGCGTCCTTCAAGCTATGACGACACCGCAGGATGTTCTACACTTTCATGCAGTTCGTAGTATGAAATGCCCCGTTCGTTAAACATTCAGGGTGGGTTTAAAAGCTAAAGTTTAGGATATGTAGATTTTCTAAAAATAATCATACACAATAGCCAGCCAACAAGTAAACCTGCCAAGAGATAAGACTCCAGGTGCATATCCTGAAAACTAACACTAGGTATATCACTATCCGAAGCAAACTCGGCCCTTTTTAATAGGTCACGTATCTGAGCAACTTTAAATTTTAAATAAATCACGCGTATTCCACAAAATATAGATCCTGACGTACAGATCAATAGTATAGTAAACCATTGATTTCTTACCGAAGATATTTTACAATAATTTTTGACTGACAGATACAGAAAAGGAAGAATCCCAAAAGAGAAAATAAAAATCAGTGCTGGCAAAACCTGACCGGGTAGGCGCCAACTATTATTAAGCAAAGGGCTTTCACCTATTATTTCGGTGGTAAAAAACACCAAAAACCGATCTCTAATAAAAAAGGCAATTAGACACAATACGATTGACAGTCCAATAGCAATGCTGTATTCCTTCATCATTTTCTTTTTCGCAAAGTTTTTTATAGGTTATCGACTTAAACCATTTTCGATATTGCTTTTACATCGTACAATTTGTTTTTTCATTAGCTTAAGTTCCTTTATCTTAGTGTCTATCTGTTGCAATTTAAGATCAAGCACTTCCATTTTACTTGCCTGAGTCAGCTCTTTTTGATACCATGCATCAATAACCTGTTTAATTTCAGCTAAGGTAAAGCCTACAGCTTTCGCCATCTTTATGAACCTCAGTTTTTCGGTTACTTCATCGTCATAATACACGTACTTGTTGGAAGTTACATCCTTTTTTGTCATGCCAGAAATGAGTCCGCTCTTTTCATAAAAGCGTATAGTTCCAATAGGCATGTTCGCTTCCTTCGCTAGTTGACTAATTAATTTCACTTGATAATCAATAGTTTAAAAAAATAATAAAAGTATATAGTATACTTCATACTTGTGGGTTGTAAAAATACAGTTTAAATTTGTCTATTGAAAATCAATGGTAACTATCAATTATCTTTTATCATGAAAATAGGATATTCCGACAAAGAACTTATTAAACTTGTACCCGGCTTCACAAACAATTTTATTGTAATAAATGGCCTATCAATCCATTATGTTCAAGGGGGCAAAGGAGACCCCATAATTCTTATTCCGGGTTATCCAGAAACATGGTGGGCTTACCATCATGTCATGCCAATATTAGCAGAAGACAACCAAGTATTTGTTGTTGAAATTAGAGGGATGGGTAGCTCGGATAAACCGGAAAATGGTTACGATAAAAAGAACATGGCCAAGGATATCTACGAATTAGTCAAGCATTTAGGCTTCGACAGCGTTTGTATTGCAGGTCATGATATCGGTGCACATGTCGCTTTTAGTTTTGCTTGTAATTATCCACAAGCAACAAGCAAATTGATACTGCTGGATACACCACATCCAGACCCAAGCATGTATCAGCTTCCGATGTTACCTATTTTAGGGAGCAGTTATTTATATCCCTGGTGGCTAGCTTTCAACCAAGTCAAAGAATTGCCAGAAAAGTTGCTTGAGGGGCGCATGTCAATCGTCATCTCTTGGTTATTCGACAACCTGCTGATTAATAAAGATAGCATAAGCCAATTTGATATATCGGTGTATAGTAAAGCTTATGACAACCAGGATGCCATTCGTAGTTCCAATGCATGGTATCAGGCCTTTCCACAAGATATTAAAGATTACGGGAGCTATGATAAATTAGAAATGCCAGTCCTAGCGATTGGTGCGAGTGGTTATGACCTATTGCATCATTCTTTACCGGAAATCACCTGTAATCTAACACTTAAAAAAATTGAAAACTGTGGCCATTTTATTCTTGCCGAAAAACCTATCGAAACTGCCGAATTGATCAAAGAGTTTTTATTGACGATCTAATTTCAGACGAAATCAACTTGTAATCAACCAGCAACGATTGTGTTGGCTATCCGCGTAGGATTTTCAGCTTTGGGGATAGTACTGTCCTAGTTTCAAAATAAAAACTTAAAAGCTATAATCTACCCCAAAACTGATATAACCAGGCAAAAGTTTATATTCGGTGCTGGTATTATAAAGGTCTGTCAATTCAGCATTTCTGAAAAAGCGAGTATTGAAAATATTTTTTGCTGTCATGGTAAATCTTGTCCTATGCTGCCGCAATTCATAAGCTAAGGAGAAATCCGAGAAATAATAGGTCTTGGAATCCTGGCCAAGGAAACTACCAAAGCGATAGGATTCATTCTTTAGATTACACTGTATGTTTTTTCCCATATTCAAAAATACATTCAGAAACCCGCGACTATTATGTAGTGTAGTTTTGCTATCTGAGCGATAAGTGACCGACTGCAGGGCGTAACCTGTGTAAATATTCAACCTGGATTTCCATGCACTTCTAAACGATAGTCCATAATCGTATGTCTCTGTATGGATGCGACGATTGCCCACGCCCACCACCAATGTTTCGTAATCTGCTGTATTTGCACCTAAGTCCAAACGAAAATTTCCTCCTACAGCCTTCAGGTAGTAATTAAGATCCGCCTTATAATTGCTGCTCTTTTTGTTTTTGAGCAATACCTGTTGCACAAGGCTAAAATTGGGGTCTAAACTGCTTTCTGTACCCACATAATCAAACAAAATCTGATGTCCGACCGAGAGGTTCGCAAAAAAACGATCTGTCATACTGCCATAGGTATACATCAGCGTACCACCAGAACTGCTTAGCGTCGCTAGCTTATCCATTCCTCGAATAAAGTTTCGAACTCCTGTCGTATAATAATGGGGAATGAGCTCGGTAAGCGAGGTATTCTGTTGCTGAAAATAGAGGTCGGTTTCCAGGCGCCCTTTTGGGTGGATAACCCATTTCCCCGATAATCCAGGCGAAAGCAAGAGGTTATTTTTAGGCATGGTTTTCCCAAAATCTGTTAACCTATTCTGTACGAGACCTACCTGCAAACGAGGTGTTAATTCCCATTTATTTCGTTTAAAAGTGTACTTGGAAGTAAAGTTTGTCTGGAATACGTTTAAGTCCATCGCATTAGAAAATCCCGAGGGAGAGACTGCTTTTCCCCCTAACTCATCTGGATTTGACAGCAAATCTAATTCGGTATTAAGCTGTTGCTGCTGATAGGCCATATTGAAAGCCAACTCAAAGAAGTCACCATTTTTTTTCCGGCTTACATAATGCGTAGTGGCACCCAAATACTGTAGATTATTTTCAATATGTTGTTTTACCGCACGGATATCTTCTCCCCCAAACAAGTCTTTATAATAATATTGATCGATACTGTAATCTACTGGCGATTGCTGGTTTATCCAACGTAGTGAGCTGACCAGTACATCCCGCTCCGAAAATTTGTAGCTATAACTCAGATTGTGGTTGGTCAAATACCCCTTGCTTTTGGTCAGTTCCTCACTTTGTACACCATTGAACAATAATGCGCCCAAATCATTTTTCCTCAAAGAACCTAGTGTACCTGAATAGCTCAACAATGTACGCTTATTGGGCTCCAACTGCAGCTCCAGTTTCGTGAAGTAGTTATCGATGTTTCTGGTAAACTGATAATCTTCGGTGTTGGTAAATTGGATATCCTCCAAATGATAGTTCTGCACGGTATTTCGGTAAAATGATTTTTTAGTAGGATTTGCAAAACCCAGCCATTTGATTTTTAACTGTGGGGTCGGATTTAAAATGGTATTCAATGACAACAACTTGTCGTTATTGAAATTGGTTCTTTTATAATCAAAACCAGGCAGATTTGGTGTATTATCTATCAAAGTGGGTGTTGTTACCCCCACACCAATCTGACCTGGTTCATCTGGAGAACCAGACTGAATGAGGTGGTTGATGCTGCTTACGGCATCCGCTCCGTTATTGTTAGCAGCACCCAAGAGATAATATTTGTTCTTCTTCCCAAAATTCATCAGGTTAGCACTCGCCTGATAATATTTGGGGCCTATGGGAACCACCTGCGCATCAACAGAGCCAAGCCACTGTGCCCTACTTTCCTCCTTAAGTTGCAGATTTAGTGCAATCTTGTCCGAATTTTCGATACCTTTCAGCTGCTTATTATTGGAATACCGCTGCAATATCTGAATTTTTTCCAAGGGACGAACAGACATGCTTTGCGTTAGCAAGCGGTAGCCCTTTTCGAAAAAATCATCCCCTTCCACCATCACTTTTTCCACTTCTTTATTACCTATTTTGATACTGCCGTCGGTACCCACCTGAATACCTGGGATCTTTCGAAGTAGATCTTCTACCGTACGCTCGTCGCCCTGCAAAAAGGATTTCACAGCAAGCTCAATGGTATCTCTGCCCCGACGATAAGCCCCTTTGGAGTGGACAATCACTTCCTGCAATTGTTCCACTCCCCCAGCTGATAACTGCACATCAATTAGCGTATCGACCTGCATTGGTGTGATGGAAAGGGAAACAGACTTAAAGCTCAGCGCCTTGAATAGCAACGTAAATGATCCACTTTGGGCCGTTTGCACATGATATTTCCCCTGACCGTCGCTAAACGTATAAGCCAGCATTTTGTTATCGCCATCACGCCGTAAATCAATACGCACCCCTCCTAAAGGTTTTCCTTCAGTACTGACGCTTCCATGGATAGCAACTTGTCCATATACGGCCATACACAACAGACAAAAGCTGAGTAAGACCGCTATCCGCTTATTGATGTTCCCATTCATACACTTGCTCTACACTGCCCCTAACTTTTTGCTTCTCAACGCTTACGCCTTCCATCATTGGCATTTTGCTGTACATAATGCGCATTTGCTCTTCATTGAATTGGTCGTCTTTCTTGACAAACTCTTCCAGGCTCAATTTGGGTAAAGACTGAATATATTTATCATTTACGGGAATATCGCCAGTATAGGGATAATTTACCTCCTTCAAGTACCAATAGTTCGGATTAGCACTTTCGTTATAGAGCATCACGATAAGGCCTGGCAAGCCGCCAAATTTCGATGGTCCAACAGGCACGGGAATATCATTCGTATAATAAGCTACCAACGTAGTCCCACGATAAGAGGCCGTTGCCTTATGGCATACATGTTTGCCCAATGTATCCACATCGGTGTAATCCGTATTCCAGACCAGCGCCGGAAATTTGTCCGTCACCAAATAGTTAACACCTTGAATGGAACGGGTTTCTAACTGTTGGTCAGTCTTATTTTGATGGATCACGACCCTGTTATACCTCTTGCCAGAACCGATTGTTATCGAAAATGAAGATGCTACTTCTTCATCGTCGGCATCTTTGTTAAGCTCTTGCTTACGAATTGGCATCGAATCACGAACAGCAATCTTCACTGTTCCATCATAATAGACCGCTTCTTTAAAAGTAGCCATTGCCGATGGAATGTATTCATATACGGCATGAAGCCGCTGTGCAGAAGATAATCTGGAAAGGAACAGAAATAAAAAGAATATATAATATTTACACATGATAATTTAGTTTAGAAAGACGGGGTCAAAGCCCCGCTCTTGTTTTTTGTGATAATGAATAAAAAGTTAGTTGTTTGCAACCCAGTCATGCATTGCAGCAAAGAAACCCGCACAACCACCAGCTGAAGAAGCATAATCTGTATAGACTGCGCTGCCTAGCAAAACGCCGTCGCTGCTATATATGCTTACTTTAAAATTACAGCGTACAAAGGCTGCATTCGTTTCCGTGGTTTCCTCGATTACCCGGAGCGTATTGTTGGCCAGGCGCTGGGAAGTTGTTTTCACAGATGCATTTCCATTGACCGGTGTTGTCGCTGTCTTAGCCGAAGCAACAGATGATAGCATAACCACTGCTACCAAACTCATCATTAATCTTTTCATTGTTTTTAAATTTACTTGTTAAACCATGGTATGATTTGATGGCATACCCTTGTATATGACGGTAAAAATAAAGACACATTTAATTATTTAAATGATGATTAAATATCTGTAAATGGTCACTTAGAATTCGTAGCTGATCCGTTACTATTCGCAATGAGCTTGTTCACTGAATAACTAAAATTATGGGGAAAATCGCTATGAGATAAAAACGTACAAAGCCTTACTGTAAAGTAGCCTATCTGAAAAAAAATCGATAGAAACAACATATGAAAGATTCCGAAAAACCAAGATGTTCACACAAAAAAACCTCTGTTATATCATATTTATATTAAATTACAGTAAACTATAACTAAAAACAGCATTTAATAGCAGCTTTATAAAGCTTCAAAATTTTAAGACGTTTTTACCTACATAAAATCTCTAATATTTTTCTTTATTTCACTTTTAAAATTTATATTTTAATAAAAAAAGTAAACGAAATGTTATCCACAGAATATTATTTTAACAAATATTTTCTGCAACTCAGTGTATTTGCATTTCCATGGGTTGGTTCCGAAGAAATTGCAAAAGACATCGTACAGGACGCATTTATCGTTCTAATGGGTAGACAGGACTTACTGCAAAAGGGAGAGCCCGTCATTAAGAGCTTCCTTTATAGCGCTGTAAAAAATATAGCGATGAATATCAAACGAAGAAATGTGGTATTTGATCGTGTACGGAGCCAATTTAACCCTGACCAGCCGGATGACAATGATATTCTGGATAATTTAATAAACGCCGAACTGATTGGAGCTCTACATCGGGAACTCAATGAATTGCCCGAAGGTTGTCAACGAATCTGCCGTTTAATCTATCTGGACGGAATGAAGTATGACGAGGTCGCACAGGAACTCAATGTTTCAGTAAACACGGTTAAAACACAAAGGATGCGTGCGATAAACCTGCTTAAAAGAAAATTTCTAAGCCTACTTTTTACATTTTTTACACTCTAACAATCAGCACCTTACAACTAAAACTCCACTTATTTCCATAAACGGATCACCCATTTCAACCGTTCAAGTTATTTAGCTTCTGAATTATGATAGAAACCGACAAAATACTATTAGCAGAACTGATTGCTCTTCTTTTGAAGGATGGTGAGTTACCATCCGACAAAGAAAACCAATTAAAAAATCTCTTACAAAAATATCCAAGCGCAAGGGATAGCTTATCTCGTCGGTTATCACAGACCGACATATATGTTCCTTTTGATCTTCGCACTACTGATGTAAAACAAGAATGGCTCATCACACAACGTAAATTTACGGCGAAGGAAACGATTTTACAATCAAGAAAGAAATATCTCTTCTTAAATAAACCATGGTACAAGGCTATTGGGATTGCTGCCGCCCTATTACTTGTCCTAACGCTGTTATGGCAAAGACAACAGCAAGAAAAACCTATAAACTATTTAATTCCGGACAAGATATACGGACATAAAAATGATGTTCTTCCAGGAGGAGCAGGTGCCGTTTTAAAAATTGAGGGCAAAGAAGAAATACGATTAACCGAAAAAAAGGCAATCCAATATTTTGCGCAAGGTATCGAATTAAAAGAAGGACGGCTTATATACCCCGCTAGCTTAGCAGAAAACCTAAAAAATACTTTAATAGTTCCTAAACGATCTACCCTGGTATTAACCCTTAGCGATGGGACTAAAGTGTGGGTAAATGCTGCCTCTGAGCTCAGCTATAAAGCAAATTTTGATAAAAAAGAGCGAAGAGTGACACTAAAAGGTGAAGCCTATTTTGAAGTTGCAAAAGATGCACATAGGCCCTTTATTGTTGAAACAAATCATATCAATATACAGGCGATCGGAACAGCTTTCAATGTAAATTCCTATCATGCAAATACGAGAGTATCATTGACAGAAGGAAAACTTAAAGTTAGCAACGATGAAAACGAAATCTATATGAATGCTGGCAGCGAAACGGAGATTGTCGATAAAAAGCTAAAGACTTTTCCATTAGCCAGTAAGGCTGAAGCAACAGCCTTCAAAGACGGATATTTCTATTTTAAAAATAAAGATATGCAACAGATACTTGATGAATTAAGCCGTTGGTACGGAATTCAGGTCGATTGTAAGATCCCATTAAATAATGAACGATATGAAGGTAGCATGAAAAGAGATGTAACGCTGGCGGAACTTTGTAATGTACTAAAAGATTTGACAGGTTATAAATTGACCATTGACAATGATAAACTAATTGTAAACAGATAAACTAATTATAAACAGATAAACTTATTGAGGAGGACTTTGTATGTAAAAAAGCGAAAAACCTAAATTAAGATGATAAAAATGCAGAAGTACGGCAAATACTCCTGCATCAAAATTGAATTAACACTGATCATAAACCATTAATTCTATACCAATTTATGAATAATTTATTTTATTCAAAAGGGACCTTATGTCCCGTTGACAAAGGGAAAACTCTGAACCATTTATTAAAAATGAAACTGACAGGAATCTTATTGGCGACATCCATGATGGGCGCCTACGCTTCAAGCTCCGCTCAGATAACTTTACATGCCCAAAATACCAAGATTGAGACTGTCCTGGAAAGCATTACCAAACAGACTGGTATACATTTTATCTTTAAAGAAGGATTACTAAAAAACGAAAAAGCAACGGTTGAAATCACAGATGTATCACTCGATAAGGCTTTAGATAAAATTTTCAAAAGCACCGCTTTCTATTACATGTTACATCGTGGTACTGTTGTTATCAAGCGTAAAAATGAAGATATTTCTTTGCCAGAACAAAGTACGTCTGGCATATCCAATCTGCAGCAGCAAGTCATAAAAGGAAAAGTACATGATACCAAGGGAAATCTATTGTCTGCTGTAAGCATCCTGCTAAAAGGCTCCAATACAGGAACTTCGTCGAATACGAAAGGAGAGTTCCAACTGACACTCCCCGATGGCAAAAAAGGAACCCTGATTTTTAGTGCAGTCGGATTCAAACAGCTAGAAATCCCGATTAACAATAAATCGGAGCTAAATGTTATTATGGATGCAGATGAAGTGGGGCTTGATGAAGTGGTGGTCGTCGGCTTCTCCGAAGTAGACAAAAAGCACGTTGCATCTTCCGTATCACAAATGGATATGGAGAAAATAAAAAATCGTCCAATTTTTAAAATGCAGGATGCTTTTTCAGGAACGATCCCAGGAGTCACAATGATGCGCGGAAACAGTATGCCGGGAAGTGTTCCGGGTACCATCTCTATTCGCGGAATCAGTACCTTACAAAATGCAGATCCTTTGGTCATCGTAGACGGTATGGAACAGAGCATACATGATATTGACCCGAATCAAGTTAAAAGCATTACCGTCTTAAAAGATGCCGCATCCGCTTCCATGTATGGTTCCCGTGGCGCAAATGGCGTTATCATCATCGAAACAGAACGCGGACAGACAGGACAGTTTAAAGTCGTTACCAACAACTGGTTTGCAGTCAATAAACCCATTGATCTTCCAAAATTTGTCGGAGCCGTTGATTTTATGAAATTGCGGAACGAAACCTTAATCCAACAGGGACAATCTGCGATCTACCCCGAAGAAACAATCAACAAATATGCTTCCGGAGAATTAAAAGAAGTCAATTGGCTCGATCAAGTCATGGAACGAACGTCGACAGCAATGAATAATAACGCAAGTATATCTGGCGGTGGTGGGGTTGGTACTTTTAATTTAATGCTTGGCCATATAAAAGAAAATGGCCTCAATAAGATTGAAGGTACTCAAAAGTTTTCGGCACGTTTCAATACAAATATCAACATTGCCGACAAATTTGTATTAATGGCCGATTTCTATGCGCACCGTCTACAGGTAGATCGTCTTTTGGCAAACGATGATGGGCACGGCCTTTATAAACAGGCCTGGCGCCTGAACCCAACGCAACAAATTTTTTATGATTCTGACCTCCCCGAACACTATATCCTGCATAATAACATCAACCCAATTGCTTCAATAAAACACGGTGGTACAAAAAACAATATGTATGATCGTAGTACCATCAATTTACGTCCCAAATATAACATCAACAGCAATTTCAATATTGAGGGAAATGTCTCCTACATGATTAACAAATCGGCCAATAAACAAAAAAGGTTGACCTATAAGTTCTTTGATGAAAATGGTGCTCCGGCAGCAATTTGGGGAAATGATGTCAATGCCTCGCAAGGTGTTAGTGAAAGCCAGCTCACCGCTCGGATGCTGATTAACTTTAACAAAGAGCTCCGCCAGCACAAAGACAAGATCTATCTAACCGCAGGTTCAGAAGTCATGAATTACACCTTCACCGATTTTAGAGAAATCAGCAAAGCTTCTTTTTTCGGTAAATTAAATTATTCCTTTAACAACCGCTATATTTTAGAGTTGACTGGACGTTCAGACGGGAGTAGCAAGTTTGCCCCCGGTCATCGCTGGGGATTTTTTCCCTCGGGAGCTTTCGCCTGGAACTTACATAACGAACATTTTTTTAAACCTATTCTCGAATCGGGAACAGTTAATAACATTAAGATACGAGCTTCCTATGGACTTATCGGAAACGAAAATGTAGCGCCATACCTCTGGCAGGAATCTGTTAATACCTGGGGCTGGACAATACGTGTTCCCAATCCAAATTTCTCCTGGGAGAAACAGAAGCAATGGAACCTGGGCCTAGACGTCAATGCATTTAAAAATAGACTATCCTTTACGGCAGAGCTTTATCATAAAAATTCATACGATCTTATTTATGACCAATTTGCCGTGCCTCCGCTCACGGGATCAAATAGTCTGGAATCTGCGGTCAACATCGGTGCCGTGGAAAATAATGGTTGGGAGCTGTCAGCAAGCTGGTCCGACAAAAAGGACGATTTTTCGTATACGATTGGTGGAATGCTTTTTGATAACCGCAACCGAATGCTCAAGGCGGGCTACAATGAAAACGATAGATTGATCTTTAAAGGCGATAATAACCGAATCTGGTACAAAGGTGTCCCAATCAACAATTATTATGGCTTCCAGTCTGATGGCTATTTCCAAACGCAGGCGGAAGTTGACGCAACGCCCGCTAAAATGCCAAATTCAAAACCTGGTGATATCCGCTACGTGGATAAAAATCAGGATGGTATAATCAACGATGAGGACCGCAGCTATCTGGCAGACCCTCTTCCCCATTATAACTATGCTATAAATCTGGACTTTCGCTATAAAGGCTGGGATTTCTCAGCATTGGGTCAGGGGATCGGAAAGCGCACGGGCCGCTTGATCGGCCAAGAGGCCTATCCGGTGTATGTTGATGGAAACAGTAACGACCTCGGCGCACCACGTGTCGAATATGTAGCAAACCATTGGAGCCCCGACAATCCGAATAGCCGTTTTCCACGTCTTTGGACGGGGCCAAGCCCCAATACCCTACTCAGTGATGTTTGGCTTAGCAATGCTGCCTTTTTCCGTATCAAGTCTCTTCAGCTTGGTTATACATTTCCTAAAATCGGCAAAAGCATCAAAAATTTTAGAATATATGTTAATGCGCAGGATGTATTCACGTTCACGAAATGGGAAGGTCTTGACCCCGAACGTATTGATGTCGATAGTCCTGGAACAAATGATGGGAACGGAAATTATCCACGTATGGCAACCTACAGTGTTGGACTGAGTGCGAGTATTTTTTAAAACTATGCTAATGAAAAAGAAAATTTTAACCTTGATAATTGCGCTAGCAACGTTAAGTAGCTGCGAAAAATTTCTTGATAAACGAGATCCTACCGCAACATCCTTCGACGAGTTCTTCAATACCGAAGAAGATTTACGTCGGGTAGTCTACAGTAGTTATTTGGATGTTTTTATGGGACCAGGAGAACGTCGCCTGCTCTTCTATATGTTAGATGGTCGTAGCGATAACGCCTATGCTAGAATAGAGACAGACCACCATATGATCATTGCCAATGGCAATATGACAAGCAACGCACGTTTGGCTGAGTACTATTGGACATTATATAATAAACACGTGGGGCGGATCAATACTTACCTCGCGAATATTGACATTCCCTATGTGGAAAATGAGTCGATAAGACAAAAATATAAAGCAATCTTAGAAGCACTACGTATCTGGCATTATTTAAGGATCACTGAAGTTTGGGGTGACGTACCTTTTGTCCTAGTCCCGGTTACACTTGAAGAAGCAATACCTCCAGTAACGCCGAAAGCTGAAATACTGAACAAACTATTTGAAATGAGCCAAGATGTGGCAAACAGGCTCCCTGAAAATGAAGGTACCACAAACGCCTATATGTTCAACAAATACTCCTTCAAAACGTTGGTCATGCGATATGCTCTTTACAATGGACGCTATGAGCTTGCCGCAACCCTTGCGAAGGAAATAATGGACAGTGGCAAATATCAACTTCACCCCCAATATGCTAGCCTATTCAATTATCAAGCAGACAAGACCAATAAGGAGTTTATCATCAAATTTGACATGGAAAGCCACAATAATTCTGCTACAAATTCCTTTCAGCATCTTGCCCCACAATATAAGACCGGAAATGGGCAATCTTATGTCGTTCCTTTGAAGTCTTTGGTTGATAGTTATTGGACACTACAAGGACGTTCGATTGACAAATGCCCCTTACACAGCAAGCAGGAATATGAGCTCAACCCCAAATTAAATCGCGATCCACGTTACACAGCAAGTATTTTTGGGCAGGGCGACCTATTCAACAAAGAAAAAATAGATATTTATGATTCAAAGAGTCTATTCTATTATCAAAACTTACGAAGCAGCCGATCGGGCTATTGGTTTAAGAAATTTGTCGATGAAGCTGATGCATTTCGGACGGGAGGTAATATGTACTTTCCTTTGGCACGCTACGCAGAAGTGTTATTGACCTATGCCGAAGCCAAAATTATGCTGAATAACGTAGATGAATTAGCGAAAAGCTGTATCAATCAGATTCGACAACGTGCAGGACTCGATATGAATGTAGCAGATGTCAATCTCACGGTGAGATCTCAACAAGAATGGATTGACTTAATTCGCAATGAACGAAGAGTCGAATTTGCCGGTGAGGGGCTGCGCTATAGTGATATTCTTCGATGGAAAACAGCAGAAGTAGTTCTTAATCAACCTGCATTGGGTCATATGCGACAAAGTGCGGACGGGAAATCTGAGGTGCTTAAAATTGAAGATAGAAAATTTTTGAAACATCAATACCTCTGGCCTTTCCACGAAAGTAGCTTTCAAGTCGAACCCAATCTGATCCAAAACCCGGGATACTAATGAAACAATAAAACAAGGGTAGCGCTTATACCACGCTACCTTTGTTTTATTCCTGCCGACTGCTATCTTTAGGAATTTCAGGCAATTGCGCACTAGTATGCCCATCAATTTTTTGTGCTGCGGCCATTGAAACTACCAAATCATTCAGCATAGTGCTTGCTGCTGTTGGTGAATTTGGAAGCAAGACCAAATTGCTTCTGCTATTTGCTCCAATGGCATTCAGCGTATCATAATGTTGCGTCACGACAATTAAGGCAGAAGCTTCCTGTGCATTGATATTGGCCGCATTCAGCATTTTTACCGATTCTTCCAGTCCCTTCGCAATCTCTCTTCGCTGGTCTGCAATCCCCTGCCCCTGTAATTTTTTAGATTCTGCTTCAGCTTTTGCAACGGCAACAATTCGTATTCTTTGTGCCTCAGACTCATATTCTGCGGCAGTTTTCTCGCGTTCAGCAGCGTTGATTCTGTTCATAGCATGTTTCACCTGTTCATCAGGATCAATATCTGTCACCAATGCTTTGATAATATCGTAACCGTAGCTTTGCATCGCATCCTGCAATTCACTTTTTACAGCAATGGCAATATCGTCTTTTCTTACAAAAACATCATCTAATTTTGTTTTTGGAACTTCAGCACGCACAACATCAAAAACATACGATGTAATCTGATTTTCGGGATTCTCCAGACGATAATACGCGTCTTTTACATTATCTCTGATTACCTGATACTGAACAGAAACTTTCATCTTAATGAAAACATTATCCAATGTTTTGGTATCAATTATGACATCCAATTGCTTTATCCTAAGATTCAGCCGCTTAGCGATCTGATCCAAAAATGGAATTTTTAAATGCAAACCGGCATGACTTACTTTTAAAAATTTACCCAGCCTTTCTATCACGGCCGCAGACTCTTGCTTTACCGTATAAAATGAAGCAAATAATGTAATAAGTCCAAAAAAGACCAAAATTCCTAAATATAGCATAACCTTAAATTTAATATTGGTGATCTACAAACTTACACGTTTACATTGTCATTCTTCTACTTCTTACATAATTTTTCGATAAAGTTCCGAAACTCGGTTATCCATCCTAAAGATAGCCCAACGCTACATTTTACTGTGCTAGCCAACGCTGTGTTCTTTGCAATCTTGGCATAAGCCCCCCGCGATGTCCTTGCAAAAGCTCACTTTCAAAACGAAGCCGCTGCTATTAAAATAGCTATCAAGGTTAATTGGCGTTTAATATTTATTCTGGTTGGATAATGACATAATGGATAAATTGAAATTCGGTTTTAATGCGTGTACGGATGCGGGTAATTGCTTCGGTAATATATTCTGTATCAAGATCATCCTTAAAATCAATGATAAGCATCAATATAACGTCTTCAGGAGACTGATAGGTAGACAGCAAGCTCCGACTTTCCCTGGCGAGAATAAACGAAACAAAAACCAACAGCACCCCAACAATTACAGAAGCTAATCCATCCAATTCGGGAATCTGCAGGGAATGGCTTAGCGACATGAGGATCATGACAATCAATAGTCCCGCCACTGCTGCTCCATCCTCAAAAACAACAAGAAAACTGGAGGGGTCTTTGCTTTTAATGATCGCATCCCACCAGCCAACCCCCTTTCGGGTTTTGTTGAATGCTTTTACAGCAATAATAAAAGAAGTACCCTCAAAAAATAAGCTAGAGAATCAAGACGATATAATTCCAGAAAGGATCTTTCATCAATTCGGGCTCCCGTATATGCATCACTCCCTGATAGATGGACAGCGCTCCACCCAAACCGAATATGAGAATAGAAACCACAAAGGACCAAAAATAAAGCTCTTTTCCATAACCAAAAGGATGAGACTGGTCGGGCGCCTTTTTACTACGTTTCAATCCATATAATATCAACAGCTGATTAGCCGTATCAACTGTGGAATGAATTCCTTCAGAAATAAATCATAGAAGAACTGTTGGTAAAAGATTCGGCGATAAATTTGGTCAGCGCTATCAGTAGATTGGCAGCAAGGGCACTGTAAATTGATGTTTTATTATTGTCCATGATATAATAGCCTCTATTTTTTGCTGTCCGCCATGAAATATTATACTTAAAATTATTCGATACTATTATTTTCAAACTGCCGTCACCCAATTTTTGTTTGCTTTAAATAGCTTCAAACATGGTTTAGTGCGATTTTTGTTATTTATCATTAAGATGACCCGTACTTTTACCTTTTTTAAAGTAGTTTTATATCCATATAATTGTCTTTATAACACCATACGACATCTTTATGAACAGCTCCGAACAAATAGAACAATTACGAATTGAAAATCTCGAGCTCAACAACCGGATTACTGAACTAACTGACTTTATCGACAGTGCATCTCTAGCACTACATTGGGTTAACCGGGAAGGGGTTATTATTTGGGCCAATCAAGCTGAACTTGACCTTCTTGGTTATCGTAAGGAAGAATATATTGGTTTCCCCATTGCAGACTTTCACACAGATCAGGATACCATTTCGAAAATCCTACACATGCTTTTAAATAATCAACGTGTGGAGGATTATCCAGCAAGTCTGAGGTGCAAAAATGGAGATATAAAGCATGTTGTTATAAATTCCAGTGCTTTGATGAAGGATGACGAATTTGTCCATTCGATGTGTTTTACCAAAGATGTTACGGAAGCCGTACTTGCAGAAAAAAGAAGAGATAAACTCACAGCAATCCTGCAGGAGAAGGAAGAGCGACTTCGCCTTGCCATCGCCTCTACCGGACTTGGGACCTGGGATTGGGACGCTGCGAAAGGAATAGTTCAACTTTCCCCACAGGCTCAAGAAATTTTGGAACTTTCTGCCCCAATCCAAAAGAAAGAAGCGATGATAACGCTCATCCATCCGGAAGATCAACCCGCTATTTTCCAGCAAATGAGAGGGCTGAGCGAAAATAAAATGGACGGCCATTTTGAGTTTACCTGCCGCATTATAAGACCTATCACACATGGGATTGCCTTTGTAAAAATCACGGGATCGGCTTTCTTTAGCGGCAGCAAAGAATCGCGCAGGATTATCGGAGCGCTTATGGATGTGACAGATCAGAAAAAAGCGACAGAAAAAAGTGCCGAACTCGCAGCCATTGTTAACTCATCCTACGATGCGATTATCGGAAAGACACTAGACGGTATTATAACCAGCTGGAACGACGCTGCGACGAATCTTTTTGGCTATTCAAATGCGGAAATGATCGGTCAGTCCATCCTAAAATTAATTCCACGAGATAGGCATTCTGAAGAAGATTATATCCTGGGGCGAATGCGCATGGGACATTCCATCAAGCATTTTGAAACTGTTCGGCAGACAAAATCAGGCAAATTGGTCGATTTGTCGCTGACGATATCCCCCATAAAAAACGATCTCGGCGAGATCATTGGTGTATCAAAAATTGCACGGGATATCAGCGAAAAAAAGCAGGAAGAGAAGCGAAAAAATACGTTTATATCCGTAGCAAGCCACGAACTCAAAACACCGCTCACCACAGTCTTGATGAGTGCGCAGATGATGCAACAGCATGCAACTATATTTGGTGAAAAAAGTGCCCAGATAGGAACTAAGATCGAATCCCAAGTAAGAAAAATGATGCTCATGATTGCGGATTTTCTAAGTATAACGGAGGTAGACGAAGGAAAATTGCAACTTCACCAAACCATTTTTCAGCTTGACAAATTAATGCAGGACTGTATTAATGATTTGGAAACGAATCGGCACAGCATTGAACTGCGTTGCGATCCTACCGTTCATATTTTAGCTGACTGGCCCAAAATGGATCAGGTTTTTGCCAACTTACTTAACAATGCCATAAAATACTCTCCCCACGGCGGAACGATTATTATTGGCACGCAGATAATAGGCGAAAAAGTACGTATATATGTTCAGGATGAAGGGATTGGAATCGAGCCCAAACATCAAAAAAATATTTTTAAATCATTCTATCGGGTGGATAACCTAAATACTTCTAACATATCTGGATTTGGCATCGGCCTATATTTGGTCGCAGAAATCCTACGAAAACATGGTTCACAGATACACGTTCAAAGCGCCAAGGATAAGGGATCTATTTTCTATTTTGATTTTCCGTTCACCTACGCTTCAAACTAAATAAATCAATAAGCCTACTAGGTATACATTCCAGCAGATCTACAGTATTAATATACCGACTAGAGCAGCCCGACCTCACTTTGTCTAATAACTAACTCTTTCTGGGCAAATTGTAATTCGAGTTTTTTCTTGAATTGTTTCCAGTAGGCATAGTCGATTTCAGCAACCATGATTTCATAAACCACATTCTCGTCTTTAATTGACTGTTTTTTAGGATCGATCCATATACCAATGGCAGGGGCACGCGTATAAGCTGTTATCCCGCCAAAGTCTTTAATGAGCTGCTTCCTAATATCCTGAAATAGTTGAGCGGAGAAGGGTGTTCCCGACGCATCGTAGAGTGGAAGAAAAAGTTCAATTTTTTTGATGGGCTGACTGTTACTTTTTGCTTTTTCTATTGCCTTACATGCATCTTTAGCACTTAGAATTTTCAAAGGCTGGAAATTTTTGCCTTCCTGTTTATTATAATTTATGAAGAACTGTTGCAGTTCATCGAGCACGGTTTCAGGCAATTGGGCGACACGATGAATGTGACCAAAGACGGCTGAAGCCTCTGGCACAACCAAAAAACGGTCATTTTCTACAGTTTCGCCATCTTTATTCTGCTGTATCGCCTTTATTGCACCAATTATTCTGCATTTCAATATACAGCCAGGAAACGTCCCTTGTTCCGAAATAAAGATAATATCCAAAGGGTCACCATCCTCTCCTACCGTGCCTGGGATAAAACCGAAATCATAGGGGAAAACTGAGCCCAAAGGAAGGTATTTTGCTAGAACAAATCCGCCACATTTTGGCTCATAGTTGTATTTAGCATTTGAATTTTTGGGTGTTTCAACCGTGCAGAATATATATTTCATCGTCATTTATAAAATGGGTTTCGGCTCAATATCGACTTATTAAAACTAATGAGTTTTATAGTGAACAGTAGCATCTACAATTTCGTTTACGATTTTATAACAAATTTAAAGCGTCTAGGTCTTTACACCTTTTGCCTTTTTGATAGATTGCTCTATCTTTCCCAAACGCTTTCTCCAGGCCATGACTTGCGGTTCTTCATATCTTGGAAGGCCATCCTCCTGCATTAATCCCAGTACTTTGGCCAAACGCTGACTTAAGTCCGCTGACCCACCGTTCAGCTTCTTCCATTTGCGCTGATCTTTCAACAGATCATTTTCATAGGCAGCGAGCGCCTTCTTTATGGTACTTAGCTCTTTCTTGTACATTTTCTGCCTATGATATACAATCATGAGCCGATTATATGCAGCGGTATGCAGCTTATCCTTTGCGATAACTGTATGATAGTTTTTGACAGCATCCTCCAATTTGCCTTCGGATTCTAACAATTTAGCCTGTTTCATTAATTCGTTGATAGACAGACGTGCTGTGGATCTTTGATCAGCCATTTCAATACGATTGTTCGAGACCATAAAACGCGAGTATGAGCCCGGATCATAAAGCGATTGCCTTTCCTAGGGAATCTCGATAGAAGGACAAGATTCGGCAAATAATAGTTTGTCTACTGATTACATCCTAACTAGAACCTTTTCACTCCGCAACTATTCCAGCGTTGCTAGCTGGAATTCTTCAGTACGATGTTAGCATTTTAAACGAATACACAATTGGTTAAAACTAATTCCTGTATAGTTCGGTTTACTTTCTAAAATCTCAAACTTAATCATTTTAAAACTAAGTCATTATGAGCACTATTCTGATAAAAGATATCATTCAGCAATTAAAGGATGTGGAGCACGCCGATCTATGGATCGATGAAAATTTTGAAAAAAAATTAGCTACGGTGAGCGAATCATCTGTTTATGAGCGTCCTATCCCAGAAATGCACAGTGTAGCGGAACTGATGTCGCATCTCATTGAATGGCGTAAGGAGGTTCTAAGCCGTTTGAAGGGAAATCCACGGGGACTCGAAATGAACGAAGCTAGGAATTGGCGAACGAATGACGAACTGAAGACAACAGGCTGGAAAAAGCTGTTGGAAGATTTCTGGGATAGTCAGCGACACGTTATTCACTTTCTCAACGGCAAAGACGATTCCTTCCTCGAGCAACCCTATAAACATGCGAATCCTGATTTCCCGCATAACCTCAAATACCTCCTGACAGGCCTTATCCATCACGATTTTTACCACCTGGGTCAGCTGGGTATCACTATTAAATTTTTGAAGCTAAAAAACACGTGAATGTAATATGAGATAGTTGCGTTGGTCATTTTTTTGAAACGATACTGTTTTGACCACTGTTTATCTAGAAATCAAAACTCATAAGATCATGAAAAGAATATTTTTGACCCTAGCAATTGCATTTTCTATTGTTGCTGTCCAAAGTTGCGGCAATGCAAATAACGACAGCAAAAAAACAGCAGACAGTATCAACGAAACAAAAGCACCAGAAAACATAGACGATAATAATACGGCAACGACGCCTGTTGCTGTCAGTGAAGACGATGCAAAATTCGTTACTGAAGCAGCGAACGGTGGCATGGCTGAGGTAGAACTTGGAAAACTGGCAAAGGAAAAAGGCCAGCATCTGGATGTAAAAGCCTTCGGCGAAATGATGGTTAAAGATCATTCCAAAGCAAATGATGAACTTGCAACACTTGCACAAGCAAAAAATATCACGCTACCAGCCACCTTGGGTACAGATGAGCAAAATTTGAAGGATGAATTGTCCAAAAAGTCGCCCGGAGACTTCGATAAATCGTATATCGAAGATATGGTTAAAGACCATGAAAAGGATATCAAGCTGTTTGAGGACGCTAGTAAAAATCTTAAAGATACCGAGCTGAAAGCGTTTGTAGATAAAACTCTACCAACACTTAGAAACCACTTAGATCATGCTAAAAGTGTAAAAGATAAGTTGAAATAATAGCAAAACACAGGGGCTGGTATAGGATATTGGTCCCTGTCTTTTTTAATTACACCTCAACTGCCCCAGCGATACGAAATCCTTTCCTCGGGTATTATCGCGCTCCGATCTTTTTTTAACGAACTGTCTGCTTGCGTTTCTGACGCAATCGCCCCTATATTTGTCGTATTTCCACAGTATTTTCCTGGGAAATCGTAATGATATTTGTCATGTACATTTTAAATAAATTCGTTATGAACACACGTATCAAAACCAATACTATTTTTAAATCATTACTTTATATCATTATGATGATTACTGTTATGCAATCTTATGCCCAAATTAAACCCTCGGCTCAAGGTTTAGTACACCTTAAGGACAGCAAGGTATATTATGAAGTTTATGGTACTGGAAAACCGATTGTATTATTACACGGCGCTTTTATGACCATCAGCACCAACTGGAGCCAGCTCATACCCGAACTGTCAAAAAACAGGAAAGTCATCGCCATTGAGTTGCAGGGCCATGGCCATTCACCCTATTCTGATAGAAAATTTGACCACGCCATACTTGCAGCTGATGTTGCCAAAGTGATGGATTATCTGAAAATTGAACATGCTGCAGTGCTTGGCTACAGCTTTGGAGGGGCAGTAGCCTACCAATTTGCCATTCAGTATCCGAAGCGCTTAGATGAATTAGTCATTATTTCTGCTACCTATAAAAGTAAGGGATGGATGCCGGAAATTAACAAAGCCTTCCAGAACATGAAACCAGCATTATTTGAAAATAGTCCGATGCAGCAAGCCTATGAAGCCGTTGCTCCCGACAAAACAAAGTGGACAAAATTTTTGGAACAGATGATCTCATTGGCACAGCAACCATATGATCTGGGAGACGCAAATATTGCCAAAATATCTTCACCTGTACTCTTGATTGCTGGAGACAACGACGGTCTAGACAAGATCGAGCTGGTAAAAACATATCAATTATTGGGCGGTGAAGTAGTTGGTGACTTTGGACAAATGCCGAAATCCCAATTAGCTATTATCCCAGGACAAAGCCACGTCAGCCTGATAGGCCAAACTGGAAGCATTTTAAGTTATCTGAATAGCTTTTTAAAATAAGTCCTGTAGAGGGAGAAGAACTTATGCATATTATTGAAGAAAACCATTCTGATTTTATTTAACTTAGTGTATAGATAATATAAAACCTAGATTAAACCTAATTGAAATCAATAGCGATTGTATATTCACCATGTATGAAACGTCAGCCAAACTTCCTCTGGATAATGCTGTCTATTTTACTATTAACATTTAACCAATTCGCTCAAGGAGCAATCTCAACAAATAAAAATAAACTGCTTCATACTGTTAAGGTTGTTTATTTTTATCCTGCTGACGCAAAACTGTCTTCCGATTGGAAAAATCGTCTCGACCGAACATTGAAGGACATCTCCTCCTATTACAAAACTGAGCTTGGAAATTCGGGGTTTAAAAGTGATGGTATCCCTTTTGAGGCAGACGATTCGGGTTATCGGTACCACTTGGTTCAAGGGTCGAAACCCTCAAATGATTATACAATAAATTCAGGGCGTGAAATAGAAAATGAAATCTTCGAGAAACTGACGCCTGCTATCAATCCAAATACCGAACATATCCTTATTATTACTGCCTTAAGCCATAAAGATGAAAATGGGACCTACGTCTTTCATTCGCCATACTATGGCAGGGGCTCTGCTTCCTCGGGCTTGTGCATGGTTGCCGACTGCGAATTGCTAGATCCGGCATTACTCACGGATGCAAGCACCAAAATAACTTTTACAGAGATGTTTGCCACAAATAAAGAATCTACTGTAGGAGAGTTCAACAGTTGGTACCTCGGTGGGATAGCACATGAAATGGGCCACCTATTTGGATTACCACACGATCATGGTTTTCCAAATGAGTTCAATCCAAACACGATTTCCTTAATGGGAGAACATGGTAGCAGGCACTACAAAGTCGAAAAATGGGGTGGTTTAAAATCAGCTAAATTTTCCAAAGCCTCAGTTTTTCAACTAAGTAGTCATCCCATATTTACACAGCGACCAAAACCTATCCTACAAAAAAACGAATTCCTATTACAATCATTTACGCTATTTCAAGCTGAAAATACGACAAAATTAAAGGTTCAGTACCGTGCAGGTACAGTACCATGTGGCGTTGTAGCACTGATCCGCCCTTATAATATCTCAGAGTATTTGAGCAACAGCTTTACCGCTGTAGTCAATCAGAGCAATTCTGTAGAAATTGATATTGCTCCTTTTGAAGGCAATATACCCTATGAAATAAGAATGCTATTTTTATTCGACAACGGATCAGTTAAAGAATACCGAAAAATGGTTAGCCATAGTAAAGAAGGAGATTTCCTAACCCTTAACAATTTTGGTCAGGCTACCGTCAATGACCTGATTAGAGTAGTAGAAAATGACAGCCTGGATAATCAAAAACAAGCCAAGTTGAGTGTCTTAAATCAATTGTTGCAGGACGACCACCCTATCAACCTTAGAACCATAAAAAAGGACAGTATCTTTCTTTCTGAGGCAGCATGGGAAGAAGCTTATGTAGGTTGGGAAAACCCAGCGAGAAATTATTACACAGCAGAATCTAATGCTTTATTTTTTCTAGAAAACAACGCTAAAGTATATCGCAAAGGATTATATGCCCATGCACCATCCCTGTATAAGTACAAGCTTGCAAAAAAGTGGCGACAATTAAAGATCATCGCAGCTTTACGCGACGGCTCACAAAAACCAGAAGGCATTCAATTTATCATTCGTGGTAATGGGAAAATCCTTTCTTCCCATAACGTCAAACCCAACGAACAGTATCTTTTTGATCTTGATATCACAGGTGTCGATCATCTTGAGCTTCTTACGCAAGATCAAAGCGGCAACAACTTTAATGCCTGGTCAATTTGGTGCAACCCATGTCTTATAAAATAAACAACGACGACCACTATTTATCAAGTTCGCAAAGGTATTTCCAGAAGGTTATATATTCCCGGAGCTGGCCAAACAATTTGATCTCACTGCTATATCTACCGATTGCGGCTGTTAGGCCTCATGAAAATTAGGATAAACAGGCTTTTCATCTGCTCCTGAATATAAGCCCTGAAATCATTTGATTTGCTAATGAATAGCGAATCAAATGATTTTCCCTATATTTAATCACCGTTATGCGACGAACATAATCGTTGACAGTTTGAAGGATAAAAAATGGTTAAACTACCTCAATCTTATTATACTAATACAAATACCATATTCCTGGCGGAAGATCTGTTAGGAAAAGTTCTCTATACGCAAAAAGATGGCCTGGTAACAGCGGGTAGAATTGTCGAGACCGAAGCTTACTTTGGCATTATGGATAAAGCATCCCATGCATTTAACGGAAAGAGAACATCGAGAACCGAGCCGATGTACAAGGAAGGTGGCGTCGCCTATGTATACCTCTGTTATGGTATTCACCATCTGTTGAATATTGTGACTTCTGGAGCAGACGATCCCCAATGCGTTCTAATTAGAGGGATTGAACCGTTGGTTGGCATTGACGTAATGGCATTGCGGAGACCTGTGCGGCCCGAAAAACCCTCCTTCTCCAACGGACCGGGATCTACGGCTAAAGCTTTGGGAATTGACGCCTCATTTAATGGCGTATTATTGACCGGTGATAGCATATGGATTGAAGATCAGGGAATAAAATACAGTTCAGCACAAATCGGAAAAGCAGCACGAATTGGTATCGCTTATGCTCAGGAGCACGCAGTCCTACCCCTGCGTTTTTTTGTAAAGGACAGTAGATACGCCAGGAACGGATAACATAACAATGCGGTTTATTACTGAACTTTTGGGTCAGCCTGCTGTTTTTTGATTATTTTCCGGAACAAGATAAATTCTAAGATGGTGCTGGCTAGATAAATAACGGAGAACAGAAGCAGCATTTTTAACGGGTCAAGAACCATATGATATTTATAAAATCCAACCAAAATATAAATGATCAGTAAGATCAGGCAAACAGCCGGTATTCCCGAAAATGTCAAAAACGATAATCCTTTATTAAGGCGAATTTTTTCGATATGATTTAGAAAAAATAGTAAGGAACATAAAATCACCGCGAAAAGATAAATTGTTGAAAAACCCAAATTGACAATAATATCCAGAATAACGATGATTGTCTCGAGAAATCCCGTAGCAGCCGTATCCGTCTCTGCGATAACAAGTCGGTACAGTACAAATAGCGCGACACTTATCAATACATTAACCAACCAAAATCTGAATATAATTTTTCCCATATTACTTCGTATTTTACAATTGCTGTTGCTGATTTCTTGGTTTTATGAATAATATAACCGAGATAACGTTTTGTTTATGCATTGACAACTCCTTCAAGTAAGCTTACAAAGATATCAAGTTATTTTCTGGGACTGATACACGAATATAAAGTCAATCTCGGCGAATAGTAATTATTATGCCATCCAATAAGCCTAACAGCAGACAAAACGGAGCCGAAATCCACCCTGCTTATTTTTAACTTTTAATTAACCACCTGCTGAAATTCAGGGCTTAAAAAGAGCCCATTTTTGGAGGCTGTACAGATCAAGCACAGATGAAGCACATGCTAAGCACAGATAAAGCACGGATATAGCACTGTTCGGGTACAAGGGGTTAGTGCCTTGAAAGTGCTTTAAACGCACTATGAAAGTATCTCTATCGTGGATAAAATGGTTGTTTTTTCCCTCGGCAAGCATATACAATATTTAACTTAAAGAAAACATAGTCTCCATATCGTCGCCTAAATTCGAGGTCAATAGAGGTAATTTCACAAGCCTCTCCAACAAATCGTAATTTCAACTAAATTGGTATATTGCGCTGCAATATGGTGTAAATTTTAAATTATCCGAATCTATTGACTGAGTACCCTAAAGCAATTAAATTCAAATATCCATGGCGTAAATACCAATTACGGGTACTTGAAGAATTACAGGAGCATCTTAAAGATGGTCATTTACATGTGGTGGCACCTCCCGGCTCAGGTAAGACGGTCCTGGGGCTTGAAGTTGCTATACGCATCAATAAACCAACGCTAATTCTCGCACCTTCACGTGCAATCCGTAACCAATGGATACAACGGTTTTGTGAACTTTTTCTTCCATCGGACACCGTGCCTGACTGGATCTCTAGGGATATCCGAAATCCTAAATTTATCACTGTAGCGACTTATCAGGGAATGCATGCTGCCTGCAGTGATCAAGATCCAAAGGGAGCAGATTCAAACCTTGACTTTATCCTAAAAGGATTGAAATCCCAAAAAATTGGTACAATTGTCGTCGACGAAGCACACCATCTTAAAAATGAGTGGTGGCATACATTAATTAATATCAAGAAAAAGCTGAACCCGACGATCGTTGGCCTAACAGCGACTCCCCCTTACGATGTCTCTCCAACAGAATGGCAGCGCTATATGGACCTCAACGGCCCCATAGATGCGGAAATTTCGGTCCCCGAACTTGTCATTGAAGGTGATCTATGTCCGCATCAGGATTATATCTATTTCACCAATCCCAGCGAAAGGGAAAGACAGTTTATTGCCGATTACAGGGATAGTATGCTTAAGCTATTTAAGGAATTAGGCACGGACGAAATCGTACTTCAGGGGATCCAAAATCATCCGATATGGCTAAACCCGATGGATGATCTCGACTGGGTCTATAATAACTTGAAATATTACTCGGCATGCTTAATTTTTCTCCATGCCAACCAAATCCCAATTCCCGAGCTCCATATGGAAATCATCGGTGGCAAAGATTTTAAAATACCTCACCTGGATTATGAATGGCTCGAAATTCTACTTGAATTTTACCTACATCAGGAAAAAGTGCATTTCAATGCATTTGCAGAACATCGAAGCGCGCTGGAAAATAAATTACAACGACACGGTGCCATGGAAAGAAAACAGGTAAACTTTTCCCAAAATAGCCGTGTCCGACAATATTTAACATCCAGTATCAGTAAAATGGACGCTATTACCGCGATTGTGGATTTTGAATATGAAAAATTGGGGAAAGACCTGCGGCTGGTCGTCCTCTCGGATTTCATCCGAAAAGAATTCTATGTAAACACCGACCACAATACGCTTGAATTGAACAAAATAGGTGTCATCCCTATTTTCGAAAAATTAAGACGGGAAAATAAGAATAATAAGAAAATCGCTGTGCTTACAGGATCCATGATCATTATTCCGGCCAGTGCTTACTCAGCATTTCAAACTACTGCTGCTAGATATGGTATATTTGACAGCTCTACGAGCCCTGTTCCTTTTGATGCAAATTACCTTTTAATAAACCAGACGGAGGGTCTTAAACACGATATTGTTCACATTGTCACACAGCTATTCCAGGTTGGAGAAATTGAAGTCCTACTGGGGACCAAATCATTGCTAGGTGAAGGCTGGGATGCTCCGGCAATCAATGCGTTGATTTTAGCGAGTTTTGTCGGCTCATTTGTACTTTCCAATCAGATGCGCGGTCGGGCTATTAGAGCGCAACAGGGCAATAAGGATAAAACGGCAAATATCTGGCATTTGGTATGTGCTGACTCTACCTCGGCAACGGGTGGTGATGACCTTAAATTACTAAAACGACGGTTCAAAAGTTTTGTCGGCGTCTCGCTGCGACAAGAACCTGAAATTGAAAATGGTATAGGCCGTTTTGATCTACCTGAAAACATAAACAACGTTGGGGAAATTTCACGGAAAAATGCGGAAATGCTACTATTTGCTGCCAATCGGGTAAACCTCAGGCAGCGGTGGAATGATGCGCTTACCAAAGGAGTGAATCTCGTCGAGGAGATCAAGATACCTTTTGCGGAAGAACAAGATTATCAACGGGTAAAATCGTTGTATCTCAACAAAACAATTAGAAATGTACTGGCGACAGTGGGCGCTGCCTGGCTAAGTTTTGGACTTGACAACGTTCAAGGATTTTTTAGGGCATTAAAAAATATGCAAAGCCTAAAAGATTTTTATATTTACATCGCCAGCTTGAGTGCAGTAGGAATGCTGCTTTTCGGAAGAAATACGATCAAGTCACTCAGACTATATTTGAAATATCGCGATATTTCCAAAGATCTGAACCAAGTGAGTTCTGCGCTCTTAAATAGCTTGTTAAAAGCACATATCATACGGGCTGATCAAAACGAAGTGCGCGTGGAAACGCAAGTTGACCGCTCCGGTGCCGTTTATTGCCATTTAGAAGGGGGTACAACATTCGACAAATCCATATTTATCAATGCATTACAAGAGATTATTACACCGATCAATAATCCGCGTTATGTGATTGTCAGGAAGAATAAATTTGCTTTTTTTGTCAAGCAGGAAGATTATCATGCTGTTCCGGAACTGCTGGCACGCAAAAAAGAATTCGCCGAATATTTTAGCAATCAGTGGGAAGCACATGTAGGGAATTGTGAATTAATTTTTACCCGAACAATTGCTGGTAGAAAATTGATCTTAAAAGCGCGGGTGAAATCATTGGCTGCGCAGCTGGATGAAAAAGTACTGCAGGTAAGCAAGTGGCGGTGAAGAAATAAGTTAAAAAAGAATTTCTCCCATTCTGCAGCCAGCCACTACCGCAGACTTTCAACTGTTTAAAGAAAGTTGAATGAACGCTGTCTAACTAATCGATCAGCGCTACAATTGCTGGATCTTCGGGATCTGTTTTTGGAGGAAAATGCTTGATAAGCCTGCCGTTTTCATCGATCAGATATTTCTGAAAATTCCACAGGACAGCAGAACTTTCTACGCCGTTCAAGCTTCTATTTGTTAACCACTGATAAATAGGCGCTTGCCGCTTTCCTTTAACATCAATCTTTGCTGCCATCGGAAAAGTTACGCCGTAATTCCGTTGACAAAAAGCAGCTATTTCGGCATCTTTACCAGGTTCTTGGTCTAAAAAATCATTTGATGGAAAACCTACAATGACCAACTTATCACTAAATCTTTTATACAAGCGTTCGAGTCCCTCGTACTGTGGTGTAAATCCACATTTAGAAGCGGTGTTTACAACAAGTATCTTTTTACCTTTAAACTGCGCAAAATCGATGGACGAGCCATCCAACCCCTTCACTTTAAAATCATATAGCGTAGCTGACTTCAAGGCCATATCTACTTTAACATTACCATTGGTGAATAAATAATAGGCTACACCTGCGGCGACTACCGCCACGATGAATAAAATTATAAAGAGCATTTTTTTTATTTTTTTTTGAAACATGACAATCTATAGCTACCCGAAACCACCCCAACATCGTCTGAATTTAGGTCGATGAATACCCTTGGACCTAGGACCAAGGATGGTACATGACAACCTTGCCGACCAACGCTGTACAAGACAAAACGTATGCTGCGAAGTTTTATAAACGGTAAGCGCAACGTTCATCATAGATTAAAGTTACTAAAGAAAGTCTGAATTGAAAATGAAAAGTGCTTTTCTGATCGGATAATAAAACCCTATAAAAAACCGAATCTTCATAACGAAGATTCGGCCGCACTATTAAACTATATAAACCAATTGTGTTCGTTAAAAGTTGACTTATTGCGGGGAGGTTGGTCTATTTGGGTTCAGCGGTATCTGTCCCTTTAGCATCTTTCCACCGTCCATTGTGATCCGGAGATAGTAATCCGAAGAACAAGCAGTCCCATCTTCATCCATGGATTTAATCCCCAGCCCAACCGGAACATCCTGTTGGGTTGCAGCAGTCTTCGCGATCTGATTGGATTCGTTGTACTCATCAAACATAGACACATACATACTCTTGACACCGAGCGAAGTCAGATTATAGAATTGTCGCCACATAAAATCACCATGTTTTCTTTGCCCCTCCTGCAGTGAGCCCGGCAATACACAGGGCTGATAGTCTATGTTATTTAAATTACAAAACTGTAGATCAGCATTTTGGATATGCTGTGCATAATGATCCACGTCTGCAATGGTTCCGATACGTCCTACCATCCAAGGCGACAACATATCAAATGCTTTGTAAACGTCGATGTAGCCCTGCCTCGAATCTCCCCCTGCTTGTGCCAGCCTCCAATGTGTTGGCGTGCCGCCCATGACATAACAGCCTTGGTCGCGAAACCACTGGATCACATCCAGACAGACGGCCGCCGACCAGGGGTGGTTGTTGTCATTAAAACCAAATCCCCAAATACCGACCACAGGCTTGCCATTCTGTTTGGCATAGGCTGGAGACTGAGTATATTGTTTCATTAGATTTAGCCAATCATTTTTTATCTCAGCCTGCATATTAACCCAGGCCGACACATCATACATGATATAAAATTTGACACCGTGTTGCTCGGCGGGAGTTTTAACTTTAGCCGTAATGGCGTTACGAATGGGACCTTCTATCCCTGTGGGATTAAATCGCTGCAATGCCGCCGTATGTATACCATAATCTTTCATCCATTTAACCTGGACATTCACTGTCTGATCGTCAAATGAAGAAAACAAAGACGCAGGTGAACCATTGCCCAACGCCGGTAAATTGCTGTTGTATTTTTTTTGGTATTCACTGTTATCGGGCCAAGAAGGAATATGGAAATTACCCTGGGACGGCGTCTGTTGCCAGGCCTCGGTCCAGTGCCACCAATGTGTTCCCATGGGAGAATTGTCGCCAGCGCAGGAAAACCAGCCCTGGTATCCCACAGTAATCTGGCCAACAACATCGCCTGTCGCGGAAACTCCATTATTGCCATTTGCCTTTTTGGCCTCCTCTTTCGGGAGCTGTTGTTCCATCATCTTTTCGCTCTTCGAACAGGACGCCAGCAAAGTTGCCAACAAGAAGACCATACATAATTTTGTTTGCTTTTTAATACTCATAATCAAGTGATTTTTTTTATAAATGGTTGAAACTGGTTTATACAAATTGGTTTATTTCAATGCAGGTCGCCCTACTCCCCCTTCGTTCCGGGGGGCTAAATAGTACTGGGCTTATTCTCGAAATCAAAGTTATGAGGTACCATTAATGAACTATTAACAAGAAATTAATAGCTTCTATAAATCGGTATGAAACGAAAAATTATTTATAAATATATTGGTGGGCCTAAGGCAATTTTGCCGTATATTGAAAAGAAATATTACAGCAATTTATCTATAAAGAAGTATTGATCTAAGCGATCTGATGGGGTTTTCTTTCGAAAAAAGAAAACAATGCGATGTAAATGCTGTATATTAAAGGAGCTCAATGGTCGATTTTTTTGACTACAACTATTTATTCTTAAACAGAAGACCAAAAGTTCCTTTGAGTAGTCGTTTTTAACTCGAATAAATTAAACTAATATAAACACCAATCCGATTTTCTATGAAAATTACGTTAACATTAACCCTTCTCATGTTTGTACAAGTCCTGTTTGGACAGAAGTCTTTAACGCCTCAATGGCAATCGGACACTACCCTAAGATCTCCAGAGTCCGTTTGGGTAGATGCCAAAAACAAAGTACTCTATGTTTCAAATACGATTGCCTTCGAACCTAACACAACGGCATTCATCAGTAAACTGGATATGGACGGAAAATTTATCAAAAAAGATTGGGTGACAGGATTAAATGCTGTTTTGGGCATAGGAATTCACAAAAACCGGCTCTATGCAGCGGAAGCATTCGCTAAATCGATTGCCGTCATCGATATAGATAAAGCAAGTATCGTTAAAAGAATTACCATCGATGGTGCTGAGCTACTCAATGACATTACAGTTGACTCAAAGGGTATTGTTTATGTGAGCGATACGCGACTTGGAAAAGTCTATCGCATTGAAAATGATGTCCCTATGCTATATGCCGAAAATCTCAAAGGTGCAAACGGACTGCTGGCTGTCGGCAAAGACTTGTATGTATTATCGGATGGTGCTCTTGTTAAGATAGATCAGGATAAAAAAACTACTGTAATATCGAAAGGTATGGAAGGTGGATTGGACGGTGTCGTACAAATTAAACCCAACGAATTTGTAGTTTCGGGCTGGCAAGGACTGATCTATCATGTCAAACCTGACGGCTCCAATACGGTATTGCTTGATACAAGGGACAAGAAGATAAATGCTGCCGATATCGGTTACGACAAATCTTCGGGTATGCTTTATGTGCCTACCGTTAGGAGTAACAGCGTTCAGGCATACAAACTGGACTAAATGATTTAATGGATATACAAGCAGATGAAGCTTTCCACGTTTACCCCTTATACCAAGTCATTTAGAAAGGCTTTTTTGATTATTCCCTTTTTCGTTGTAATTGATGTGTTTTGCGAAATTGTACAACCTCGTCTAATGTCTATTATTGTCGATGACGGAATCTTGCATAAAGATATCAACTACATTTTGAAAATTGGATTGGCCATGATCGGGTTAGCCATCGTTGCCATCGTTGCCAATTTGTGCAACATCTATTACTCTGCACATGCATCTGTGGGTTTTGCGACAAATCTCCGGACTGCCCTCTTTCGAAAAATACAATCTTTTGCTTTTGCGGATACCGATTATTTCAGTTCGGCATCGCTTACTACGCGGCTCACCAACGACACCAATATGATGCAGCAAGTCATGATGATGTGCCTGCGTATGCTCCTCAGGGCACCACTTATGATGGTTTTTGCCATTATCTTTGCGATTTCTATAAATAAGGATCTGTCCATCGTGATGGCCATTGCGTTGCCTATATTGGCCCTAAGCATTTTCATATTATTACGCAAAGGGCTCCCCTTTTTTATCAAGATGCAGCAGGCGGTCGATCGTGTCAATAGTGTTGTGCAGGAAAATCTACTCAATGTGCGGGTGGTTAAAGCTTTTGTCCGTCAGGATTTTGAGAAAAAGAAATTCGACAAAGTGAATTTCGACCTGATGGATGTTGCGACCAAAGCTTCAAGCATCGTTGTACTTATCATGCCTGTCATGCAATTGGTGATGGGCTTGTCGCTTGTTGCCGTGACCTGGTTTGGCGGACAGAAAGTTATGACCGGAACGCTTGCGCTTGGTGGACTGATGTCCTTTCTAAGTTATATCACGCAGATCCTTATTTCTTTGATGTTGCTCTCATTGACTTTCATGATGATTTCAAGGGCAATCGCTTCGGGTGATAGAATTGAAGAAGTTTTAGAGAAACAGCCTTCCTTATCGGATACGGTGGAAGGTCTCCAAAACAGATACGCTATCACAGCAGGACGGATCGCCTTTCAGCAAGTCACTTTTCGGTACAACAAACAAAGTGAGAAACCCAACCTCGACAATATTAGCTTCGACGTGAAGCCTGCGAGTACCTTAGCTATCATAGGTGGCACAGGTTCCGGAAAGAGCACATTGGTACAATTAATCCCACGACTGTATGATGTGTCTGAAGGTAGCGTGTTGGTCGATGGAATCGATGTCAGGAATTACCAACTACAGGAACTGCGCAGACAGATTGCGATTGTCTTGCAGCAAAATCAACTTTTTTCAGGAACTATTTTAGAAAATCTCAAATGGGGAAATGAGCAGGCAACGGATGAGGATATTTATGCCGCTGCCAGGATTGCCTGTGCAGACGATTTTATACGCTCTTTTCCCGCCGGCTATCAGACGCTACTGGGACAAGGGGGCGTCAATGTTTCGGGAGGACAAAAACAACGCATATGTATTGCCAGGGCTTTATTGAAGAAACCTAAAATCTTGATTATGGACGACAGCACAAGTGCTGTGGACATCGACACCGACCGAAAAATACTTGAAGGTTTAAAAAATTATCTGCAGGATACCACACAATTGATTATTGCACAGCGCATTTCAAGCGTCATGCACGCCGACCAGATATTGGTCATGGAAGAAGGCCGCATTGTCGGCTCCGGATCACACGAGGTACTTCTGCAAACAAATACCATCTATCAGGAAATTTATCAGTCCCAACACCTGCAAAAAGAAGAAGCCTAATGAGTACCTCAAACAAATCTATCCCCGTGAGTTTACCCGGTCCCGGAAGTTCAAGACGCATTAAAAATGAAAAGCCTCAACAGGGATTTAGGGCTCTATGGCGATTGATGCGCTACCTGTCTTCGCAGCGGCTGATGCTCCTGCTGATTTTAATTTCACTTTTGCTGGGAACTGCGGGAACACTAGCGGGCAACTACCTTTTACGGCCTGCAATCAACAATTATGTACTTAAAAAAGATATTGTTGGTCTAGGACATATCGCCCTCGTCATGATCGGAATTTATATCGCTACAGGAATTTTCAACATGTTGCAATACCGGCTGACCATAAAAGTTGCGCAGAAAACGATTTCCAACCTCCGAAATGAGCTGTTCGACCGCATGCAGTACCTACCTTTGCAGTTTTATGATACCCATCAACATGGTGATCTGATGAGTCGCTTCACCAATGACATGGATACCGTAAGCGACGCCCTAAATAATAGCATTACACAACTTTTAATCAGCTCAATTACCTTGCTGGGAACACTCGCGCTCATGGTATATATCAGCCCTATCCTATCTATTATTGCATTGATCATGATCCCCCTGATGTTATATCTGGCGAAACTGATCATCAACAAAAGCAAGCGTTTTTTTGCCGCCAACCAAGCTGCACTCGGCAATGCCAATGGCTATGTAGAGGAAATGATCAGCGGACAAAAAGTGGTGAAGGTCTTCGGGCACGAAAACGCCGCCATCGAACAATTTGAACAGCTTAATCAAGTGCTCCGGGAAAAAGCAACAAAGGCACAGTTTTATTCTGGCATGATGATGCCTTTGATGGCGAATATGAGCACCATTAACTACGCGCTGACTACCATCGCAGGTGGTATTCTAGTGATCACACGTGGATTCGATTTAGGGGGATTAACTGCATTTTTACAGTATGCACGGCAATTTGGACGGCCTGTCAATGAGATTTCTAGCCAATACAATAGCCTACAGGCAGCGTTGGCGGGCGCAGAACGTATTTTTGCCGTTATTGACACGGCTCCTGAAAGTGAAACCGTCGATCCGCAGCCAATGCCGGCACCGGTGCAGGGCCAAGTGACACTATCGCATGTAAATTTTGGTTATGTACCGGAAAAACAGGTTTTATTTGATATCGACATCGACGTAAAACCAGGTCAAAAGATCGCTTTTGTGGGTGAAACTGGTGCTGGCAAGTCGACAATTATCAATTTGCTGCCTCGCTTCTACCCTTTGCTATCCGGGGATATTCTGTTAGATAAGACATCGATTTTTAAGCTGGACCGCAATGAACTGCGTAAAAAACTATCTATTGTATTTCAGGACACCCATTTGTTTACCGATACGGTTATGGAAAACATCCGGTATGGCCGGCTCAGCGCAACAGATGATGAAGTGATAGCGGCAGCGAAGCTTGCCGCAGCGGATAGCTTTATCATGCAATTGCCACAAGGGTATAAAACCGAATTGACCAATGATGGAGCCAATCTGAGTCAGGGACAACGGCAGTTAATTAACATCGCCCGGGCAACTATTGCCAATACGCCAATCTTAATATTGGATGAAGCGACCAGCTCGATCGATACACGAACTGAAATCGCTATTCAGGAAGGTATTGACCGGTTAATGCAAAACAAAACAAGCTTCGTCATTGCCCATAGACTCTCGACCATCAAGAATGCCGACGTCATCTGTCTGATCGAAAAAGGGAGAATCGCCGAGTTCGGTTCCCATACAGAATTGCTAAAGCAAAAAGGTAAATACTATCGTTTGTATATGGGACAGTTTGACTGATCATCCCGAAGCTTTAACACCCTGCTTATTTCGTGAATACTGTATTTATTTCGTGGCAGAGGATCTTTTTTGAAAAGTACCGCGGCTTGCAAAATACGAGATCATCGATTTTCTGAAAGATGGCTACAACATTCTGACATTTGGATACATCTGCCTTCAACTTTACACAGAACTTTGTCTCAAGAAAAAAAAGATTATGAAAGTATTTATAACTGGAGCTTCGGGCTTCATAGGTTCAGCAGTTGTTCAAGAAATGATCGATGCGGGACATCAAGTATCTGGTTTAGCACGCTCAGAAAAATCAGCAGAAATAATCACCAATTTAGGTGCTCAGGTAATCCGTGGCGATCTTATTTAAAACAAAAACCAAACTTTCGCCCCTGGAATTTCGAGCGGGCTTTCACTAAGTTAGTGAAAGCTAACCGTGACCATTGAATTCAGTAATACGGTCCATCTGGGCATGGACATTATAATTTTAGGGGCGGAGATCAAAAAATAAACAGCAGACCAAGCAATAGCTATTATCCGGTCTGCTGTTTGAATCAACAAAGATTATTTTTCTTTTTGATCTTTAATTGTATCTTTAATCGCCTTAGTTTCTTCGGCGGTCTTTTCACTTATTTGATCTTTATACTTATCAAATTCATTTGAGACCTTATCGGCCACATGACCTGCTGTTTCGCTAATCGAGGATGACACATGATCATACTCTTCTTTCACTTTATCGGCTACTTCTTCGTATGTGTGTTTTGCCTGTTCTTTGAGGTCCCTTGTTTTTTCCTTGATTTTTTTCCGCGTTTTTTTTCCACTATTCGGTGCCACTAATAGACCGACCAATGTACCTACTGCTGCTCCCGCCACCATTGCGAGAAGTAATCCCGTTGAATTATTTTTTCCGTTGCACATCTTTAAATTCTTTAGACAATCGTAATTAAGCATATATTTCAAAATGATTATGTTGTTAAACTTCTACAAGAGCAAACAATAAAAGCAAAACATTAGTTTGTCATATTTTAAATAATGTACAACAGACTAGATTGCGGCACCATATGAATCGAAAGGCGCTAAAGATGAGCGTTCAGAAATGGTCTGGATCAAATAGCTCTACTACACTCGACTTTTCAGTTCTGACCCCAATCCAGTGTTGATTTTCTTTTGTTTGAAGTATTGAAAAATGACTGCAATAATAAAAAGCACAAAAAGGACAAGAAGGGTCTGTCCAATAATTGGATCATTTATATCCTTTGCCAAGGGATGTCCGACCGGAACTCTGGTAAAGGTCTCATTAACAGTAGGCACCAGCGACAAGAAGAAACTAAATGACCATAGAAAATTTTCAAAATACCGAGCCTTCGTACTACTTTTCTTCGTTGCGTGCAGCCAATAGGCCACCGTTACAAGAACCAAGATGAAGAGTGAAAAAACATGTCCAGCATTGAAGCCGCCCTGTTTCGAAATCCCTAATGCCGTAAGAGAAGTGATGGCTGTCGCATAAAAATATAGCTTCCCCGATAATACTTTAAGATTGATCTTACCATAGCTGATAAATCCTAATACAGCGCCTAAAAGTGCTGTTACTCCAATAACTGTGTGGAAAACTCCCAAACCTGATAAATTCATTTTTTCTATTTTTAACGTTGATAATTTCAAAAAAATGTTCCTGTAATTTAAGGTCGTTGTCACGCTTTCACGGTACAGTCCATGGAATAACTACCCTTTAATGGAACACTACAAAGTTGCAATAGAATAAGGAAAATGGTTTTTTGATTTCGTTCAAAGATTTGATGTTTTAGTTCAAAAAACAGGACTACAATCTTATTGGAGAAAACTTGGTCCCCTCGATAAAATGGAATACCATATACAAGTCACCATTGGTTTTTAGTTGCTTTTAAGCTGTCGACGATAATTTGTTGGCGATATGTGGTATTTGTCACTAAAACTCTTTGTAAATGTTGCGAGGTCGTTAAATCCACAGTTAAAGGCAATTTCGGAAACACGCTGATCGGAAACCAAAAGGAGCTCTGCCGCCTTTTCGAGCTTCTTATTTTTGATGTAGCTGGCAGGTGTATCCTGATATAATTTGGCAAACTCTCTTTTAAATGAAGAAACACTCAGATTATTCTGTTCCGCAAGCTGCTCAATGGTTAATTGGGAAAACAGATTGGCTTCAATAATCTGTTTAAACGAATAGGTATTTGAAGAAAAAAGCTGTGATAATATCACTCGTATGACCGACGCGTTTCGCGTTTGGGACAGGAGCAATATAATTTCTTTTAATTTGAGCACCAGTATATCTTCATTGATCAATGAAGGATTTTCAAAATAGAACAGCAAGCCTTCCACATATTTCTGGATCAGGAAATCATTGTCAATTTTTTCTTTTGATTGGTTTGAAATGATATTTTCAGGTTCAAGCAGCAACGAGGGCAACTCTCTATCGTAAACTTTCTTCAAGGTATCTGGATAAAAAGTGACGATTAACAGCTGACAATCACGCGTTGGATTCACATCGTGGATTCGCTTTCCAGAATTAATACAATTCAGCAATAAGGAATAATGTTTCGCAATAGTTAGCTCTTCGTCATTTGCCTGGTATTGCATCTCCCCTTCCAGCACATAGAGGAAGCAAGCCTGTTCCGCTACTGGAAATTCAAACGTAAATGGTGCCTTCAATGCGATTTTCTGCATCATCGGTCTTCCAAATAGCTCATATTTTTTGTAATCATTTACCATTGTACCGCTCAATTTCTCAAATTTAACGATTGAGTTCCGTATAATTAAAATGACGGTTGTGCAATCGAGTCTTATTTTTTAAAATTCCGTTAAAATAGATTCTTCCAATCGATGTATTTTAAATTCGTTAAACACCTGTTAATATTAGTCTAAATTTACGTCTATTTTAACACCAAGATCTTTGCTGCTTGCCTTTAAAACATGATCTACCCAAATACATAGCATAGACTGTTTTCCAGGTTTGTTTTGATCCCAGTCTTCTTTCCAGACAATGTCTATTGTTTTCCCGTGATAGGCTAAGTTTCCGAGGTAAAAATAATCCATTTTGCCAGCAGGTATCAGCGGCTGAACCTGAAAGCTGTTGTGATGGGATGCCTCAAATCCAATGAGATCTGCTATGATTATGTCTGGATAGGTTGAATGAAAATAATCATTCTGCCCACCAAATTGCTCACCGTCACTTGGTATATACCATTCACCGATATTTGGGTGGGCATAACCGTGAAGCCGTGTAAGCTTCATAATTTGTTCGTACAGGGTCTCTTTGTCCTGCGCAGTGATTTGATTTTTATAATTTCTTAAATAGTTGCTGTATGCTTTATAGACGACTGAGTTTTGAAAAGGCCATCCTCTGCCGTTCCAGGCATAAGCCTGCTCATTATAATAGGGATGTTGTCTTTCGGCCGTGGTCATTCCTTTATGGTTATTGAAACCTTTTTCGGAAGTAAACATCGCCCAAGCTACCTCATACATTTTATTATCCTCACGCGGTATCATATTGAAATACCACGGGGTATAACCAACGGATTCCCGCACCCGCGCTTCGTAATCCCGTACACCATAGGCATTGTCTCCGGCTGTCAAGGTATAAAAAAAACCATCATCTGCATTCCAAAGTGTCCTGAGAAATTTCCGCTGTATTTCCTGGCTTCTGAATTTATAGTAATCTGCTTTCGCCTTATTCTTAATCGAAGGATGATGTTGCTCTTCCTGTCTATAGAGATTGTACAATGCGTTGGTATTCCCAAAGGAATAGCTTCCAATGGATGGGCGCACCAGATAAAAATCAGGATAACCTTTGGTAAAGGCCAATGGAAAGTCTTTCGCCGCAGTCGTATTTGCAGCCTTTTCTGTCGTCCCCCAACCTAAATAAAGATCTCTCCATGTACTATCGGTATAAAAAGCATAGGGCCCTTTACTCTCAATCAAGCCAAGCAACGCCGAAAGGCTGAATTCCATACCATCGTACAGATCCAGAATTTTGTACATGCCGTTGGTCTTCGCATCGGGATTTTTCACAGTGAATAGGCTATCCAAAAGGTGCTGATGGTTCTCCATTGCGGGAAGCATCTTTTGCGTCCAGGCCTGATCGGGATGAATTTTTAAAAATGATTCAATACCATCGACCATCCAGCTGGAAAAATGAACACTTTCGGGCCTGCTCAAATGGGTCAAAAAATTACCGTTTTCCCGTTGATTTAATTTGGAAGCTGATCCAAGCATAAAATATTCGGCATAAGATCGAAGGTATTTTGGATCACGAAGCCAACGTACATCGTAAAACTGATGCGCTGTTGGGCAGGTAATCGCTCCACTCAAGGATCCCCAGGCGGGATACCCGAAAAATTCTGTTATAACCCAATATTTCTTTGAATCATGTGGATCGTAATAATCCCGAAGATGCTTGCTGATCATCCACCAACGATAATTATACACGCGATTTAGGGTATCGTTGGAACTCTCAAAATACGGAATATTATTGACTAAAAAGTCTTTGTTGTTGGATTCGTCAAAAGCTCCGTCCGATTTTGGCCGGTGCTCGAAAGCATTGAACTCCTTTATATTATCTGTTAGATTATTTTTCGCCACTTCCTTTAAACGATCAAGTTCAAGCTGATATATCGACTCCTGCTTCCCAGAAAATCCGCGGTTACTCGAACAGGAAAAAAGAACACCTAGAACCAAAAAGGCTGTGCTGCTTAAAACAATAGAATTTAAAAAAACGTAACGATGTTGTCTTTTCATGTGGTTATATGGAATAGAACTGGAACAAAGACCTAATCAACAGAATTTTTATGACAATTAAGCATGGTGGAACAAATCGACGTAAAATTGATACAATGTATCATATTGCAACAACCGTATTTATATAAAACTCAAATATTCCCATTTTCACATAAAAAAGTATCTTTTTCATATTCTTTCTACTGCTGTTCTAAGCTACATTTGTTCCATAAGTAAACTTGACTCAAGAGAAGTAATTGCCGAAATGAATGGAGATGCCTATCTCATCATTTTAAATTTCTGAATTGATTCGATAAGAATACTGTAAAAAGAATCCTACAATACTACACTGAAAAACATTTTGTGGAACGACGCTGTCGTTCCACATTTTTAATTTATTAAACCGGTCTTTACCCCACCTTCTACGGCAGCCACTTTAGCTTGCTCGCCGGCTTTTTCATGCTTAGTCTCCGGTAGTTCCTTCCGTTGTCATTTTAATTTTATGGATTGTACCATCTGGACGGTAATTTAGGGTGTCTATGCATATCGAACGGCTAAAACTGCCTCCATCTGGATTAATTCCCCCATTATGGTAAATGAAATACCATTGGTTTTTAAAAGGGACAATTGCTTGATGGTTCGTATTGCTGTTGCCTGCTATTTCATTCAGAATTCCTTTATAGACATAGGGGCCTTCGATCTTATCGGCCATGGCATAAGCGATCTTCTCCGGAAATTCCGTGGCATAACTCAAATAGTATTTTCCATTGCGCTTGTGAACCCATGGTGCTTCCGTAAAAGCTAGTCCTTCAAAATTCACCTGTTTTATTTCGCCATCAATCTCAACCATATTTTCTTTGAGCTTTGCGTAGTAACACTCGCGATTACCCCAGAAAATCCAGGCTTGACCATCATCATCAATAAAAACAGCTGGATCGATACAAGCCCAGGAATGGGAAGAAGCAAAACAGTCTTTGTTGGTCAATAAGGGTTTTCCCAATGCATCGCTAAAGGGACCTTCGGGTCTGTCTGCGACAGCAACCCCTATTCCGGACCAATTGGAACTGATGTACCAGTAATATTTTCCATTACGTTCGGTAACATGTCCCGCAAATGCATCGCCGCTTTTTGCCCAGGTAAAATCACTTATGCGCAAAGACACGGGATATTCCGTCCAATTTTTTAAATCCGTTGTAGAATAAACGATCCAGTCTTTCATCTTATAGCCTTTCTGACCTCCTGCAAAGTCATGACCTGCATACAACCAAAGTGTATCCCCCTTAACTAATGCTGCCGGATCGGCTGTAAAATGATGCTTAATAATCGGATTTCCCCTTGCGGTAAAATGATACCGGTCATCCGCAGCCACAGGAGCTAGCAATTCACCAGGTACACCGCCCCATTTATTGTTCAGAAGACGAGACTCTTCCTTGCTGATTGAAATCACACTTCCATGTCGCGGATTAAAATTCTTATGAAAAGGTTCAGGTTTTGAAGAGAAATTAAAGAGATCATCTGTGCGCTGAAATTCGTATCTTCCATTCGCATACAAATCGTACATCAAGATGTAATCGTTTGTTCCATTTAACTTAAAAAGGCTAGGTCCTTCGACAACAACAGACGTGTCTGCGTAGGCATCGAGATACCGGAAGTCTTCTCTCCATGGTCCTTTTAAGGATTTACTTGTCGCCTGCTGAATTCCATTTTTTACTTCTTTTCCGGCAGCATCTTTTGTATTACCCTTAAAGAAAAAATGATATAGCCCATCTTTATAGACAATGTCGCCATCAATACCGCCAAATTTTGGACTGAACAATAAAGTAGGTTCCTTTTCAAAGCCACTAAAATCTTTATTCGCATAGGCCCCGTAAAAATCAAGTTTATCATTCTCATGCGATTTCACCGTAAAATACACCAGGTATTTTTTTTCAGCCGGATCGTAGATCGTCTGTGGTGCCCATACCCATTTTACGTTCTTAAATTTTTTAGGGTATAACTTTGCCAGGTCAACAGTATTGTGTTTCCAGTCCGTCAGATTATCAGATCGCATCAAAATAATACCCGGATTACTTCCCCACCCATTCTTTACCGTAAACATATCAGTTGCGACCATATAAAATGACTTTTTGTCCTCTCCCCTAAGGATGTGCGGATCACGAACCCCTCCCGTTTGGGATATATCCGCCGATGACAAAATAGGTTTATTGTTATTTAATGCAACCCAGTTTTGCGCATCCTGACTGACTGCAAATCGCAATTGCTCTTGTGTATTTTTATCCCCCGAACCTTCAAAATATGCAAAAAGATAACCCGCCGCCTTATCTGCATTGTATATTTTTTGCGCTATGGCATTGGTAAAACTCATTAATGCAATACTCAATACCCCTATTTGTTTTAGTTTCATGTTTGATCAATTTTTAGGTTTTTCTAAATGCTCATTTGCCAAGTAAACCTTCTTTATTACACCTTAACCATGGATTATTTAATGCACAAATTCCAAATTATCTTGATCGAAGGGATATTCAACACAAATTTAAATTTGCTCAAAAACACTTTTCCACGAAGCTGTAGAAGAATACGATACGAGGTTTACTTTTATTAATGTCAAATATACATTTATTATTTAAATAGGCGATATTTTTATGGTAAGTACCGTTTAAAACGGGACATTTTCCAGGGGTAAAAGTCTTGAATCCAAGATTGCTGCAGTACGATGCCCTATAATCTTCATATACGCTGGATTTTGTTCAAATGAAAAAAAATCGGACACACTTCGCTGTTTGATAAGCAGACAAATATCCCACTGCTCCTGATCGGGGCCTATCAGAAACTGGTCACCATGCCCAACAAAAAGTAGCTCACCGCCGCTTTCTTCCACAAAAGGTTTGGCTAGCTTTATATAATTCATGAAAGCATCGTATCCCGAAATTTCTTTGATTGGCGCAATCTCCGGAAAATTAGTATAGTCTGCGATTTTCCTCAACTGAATTAAATTGAGATTGACAATGGGGCCTTGGATATTTTTCAATGCCAGATTCCTTCCGGCTTCATAACTCGGATACAAATACGTCTTTCTTGCCATATCAATAGATACTTGTTGTTTCACTCACTTTACTCTTCAACTCAGTTGCAGCATGATGTATGACTCTTTTATAATCAATGATTTTGTCGTTTTCAAATGGAATAATAACTGCATTTTCAAACAGGAAATTTCCCTCGCCCAATTGGTTCCAATCCGCCTGTAAGTTTTTATTGTCAAATTGCCCCATGTTTAACATAAATCTGATTCTGTTGGAAAGAGCCGTTAAATTCAGGCTATCTGCGATATATGTTTTATTTTCGGCCCTATTGTAAATTGTTAACACTCCCATCAATGGTTTACTGTCCAAGAATTCGGCTTTCAATTGCTTTTTATCTATTTTGTTCATGTGTTTTTAAATTAAAATTATAAATCTCCGCCCAATGACTTCAATTGCGCAGCAAAAATAAGGAGATCTGTTACGGCCATTCCGTCCAATAGCTTATTGGCGATGTGCTCAGCTGTAACAGTCGCCTCCTTTAAAATTCGATCACCAGCCGCCGTAAGCTTCACATAACTGACCCGGGCATCTCTATCATTGTGCTCTTTTACAACAAGCCCCATCTTTTCCATGGGGGAAATAATCCGTGTAATTCCTGAGGCTGTTAAACCGGTACTTTCAGCCAGATCAATTCGCCGTAGCCGGTTACCGGGAACCTGGCTTAAAATATGTAGGATCATAAAGTCTGTCAGACTTAGTCCATGCAAGCTCAACCCATCAAACTTTTTGGTGATGACAGATTGAACTTTTACAATGTTCAGAATCGTATTAATCGCATTCATAATATTATTGTTCTTGTTATTTGCACAATACTTGAGTAGTCAAGTATTATGCAAATATAACAGTTTTATTTAAATGGCCGAATAGAATAAAAGATTCTGCCAACAGCGCGCACGACAGCGCAATAAATCTATTTTCCTTACGAGAGAAGTTGGTTGGTATAAAACTACACTTAGGTGTAGCCTTGATTGACATAATCTATAATATTTTTGGACAAATTCTAATCGACAGGGGGCTAAAGCCAACGATTTTCAGAACATGGAAAGGAAAGAATCCTCAAATATTAACAAATTTATTACCTATAGCATAGTATAAATATGACAAATTGCAAAAACTGTGGGACAGATATAACGCTGAATTTCTGTCCGAAATGCGGACAGCCAGCGGTCCTTAAAAGAATTGATGCGCATTATATCGTCCACGAGATTGAACATGTCCTTCATTTCGAGCGCGGCATCTTGTACACGATTCGTGAACTCATTACTACACCCGGAAAAAATGTAAAAAAATATATTGCCGAGAACAGGAGTCGCCTGGTAAAACCCATTATTTTTATCATCATCACCTCGCTGATATACTCTGTAGTAAGCCATTTTTTTCATGTAAACGACAAATATGTGAGCTATTACGAATCCCAACATTCTACTACGGGTTCGATATACCTCTGGATCCAGGATCACTATGGTTACGCCAATATCATGATAGGATTGTTTATAGCTTTTTGGGCGAAACTATTTTTCAATAAATACGGTTTTAATTTTTTTGAAATTGTTATCCTGCTGTGTTTTATTTTGGGAATCACGATGTTGATCTATACTATTTTTGCATTAGTTGAAGGTGTAACACATACAGGTGTTATGGTACAGGCTAGCATCGTCGCTATGGTATATAGCGTTTGGGCTATTGGACAATTTTTCGACCCCTACAAAATACCCAGTTATTTAAAAGCGCTCGCTGTTTATATTTTAGGTTATCTGTCATTTACTGTTGTCGTGGTTATTATTGGTCTATCGATAGACTTAATTTTAATGAAAAGATAGGTTATCCTCCTTTTTCCGTCCTTGTGAAACCTTTTAAAATAACATGATGGGTAAGTTTGCGCTGTAAACTTACCCATCCTATTACTCGTTGCCTGTTACAGATTATTTCTCAGATATCCCTGAAAATTATCTTGAAACTGAAGGCCGGACCCCAGTCTATATTTACTTAATTTATTGTTGAGGGTAAGTCCCCATAAAACGAATTCAGTCAGAAAATGGAGATCTTCGGGTTTCGTTTCCGGTTGGTATTGCTGAATTAAAGCATGGATAGGCTTCACTTGATCCAAAACCTGCCCGTACGCCAAATCGTTGAGTTCATCAGATAATTCGATTCCTTCTGACTCCGAAAACCAACGAACAATATCATCGTAGGGATAACGCTCGTTTTCTCTTTCCAGTTTCTCAATTTTTGGGAATAAAATCGGGAAAAGGCTTTTAATCGCGTTTTCTATCAGCTGCACTGCAACGACACCCGCTCCTTCTTGCTCGCCTTCATAAACGAGCTCAACTTTGCCGGTTATCGCAGGCACAATACCCATAAAATCACTCAGCCGTACTGCAGTTGCTTGTTTCCCACTTCGGAGCATGCGTAATTCAGCGGTACTTAATAAGTTTTGAAATGCTGTAATGCTCATACGCGCACTCACGCCGCTCTTTTCATCAACATATTCACTATTTCGTGCTTCAAAGCTTATCTGCTCAATCAATTCCCTAGCCAGCTCCGGGACATATATCTGCTCCTTCTGGGCCGCTTCCAAGTTCGCCTCCTGCGCAGTAATTGCCTTTGCTATCTCAACCGATGCGGGGTAATGTGTAAGTATCTGCGATCCAATGCGATCTTTCAGCGGCGTCACAATACTTCCTCTATTGGTATAATCCTCCGGATTCGCTGTGAATATAAATTGTACATCTAACGGCAAGCGTAACTTAAAACCGCGGATCTGAATATCTCCCTCCTGTAATATATTGAAGAGGGCTACCTGGATTCTAGCTTGAAGATCAGGTAGCTCATTAATGACAAATATAGAACGGTTTGCCCGAGGAATCATACCAAAATGAATCACCCGATCGTCTGCATAGCTCAGTTTTAAATTTGCGGCTTTGATGGGATCTACATCACCGATCAAATCAGCTACCGTCACATCAGGCGTAGCCAGTTTCTCCGCAAAACGATCACCTCTACCAAGCCAGCTTATCGGTGTATCGTCGCCTTTCTCCTTCAGCAACTCTATCGCATAACGCGATATGGGGTTAAACGGATCATCATTAATCTCTGAACCTTGAACCACAGGCACATATTCATCCAATAAGTTGACCATGAGCCTAGCGAGACGTGTTTTCGCCTGACCGCGAAGGCCCAAGAAATTAATGTTGTGTTTGGAAAGTATTGCTCTTTCAAGTTCTGGAATTACGGTATCTTCATAACCATGTACCCCATTGAACACGGTTTCACCCGCCTTTATTTTTGTAATCAGATTCTGACGCAATTCTTCTTTTATTGTTTTAGGTTTATAACCCGAAGTTTTTAATGCACCAAATGTTGTAATCTTCGTGTAATCCATATATTCTTATCGTATTCTTTTTTTTCGATTTTCTTCGTAATCCTCAAAGATCATTTCACCTAGATCCCCAAGTCCCGTGTAATAAGCCTTCCCTTGATTTGAAGCTGTAAACTCGTCGACAAATTGCTGTAGATAAGGATCCGAAGCAATCATAAAGGTTGTAATTGGTATTCCCAACTTTCGAGCCTGCGCAGCCATACTATAGCATTTGCTGGTGATAAAAGGATCCAAACCCATAGGATTCTTATAGTAAGTGCCGTCCGGCATATTTAAACAGCTCGGTTTCCCGTCGGTTATCATAAAAATTTGCTTATTCGCATGCCGTTTTCGCCTTAGCAAGTCCATCGCTAGCTTTAAGCCCGCGACGGTATTGGTATGAAATGGTCCAACTTGCAAATAAGGCAGGTCTTTTATCGCGATAGGCCATGCATCGTTTCCGAAAACAATGACGTCAAGTGAGTCTTTCGGGTAACGGGTCAAAATAAGTTCTGATAAAGCCATCGCCACTTTTTTTGCAGGTGTGATCCGATCCTCGCCGTATAAAATCATACTGTGGCTGATATCGATCATCAACACTGTACTCATCTGTGACTTAAACTGTGTATCTTCTACGACGAGATCATTTTCGGATAAGACAAACTCACCTATCCCATGATTGATCTGTGCGTTTTTCAAGCTCTCTGTCAAAACTATTATCTCCAGGCTATCTCCGTACTGATAGTTTCTGAAATCGCCCATATTTTCGTCACTCCGTCCCTGGTGATTGGTTTTATGATTGCCTGATTTCCCTTTCCTCATTTTCCCAAATATCTGGTCCAAGGCATGCTGACGCAAAGCTTTCTCCAGCTTTGAGGTAATATCTACGCCACCTTCACCACCAAACTCCACTTTTTCCCTGATATAACCTTTATTCTTCAGATCCGCAATGAAATCGTCTATCGTATAGGCTGGCGTCGTCAGTTTGAACTCTTTATCCAATTGCCTAAGCCAGTCAATGGCTTCATCAAAATCACCAGAGGTATGGGTAATCAGTTCTTTGAAAATGTCAAATAATTTATCAAAAGGCGTTTGAAACGGCTCTTCATATTGTTTGAAAAGAAAACCTTTCCTTCGTTTCGTGCTTTTCATGCATTCCTCTTATTAGTATGAAGAAGCTATCCAACTCCTGTATCGGATGCTTCATAGTATGAATTTACGAAATAATAATTTTTGTGAGCACCGTATGTCCATTTAACTTCAAAAACTGGCTATAGTATGACGCATAAAAAATAATGTACACTATAATTAATAGCAGTCTTGTTTACTTAGCCCGATTTTTTGGGTGATAGCATAAAGCGCTATTGGGAAAGCGTAAAAAGCCACAGAGAATTGGTATTCTCTGCGGCTTCTTGATTTGGTTATTCCACAAATAGGATAGAATTACCTGAATAAGTACCAGCTTAATAGAGCAGTTCCAAAGTCGGTTTATTGGCGGCAGCTTCCCTACTACTAAAAGACATATCATTTGTAGAAGAGGTCGCAGCTGTATTTAAAAATAGAAAGGATGCTTTACGATCAGTGCCGGTCAGCAATCTGTTAATGGCCGAAGTGACGTCGATGGTCTGTAAACCTATCCCAGAAATAGGAATTTTACCGACAAGTACAGTATCCATTGGTGCATTGTTCCAATTAATGCTATTTTCCAACCAAGATGTCGTGGAGGTTGTATAAATATTAATAGTACGTCGTGGTGCTGTATTCACTCCTGCAACATACATTTTTAATTTTGCCGAACTCACTTTAGGTTTAGTAATCATCGAAATATCAAATTTAGTATATGCTTTACGTGCGTAAGATGTAGCGTCGGATTTGATGACAAGGTCAGTTGTAGTTCCATAATTTGTACTTGCATAGGTACCGTTGCGGACATAGGCATCGGCAAGAGAGCTTCCGGCATTGGCTACAACAGCATGCTGAAACGCTCCAACGTCTGGATTACCCAATGGCAGTGCGTTTCCAGCGAAGTCCTCGCCCCCATTGTTACTTATAAATACACCAGCATTAAGGGCGGCCGAACTGGAACCGACATCATAACCTTTTGCAGCGTCAAGGCCGTTTCCACCGATTGGATTGACAAATACCGGATCTTCATAGAAATTGTTGTTCCGCACGGTAGTTCCCCAGTTCAATGACGTAAATGTACTCGACGGGAATAAACAATTATTGTTAAACTTCAGTCCGTTATCGGCTTGGGTAGACAAACTACTAATGGTCGAGGTCGTGTAAAAAATATTATTTGAAAATGTTGCATAAGGCTTTCCTGAACTTACGCCATTCATGACGTTAAACAGGCTGGCGGTTGGATTTTTGATATAGAATACATTATTATAAATCTCACGGGAATCGTATGTCGTTTTTTCGATCAAAAAGAGCTTTTTTAACCGTGTTGTACCGATATCGTTAACAGAAACGTTATAGCGAACTTTAATATTCTTAGACTGGTTCATAAAAAGCATAAATCCGCCGTTGTTATCATGCGAATAATTGTATTCGAAAATATCTCCATCGGTTACTGAATTGGTATCATAGCCATCGGCATCGAACGCGACTCCATCGTTAGCGCCCCCACCTGTCATACCGTAAACTTCATTATAAGCCACCAGCGTATTCAAGCTACCAATTGTCCAAATACCCGCATAATTTTCAGAGCCTGTGTTCATACATGCCTTATAGACCGTATTGTGTGTGATTTTACTTCCTCCCGTCACGCCGGACATAACGATTCCGTCGCCGTAGATATATTCAATCAAATTGTTATCGATAATAATATCTTTTGATCTTGCTGCCATAGCCCTATCGCCAGTGGTCCTTATCCCTTCAACGGAACAATTGGCTACGTGGCAACTTTGTACCAAAGCACTGTATATTTTACCGTCTAAGATAATCCCGCCAGAGCTTTTGTTATAATTGGTCTGTCCATCGATCGCACCATTGACGTCGTGAACATAACAATTTCTAACGGAGACATTGCTGATTGCTGTTCCTGCAGAACTGCCTCCAACCACGCGGATCCCCGTAGCAGCATAACTTGTTCCGCTTGGGATTGTATTTGTCAGTTCGAGGTTATTTACCTCAAAATAAGACACCTTATTGAGGTATAGTGCATTTGATCCGTTTCTCTTTCCACCACCGTTGATAATCGGACGAACATCGCCGCCATATTTATCTATAATAATAGGAGCCTCAGCCGTTCCCGAATTTTTCATATGCAACGTGTCATTCCATACACCACCACTCTTGAACAAAATACGATCACCAGGGCCAAAAACCGAGGCATTAATTTTGGCCAGCGTTCTCCATGCTGCAGTTGTGCTCGTTCCTGTGCTATCATCGTTTCCGCTGGGATCTATATAGTAAGTATTACCTATACTTGCTAGATTTACCTTCGCCTTTGTTTTTAGTGATGTCGGAGAATCTAGTTGAACAGACTTTTGGCAGCTCAATAGCCCAATGATTCCAATAGAAATCACCATCATAAATTTTCTCATAATGCTGTTTTTAGTTTATAAATGTTATAATTCTTGCAGACGTATTCCTTATTCCAACGAATACGAATTGTATAATTTGATTAATAACATTAAATTATAAATAACTTGCCAACCACAGGGGGTAAAATCTGAAATAAAGAGGGGTAAAATTTTAAAGGCAGGTCAACATGTAACCAAGATAAATCAATGCATCTTTTTATGCTGACCTACATCGATATAGAAGAAAATTTGATACTTTTAGCTAATAACTACAGCCCTTAAGAACAATACGATATTATGGAAATAGATCAGTATATCAATACACTTTCGGAAACGGAGCAAGAGGTCATCCGTCAATTCCGGAAAGCGATAACAGAAAATGACAATACCGTCTCTGAGAGCTTCGGAAAATTCATGTCAAACCCTAATGCGATTAGCTTTAATGAACAGGGCGTATTTAAATACGGGCTAACAGTCGCAAAGAATTACATTTCGTTCCATTCCTTGGTTATCTATACTAACCCCGAATTAATGGAAGAACTAAAATTAAAATTACCCAAGGCTAAATTTCAAAAAGGCTGTATTAATTTCAAAACATTGGATGAATTTCCCGCATCCGTATTGGCAGAACATATTCAGGCTTCATCCAAAATAGATTTTAGCCCCATGATAAATCGTTATTTGAAAAAGAAATAAGTACCTGGTCAATTCCCAGAATTCTATTTATTCACTTTTACGCGCAACAATAGCATAGACCATCGGAATTTTATTTCCCAAATGGGCTATTCTGAATTTTTTAGGATCTAGTTCTGTCATGTTTTTAAAAATGGGATAAGGTGAATAGTCAAATTCGTTCAGGTCTTGAATGTTTAGCCCATGATGGAGTAAAGCTCCAACGACCTCACTCATACTATGATTCCAGGTAACATAGGACTGCGAAATAGCTGCATCTTTATCGGCATAGGTTCCCTGCTCGGTTTCAACAATTGGAGCAACATTAAAATAATTATAGCCAATTTTGTCAAAATTATCATCGAACATCCAAACAACTGGATGAAACTCGACAAAAATAAACTTCCCTTTCGGTTTCAAGAAACGTGAAATTATTTTCCCCATTTATCTAAATCCGGTAACCAAGTAATCGTTCCATAGCTGGTAAAGACCAGATCAAATTGTCCGTCAAGATGATTCTCAAGCTCATACAAATCACAACAGATAAACTGTACATCTGCATTCGTTTCTTTAGCAATTTCTCGGGCACTTTCAATAGCCTTGTCGGATAGATCAACACCAGTAACTTTGGCACCAAGTCTACTCAAAGAAATTGTATCCTGTCCGAAATGACATTGTAGGTGTAATATTTTTTTTCCGCTGATATCACCCAATAACGCCAATTCGATTGAATTTAGCGAAGTCTCCCCTTTTAAAAATCCTGCTAGATTGTAAAAGTCTGATTTTAGATGTGTATCTGTTCTATTATTCCACGAGTGTTTGTTTATTGCGATGTAATTTTCTTCTGGATTCAAATCGTTCATTTGGTTTTTTATTAAACGGTTAATTAACGACTAAAGTACACTAAAAATTGAATGCTATCGGATTCATCTTTTCCCCAATTTAAAAATAAGTGTTTTAAGAAATTAAGCTCGGTAAAAATTATCATAAAGGTTCTCTATATTTAAATCGATTATCCAATACATCCAAGTTTAAAAAGATGATGTATGAATAACACCTATTTACATGAAGAATAAATGACGATAAAAATATATAGACCAAAGAGCTTACTTCTAAAAAAATATATTGAATGCTTCTATGTACTTGAGAAAACTCACGAAGAAAAAGCGACGGCATATTTTACGTTTCCGAGCATTTACACCATAGTGACGATAAGTGAGCAGACCAAAACTAAGGTAAGCCCAAATGAGGTCATTACGAAGCATTGTCCGTCCAATTCGATAGAAACAAACCTTGTATGCAATTTTAATGAACCTGTTTTAGTGAGTTATGAGGGAAAAATAAATGAAATTACCACTTACTTCAAACCTCTTGGGATAAATGCTTTTATACCCAATGATTTAAGCTATTATAACAGCGGAACATTTCCCGATTTTAATCCGCACCTGGATTATAAAAACGCGATGACATCTATCCTTTCCATTGATAACCAAGACGAGCGAATCAAGGCCTTAGAAGAGTATTGGATATCAAAATTTTGGCTATTTGAAAATGCATTGCTCGAAAACATAATCACCGAAATGCTAGATACAAGTAACCTCAATCAATCGATGTCAGAATTTTCGCTAAAAACAGGAAGATCGAGAACAACCATAAATAAGCAATTCGATCAACATATCTGTAAAACACCTTCCCAATTCAAAAAAATCATTAGATTTCGAGCTGCGATTCAAAGTCACCTCGAAGATGGCAACAAAATAGGTCTGTCTTATAACCTGGATTATTTCGATCAGTCCCACATGATCAGAGATTTTAAAAAATTAACAGGGTTTACACCAAAAATTTTCTTTTCCAAAATAGCTGATCTTGAACGGGACCAAATAAAATGGATTTTTATTTAGCAGGTTTACAAAAATACAATCACACTATTTTATTAAACAGTAACATTGCTCCATAATTATTTATACCATACGCTATGAAGCTTTTAATGTTACTTATGTTTTGTCCAATTTTTCTTGTGGCACAAGAAAAAACATCAGCCAAACTTGCCACCTATATGCAGGCACAAGCCGATGTAAATAATTTTAGTGGAACAGTTCTTGTCACGAAAAACGGCGCGATTTTATTAAAAAAAGCCTACGGTTTAGCAGATTATGAATGGAAGATCAAAAATACGATCGATACGAAGTTTCAGTTGGCATCGGTCACAAAACAATTTACCGCGGCTGCTATTTTACAGCTCGTAGACAGCGGAAGATTATCGCTAAACGATAAACTCAGTAAGTTTTTCCCCGATTATCCAAAAGCCGATAGTATAAGTATCCACATGTTGCTGTCACACACCTCAGGACTTGCTATGGGTTTCAAAGAAATCGCATTAAGTAGTATAAGTAGCGATTCTGCTTATGCCGCCATCAAGAAAATTCCTTTCGAATGCTCACCGGGAACGAAAAGCGCCTATAGTAATATCGGTTATTATTTGTTAGCAAAGATTATTGAAAAGGTCTCAGGTGAGCATTACGCTTCTTTCTTAAAGAAAAACATATTTGATAAAGCTGGCATGAGTAACACCGGAGTCAGTAATAATGATTCCATCGTCACGAAAAAAGCAAAAGTATATTATCATAATGCAGAAGGTTTTATCCATAATCCCCATATCAACTGGGAGATCAACCTGGGCCACGATGGCATTTATTCAACCGTTGAAGATTTAGCCATTTGGGACAAAGCACTCTATGGAACAACGATTCTATCGGCAGCAATGAAAGAAAAAATGTTTACACCATATAGCGCTGAAAATTGGGGCTATGGATTTATCATCAATCCATTTTACAATCATGGACATTATTTGATTGCACATGATGGCGGATTCTTTGGTACAATGACTTCTTTTAATCGATTTACTGAGGACAAACTCTTTGTCACTGTCCTTTCCAACAACGGCTCCCCCGCCCATATCATCGGGTATGGACTGTCTGCGATTGCGCTGGGTAAAGAAGTAGAGCTTCCCTATAAACATTATCCCACCAAAATAGATACGACGCTGTACGATAACTATGCAGGTGAATATGGGAAAATACATATATTAAAAATTACAGGCAAACTCTACTATAACGATGCGGATACTGAACTCATTCCCGAGTCTAAAACAAAATTTTTCAGGGCAGACGACAACGACAGAACAATCGAGTTTGTTAGAGACAAAACAGGAATTTACAATTCCCTTATTTTAACAAAAGGTGGCGTTAAGGAAGTTTTCCCAAGGACCAATAAAAATTAATGAACCCATATGCATGCTTTTAGCATCAAATGTGTAATCGACTCTTTGAAACCTTAAAGAAAAAAATTAAATTACGCCCTTATCAGTCCAGTGTTAAATAGTATACAAACTATCCTAAATTATAACATCGTGCAACAGACAGATCAAAATCCGGAGAAAGCTAAAAAGAGTCCTTTATTAAAGTCTTTTTTCGGATGCCTAGTGTTTATGGCAGCCTATCTCATCAGTTTTTTTATTTTTGATGCAGGCAACAATGTGAAGCTGGATTATATTATTTTTTCGCCGCTTGCATTTATACTGAGCTGGGTATTTTGCTATTTCTATCTGCTGTTAAAAGATACCAGTACTTTGAAATATTATCTACTGGGATGTATGCTGATAGCCGGTACAATTATATATACAAATGGTATTTTTGATATCGATATTAGGATTCAAAACTTCTTTCACTCGTCGACACTCCCGAAAAAATACGGGCAATATCTCGATATCAATAACACCAAAAATAGATTTGGACGACATGAAATCATTCTTTTCAAGGCGAGTAGTAATCCTATTGATCAGTTTTTGACAAAGAACAACGAATTAATCATCCATAGTTTGAGCAAGGCTAAAAACGCTAACGATACAGAACCAACCATCCATATGTTTTATAAATTGGACAAAAACGGCAAGCAGATCGATCAATATTCTTACACACAGGATGAAGATAAGGATACAGAGATTCTTTTCGAGGGCTATCTGATCAACATAGGAAAACATTACTTTCGTAGCTGGCCATTAGATGGTGATACCACAAAAAACAGCATTGAAATACGCAATGCCGATCTCAACTGGACTGCGGATCAACAACGCCAACAACTAGATGATATCGATCGTAAAGCACAGTATTTTCTTTCTGAGCGAATCTATGATTTCGAACACAGCAATTCGAAAAGCTACTCAAAAAAAACGTATTTCATGGACGGTAAATGGCATATATTCTGTGAAAATATATCGGATGATGGTAATTTAAATCTGCAAACTGTGTCTAGAGGGCGTACAGTAAATGACCTTTTCGGACACTGGGACAAGAATGAATGGGTCACGAATCATTCCCCCGCCAATATTCAATCGGTTTATTACCAAAAAATCAGGCGTATTCGCAATCGACAGGATGTGAACAGCGGAAAATATGAGCAAGGCGATCGTTGGCGAGGTTGCCTTTTCTCACACCTTGTTGTCGAAAACGACACCTTAAAATTTAAAGATCATTTATATCTTGATGAGGAGTGGCATTGGTCTCAGATTGAAATCAATGGTAAGAATATTGGAGCGCTGACTTTTGAGGATACGGAACAATTTCATAACTATGGTTACTACTCAAATGCGGCTTTAAATTACCAGCTTTTCACCAGTCGACGCAATAGGCTTTATTTGATTAAAAGAATAGATCCTTAGCTTCATCCAGATAAATTAGGAAAAATAATAAGCAGACGAAATGCGGACTTGCTTTTTGCTATCCAAAATAATGACTATATTACATGAAATGAATTTTTGTAGAAATACATCCAATTTGATAGCCATTGGATCCTAGTGAAAATAAAATTCTGATATAGAAGGAAATAAAGCATATGAACAAAAGATATTTTTTCTACTTCATCCTCATTATCACCTTGTTCGCCTCGTGTGGTCTTATTCATAACCTTCCTGATTCGGCATCTCCCAATACTGGTGTAGATCCCAATTTATGGTATTCATTTGTGGATCAGAATGGAAATTTCTACCCCGATAATTGGAAGAAAAGTTATGGCATCCCCTCGAATAAAGCTGCTAGAGACCCTTATTCACTGATGAAGATTGCCACCGACAGAGGCGACCGCGAACAGTTACTTGCTTTTGAACGCGGTAACATGCTGCGTCTGTCAAAACGCATTGCACCAAAAAAACGTGTGTTCATTTTAGTTCATGGCTTTAATGCCGATGAAGAATCCGTTGTAAAACAATATAAATATATTGCCGATCATATCGTTACAAATCCCAAAACCGACGAAATTATTCGCTTTTATTGGGATGGTTTACGATCAACCTCTCCGTTTCGATCTGCAAAAAACTGGTTTTCCGCAGCCTCCTTTAGCCAGATGGCCGGTGAATTTGGATTGAGACGTATACTGAATAATATGGCCGATAAAGATGTCTTCATTATCTCTCACAGTCGTGGAGCATCTGTGGTGATGAGTGCTATTTCGAATCCGGAATACAACAGTTCTTTTTCCGCTCAGGCCAAAGACATTCATAAGGTCGATATCGAGCGGGCAAAACCTTTATTGGAAAACAAAAACAGGATTACCTGTATTATGTTGGCGCCAGCCATAGGGCTTTCCGAATTTCAGTATACCGATACAACAACTAACACCAAAAAATTTGTGGAACTGAGCTCCCAGGTTAAGAAAATACATATCACCATAAATGGTACGGATAAGATGTTGAAGAAGTTTTTTGGATTCTTATCGAATAAACTTAATCCAACAGATCTGGGATATAAAGAGGAAAGTTTTAACGCACTTAAGAAAAATTATACCATCTTTTCGATGACTGATTTCACAGGAATGTCAAGCCATGACTTTAGTCGTTATATCCGAGATCCCAAATTCAAACAGATGCTTCGGGAGGAATCCATCCAAGTACAATAAGATGGTCGCTCGTCTAATTAAGTCAATAGGCTATGAATCGAAACTATTCGCTCAAAACGGCCATGGTTACTTACGGAAACAGGCAAGCGCCTCTTCCCATCCCTCAGAACGAGGCTTGGAACTCCGAGAGAATCTTTAATAATTCCATCTCTTTTGATTTCAACAATATCGTCCAAATGAACTAATTCGCCAGCTGCTACGCTATGTATAAAATCAGGGGAAACGATGGTCTTCGTATAATACCTTTTTCCTTCGCAGATGACTTCTCCCCTCGCCTTGCAAGCAGTTCGTTCAATAACTGAACACCGCAATTTTAAAGGAATGTACTTTCTGATTCCTGTCTGTCTATTCCATATTTTATAGGCAGCCTCTTTCATACTCCATAAGAGCCAAACAACAATTTCGGGGTCTGGACTGTTCACAATCAACAGTTGTTCCTGCTCATTAAATAGTTTTGAAAGAAAACCTCTACGTCTCCAATTACTCTCTTTTCTGGACTGAACCAGATCGATAATGTCATTACCAATCATTTTTCTTGTAACTTGCTTTCGATTATTTCGACTGCGGCTCCTATATTAAGCATACGCTCCATATCAGAATTTTCAATAACGATCCCAAATTGATCTTCGATATCCAGTACAATATCGACCAAATTGGCTGAATTAATTTGTAGATCACGCATAAAATCAGTCTCTTCAGTAAGCTTTCCGAAAGCTTCTTCGTTTGTTGTGTAGGGTGCTATAATTGGTTTTAAAGCACCGATCAATTCTTCTCTCTTCATAAATTTAGTTATCAAATTTTTTAAATATTAAACAGGCATTTACATCTCCAAACCCGAAACTTGCCTTGGCTATAATTTGGGGTTTGACATCAATTTGATGTATTGATACTCTTGATGGATCTATCAGTGCTGCGATCTCGGGATGTAAATCAGTACAATTACTGTTTCCGAATAAAAATCCATGAAATAACTGCAAAACTGTGGCCACGCATTCTATGCTACCTGCCGCGCTGAGACAATGCCCAGTCATTCCTTTTAGCGAATTTATCCATGGAAAATCTTTCCCTTTACGCCCAAGTGCCTCGGTCCAGTTTTCTATTTCAAAAGCATCTTTGGCTGTTGCCGTTAGATGACCGTTTATAGCATCGACATCCCATTTGGAGACGCCCGAATTGTTTAGGGCCTCTTGAATGCAACGGCGTACAGCATCAGCGTTTGGAGCTGTCATACTGCCTGTTCCCCGTTGTCCTCCAGAGTTTACTTGGCCGCCCAATAACTCGCCATATATAACGGCATTGCGTGCTAAGGCACTTTCCAAATCTTCCAGTAATAGGGCTCCAGCCCCACTACCCGGGACGAACCCTGCGGCTGTTGCACTCATTGGGCGCGACCCTTCCGCAGGGCGGTCATTATATTGCGAACTACAGACACGTAGTGCATCAAAACCGCCCCAAATATAAGGCCCACTATCTCCAGTACTGCCTGCCAGCATGCGTTTTGCTCTTCCGGACCGAATCCGGTCATATGCCATTAGAATTGCTTCAGTCCCAGTAGCACAGGCCGAGGAATTGGTGGTCACCTGATTTCCGAGGCCTAGTTTCCCGCCTAAATATGCACTGACACCACTGTTCATTGTTTGCGCCACAACTGTACTACCTAGTCTGCGGGTTTGTAGCTCATCAATTTTATAAATACTCTCGCGAAACTTATCAATACCTGATGTACCTGAACCAAAGACTGTTCCGCTATCCCAATCGGGGGCCGAATTTACGGCAATAGGAAGACCTGCATTTGTCCAGGCCTCCATTCCAGCAATGACTCCGTACAAGATGCCTGTACTATTAAAACCTCTAAGCTCAAGTTCAGTGAAATATTGCCTTTTAAGATCATCTGATATTTGCGGCATTCCAGCAATCTGGCAGGAAAACTGTAGTTTTTCCAGCTGTTCATCATGTCTAATACCCGAAACGCCATCTTTGATGGCCTGAGTAAAGGCAGACACCCCCACTCCATTGGGCGCAACGACTCCTAGTCCAGTAATCACAACTCTCTTCATAACTCCTCCGTCATCATGCCTGCCAATATCCCTTTACAAACTTCCTGTCCGGCTTCATTCTTCATCGTAACGGCACACTTTAGTTTGCCAAACCTAAAATATATTTTTTTTGAAAACACGGTGACTTTCTCCTTTGGATATACTGGTTTTAAAAACTGTATTTCAGTAGAAGTCAACGCAATAGACGAGCCTTGCATTAAGTCTTTATTGAGCAGAAAGATTCCCAAACAGGCCAGACCTATTTGAGCCATCGTTTCGATCAGAATAACTCCCGGGGTAATCGCTCTATCATAAAAATGGCCGCGATAAAAGTCCAGATCTTCATCAAAAGTATAGGTACCTGCAACACCTTCGTCATCGACATGAATCAACTCATCGACAAATAAAAATGGGGCCCTGTAGGGCAATTTCGCTAGTATAGCATTCAATTCCATGGTTCAAAATGAGTAAGTTACCACTGTAATAAAACCCGCTGTGCTGAAAATCCCGGACCGAAACTCAGCATCAACCCCAATTCACCGGCTTGAGGCTTACGTTTCATAATACGTTCAAGGACGTAGAGTACCGTGGCGCTCGACATATTACCATAGTCCGCTAGTATAGCCTTAGTATCTTCAATATCTTTATCAAATTCAGCAAAAATCTCCTCGATTGTGGCTACGATCTTTTTCCCGCCCGGATGAAAAATCATGTAATTAATATCTTTAATTTCCAGCTGGTTCTTTTTCAGGAATGGATGTATAACTGCATCAAAATGGGACGCAATCACATTGGGCACATCCACATCCAGTATCATCTGCATACCAGTGTTGGTCAATTTAAACCCCATAATGTCCTCCGCATCATAAAAATGATACATCTCCTGATCAAGAATTACAGGTCCGCAATTTTCCTCACAGGATGAAAGCAGACAGCAAGCTGCACCATCGCCGAAAATGGCGGCACTGACCATATTCGACATCGAGAAATCTTCCAGCTGAAAAGTCGCTGTTGGCGCTTCGACGGCAATAACCGCAGCACGTTTACCTGGGTTTGCCTGAAGAAAATTTTTAGCATAAATAATACCTGAAACACCGGCAACGCAACCCATTTCGGTAACTGGTAACCGCACAATATCCTGTCGGAGTTTCATCCTATTAATAAGATACGCGTCTAGAGAGGGGATCATAATTCCAGTGCAACTGACTGTAATGATATAATCCAGAGACTGGGGATCCCAGCCCGTTTGTTCAAGGGCCTGACGAAGTGCTTGCTCCCCTAGGGCTATCGCCTCCCGGCAATACACATTGTTTTTTTCTTCAAAAGATGTCGCCGTGAAGACTTCGATCGGATCCATAATCGCATAGCGCCTGTCCACGGCGGCACCTTCAAAAAGTTTCTTGATTTTCTTAATAAAACGAGGTTCCTGTCCATGAAGCCAAATATCCAATAGCGGAAGGATATCAACGGTAGTACAAGAGTATTTAGGGAGTTGCTTGGCAACATTTATTATTTTAACATTCATATATTGAAAATTATCCACTGGTAACGAAAGGCCCATTTCCATTGGATGGTGTAATGTTCTAACCGTAACCTCTTTGCGAATTGTACAAGCTCAATCTTTTTAAACCCGCGCAGTATGGAAACAAGCCCATCCACTTTTGTCATTCTATTTAACCTAAAAACAACAGCAATAGTTTGAAAAAGCCGGTAAGCCATTTTACTCCTTTGTAAATCGTTTATGACGACCCCCAATTTTGATACGTTGACCAGGCTATCTAGCAGACGAAAAATCGCTTCATCGTCGAAATGATGTAAAGTAAGCGTACACAGAACAATGTCATACTTGACATCTTCAAAATTCGCTTCAAAGATATCTGCACACAAATAGGATATATTGGTATAATCTTTCGACAGATCCCTTGCACAATTTATTGTATACGGATTAGCATCAATCCCGAGCAATGAAAGCTTAATATGATGTCTATTGCCATAATCGCTTAACATGCGAAGCATGTCCCCATTACCACAACCGATATCCACAATGGTTATTGTTTCATTCTTGTAGCCGGTTGAAAGCAATGTTTTCACACCATTCAACGTAATGCTATTTCCGCCTAGAAAACGATTAATCTTTGCAATTCGATCCAGCGTGACGCGAAGTTCGTCGCCCTCCAGCCGAAAATCGTCCATGATCTCATTCTGCGATGTTCTATATCTTGTGTCTATCCCCATTTTATTGAGCTTGCATTTCCATGAGTTTGTTTTATCATCCAACTTAAGATTTTTGGAAAAAATATCGTAGCCTTCATTAGAACCGCGGTACCTATTTTATAACGCAGTACACCCGACAGAAGTCGTCCGAATAAGAGCCGTCTTTTAAAGGTTCGATTCCATTGATTCATATAGGACTGTTCCAATTGGTGGCGCGAATCGATATGACCATGGTAATAGTCCACAATAAGCTCGGAAGCCATTTTTGCACTATGTATCGCCATCGCCATCCCATTTCCACAGAATGGATGAATAAGACCGGCCGTATCACCAATCATAAGCATATGGTTTTCTACCGCTGATTTCTGATCAAATGAAAATTGACTTATTGCAAGCGGCTTGTCAAAAAGTAGTCTACTCTTTTCAAAAAAACACTGAAGATGCCTATTTTTAGACAACACATACTTTTGATAATCACCTACATTTTTATACCTCTTGAACGTTTTTACATCGGCCAGATAACATAAATTTATCTGGTCATCTTCGACCTTAGAAATACCACAATAACCGCCTTCAAAATGATGCAAGGCAATAAGGTCATTCGGAAAATCGCCCGAATAGTGTGCTTTAACAGCCATCCACGGAGAGGTTTTTGTTATAAAATCGCGGGATAAGAGCTGATCCACATTGCTGCGTTTTCCATATGCGCCCAGTACAATTTTTGATCTTAATACCTGATCTTGAAATGAAACAGCAAATGTATCATTGCTAAAGGATACGCCTGTGACGGTCGCAATAACAATTGTACAACCCGCCCCTTTTGCTCGCTGATATAACAGATCATCCAACGCGTAACGACTGATGCCAATTCCACCCAAGGGTAACCTGACCCTATTCATCTGCCCACCTTCTGTCGTGAACTCAAGCTCCCGAATATGTGTTGGACAGAGCGATTTGACATCCACTTGTAGCCAATGCAGATAGGGCAAGACTTCGTTCGAAACATATTCGCCACAAACCTTATGACGAGGAAAATCATGTTTTTCGATTAACGTCACGTTGAATCCTTGTTTAGACAGATGCAATGCACTTGTAAGTCCAGCCAAGCCGCCACCTATAATAATCACATCAGGGTGTATTACCATATATCCAAGTTTGTTCTATATGAGTTTCATTTACAAAAAATCAACGTTACAAATCATGCTTCGGTCTCCTACATTGGTTGCCCCCGCTATTCAAAAGACGATTCTTAATAAATCTGTTCACGACCTAGGATTTTCCTGCACAGGACAATATCATCTATCCGCTTTTATAAAAAGTCTCTATGATAACAGCCCTTAGCGATAAATGGTTTTTATTTGACCGTAAATAAAGAAGGCAACTATCTGGATTTATATTCACGGTCGACAAACATTTTATCCAGAAAAAGATACCTGTTCCGAAATTCTTCAGCAGAAGCTTTCAACTCGGTATTCAAATTCAAGATATTCATTCGCTGATCTTTTGCTGTTGTTTTCGGCCAGGCTGGAAGTCCTTTTCCATTTGGATCACCCGTCTTGATAAAATTAACAAAGTACTGCTGACCAAGTTTCGAAACCTTGTAATCATCTTCTGTCCAGGCAAAAACATCATTACTCTGCAGATTTCCCAATAAATATTCGATATCACTGGCATGGAAAGCTCCCGGTAGGGGCTGTGGGCTTTTTTCCTTGTCTTCTTGTGTAGATTTCTTGCTAATTCCTCCGGCAAGCCCGGTTTGTGCATCACGATATGCCGGTTGCATGGGTGGCCGCGGTTTACCGAATATATAAACGAAGACTGGGTTACCGCTATTCTTTCGTTGCAGGTCAAGCCATTTCCAAGTACTATACACAATAAAATTATCGCTAGCTAATGCAGTTGCCGATTCAATGACTTCTGCCTCGGTCTTCCCTGGATACTCCTTGAGCACTTCTTCAGCTTTAACACCAAACTGTGCTCTTACCAACTTCTCATAATTCTCCGGAGATGGGTAAGATTTACCCATGTAAGCCATATAGGGAGCTTCCGTGGAAGTCCAACCGGCAAGCAAGGGAACCTTAGATTGCTCCCCGGCTTCAAAAATAGCCAATGGAGATCGCGGCAAAAAATAGCCATCAACAATCAAACGGGTAGTGAAGGCTCCTGGCTCGCTGGCTTTATTTAGAAGTTCGGCCGCAGGAATTTCACGCAGTTGATCAAGACCTGTGGCATTTACCCGCGATGCAAATGCAAGGCCCTGTTGTTCCTGCTCAGTAATAGAGGCTGTACCATACCGTAAGTTAAAGACACTTCCGCTCTGACCGATAGCACGCGTAAACAACCCCTTGGATAGCGGACTAGTCATTTGAGCGGAAACAGACATACTTCCTGCCGACTCGCCACCGATGGTGACCGCATCGGGATCACCGCCGAATGCAGCTATATTTTTTTTGACCCAAACCAAAGCTGCATGCTGATCCAGCAGTCCATAATTTCCTGAAGCATGTTTCGGTGATTCCTCCGTTAATGCTGGATGCGCGAAGAAACCAAAGATACCAAGACGATAGTTGACAGTAACGACAATAAGACCTTCTTTAGCAAAACTTTCACCATCATAACGATTTTCAGATCCATCACCAGCATTGAACCCCCCGCCGTAAAAATAAACTAAAACAGGAAGTTTGCCTGAATGAAGACTCTTTGGACGCCATACATTCAGGTATAGACAGTCTTCACTGATCCCCGGCGACCGAAATCGCATATCCCCATAGATCGGTTTCTGCATCGGAGAATAACCAAAATGATCTGCTTTACGGATACCAGACCAGTGTTCAGCAGCTTGCGGTTCTTTCCATCTTAGATCGCCTACTGGGGGTTTTGCAAAGGGGATCCCTCGGAAGGACTCGACCCCGCTTGACAAGATAATCCCTTCTAGCACCCCCTCTTCAACCTTTACCTGTGGCATTTGGGCGAAAACAAACGATGCAACCAAAAGCCCAACAACTGTAAAAAAAATCTTTTTCATCATAACATTCATTTATAACTCCATGGTTTTATTCTTAAAGTTAAAATACAAAATAAAATCTATACCGTCGTGATAATCTGACATTTCAGCACAAAGACTTAAAGAAAACTTAACCAATAGACAAATACCTGCAGCAGCCGGATGCTTGCTTGCTTGCTTGCTT